>JAJRRC010000099.1 GCA_024279865.1 Planctomycetota bacterium | reverse complement strand
TCCTTGTCAAAGGGTTTTATTAAACGTGAGGCCTCACACGTCAGGTCATGACCCTAATCTAACAAACAAGGCGCAAGGGCGCAATGCCTATCAAAACCCTACTATTCGGTATTCGAGCGAATTTTAGATGCGATGGCCCTGGGGGAGCCATTTGGAAGTTTGGCCCGTGCTACAATATCCCATATCATAGTAGGGTTTTTCCAAGACTCTCTGAGACATCCTTCTGCCTAGGGCGAAGGAGAAAGGTTGTTCTGTGAACGGACCGGCTCTGACATCTGCAGCATCGACGAACACCATGCCCCGAAACCTCCCTGCATTGGGAGTGTGGCAAGGTGAGGCTGGCACGTTGGACCAGGACCTCCAGAGCAAACTTCACGATCTGCGACAAACAATCTACGTTGTTCAAGATGATCAAGCATTGGCTGTCACCCATGAAGGTACTGCGACACTGGGAGCCCCCCCGGAAGCCTCCCCGCCCCCCCCCCCGGAAATTCCCTCGGGAATTTTCCCCAAAGCCAGCCTGCCCTTGGCGGGATTTTCGTCTGCCATGTCATTAACCCAGTTGGGCGATGCGAGCTTTTGTCAGGACCACAATCTTAAACTCGCCTACATGACCGGTGCGATGGCCAACGGGATTGCTTCAGAAGAAATTGTCATTGCCGCTGCGGGCGCAGGCATGCTAGGCAGCTTTGGTGCGGCAGGCTTGAGTCTTCAGCGTGTGGAGCAGGCGATTGATCGGATTCGCCAAGCTGTCGGAGACGAGGCCACCATTTGTTTTAATCTGATTCATAGTCCCAATGAACCAGATCATGAAGCGGCTGTGGTGGAACTGTTCCTTCGCCGCGAAGTTCGACTCATTGAAGCGTCCGCCTATTTGGATTTAACCTTGCCTGTGGTGCGATACCGCGTGGCAGGGATTTATCAAAACACCCAAGGACGCATCATCACGCCCAACCGGATCATCGCCAAGGCATCACGCACGGAACTGGCGACCAAGTGGTTTAGCCCGCCCCCTGAAAAGATGCTCGAGCAACTCATTGCCGATGGCAAGATCACGCCTGAACAAGCAGAACTCGCCAGCCAAATTCCCATGGCTCAAGATTTAACTGCCGAGGCAGACTCCGGCGGACATACCGACAATCGACCCGCCATCACGCTAGTTCCCACCATGGTTGCTTTGCGGGACCGCATGCAACATCAGTATGACTTTCCCCTTCGCGTGGGCGCAGCAGGTGGCATTGCCACCCCCGCCTCGGCCGCAGCAGCCTTGGCGATGGGCGCAGCTTACCTCGTGACCGGCTCGGTGAATCAGGCCTGCGTCGAATCAGGCTCTTGCGATCACGTGCGGGAAATGCTCGCGCAAACCCAACAAGCCGATGTCACCATGGCCCCGGCTGCGGATATGTTTGAAATGGGTGTGAAGCTGCAAGTTCTCAAGCGAGGCAGCATGTTCCCCATGCGGGCTGCCAAGTTGTATGAACTATACCGAGCCTACAGCAGCCTTGAAGAAATCCCCATCGCTCAACGCCAGGTGCTTGAAAAGACGATCTTTCTGATGCCGTTGGAAACCGTGTGGCAGACGACGCGTGCGTTTTTTCTTGAACGTGAGCCCCGCCAAATTCACAAGGCAGACAAAGACCCCAAACATAAAATGGCACTGGTCTTCCGTTGGTATCTGGGACTCAGTTCCCGTTGGGCCAATGTGGGAGACCCTGCTCGCAAATTGGACTATCAAGTTTGGTGCGGCCCTGCCATGGGCGCGTTCAATGAATGGACCAAAGATAGTTTCCTCGCTGATCCGGGGCAACGCGATATCGTGACGGTTGGCCTGAACCTCCTGTTTGGAGCAGCTCTTACCACACGCTTAAACATCCTGCAAAACCAAGGCGTTCATTTAGACCCAACGCTAAAACAAATCACACCCCAAACCCGTGACCAGCTTGAGGAATTCATCTTTTGACCCACGATTCGAATGCCAAGCCATCCTCCCGTCAGTCCCAAACGCCTTTGGCGATTGTGGGTATCGGCTGTCTGTTTCCCAAAGCAGACAACCTGGGTGCCTTTTGGGCGAACATCCGTGACGGTGTCGATGCTATCACCGAAATCCCCAAGACCCACTGGGACCCCGCAGACTATTTTGACGAAGACCCCAATTCCCCCGACATGACCTACGCCAAGCGAGGCGGTTTTCTCAATCCCTATGATTTTGATCCGCTGGCCTTCGGCATCAGTCCCAACAACATCGAAGCCACCGACACCACCCAACTCTTGGGCATGGTCGCGGCTGGCCAAGCGTTACGCGACGCAGGCTATGACGAAAAAACCGGCAAGCCATTCGACCGTGATCGCACCAGTGTGATCCTCGGTGTCACCGGAACCCTCGAACTGGTCATCCCCTTGGGCGCGCGACTGGGACATCCTTTGTGGCGTAAAGCGCTCAACGACGCAGGCGTGGACAAACAAACCGCAGATGATGTGGTGGCACGCATTGCTGATGGCTATGTCCCCTGGCAAGAAAATTCATTCCCCGGTTTGCTAGGCAACGTCGCAGCAGGACGCATTGCCAACCGGTTTGATCTCGGTGGAACCAACTGTGTGGTCGATGCTGCTTGTGCCAGTTCATTGAGCGCGATCCATTTGGCGGCAATGGAATTACAAGCCGGTCGGTCAGACATGGTTATTGCCGGTGGACTGGATACCTTCAACGATATTTTTATGTACATGTGTTTTAGCAAAACCCCGGCGATGAGTCCGTCGGGCAATGCTCGCCCATTTAGCGCAGGGGCCGACGGAACCATCCTCGGCGAAGGATTGGGTGTGGTCATCCTCAAACGTCTTGACGATGCCCAACGCGACGGCGATCATATCTATGCCACCGTTCAAGGCATCGGAACTTCCAGCGACGGGCGAGGCAACGCTATCTACGCTCCAAGCTCTGAAGGTCAAGCCAAGGCCATCAAAGATGCCTATGAACAAGCAGACGTTTCGCCCGGCGACATTGAATTGCTCGAAGCCCATGGCACAGGAACCAAAGCAGGCGATGCTGTCGAACTCAAAGCTTTGACGGAACTTTACGAGCAGACTGGTGCAAAACTTGATAGCTGTGCCTTGGGCTCGATCAAGTCGATGATTGGTCATACCAAAGCGGCTGCCGGCGTTGCGGGATTGATCAAAACAGCGATGGCATTGCACGCCAAAGTTTTGCCGCCGACGATCAAGGTCGATCAGCCTGCGGAATCTGTTTCGCCCCACACTTCCCCGTTGTACGTGAACACGGTCAAGCGTCCTTGGGTTAAACGGGCGGACGCAAAGCCACGTCGTGCAGCACTTAGTGCGTTTGGTTTTGGTGGCAGTAACTACCATGCAGTGCTTCAAGAAGCGCCCGATTCGGTGAAGGCCATCGACTGGGACGGCCGCGTCCAGCTATGGACCGCCAGCGGCAATTCCGTGGCTCAATTACAAAAAGCAGTCGCCACGATTGACCCCGCAGCGTCATGGGAAACCTTTCGCGATCAAGCAGCAGTCTCACGGGAAAGTTTTGATCCCAAAGCTACCTGTCGTCTAACGCTGGTCATTGAGCAAGGCAAGACCGATCAACCCAAATTGCTCAACAGCGTGCAAAAAATGTTTCAAGGACAACCGGGCGCCACCCGTTGGCAAACGCCCGACGGCGCCTTCTTTGCCACAGGAAAACCTCTGGGCAAAGTCGGCGTGCTGTTCCCCGGTCAGGGCGCTCAACACGTCGGCATGCTCCGAGATCTTGCCTGCCAATTCCCGCAGATGCTCGACATGCTTGAACAGGGCAATCATGCGTTTGGGAAAACCGAACCCGGTCAACGTTTAAGCGATCAGATTTATCCCATTCCTGTTTTTAATGAAGCAGACCAACAGCAACAAGATGACGCGCTACGCGATACGCAGGTCACTCAGCCCGCCATTGCCGCAACGAGTTTGGGTGTGTGGCGAGTGCTTGAACATTTTGGTTTTAAAGCAGACGTGACGGCCGGCCACAGTCTCGGTGAACTCGTTGCACTTTGTGCAGCAGGGCGTTTGAGTGAAACCGAAATGCTCAACGCCGTTTGTACCCGTGGCAAACTCATGGCCCAACAACAGGGCGGGGCAATGTTAGCGGTCTCGGCTGATCCCCAGACGGTCCAGCCTTGGATTGAAAAAAACGATGGGCTCGTACTCGCCAATCACAACAGTCCAACCCAAGTGGTCTTGTCCGGCCCCGTCAAAGCAATTGATCAGGTGGCAACCGAACTCAAAGCTAAAAAAATCCGAGTGAAAAAGCTTGCCGTCTCTGCCGCGTTTCACAGCCCGTTGGTCGCTGAGGCTGCTGAGCCTTTCGCCAAAGCCTTGAAAAATGTTTCCTTTGCTTCAAGCCAAACGCCCGTCTACGCCAACACCACGGCCGAGGTGTATCCCGACGATGCCAAAGCTTGCCAGCAACTTTTAGCAAACCAATTGGCCCAGCCCGTGCAGTTTGCCACGTTGATCAAAAATCTTCACAAAGCAGGCGTTCAAACTTTTGTTGAGATCGGTCCCAACCGTCATGTGACAGGGATGGTGACGGCAACTCTGGCTGATCAACCCCACGTGGCGATCACCCTTGACCGAGGCAACGGACAAGCGGACCTGGCCCGATTGCTCGGCGAACTGGCAAGCCTAGGTCACCCACTGGACCTTGGGAAATGGGATGAAAATTCTCCCACACCCATCGACAACACCAAACGCATGACCGTCACCATCAGTGGCGCCAATTACGTCAAACCCAAACCATCACGCCCCCCGGTTCCCCCGGCCCCCCCGGCCCCCCCGGCCCCCCCGGCTTCGAACCAATCATCGACTCCCACTCAAAAAACTCCTACGAGGTCTACCGTTGTGACACATTCCCCGGAAGTTCCCCCGCAAGCACCCCCGCAAGCACTGGCGTTTGCTCAACAGAGCATTGTTTCTTTGCAAAGATTGCAAGAGCAAACCGCTCAACTGCATCAGCAATATCTTCAAGGCCAACAAGCAGCCCAGCAAACGCTCGAACAACTCATCAGCCAACAAATGCAATTGTTCAGCGGCCAGGTAATCACACCCGCAAGTCCCCCCGGAAGACCCCCCGCAGCCATCGTGGTCGCGGCGGCTCCAGTTGTGTCAGCTCCCGTCGTGCCCGTGGTTGCAGCACCCGTGCCTGTCGCTGCACCGGTGATGCCTGCTGCTCCCTCATCGGTCCCAAGTGCTGGCGGTCAAACCGAACAGGTGTTGCTTGAAGTGGTCGCAGAGAAAACAGGCTATCCCACCGAGATGCTTGAACTGGATATGAGTCTTGATGCGGACCTCGGCATTGATTCGATTAAGCGTGTTGAAATTCTTTCAGCGTTACAAGAAAAATTACCCAACGCTCCACAGGTCAAGCCCGACGATTTGGGAACGCTACAAACATTGCGACAGATTGTGGAATTTCTCGATGCTGCTGATGCAGCCGAGGCTCCCGTTGCTGACGCAACTGCCGCCTCGGTCCCAAGTGCCGGCGGTCAAACCGAACAGGTGTTGCTTGAAGTGGTCGCAGAAAAAACAGGCTATCCCACCGAGATGCTTGAACTGGATATGAGTCTTGATGCGGACCTTGGGATTGATTCGATTAAGCGTGTTGAAATTCTTTCAGCGTTGCAAGAAAAATTACCCAACGCTCCACAGGTCAAGCCCGACGATTTGGGAACACTTCAAACATTGCGGCAGATTGTGGATTTTTTGGGAGGGACCGCTCGCCCTTTTCCACAAGCGTCGTTGGGACAGTCAACTGAAACGGATTCAGTTGATGTCGTAGCGACGCAGACACTTGATCGCCAGATTTTGGTGCGTCATCCTTTGAATGATGTCGGCCGCCAAGAGGTGAACCTTTCTGCCGGTGCGCGGGTGTTGGTGGCTCATGATAGCCGCGAGCAAACAATCGCTTGCGTCGAAGAAATAGTCGAACAGCTCAACGAGCGAGGCTTTGATGCCCAAGCTGTTTCGCTGGGCGACCCGGTCGAAAGCCAAGACGTGGAAGCGTTGATTCTGGCGGGTTCTGATCCACTGGGCGCGTTTAAGTTGATGCAGCAGTTGGGGGCGAAGCTTCGTTTGTTGGTGGGAATCACGTTTTTGGATGGCGCGTTTGGTTTGAGTGCGGTTCATGATCCGCAGACGGCCGCGCTGAGTGGGTTGGTGAAAACCGCGTCACATGAATGGCCTCAGGTCGTTTGCCGTGTGTTGGATGTGGACCCTGATTCGCGGGACCATGCTGATGGAACGGCCATTGTGCGTGAGCTTCTTTACGACGGGCCACTTGAAGTTGCCCTCAATGCCACCGGGGGAACCACGCTTGGCCTTGAAGCCATTGCGTTAGATGAGGTGACAGGCGATGCGCCCTTGGCCTCGACGGATACGGTGATCGTCACTGGCGGCGCGCGTGGGGTGACGGCGGAAATCGCAGTTGAACTGGCGCGGGTCTATCACTGTCATTTGTTATTGGTCGGTCGTAGTCAGCCTCCCCAGACAGAGCCCACTTGGCTTGTGGGTCTTGATGATGAACCTGCTATTAAAAAAGCATTGCTCACGCATGCTCAAACCAAAACACCCAAAGCCATTGCCGCAGAATGTCGCCAGTGGCTCGCCAACCGCGAAGTGCTCCAAACGCTCAGCCGGATTGAAGCAGCAGGCGGACGAGCAACCTATGCGTCAGCCGATGTGTGTGACGAACAAGCTCTCTCTGAGGTGATTGCCCAGGCTCGTTTGATAGGTTCGATCAGCGGAGTGATTCACGGCGCGGGTGTACTGGCAGACCGATTGATTGAAGACAAAACCGATGCCCAGTTTGATCAGGTGTTCAGCACCAAGGTCGATGGCTTTGAACATCTCTTAACAGCCACCGAAGACGATCATCTGAAAGTTATCGTTACCTTTTCCAGTTCGACTGGCAGGTTCGGCCGCAAGGGACAAGTTGACTACGCAGCAGCCAATGAAGTGCTCAACAAAATGGCGCAACACGAATCGCACACCCGTCCGGGCTGTCGCGTGTTGAGCATCAACTGGGGGCCTTGGGATGGAGGCATGGTGACGCCTGCCCTTAAACAACTTTTTGCAGACGAAGGCATCAACGTCATTCCACTGGACGCGGGCGCTCAATACCTCGCCCAGGAAATCGCAACGCCTCCGGGCGGACCCGTTGAAATTGTCATTCTTGGCCAACCCCCCGCCCCCGGAAGTACTCCGAGCAAGACTCCCGTGGCGCCAGTTACCACGGAAAAATTCTCGCTGGCCTTTGAACGAAAGGTCAGTGCCCGTGATCTACCTGTGCTTGAATCACATGTCCTTGATGGCAAAGCAGTCTTGCCCGCAGCGATGATGATCGAATGGATCTCCCATGCAGCCATGTCCGAAAATCCGGGCATGGCACTGGCGGGATTGGACAAGTTTTCCGTCTACAAGGGAGTCGTCGTTTCATCAGATCAAACCATCGAACTGCAAGCCCTTGCAGCAGCTCCCACGTTCCACGGCAGCAGTGAACATATCACCGTTGAAATCCGGTCAGGTAAAATTCTTCACGCCCGCGCGACCGTGGTGTTGGCCCAGACCCTTGAATCACCCACACCCTCAGATCAGCCACGACCCCAAGGAGCCTACCGCGTAGACCCGACCCGTGTGTATGCGGACAATTTACTGTTTCATGGGCCAGCCCTTCAAGCAATCACGCACGTCGAAGCCTGTGACTCTGCCGGCATCATTGGCCAAGTGAAGACCGACTCGTCGCCCGCGGACTGGCTTGCCCATCCCATTCGAAAATCCTGGCTTACCGATCCGTTGGCGATGGATGCTGTATTCCAACTTTTAATTCTTTGGTCACGCGATCAGCAAGGCAATCCCTCATTGCCCACAGGCATTGAGCGATACCGTCAATATGTGGACCGGTTCCCCACGCAGGGCGTGACCGCAGTTTGCCGCGTTCGCAAGCAAAGTGAACATCAGGCCGTCACCGATGTTGAACTCTTAAGCTCTGAAGGCCAACTCCTCGCCACGTTGACCGGCTACGCTTGCGTGATTGATGCTTCGCTAAACGGTGCTTTTGAGCAAAATCAATTACAGGTGCAAGTGTGAGCCATCAAGACCGTATTGCGATTGTCGGCATCGGCGGTATTTTCCCCGATGCGTCGGACCCCGATCTCTTTTGGGAGAATATTCTTGAGGGTCGATCCGCTGCACGCAAAGTTCCGGCCAATCGTTGGACGTTGTCTCCTGAGGATGCGTACCACCCGACCCTTTCACCGGACCAGGTTTATTCTCAACACGCATGTTTGATCGATTCATCACCGGTGTGCGCAGGTTTCCCATCCACGCTTGACCCCATGTGTCACCTTGGGTTGTACGCGGGTCAGCAAGCATGGGACGATGCGCAAACCCAAGGCATTGACCGCCAGCGAGCGGGTGTAATCATTGGGAATATCGCATTGCCCACCGATGGCGCGTCGGCTTGGAGTGATCATATTCTGGGTCCCAAGTTTGCAGGTCGTTTGTCCAACGCGATGCAAAAAAAATTGACATGGAAATTGTCTGCTGCCTCAGCACCTGATGCGATGAATCGTTTTGTCGCAGGGTTGTCAGGTGGATTGCTGGCTGAATCATTGGGCCTTGGCGGTGGGGCGCATACCCTTGATGCAGCATGTGCATCTTCGTTGTACGCGTTGAAATATGCAGCAGACGAACTACTCCGCGGCCGCGCCGACATCATGCTCGCTGGCGGACTGTCCCGACCGGACTGTCTGTACACACAAATGGGATTCAGCCAACTTCGCGCGCTCTCCCCTTCAGGCCAATGTAGCCCCTTTGATGAAAATGCCGATGGCCTAGTCGTCGGTGAAGGCGCGGGCATCGTCGTGCTGAAACGCTTGGCTGACGCACTCGCCGCAGACGATCATATTTATGCAGTCCTAGGCGGCATTGGCTTGTCCAATGATATCGGCGGCAACTTGATGTTGCCTGACAGCGAAGGACAACTTCGCGCGATGCGAGAAGCGTACCGTCAAGCCAATTGGAATCCATCGGACATTGACCTGATCGAATGTCATGGCACAGGCACGCCCATCGGTGATGCCGTCGAATTTAACAGCCTTCAACAATTGTGGGGCCAAGAGTCTGGACGATGCGTGATCGGCTCGGTGAAAAGCAACGTGGGCCATCTCTTGACCGGGGCCGGGGCAGCAGGGTTGATCAAAACGTTGCTGGCGATGAAGCATGGGATTCTTCCGCCGACGGCCCAGTTCAATCGTTTGCAACCCAAACTTGCCGGGGCCAACAGCCCGTTTGAAGTTTTAAGCCAACCACGTGACGCTTCGAACAAATCATTCCGCGCAGCCGTCAGCGCCTTTGGGTTCGGCGGGATCAATGCCCATGTGTTACTTGAGCCTTGTGAAGTGGCTTCTAAAACCAGCATGGTCAAACCCCAGCTCGATGAACCTGCCGTGGCAGTCGTCGGCATGGAATCGCACTTTGGTTCATTGGAAAATACAGCCGCGTTGGCTCGTCAATTTTTTGGTCAATCAACCGAGCAAGTCGACGGGACGATTGATGAAGTGGTCGTGGCGATGGGACGATTCCGTATCCCACCGACGGAGTTGGCGGACATGTTGCCTCAGCAGCTTTTGATGTTGCAGACGGCGGCGAATGCTTTGGCCGATGCTGGAACTGAACAGCATGATGGCCCCCGTTTGGACACAGGCGTGTTCATTGGCATTGGGTTGGACCTGAATACCACCAATTTTCACTTCCGTTGGGACTTGTTAAATCAGGCTCGCCGTTGGGCCAAGGAACTGAATCTAACCAAAACGCAACTCGAAGAATGGACCGGTGCGTTGCGGGATGCGGCCAGTTCCCCATTGAGCGCCAACCGAACGATGGGCGCGTTGGGTGGGATCGTTGCCAGTCGGATTGCCCGGGCGTTTCAGATCGGTGGTCCGAGCTTTACCATTTCAAGTGAACAGACTTCGGGGCTTCACGCATTGGAACAAGCGGTTCGCGCGTTGCAACGTGGCGAGCTGAACGTGGCGGTGGTGGGGGCGGTGGACTTGGCGGGCGATGAACGTCTTCAAACAGGTGACGACGCTTGTGATGGGGCGGCTTGTTTGATTCTAAAACGATTGGACGATGCTCGCCGCGATGGGGATCGGGTGTATGGCGTGGTCGCGGGATGTGGACGTAGCACGCTTGATACGCAAGCAGCTATTGAGCAAGCCTCCACGCAAGCGGGTGTGTCTGAAATGGATTGCTTTGCGTGCGATGCAAGGCCGACTCTTGGCGATGCGGGCATGGCAGGAGGCTTGGCCTCGGTTGTTCAAGGTTGTTTGGCGTTGCATCATCAAATGCGAGGCGACCAATATTGGTTACACGATCAGGCAGACGGTCCACGTTACGCATCAATCATCCAAAGCAGTGTCGATCATAACCATGCAGCGGTGATCTTACGTGAAGCAGATATCGCCATCTCGCCCAAGCCTCAAACACAGACGCGCCAATTACGTAACAGTCGAAAACTCGACGGCGAAATTGCGTTTGTCTTTCCCGGCGCGGGCAATCAATTTGCCAACATGGGTCAAACACTCGCCCGCACATTCCCCCATGTACTGCAAGCCCAACACAGAGACAACCAACGACTCAAATCCCAATTCGCCCAAGGTCAATTCTGGGACGGCACACGCTTAAACCAAATTACCCACAAAGACATGATCTTCGGCCAAGTGTGGCTCGGTGCGATGGTCAGCGACATCGTGCAATCCTGTGGCATTCATCCAGAGGCCATCATCGGCTACAGCCTTGGTGAAACCACCGGCCTGTTTGCCTCAGGCTGCTGGACCGAGCGTGATGAAATGCTCAAACGCATGAACGAGTCCACCTTGTTCAGCACCGATCTGGCGGGTCCATGCAATGCCGTTCGTCAAGCGTGGGGGCTCACTGAAAAAGATCCCGATGTGCGATGGCGGGTGGTCATTGTTCCCTGTGCGGTCGATGAGGTGAACAAAGTCATTGCTGATTTTGATCGGGTTTATCTGCTTATCAACAACACGCCCGGCGAATGTGTCATCGGCGGCGACGACGATCAACTCAAACAAGTTTGCGCACAGCTCAAAGTTGCAGCCCACCGGGTGCGGGGCATCACCGCCGTGCATTGTGAGGTGGCCTATTCTGTGCGAGAGGCTTACCGCAATTTGCATGTGATGAAAACCACGCCGATTGAAAACCTGCGGTTTTATAGTGGCATCTGGGGTAAAGCCTATGAGCTGACGGCTGCCAATGCAGCAGACTCGATTTTGGGTAAAGCCATGGCACCGTTTGATTACACACAAGTGATCGAACAAGCTTATGCCGATGGCGTGCGATATTTTCTGGAAATGGGGCCGGGTGCTTCGTGTTCACGCATGATTGGCCGCATTTTGGGAGATCGTCCGCATGTGGCCTTGTCTGCGTGTAAAAAAGAGGGGCTTGATGATTTGAAAGCGATGTTCGCTATGCTCAAAGAGCATGGCATGGCAGTGGATGATTCAATGTTAGAAGCTCCTTCAAATATCTCCGCTGCGCCAGCGAAAAAAGCGGTGCGTGTGAAAGTGCGACGAACAGAGTTTGAAAACGTGCCAACGCCAGTGGTGGTTCCTGTTGTGGAGCCTGTGGCTGAGCTTGCTGGGTCAAGTGTGGTTGTTCCGCCGATGGTCTCTTCATCGGACGCGCAGGTAAGTTTGCCTGCGGCTACTTTGGCAGAAGTTGCTGTTGGGGTTCCTGTGGCGGGGGTGGATCACGCACCGGTGGTGACTGGGGCTGTGGCGGCTCAAATGGCGCACGCTCAAGCACAGCAAACGTTCATGCAGTTTTCTCAACAGGTGACCCAAACGCTCGGCCGCACGATTCAATGGCAACTGCAAATGCTTGGGCAAGGGGGTGATCCGACTCTTCGGCCCCCGGGGGGGACCTCAGAGTTTGGCTTTGAAGAACAAGCTGTCGCTAGCCAAGTTGCTTACGCCTCTGCCGAGACAACCGGCGTGCCAAGTGTCCCCAGTGAAAACTTTCCTGGGGTGAAGCAGAGCCCAGGGGAAAGCTTCCGGGGGTTGGACCGGGGGCAGTGTATGACGTTTGCGATTGGGAAGGTGGGGGATGTGTTGGGCCCTTCGTTTGCACCGATTGATGCGCATCGGACGCGTGTTCGGTTGCCTGATGAGCCGTTGATGTTGGTGGATCGGATTGTGGAAATCCAAGGCGAAGCGTTGTCCATGACCCATGGGCGGGTGGTGACGGAGCATGACATTTTGCCTGGCGCGTGGTATTTGGATGGGGATCGCATTCCCACCTGTATTGCCGTCGAAGCTGGGCAGGCGGATCTGTTTTTGTCAGGCTATCTGGGCATTGATTTTCAAACCCAAGGCCATGCGGTTTATCGTCTTCTTGATGCGGTGGTGACCTTCCACGAAGCATTGCCTGGCCCGGGACAAACGATTCGGTATGACATTGTCATTGACCACTTTTTCCAGCAGGGTGAAACTTATTTGTTTAAGTTCCACTTTGAAGCAACGGTCAATGGCCGCCTGTTTTTGACGATGCGTGAAGGTTGCGCGGGCTTCTTCACACAAGAAGAACTCGATGCGGGACAAGGGGTCATTCAAACGAAGATGGATCTCCAATCCATGCCAGGCAAGAAGCCTGCGGACTGGGTTGATCTGGTGGCGATCTCTGGGCGTGAATCTTATGACGATGTTCAATTAAACGCATTGCGACGGGGCGATTTGGCGGGTTGTTTTGGCAGTGTGTTTGCGAATTTGAATTTGTCTTCGCCGATGGGTTTGCCTTCGGGTCGGATGACCTTGGTGCATCGCATTTTAGATTTGGACCCCACGGGCGGACGCTTTGGCCTGGGCAAGATTGTGGGGGAAGCGGACATTCATCCAGATGACTGGTTTTTAACTTGTCATTTTTCAGATGACCCCGTGATGCCAGGCACCTTGATGTACGAATGTTGTTTGCACACATTGCGGGTCTTGCTATTACGCATGGGCTGGGTTGGTGAGTCCAATGAATTTGTTTACGAACCCATCGCAGAGGTCGCAGGTCAATTGCAATGTCGAGGCCAAGTTTTAGAAACGACGCAGAAGGTTTGGTACGAAATTTCGGTTAAAGAGTTGGGCTATGCTGAGGGCGATTCCGAGGGCACTACCGGGGGCGATTCCGGGGGGGGGATGCCTTATGTGATTGCTGATGCGTTGATGTATGCCGACGGCAAGCCTGTGGTTCGGATGAAGAACATGTCGTTGCAGTTAACGGGATTGACGCGGGAGGGGGTGGAATCTTTTTGGCAGGGCAAGGATGTTTCTTCGGGGCAAGTTGTGTATGAGGGTCCTGTTTCGCCAGCTTCGGGTAGGCCGGTGTTGTTTGATCGGGATCGGATTTTGGCATTTGCGGAGGGTAAGCCATCCGATGCGTTTGGGGATCGGTATGAGGTGTTTGATTCGGAGCGTCGCATTGCCCGATTGCCTCGTCCGCCTTATGCGTTTATGGATCGGGTGGTTTCGATTGCGGATTGTGAGCCTTGGGTGTTGGCATCGGGCGGCGTGATTGAAGCGGAGTACGACGTGCCAGTTGATGCGTGGTATTTCGCAGCAGACCGTCAAGCCCAGATGCCGTTTGCGGTGCTGTTGGAAGTGGCGCTTCAGCCGTGCGGCTGGCTAGCGGGCTATCTCGGTTCAGCATTGACCAGTGATATTGATTTGTCATTTCGCAATCTGGGCGGGTCTGCGGTGCAGAGTTTGGCCGTGACCGCTGATACCGGGACGTTGACCACGCGGATCAAGATCACCAACGTGAGTCAATCCGTGGGCATGATTATTCAGAACTATGAAATGCTGGTGACTTGCTCAGCAGGTGAAGTTTATCGAGGGACGACGTACTTTGGATTTTTCTCCAAAGCAGCGTTGGCTGATCAGGTGGGCATTCGTGATATCACGTTGTACGAACCGCCAGCTTTGGCCTCGGGGGGAAATTCGGGGGCACTTCCGGGGGGGGCGTTTGATTATCCGACCCAAGCTCCTTATCCGGATGATCAGATGCGGATGTTGGATCGGATTGAGGTCTTTGATCCCACGGGCGGTCCGCATGGCTTGGGGTTTGTGCGTGGGACCATGGCGGTGAACCCTGACCGTTGGTTTTTCCAAGCCCATTTTTATCAAGACCCTGTTTGTCCGGGCTCTTTGGGACTGGAATCTTTTATGCAGCTTTTGAAGGTGGTGGCGGTTAAACGTTGGAACGCTGCGCCCCAAGCTCAATTTCAGGTGATGACGTTGGGTCAAAAACATGGCTGGGTTTACCGTGGACAGGTGATTCCCAAAGATCGACAAGTGATGACTCAAGCAGTTATTACGAACATTGATGATACAACGGGAACCATTACCGCTGATGGCTTTCTAACGGTCGATGGGCGAATTATCTACCAGATGAATGATTTTGCCCTTACAATGACCCGCAGCTAATTTTATGAAGTACTCCCGCGTTCAAATTGATTCACTTGGTTATAAGCTTCCGCCTGTTGTGGTGACATCAGACGAGCTGGAAAACCGCCTTGCGCCCTTGTACGAAAAGCTGCACATGCCTGAGGGCCAGTTACGAGCGTTGACGGGCATTACCGAGCGCCGTTGGTGGGAAGAAGGGTACTCTCTGACTGAGGGCGCGACGGCTGCTGCTCTGAAGGCTCTTGAGCAATCCAATGTCGAAGCTTCGGATATTGAGACGTTGGTATACACGGGCGTTTGCCGCGAGCAATTTGAGCCGGCGACGGCTTGTGCGGTGGCGGACTTGTTGGGGATTACCAACGATGCCTTCATTTACGATATTTCCAATGCTTGTTTAGGTGTTCTCAATGGCATTATTGATGTCGCCAATCGCATTGAGCTCGGTCAGATTCGTGCGGGGATGGTGGTTTCTTGTGAGTCGTCACGGGACATCAACGAGATCATGATCAATCAGATGCTTGAAAACCCGACAATGGAGATGTACACCAGTTCACTGGCGACATTGACGGGTGGATCTGGTGCAGCAGCGGTTCTTTTGACGGATGGTTCATTTGGCGCACCTCGCCGTCGCAAATTGCTGGGCGCGGTGACCAGGGCAGCCCCTGAGCATCACAAACTTTGTCGTTGGGGGATGGCCCTTTCACCGGTGGCGATGGGAAAAATGATTTTTTCGCCTGACAAACTGCTGGGCATGATTGATGAATTGATGCAGCCTGGGATGCTTCCTGGGACGCTCAAGGAAATGATGACCAGTGAAAAGCTGCCCCCTTCGTTGACAGGCATCTTACCCAGTGAAAAATTGCCTGCCGCGTTGACCCAGTTTATGAAAACTGATTCGGTGGCGGTGCTTCGCCATGGTGCAGAGCTAGGCGTACGAACCTGGGGCGCTTTCTTGCACCGGCTGGGCTGGGCAGGGGACCAGGTCGACAAAGTCATTTGTCATCAAGTCGGCACGGGCCATCGCGATACCATTCTCAAAGAGCTTGGCATTCCCGCTGAAAAAGATTATTCAACTTATCCCTATCTCGGGAACATCGGCACGGTTTCGCTACCTCTGACAGCCGCCCTGGCTGAACAACGTAATTTTCTCAAGCCCGGCGACCGTGTGGGATTCCTCGGGATCGGCAGCGGCCTGAACTGTCTGATGCTCGGGTGGGAGTGGTAAGCGATGTCTCCCTCGGCAAGTGCCTCAGGCCAGTTTGTAAATTATCCTTTTGACTCACACTTTCATGAGCATGATCGCAACGGCTTACGCCAGCACTTTCTCGATGAGGGCGCAGCGGACGCACCGCCTGTGGTGATGGTGCATGGCAATCCAACGTGGTCGTTTTACTATCGCCGACTGGTTTTGGCCTTGCGAGATCGATATCGCTGTCTTGTGCCAGATCACATGGGGATGGGTTTATCCGATCAGCCTGGTGATGATCGTTACGAATACACCTTGGCCAACCGCGTGGCAGATTTATCCGATCTGCTTGAAACGCAAATTGGGAATCATCAAAAAGTGACCCTCGTCTTGCACGATTGGGGTGGGATGATCGGGATGGCCTGGGCGGTGCAACACTGGCATCGCATTGAACGCATCGTCATCCTCAACACCGCTGCGTTTGGCTTGCCCACAAGCAAACCCATGCCTTGGCAGCTAACGCTGTGTCGCAGCCCGCTGGGGGCGTTGCTGGTTCGCGGCTTCAATGCGTTTTGTCTCGATGCGGTTCGTCGGTCACCGATGGGGTCGCTCGAGCGTAAGGGCTATCTTGCTCCCTATCGAAGCTGGGATAGCCGCAGGGCGGTTCACCGGTTTGTCCAGGACATTCCACTGACACCACAGGACAAAGCCTGGGGCATCGTTCAAGGGGTCGAAGCCAATCTCTACCGTTTTGCCAATGTCCCCATGCAGATTCATTGGGGCATGCAGGATTTTATCTTTGATCACCATTTTCTAGCGCAATGGGAATCACGCTTCCCCCACGCCCAAGTGTATCGCTATGAAGACAAGAGCCATTACATTCTTGAAGATGCCTATGACCAGGTGATCCCCAAGATCGAACAATTTTTGGCTTAGAGTGTTACAAATCCAAACATCACACTTGTCGGACGCGCAAGCTGTTAGCTTGCGGCTGTTTTTGAAACGACCCACCTAGTCAGAGGCGGTAAGAAATAATGCAAAATGCTCTAAATTTATATTCTTAGGTAACGGTCATGTGTAGCGGTCTGGCAACTGGGAAAACGGCATGAACTTGGTTGCCAAGGCGATCATTGATCCTCAAGCCGCGACACTTGAGTGTGAGGTGCTCTAGGGCAAAAATAGCCACAAGCAAACTTTCCCCCCGGGGGGAAAGTCTGGTGGGTTAAAGTGAAAAGGCAATCCGCATCGACAAAAAAGGAAGATTTTTGAGGCGTGTTCCCGGAGGTGTCGGTTGACTTGCGATGATCACAACGCCGAGCCCTAAGGTCCCTCCGGGGGCCGCAGGGCCGGATTCTTTTTCTTCTTTTTACCAACACGCGACAAGACAAATTCATGGCGCACCGGTGTGTGTCATGGCGATGGAAAAAGTGAGGGTATCAGATTCAGGGGACTGCCAAGCGTCTGGCAGAGAGGTTGAAGGGTTGGTCTTGCAGTGTTTTACGCCAGTCCTCTGCACGTAGCCGAGCCTCGGTCCATCGTTGGGCCTGAAGGTTGGGTTCGATGTCTTTGAGGGGCAGATCGCTTTCAGCAATTTGCATAGGTCTTGAGGCAAGCCATCGTAGGATGCTGTCGCAGTCGATGATGAGGCTGGTGTATTGAGGGGTCATCGAGCGATGCACACGTCCATCGTCCAAGGCTGCGGTGCAATGAACAAGAAAACGGCAAACCACGCGGGCGAATCGTTTAGCCATCTGTTTACTGACAGGCTTGTCACTGGCGTGTTCGCGGACCAGTTGTCGGAACAGATGGATCATGCCTTGGCGGTCGGCTTTGAGGGTAATGTTGGTGTTGGCGTGATGGACGTTGACGCGTTTGTTGAGGCCTTCAAGGATGTCGCGGCGTGCCTGGGGAATGGTCAACGCGCTGAGGCCTCCGAGCAACTGCTCTACGACCACTTGGTCGGTTTCGCGTGCAAAGCTCATGTTCAGCAGATTCAAGATACGTTGTTGATCTTCTGGTTTTAGTTGACGGCCGATGGTGCCAGCGGCCTTGCCTGCGAGATAGCGGATGGCAGGGTTTTTATCTGCCAAGCCCGCTCCGACTAGGTTGATCCCAGTGCTATCGGTTAGATAAGCACAGCAAAGCATGGCATTGAGACGCACGAGCATGCGGTCAGACTTGAGAGTTTCTGTGAGTGTACGAGCCAAAATAGTTGAATAGGCGGTTTTAAAAATTTTGGTGGCAGAGGGGTTGGTAAATGGATTGGTCAGGTTGCTTCGGGCCACGAGGATTTGTTCGTCGGAGCTGTTGATGAGCTGCTCGACCCAGAACCGTGTGTATGCATCAAGCGAGCGTTGTTGGGACGCTTCTAATGCAGCATTGACGCTGATGAGTTCCAGTGGCAACTTTTCTTGTGCATTCGCCAGAGGGCAAAGCAATAACAATATGAGACAGGCCTTGGCGCTCAGGTCACGCAATTGCATCATGAAAGGATTCTCCATCGCCGCATGAGATAGCGGTCATATCACGTTAATCAAGGCTTACTGCAAGGTTTGAACGATATCAGTCGCATTTTACCCTGTCAAACAACTTGGTGTATTTAAAGTCGTGCTGTTGCAGGTTTATTAATGCGTGTTATGCTTAGCGATTCGACTTTGATACAAACCACGCGCAAATTGCGGAGGGTGTGAATGTCTTGGATTCAGGCTTGGAAGCCGTATTTTTCTAGCCGTATGCGAATGGTTGGCCGTGTTCATCAGTCAAATGACTGTGTGCAACGCATATCGGTCGCAAACGGCGAGTTAGCGAATTTTGTTGTGCAAGTGGACGATCAGACTTCATTTGAAGTCCAGATGACCGCTCCAGCACCCACGAGGCCCGTGGCAACATCCTGCACTTGTGCAGAGTATGACGCCAAAGGTCTGTGTGAACATATTTGGGCTGCGCTGGTGGATGTGGAGCAATATCCGTCTGGCAGGTCCGAAGAGCATCAAGCTCTGGATTTTCTAACGCCTCAATCCCCCCGAGCCAGAAAGCGGGCTGGAGGTATCGCCACCGCCACCCGTCAAGAGCCCAGTTGGGCCAGCCGACTGACCTTGTTACGCGGAAGTTCTGCTGGAGGCGATGTCAATGCAACGCCTCAGTTGCCGATTCAGCGAAAAGTTTGTTATGTGGTTTTGCCTGAGGAATCCGCTCGACGGGGGCACTTGGTCATTGAACTGCGGTATCAGCAGCCTACCCGTGATGGTTGGTCGACTCCCAAGCCTCTGAAGATCAGCGCCCAAGGTGTTAGTCAACTCACCGAGCCTGTGGACCGTCAGCTTTGCGCGTTGTTGCTGGGGCCGAGCCCGATTGGTGCTGATGCGTGGGATACGCCTTCGGCTTTTGTGACGGGGCGTGCGCACACGATTTTTGAATTACCTTCAGGTGGCCAGCATCTGTTGTTGTATCGGATGATTCAAACAGGTCGTTGTTTGTTGGCTGATGGCGATCAGATTATGCTGTTGATGTGGGATGCAGATCCGCCGGATTCTCAAGAGGTTCCAGTTCATGCGGTAAGTCTGTGGGATTTTAGTGGGGGTTCTGCCGATACGTCAGAAGACGAAGTCCAGACGCGTCCCCCTTGGGCTTTGTGGCTACGTGCCAAAGAAGAGATCAGCGAAGATGAAGAGGCCTTGGTCACCGGGTTACAGTTCCGTTTGGAATTGCGCCGTCAAGGCCATCGCATGCCGGTGGAAAATCCCCTTTTGGTTTTGGGTGGGCATGATGGCTTGGTGATTTACGACGGCAAAGTCGCTCCCTTTCATGATCATGGCGCAGGCCAATGGGTCGGTCACTTCCGAGATGAAGTCGCCCGTCATGGCGAAGTGGAGCCCATTGCGGTGAGTATCGCGGAGGTTCCGCAATTTTTGGATCGTTTGTACCGTTTGGCTCAGATTCCCGAAGTTGATTTGCCTGAGAGTATTGGTTGGCATGAACAGCGAATTAAGCCGATGCCTCAGATTGAAATTTTCAGTCCGCCTTCGGCTGATGACACCGCAACCGCCGGCCGCACGCCGCGTGGGACGCTGACCGCGCGGCCGTGGTTTGCCTATGCCCAAGGTCGCGTCGTGGCCAGTCAACCGGGACGCTTTGTGACTGATGCAGCTGAGGAAGTCTCTGCCGAAGCTTCAGCAACCCCCGGAAGCACCCCCGGAAGCACCCCCGAAGCACCCCCCCAAGCAGCTTCAGAAACTTCTCCCCAAGCAACCCCCGAGGCTCCGAAAAAACTGGTGAGGCGTGACTTGACCCTCGAACATGACTACCTCGCATGGTTGTTGACCATCGGCTTTAAACAAAACCCCACTGGCTCAGGGGATTTACTTTCCCTTTCAGCGAAACATTTGTCCTTCGTGGTCTCAGAACTCCTCGCTCACGGCTGGGGTGTCAAAGCAGACCAACGCGTGGTCCGACAAGCGGGACCTGCACGCATGAGTGTGTCGTCAGGCATCGACTGGTTTGAACTGCGAGGCAAGGTCAAATTCGAAACCGAATCCGGGGAAGAAGAAGTCAGCCTGCCTCAACTGCTCGCAGCCGCCCGCGCAGGTCAGACCATGATCGAACTGTCCGATGGTTCTCATGGCCTGCTTCCTCAAGAATGGCTTTCAGAGCATGGCCTCCTCGCGAGCATCGGCCAAGAGCAAGACGATCACTTGCGTTTCCAATTCTCCCAAGCAGCCATCCTCGACGGTCTGTTACGCAAACAAGAACTCGTCAGTGTGGATGAAACGTTCTCTCAAGCACGTCAGCGATTGCACGATTTTGCAGGCATCGAACCACAAGATCCATCGCCTACTTTTTGTGGCGAGCTACGCCCTTACCAGCGTGACGCGCTGGGCTGGTTTGAATTCTTACGCCAATTTGCCATGGGTGGCATTCTCGCCGATGACATGGGGCTGGGTAAAACCGTCCAAGTCCTAGCGATGATCGAATCACGAAGCCAAAACAAAGACTTCGGCCCAATCCTCATTGTCGCGCCGCGTTCCGTGGTCTTTAACTGGATTGATGAAGCAGAGCGATTTGCCCCGCACTTGCGTGTCTTGGCGTACACCGGAAACGAACGGGAAGCTTTGCGAGAAGAATTCAAAAATCACGATATTGTGATTACCTCCTATGGCCTGATGCGAAGGGACGTGGCCGCACTTCGTAGTCATGCGTTTGACTATGTGGTCCTTGATGAAGCCCAAACCATTAAAAACCCTTCAAGCCAATCCGCCAAGGCAGCCCGCTTGCTCAACACCTCGCATCGCTTGGCGTTGACAGGGACGCCTGTGGAAAACCACCTGGGCGATCTGTGGTCCATCTTCGAATTTTTGAACCCCGGATTCCTCGGTTCTTCACTTCGCTTTGGGCAACTCGTCCGTGGCGAAGCAGGGCCAGCGACCCTGGCCTCAGCTCCCGGAAGCCCCCCCGGAAGTGCCCCCGCTGAAATTACAGCAGACACCGAAATTATTACTGAAAGTCCTTTAGGATCGGCTCCGACAACCGTTGCGCGAGCCATTGAAAAACCACGCAACGCAGGGATATCCGCGCAGATTGCTCAGGCCTTGCGTCCGTTTATTTTGCGACGTACCAAAAAACAAGTGCTCAAAGATTTGCCTGATAAAATCGAACAGACCATTGTCTGTGAAATGGAACCTGCCCAGCGGCAAATGTATGACGAACTTCGCATGCACTTCCGTAAATCACTGCTCGGCGGTGGTGGTGGTGGGTCGATGATGGTCCTCGAAGCACTGCTTCGCTTGCGACAGGCTGCTTGTCATCCGGGCTTGATTGATCCAGCTCGGGTGGATGAACCCAGCGCCAAGCTCGAAGCACTGATCGATTCGCTCGTTGAACTCATTGATGAAGGCCACAAAGCGCTCGTCTTTAGCCAGTTTGTAGGCATGCTCTCAATTGTCCGAAAACGACTCGATGACCTAGGCATCACTTATGAATACCTTGACGGCCAAACGCGTGACCGCAAACGTCGCGTCGACCGGTTCCAGGAAGATCCTGATTGCCCTGCGTTTCTGATTAGCCTCAAGGCCGGCGGATTGGGTCTGAACCTCACCGCCGCGGAATATGTCTTTATCCTCGACCCATGGTGGAACCCAGCCGTCGAACAACAAGCCATCGACCGAACCCATCGCATCGGCCAGACCCGTCATGTGATGGCGTATCGCATGATCTGTCAGGACACCGTCGAGCAGCGCATCATTGAATTACAGAAACGCAAACGCCAGCTCGCAGACGCCATCGTCGGCGGCGAGCAAAGCCCACTGCGAAATCTCACCCGCGATGAACTTGAATCACTGCTGAGTTAAAGCAATACAAATAGCAGAGCATTTATTTGCCGCCTCCCCCCGGACGCGCACGCAGTATGCGTGCGGCTGTTTTTGTGATGCGTTAAATTTTTTATAAAGTCTTATCATTACCGTTTTGGCAAAGAATCAGATGCACGAGTTGCTATCGTATTTTGCATTATTTATTACTGCCTCTGACTAGGTGGGTCGTTCAAAAAGTAGCCGCACGCTTACAGCGTGCGCGTCCGGGAGGGGTAATAAATAATGCAAAATGCGATAGCAGGATTTAGATCATTCACCACAAGCGGTCAACAGAAATACAACACGCGCGTGAACGGCATGGAGATGACTTTGTTCTTTATTGTCCCACCACTGAAATGCCATACTTTTGTGCAAGGGCGAGCATTTGTTCTTTTTGCGCCATGATGGTTTTGCCTGCTGCGAGGACTAAGCATTTGGCGCCGGCGCGATTTAAATTTTCAATGGTTTCAAGGCCCACCGTCGGGACATCCAAACGCATGTCATGTTCATCGCTGGCAGCCTTGAGCATCGTCCACGGGCGACGATGGCTTAACTGGCCAGCTCGCTGGATCATCGCGTCGGTTCCTTCGATGGCTTCGACGGCCAACACCGAGCAGCCATGAACCGCAATGGTTTGGCCGATCCCTTGTTCGCAGATCGCTCGGACTCGAGGCCATCCGTAGGCAATGTCCGCCAATTGAGAGGCAGAGGGCGAGCAAGTGGTCATCACGCCAGTTTCAGCAACGGTCTGTGAAATGAATTGTGTTTGTTCCAAAAGATTAATTCCGTTTTGGGCCATGATGTCTGCCCCTGCACCGAGGACGCCCGCGTCGCCGCGGTCATGACGTTGATGGATATACCAAACCCGGGCCGCCTGCAAGTCAGGCCTCATTTGCAGCAGTTGCCAAAGGTTGTAAATTCGGACTTTGTGAATCTTGCCAATGACCACGGCGTGGCTGACGTTCCAGCGGCGAAGTTGGCGAATCCAACGTCCCAATTGCAAGGCCCCTGCATACGAAAATTCCGTACACAGATCGCGTATCTGTTCATCGACGTGGCCACGCATCCCCACACAGGCCACTTCGTGACCGGCTTCGCGTATCCCTTTCGCCGTCAGCACAGGCAAGTCGCCCGCACCGGCAATAAGTCCAATTAACTGAGCCATGGGTCTATCATAATTCGATCCGGGCAAACTTGCTCGCGCACGCAAAAAAAAAGTTGTTTGGGGGGCAGGATGTCCCATCGCAAAAGGTCACTTAAGATCATCACAACGCCGAGTCCTGAAGCCTCCGGGCTGAAGGGCCGGACTCCCCCTGCCCCTTTGAAACCTTTGACCCGCATTCGTTAGATCGTCTGCGTGGCAATGGCTCGCAGACCGCTACTTTGCGTGATCGTTTGAGCGGCCGTTTGACTGGCAGCAAGATCGGCAGTGAGTACAAACAAGGTCGATCCCGACCCGGTGATATGGACGGGCATGTCGAGCGTTTTTTGCAGTTGCTGACGCACGCTCGCCAATGGGGGCTGTACCACACACGCAGGCTCTGCCAAGTCGTTGAACGGACTGTCAGGCGTGATCGCTCCTGGCAAGAGTAACGCTTGGACTGCCGCCACGTTTACAGATTTCGCGGAGGCGGGTTGCTGATCAAAGGCTTGATAAACCTTGCCTGTATGACAGCCAAACGGCAGCAAGATGAGTACCAGATGCAAAACGCTCGGCAACCGTACCGGCTGAACCTTTTCACCCAAGCCTTCAATGATCGCATGAGATGTCGGCGGACGAGCATGAACCATAAACGCCACATCACATCCCAACTGCATGGCAATGTCGGTGAGCTGGTCATGAGATAATTTAAGATCAAACAAGTCGCACAAACCCACGATCATGTTCGCGGCATTGCTCGACCCGCCGCCAAGGCCAGCGCCCGTGGGAATTCGTTTGGTGAATTGAGCCTCAATAGCCAAAGTTTGACCCGTTGCTTCTTCAAGCAGCCGATGCGCTCGCCAGGCAAGGTCTTTTTCCAACGGCCAATCCACTTGGGCATTGGGAGCAGACTCATCTTCAAAATGAATGTCGAAGGTCGTGACGTCTGCTTTGGTTAATGTCAGCGTATCCCCGAAGGCCAAGCTCACCATCAGACTCGCTATGGGATGTCGTTTGTGGGGGTCATCAAGCAACGGCCCGCCCACGCTCAATGCCAGATTCACCTTGGCAGGACAATGAATAAGCACCACAAAAAACTCCCTTGTCAGCGATTTTTTTTGGCTGATCGTTTCAAATTTAAAGCAAGGTAATGTCTTCGATTGGCTGAGGTCGTCGTGGAAAAATGACAATTTCAGGCTCAATAGGAGACTCGGGACGTTCGAGGGTGGGGTGCTCTTGGTCGTCAAGCCATGTGGCCAGTTGTCTGAGAATGTTTTCCTGGTCCTGTTCAAGCAGCAACAGGCCATGGAGCATGGCCCAAAGGGTTTGCGCTTGGGTCTTGCTGTCCAGCAGATCAGTCCATTGGTTGAGGATTGACCGCACCACCGTTGGCAACGCATCGGCATGATTCTGTTTGTTACAAGCCAGCCAGAACATCAGCCGATACGACTGTAAATCCGATGAGGCCAAATTGGCATACATTGCCACACTGCGTTGAAGGGGGGTCTGGACCGCCAAGCCTGCTGCGACGGGTTCGAGTAGTTCTTGGGTCACCACATAGAGCAGGTCATGTTTATCACGGAAATAGCGATAGATCGACCCAATTGCACAATCGAGTTGCTTGGCAATTTGGCGAATGGTGGTGGCTTCAAAGCCTTTGTCGTGCAGACAGACAAAGGTGGCCTGTAAAATTTGCTCACGGCTAAGCCCCCCGGAAGTACCCCCGGAATTCCCCCCGGAATAGGGGGATTCGATGGCGGGGACGCTACCAGAGGGGTCGTTTTGGACACGACCTAGGGTGTCTCCGGGGGCGCTTTCGGGGGTACTTCCGGGGGTACTTCCGGGGGGTGGGGTGATACGAGAATTAAATGGGATTTGAGTTTGGGGCAAGGTTCACCTCCTTGTGAACAAGTATCCATTCTTCGCACCTGCGCCATTCTGTCAAGGGGCGTTGGCTCAAAAAAATTAAATTGAGGGTAGAGGTCCTTGCCCCCAAAAATCGCTAAACAATTTAATGAAGGAGCTTTAGTGCATGGTTTCGCCCCTGTTTTGGAGGGTTAGTGTATTTCGGTAAAGAAATGTTGAATCCCCGTGAGGATCAGTTGGGCTGCGAGGGCGGCCAAGACCAGGCCGGTGATTTTGCTGAGGATTTCAATGCCTCTTTTACCGATGGCTCGTTCAATGGCCGAGCTGAGAAGGAAGATCACCATGAGACTGATGACCGCCAAGATTAGGGCAATGCAGCTCATCGCCCGTTGTTGGGTTGAAGGAATTTCGCCGCCAAGGACCAAAAGCGCGCCGATGGTGGCTGGCCCAACGACCACCGGGATCGCCAGTGGGACCACCGCAATGTCCGAGTCTGAGTCCGAGGATGAGACGGCCGGGTCAGTCTGGACCAGCTTGATCGCAGAGAGAAATAACAACACCCCAGCCCCCACGCGGAAGGCATCAAGTGTAATGCCAAAGATTTTGAAGACGATATTGCCAAAGAAGAATAAAAAGAGGCACAGCAGTGCCACTGACAATGAAGCCCGCAGTGCCACGCTCCGTCGCTGTGAGGGGGTATGAGACTGGGTGAGGCTCAGAAACATCGTCAACGCAAAAAAGGGCGTAAACAGGAAGAAAAACTTGACCCAGATGCTAAAAAGTGAATGAAGGTTGCTACTGTCCATGGGGGAATCCGTTTGGGGAATGAGGAAAAAAAATATTCAGGAATTTTTAGGGCATTGGCATACTGATTTGATGGTCAGATAGCTTTGGTTCTTCATCGGCTTCGCTTAGGGGAAACATCTGTTCAAAGGACAACGTTCTTTTACTGACAGGAGAATAGGTGGTTTAGGCCGTTTTGCCTATCGTTGTGTGAAGGGCAACGGTGATTTTAAAACAAAAAAAGCTCACTTCCGATCCCATGGGGAGAAGCGAGCTTTTTTGAAAATAAGTGCGGCCGAGAGGAGTCGAACCTCCACGGGGTATTAACCCCACTAGGCCCTCAACCTAGCGCGTCTGCCAATTCCGCCACGGCCGCAACGATGCAGACGCAACAGTATACGGATTGTCCTCAAAAAGTAAAGACACTCCCCCCCCCCGGAAGTTCCCCCGGAAGTTTGTCATTGGGCAAGCATTAAGCCCCCGGTTGCCCCAATGGCCAGCTTCCGGGGGGGGGGGACAATGGGCTGAGCATGGAACGTCATACCGAACGCATCTCAGTGAAAGTGGCTGCTGCAAGCTTGATCCTGATTCATATTGGACTGGCGGTGGGGAGTCTGGTTC
This sequence comes from Planctomycetota bacterium, assembly GCA_024279865.1. Taxonomy (GTDB): domain Bacteria; phylum Planctomycetota; class Phycisphaerae; order Phycisphaerales; family Phycisphaeraceae; genus JAJRRC01. The sequence continues at coordinate 3,377 of JAJRRC010000099.1, read as the reverse complement.
AAAAATCACAGGTGGTTGGCGAGCGGCCGGACCTTTTCCCGTTGGGTCGTTTGACCACGGTCTTGCTCAGTGCGATTTTGGCGTATGGGGTTTTTCGGTGGAGTTGGCGTTTGTTCGGGAACCGTGGTTCATTGTTGACGTTAACGCTATACGCATTTAGTCCGACGGTGCTGGCGCATGGGCGATTGATGACGTTGGATTTGCCGGTGGCGGGGGCATTGCTGGGGACGGCTGCTTTGGGACGCTGGTGGTGGAGGCGTGGCCCGGGTAAGCGATGGGCTGTGATGGCGGTGATTGCCGCGGCCGGGTGTCTGGCGGGTCTGTTGTATCTGAGACAAGGGGGCGATGTTCAAACTCTCTGGTTCATGAACGGCAAGCTTAGCCAAACGAGGCCAGGCTTTTTTTATCTTTATTGTTTCTTGGTCAAAACGCCGTTGCCTTTGTTTGTACTTTGGGCCATGGCAGGGTGGGTCTGGTGGTCATCAAAGCATTCGGTACGCACCGCTTGGAACGCGACTGCCGCGTTGTGGTGGGGGGTGATTGGCTATCTCCTTTTGATCCATTTAATAGATGGGTCGTTGGGGCATCGCGCGTTGTTGCCTGTGTATCCATTGTTATTTATTTTGGCTGGGGCAGCGGCCCATTTGCGAAAAGCAGGGCTGGGAGTTTTACTAATTGTCATGGGTTTATTCGTAGGGCAATCACTTCGGGCGTGGCCTGCCCCGTTAACTTTTTTTAACCGTGCTGCAGGGGGTCCCCACTCAGGCTATCAACATCTGGTGGGTGATAATTTAGATTGGGGACAGGACTTGCCCGCACTTAAGCAATGGCTTGATCGTCATGCCTACAAAAAAACGCCACAACAATACTTGGCTTACTTTGGCAAGGAGGACCCCGGTACGTATGGCTTATTGATGCCGACGCTTTTGTTTGGTTCCTCTGTTTTGAAGCCATTGGATGTATTGGAATTTTCGGGGGGGACTTATTTTATTAGTGCCACGGTTTTGCAGGGAGCCATTGGAAGTGGGCGTGGCGTTTGGACGACTGATCTTGAAAAACAGCTCGCGTCTGAAACACAGCCTCGGCGGTTGAACGAATTACGCATGGCACGTCTGTGTGCGCATTTGCGTCATCGTCCGCCGGACGAATTGATAGGGAATAGTTTGTTGGTGTATTACTTGTCTGATGAGCAGGTCAAGTATGCGTTGACTGGCCGTTTGCCGTCGGACGGACGTGGTGATTGATTACTCGACTTCAGATGGAGCGAGGAAAGTTGCCTCGTCGCCTAGGGCGGTGGGTTTGTCACCTTCGCCGACCATTTGGGGGTTGACGCCTAGTTGGTAGAGCAATCCGCTATCAGAACAGAATTGGCTTCCGATAAGGAAGATCCCATCATTGACCGTGCGGCAATGGCGAACGACCATTCCCATGTGGGCGATGGCAAACCCATGTTGCAAGAAAGAAACGCGCCAGAGTGAATCAGCTTCAATGGCATGGGAACAGACAAAACCGATGCCGCCTCGTCCGAGGTCGCGCAATAAAATCGAAATGGGTAGTTCCTCGAGATTGCTACGATCCATACGGGTTAATTCAGCGTCCGCTCGGACGACGAATCGTTGGAATTGACGTTTGCCTTCGCAACGAGCGGGGTTGCGTAGATCTTCGAGCTTACCGAGCTCTTCGAGGAGTGTTTGTGCTTCAGAACTTGCCACGATTGTTGGGCTCCTAGTTGGGTCTATCGAACGACTCGCCAAAACAGCTCCCGAAAAAATATCCCCGCCATCTAAAACACAAATCGACCACTTGGAGAGAGGAGTTGAGTTCAGTCGCTTGTCTTGATACAAAAACATTTTGACAAACCACCTTGACGCTCTAGCATGATTGTTTACAAACCTTTCAAATGTGATTTGATTTTTCCCTTAAATATGAAAGGAATCGTACTTTGCGCGATTCTCGTTTAGATAAACTAGCCAGCGTTCTCGTTCACTATGCCACGGGCATCAAACCAGGCCAATTGGTGCGACTCAGCGGCGAACCCATTGCCATCCCACTGATCGAAGCACTCTATGAACAAGTACTCAAAGCAGGAGCCCACCCCCAAGTTCGTTGTACCCCTGATTCATTGCAAGAAATATTCTTTGCTCATGCCAGTGACGAACAATTGAAGTATGTCAGCCCACTAACTCAGCACGAATATGAAACCATTGATGTTTCTATCGGACTGTGGGCTGAAACCAATACCAAAGCACTCTCACGGGTAGACCCCAAAAAACAAGGCGTCGCCTCCGCGGCCAGGCGGGATATCATGGCCACCTTCATGAAACGTGCTGCCGACGGGGACCTCACTTGGTGTGGCACACTGTATCCCACCCTTGCAAGCGCTCAGGATGCAGAGATGAGTCTTACCGATTATGAAAATTTTGTCTTCAATGCAGGTCACCTCGACAAACCCGATCCCGTGGCACAATGGCAGCAAATCGAAAAAACCCAACAACGTGTTGTAGACTATCTCAACGGCACACGTGAAATCCGATTCCAGACCGCCAACGGAACCGACCTGACCGTCAACGTCCAAGGGATGACTTGGATCAACTGTTGTGGCCACGAAAACTTCCCCGACGGCGAAGTCTTCACCGGCCCGAACCTCAACGCTGCTGATGGGGGCGTGAATGGTCTGGTGCGTTACAGCTTCCCGGCAGTCCATCACGGCCGCGAAGTACATGATATTGAATTGACCTTTGAAAATGGCCGCGTCGCCAAAGCCACCGCTTCGAAAAATGAAGACTTCCTCTTGGACATGCTCAAGCAAGATGAAGGGGCAGGCACGCTGGGTGAAATTGCCATCGGAACCAATTACAGCATTCAGCAATACACCAAAAACACACTCTTTGATGAAAAAATTGGCGGTACTTTCCACGCAGCCGTCGGATCAGGCTATCCCGAAACAGGCAATCTTAACCAGTCAGGCCTCCACTGGGACATGGTCTGCGACCTACGCACCGGTGGCACCATCACTGTCGATGGCGAAGTGATCTCACGAGACGGAAAATTCGTCTTCGACAATTGGCCCGGCAACAAAGGGGCTTGATCTTCGTGGTGAAATTTTTTGAAAGTAGAAATTCCCATTGCGTGGGCTACGGTTTCAATTCTTCAATATTCGCAATCAACCGGCGAGCATTGTCATGGAACAAGGCTTCGATTTGTGAACGGCTAAAGTCCAGTTCATCGCAAGCCCATTTATACTGCTTCCAGTTGATTTTTCCCGTTTTTACGATGCCTGAATATGAAAGTTTTCCGTCATCAGGCTCTGCAATTCCCGCAAGTATTTTTTGCGTTTTCGAAAAAAACTTTTACAAGCTTTTTTGAATTCTGCAAAC
>JAJRRC010000008.1 GCA_024279865.1 Planctomycetota bacterium | reverse complement strand
TTTGTGTTCACCAAGGGCCAACTTCCGGGGGGGGATTCCCAAGAGCTTTGTGTTCACCAAGGGCCAACTTCCGGGGGGGGATTCCCAAGAGCTTTGTGTTCACCAAGGGCCAACTTCCGGGGGGGGGCCGGGGGGCTTCCGGGGATTAGGCTAGTTCGGGGAAGGTGCTTTGGACCACTTCGACGAGTTCTTTCACATGGGCGATGGACGTGTCCATGAGTGCTTTTTCGTCAGCATTGAGGTCAATTTCCAGCACACGTTCAACGCCAGAAGCTCCGAGCACACAAGGTGCGCCGACAAAGTAACCACCCACGCCATATTCACTATCGCAGAAAGCTGCACAAGGCAGGATGCGTTTTTTATCCTTGATAATCGCTTCGACCATCTGGACCACGCCAGCAGCAGGGGCATAGTAGCCACTGGTTCCCATTTTCTTGACGATTTCACCGCCACCGGCTTTGGCACGGTCGACGAGTTCGCCGAGTCGTTCTTCAGAGATGAATTCGGTGATGGGAATGCCACTGATATTGGTGAATCGGGGCAGAGGAACCATATCATCGCCATGGCCGCCGAGAAGAATCGCATTGATATCTTCCACGCTAAAGCCTGTTTCCATGGCAATAAAGGTTTTGAAGCGAGCCACGTCGAGGCAACCCGCTTGGCCGATGATGCGATTGGTGGGGAAGCCTGTGGTCTTCCATGCGGTGTAGACCATGGCATCGAGCGGATTGGAGACGATAATGACGATGCTGTCCGGTGCGTGTTTTTTGATATTTTCGCTGACGGACTTCACGATTTTCACATTGGTTTCAATGAGATCATCACGGCTCATGCCTGGCTTGCGAGGCAACCCTGCCGTCACCACCACCACGTCAGATCCTGCGATGTCTGCATAATCGTCGGTCGCTTTGATATTGGCATCGAACAGTTCGATTGGGCCCGCTTGCGCCAGATCGAGCATGCGTCCATCAACCGGAAGCATGTCGTTAATACGAATGTCCACCCCGACGATATCGCCGAGTTCTTTGCTTGCCGCCCAGAGGGCCACGGTTGCGCCCACGTTGCCGCCGGCTCCGATGATTGAAATTTTTGCTCGTTTTGGCATGACAGGTTCATCCTTTTGATTAAAAAAGTGCGTTCAAAATCCCAGTGAGTCTGAAGACCCACATCAGACCTGTCATGATAGTTAAAGAGCCGCCCGCAGCAAATGCAGCCGGCCGCGAATAATGGAACCAGAACCGTTGAAACGATCACGCAGCAGGATTCATGGTTTCAGCAATACGTGTTTTGAGGTCCTCAGGTGTAAACGGCTTGACCATATAATTATTCACGCCAGCCTTGATCGCTTCGATTACACGATGGCGTTCGGACTCGGTGGTGACCATGATAATTTTTGTATTTTTATCATTAACACGAAAAGCCTTGAGAAATTCCATCCCATTCATGTTCGGCATATTCCAGTCCAAACGGTCCCTGTTTGGTCTTTCCCTGCCGCAACCCATCCATCTCAGGCATTTCAATATCAAGTGTAATCACGTCAGGCTCAAATTGCTGGGCCATTTTCACAGCCTCAATGCCATTCTTCGCCATCGCCACAACGCGAACCCCACGATCCTTGGCAAGCATCTCACCAATCGCGCTACGCATAAATGCAGAGTCATCGACCACCAAAACTCGAATTGGAGTTGCGTTCTGTATCACCTGTCCGTGACCCTTATTCATACAGGCCTATCGGCCTATCAACATAAAGAGCCATCGGTCTTATGACGAGACCACTTGATTAAAGTTCTGTTTTTAGTGGAATCAAACTTTCACGGGCCGTGGCCAGAGCAATGTCTTGACGCTTACGATCTAGGAAAAAGCTCACATGGGTGTAGCCCGCAATTTCCAGCACATCCATTGCCGTCTCAAAGCCATCGGCCACCCGGTCAGGACGATGAGCGTCCGAACCGATCACACACGCAATGCCCCGCTCACACATCTGTGTCAAAATCCAAGGGCCAGGATTGAACTGCTGACTCGCCTTCAGCACCCCACTGGTATTGAGCTCCATCGCTACGCCAGTTTTTGCAATTTTGTCCAAACAATCCAACACATGATCGAGGATCACATCTAAATTCCAATGTTCCAAATAACAATTCTTCACCAAGTCCGGATGAGACAATGTATCAAACAAACCCGACTGGGCAGCCACCACCAAATTGGTAAAATAGTCTTTGTGAAATTGAACCGGATCGCCCTGCCAATTGGCCTTGCGATACTCCGGCAAATGCGGATGAATCGATCCCAACACATGATTCAAGGGCGCACTTTGAATCTGCTTTTCCAAAAAAGATTCAAACCCAGGCACATAATCCGCTTCCAAACCCAGACGCACATCCACCCGATCCGCCCACTGTTCAGTGGCCTGCCCCACAAGGCTTTGATATTCATCCCACTGATCCAGCCCCATCCGCACACTGCCCGAATAACCCTCAGGCAACGGATTGTGACACGTCACCACAATCCCCTGAAGCCCCCGCTTGTGCGCATGAGCCGCATATTCCCCAGGCTCCCCCACCGAATGTTTACACAACGGCGTGTGCATGTGCTGATCATAAAGAATGGGTGTCCGTGTCATGCTGCTATTCTAGTTTCATTTGGCGGGCACGTTTGAGCTGAACGGTTAATTGGCGATAGGTTGAGATAAATATAAATAGCATCCAAAGGCTCCCACTGAAAGTCATGGTCCATGTGAAAATTGATATCGCAAGAGGCGACAGGAGAATGCGAGACATTGCTGACCATCAAATTAAACCCCGAAATTTTGGGTCATGCTAACTCACTTGTGTCGTCTTCATCTGAAGGATAGTACGGATTGTTGGGATCCACAGGTGGATTTTGGGATTCCTGTTGGTCACGCATTTGTTTGAGTTGCTGACGGCGATTGGCGAGTAGCCGTTTTTGAAATTCTTCATAGGTGTTCTTCACCGCATCGAGCAAACGCATCACCTGTGGTGCAGAGATAAAAATCCGGGCACAAACCACAGACCGTGGGTAAAAATTGGTAATAAAATCAAAGTTAAATTCAGCGGCAGAGTGGCTAATCATCACCGCATTGGCATAAGCGCCCATGAGCCCATCATCGGGGAGTCGAAGCTCATCATAAATATCTTCAATGGTGGGTCTAGAAGCATCATTTTGTACGGCATTAACGGGATCGATGTTTTGCGGGGAAGCCTTGTGAGCTTGTGGTGACACTTTCGAGGAGGATTCGGGGGGGGCTTCGGAGGGAACCTCGGGGGATGGTTCGGAGGCTGAGGGCTGGTCTGTTCCTTGTGGAGCGATGTTGGCGTATCCTGAGGGAGCGTCTTCATTTGGAGCGTTGACATCTACTTGGGAAGCTCCGTCATTGCTGACAAATTCTTCGGGCACCGGTGCTGAGTTGGCGAATTTTCCAGGCACGGTTCCGGGAGGTGTTTGGGGAACACTTTCGGTTTCGGCAACGGGGTTGAGGATTTGGGGTCGGCAACCGAATCGTTCTTCGTACTTCTCCAGATTTTTTTCCAATGCGGTGATCATCTGAGGCAAGACTGCATGGGGCAGGATGACACGTTGAACAATTTGGTGTGGCCGTTGCATTCGCAGGACAAAGTCCAAAATAAACTCAGTATTGCCCATCAAAACGATTGCACCGGTGGAAAAAACGCCACGGGCGACTTGTTCGGGGACGCGGGCACTGATTTGTTGATGACGGACTTGGCCTCGGATCAAAGAATCGTCGTTGGACGCGGGTTGATTGTCTGTATTTTCATTCATGGCATGAGCGTATCCGCGAAGCGATCAATAGACAAACAGCATCGAGGCGTGAGGGGTCATACGACAGGGGATTTCCGGGAAAGCCAAAGCGTCATCATTCCATTTGCCGCGGGTGGAAAGAATCCGACTCTTCAGAAGACTTCAGAGTTCGGCGTTGTGATCGCTGCAAGCAAACGTACGCCTCGAAAGGCAAGTCCGAAGGATTTACGGGAGAAAGAAGGGAATCCCCCCAAAAAAAACAGGAGGGCGAAGGCCAGCCCGGGGAAAAGCTTCCGAAAAGAATACCCAAGCCCAAAGGCCAACCTAAGGACCAGCTTCCGGGGGGGGGGTCGAATTGTTTGGGCAGTTCGTTTATCATATTCGCACTTTCAATAACGACTTGCTCAACCCAAGAAAGATACTTGATACCCATGTTTGAAAATCACCCTCACGCTTTAACGAATGCTCTGAATGTTCATGGTTCGATGTCCGCATCAGCCCCGATGCAGCGATACCGAGAAATGACTTTGGACGAATTACTTCTCGAAAACCGCGTCATCTTTCTTGTGGGTGAAATCAACTTTAATTCTGCAACACGGGTCATCATGCAGATGCTGCATTTGCAGAACCTTAAAAAAGACATGCCGATCAATCTTTACATCAACTCTCCAGGCGGATCGGTTGATGACACGCTGGCGATTTATGACACAATGCAATACCTCAATTGCCCGGTGGCGACCTACTGCATCGGCCGAGCCCAGTCTGGCGGCGCGATTGTCCTGGCAGCCGGGGCTGAGGGCAAGCGCTTTATCCTCCCACACGCCAAGGTCATGATCCATCAGCCTTATGGGGGCGTTACCGGTCAAACCACCGATGTTCTGATCCAAGCAGAAGAAATCCTGCGTTCCAAACGTCAAATCAACGAACTGCTTGCCAAGCACACAGGCAAAACCGCAGACGAAGTCGAAGCGGATTCTGAACGTGATCGCTACTTCAATGCTGAAGAAGCCCTCGCCTATGGCCTTGTCGATGAAGTCGTCGGGAAAAAAGACGATAAAAAAGAAGAAAAGTCCTAACCTCAGCATCGCTCCAAAAAGCGGCTGATCGGCAAAGGATCTCTGTCAAAGTTGGGGGCATGAGCTGATGCCGCTACGTAAAATCATTCTGCGTGTTCTATTAGGCTCGCTGGCGATCAGTGCCATCGCCGGGGCCACGGCCGTGCTGTTTGTGGATGCCGATGTCCTCTGGCAGATCATCGGCACAGGCATCACCACTGCCGTTGGCTCATTGTTCTTGCTGGCAATGACCCGATTGCTGGACAAACCCAAATCCCATGTTTCAGGCCTACTGGGAATTTGCCTGGTCATCCTTGAATGTATCCTCGTCCTTGCCCTGATCTGGGAAGTGGGCGATGGCTATTCCTCTCGCGTCGAAGAAATGTTCATCTTCCTGTTTCTCACGTTCCCGGTCACCGGTGCGTTGAGTATGATCGCCTTGGTCTTTCTCAAACACCCGCCCGCTCGATGGACCAGCTTGGCCATCATGGGAAGCTCTGCTGTCGCTCAAATCTTTTTTATCATCGGAGCCATCGGGCAAGTGGCCCCCTTCCGAGATGACCCTTGGTGGGAAACAGGCTGGACCATTTTGGGCTATGGGATACTGATTGCCATTTGCCTGCTGGGCTGCTTCGGTAAAAATCAAAGTCCCCCAAAAAATGCGTGGCAACATTGGCATCCGTGGCCTGGGATTATGACGGCTCTCACTGGAGCGGGTCTGGCCATTGCTTCTATCTGTGGCATGAAAGGAGAGGCAGTCCCCTTGTTTGCCGGGGCCACCATCATGGCCTGCCTCTGGGCCTACAGCACCCTGGTCTTGCAAGCCAAACTCAAACCAGGCCAACGTCTTTTTGGCATCGGCACCATTGCGGTGCTGAGCGTCACTGGCTTGTGCCTCGAACTGATCACCTTAGATGACTTTGTCTCCTCCTCTCTAAAAGAGGGCCTCGCCCGCATCGCCGCCGCCACGGGCATCCTCGGAGCCTGCGGATCACTGGCGTTAGCGATCATGACCACCCTCAACCGACGTGGACAGCATCTCCCTGCTGATGGTGAATCCCTTTCATTTTCCGAGGTGGAATTGTTCTGCCCGCACTGTCGAACCCGACAAACTTTGCCTCTGGGCAAGGCCTGTTGCAAAAAATGCCATTTGCCCATCGAAATTAACGTCCAAGAACCACGTTGCGAAGAGTGTGACTATCTTCTGGTCGGCCTGACTTGCGATTCTTGTCCTGAATGCGGCAAAATAATTAAATAACGCTATCATTCATTTTCTCAATAGCCAAAAACCATGGATTAGCGGGCGTGGCGGAATTGGCAGACGCGCCAGATTTAGGATCTGGTGGGGTAATACCCGTGGAGGTTCGAGTCCTCTCGCCCGTATTCTTTTCAAAATCTTAAATCACAAGAGGCTTTCGATTTTCAATCATGTTGTGTCCTTTACTTGCCACCTTTGCGTGCGTGGGTTGTTCACAAACAACCAAGTCCACAAGGCGGCTTGGTATGATAAGAAACATGAATCGACGCAAATTCATCAAGTACACGACAGGTGTCACTTTGGCGGGAGGGTTAGGCAGCTTGGCTGCTTATCGAGCGAGCCGTGCGCGTGATCCGAGGCCGAACTTTTTAATCTTAAACTCCGACGACCAATCCTGGGCGCACACTGGCATTGAGGGTTGCGAGGCAATTAAGACCCCACACTTTGACCGCATTGCCCGCGAAGGAGTCTACTTCCCCAATGCGTTCTGCTCTTCGCCATCGTGTACGCCGTCACGGGCGGCATTGCTGACAGGTCGAAATTTTTGGGAACTCGAAAAAGGGGCCGACCTGCGTGGACCGCTGGCGAGCAAGTTTGAAGTGTATCCCGATTTACTTGAAGCAGCGGGCTATCGCGTGGGATGCGGAGTCAAAGGCTGGGGACCAGGCAGCATCCAAAACACCGGCCGCACCCGCAACCCAGCAGGACCGGACCTCTCACTACGCAAACTACTCTTACAGCGACAATTGAGCCTCAACCCCAGTCAGCCGTTTTGCTATTGGTTTGGAAGTCTCAATCCCCATCGCCCCTACGGCGAAACGCCGCCTGTGGACCCTGCGAAAGTAACCGTCCCTCCGTTTTTGCCTGATGTCCCCCAAGTCCGTAACGACATGGCCAACTACCTCGGCGAAGTCGAACGCTTTGACCATGAAATCGGCTACCTGCTGGGCCTACTCCAAAACGCAGGCGAACTGGACCACACCGTGGTCATCGTCACCAGTGACAATGGAATGCCCTTCCCCCGCGCTAAAACAAACCTCTACGACCACGGCACACGCGTCCCCTTGGCAATACGCTGGCCTGAATTTATTGCACCAAATCGACGGGTAACCGACTTTGTCAATCAAATTGACATCGCCCCCACGTTGCTCGAACTAGCGGGCATGAACCCCACGGCCGCCATGACCGGCCGAAGCCTGCTCACCACCCTCAACGACGCACGTAGCGGACAAATTCAACGGGACCGAAACTTTGTCGTCACAGGACGAGAAACACATGGCCACCTGTATCCCATGCGTGCGATTCGAACCGAACATTTTCTCTATATCCGTAATTTTGAGCCAGACCGCTGGCCCTCCCTCATCAAATCCACCGACCCCTCGCCCACCCGCGAATCCCTCACCCCCACCCCCGGAAGTGCCCCCGGAAACACCCCCGGAAGTACCACCGCCTCTACCCATACCACGGACGCCCGTCGATGCTTTGAACTGGCCTTTGGCAGGCGACCCCTCGAAGAATTGTATGACCTCAAAAAAGACCCCCATCAAATCAACAACATCGCCTCTGAAGCGACCTATCAAGCTATCAAAGAACAACTTCAGAATAAAATGATTGCTCATCTCATAGCCACCAAAGACCCACGGATCGTCGGTTCGTGACCCTTGGGTTTTTCAAATGGGGACTGGGCTGATATTGTTTGCATGAAACCTCATCCTTTTTATTGAAACCACATGTGAGAAACACCGCCATGGACTACCGCACAATTGCAGGAACCGATCTGAAAGTCAGCCTGTTTGGCTTTGGAAACTTTGTTTTTGGAACCAACTGGTGGGGTGACTTTACCGACGAGCAAGGCATCAGCCTCCAAAACTTTGCCTTTGACCAGGGCGTGAACTTTTTCGACACCTCTCCTGCCTATGGCAACGGTCGAGCTGAAAACTTGCTCGCCAAGACCATCGAATACGCCGGCCGGGACAATGTCGTCGTTTCCACCAAGTTCGGCTACGACTTCTACAAAGACCCAGGCAAAGAAGGTGGACACCGCGAACGTCCCCAGAACTTCACCCCTGAATTTCTGGAATTTGACCTAGAACAATCTCTCAAACGTCTCAACGTTGATTGCATTGACCTTTACCAGGCGCACAACCTCAAACTCCCCGACTTTGCTGATGACATTGCCCAGTCCATGGAAAAGTTCCAAAAGCAAGGCAAGATCCGCTATTGGGGCGTGGCTCTAGGACCTGCCATTGGTTGGCGTGAAGAAGGCTACAAAACCTTCAATGAATATGACGCATCGGTGGTTCAGACGGTGATGAATATGTACGAACAAGATCCGGGCCGCGAGTTCTGCGAAATCTGTGAAGCGCGTGGGCGTGGCGGCGTGATCGTACGCGTCCCGACCAACTCGGGTATTTTAGATTGCGAATTCAAAAATGCGGACCATCAGTTCGCCCCCAACGACCATCGCAAATTCCGTGATAAAAACTGGCTTGTCTATGGCCTTAAGAAAAACGAAATCATTGCCCCCATTGCCGAGCAATACAATTGCTCCATTCGCCAATTCGCGTTTAAGTGGCTTGCCTCCCAACCTGCCATGGCAAGCATTGAACCCAACCTTCTCAACGAACAAGACGTACTGGATTTTGCCGCGGCAGCTGATGGGAAATATCTCTCAGAGCAAATACTCAGCCAAATTGATGAGCTGTATCGCCGAGACTTTGATCTAGGTGAAGATGCCCATCCTTGTGACTGGAAATCCAGCACCACCGAAACAGGCACCATCCGCAGTAGCTATCAGAAACCTGTCGCCAGTTGTTAATGCCACGCAAGAATCCGAATCTTCGGCCCCCAGAAGGACCTCAGAGTTTGGCTTTGTGATAGTAACCCGCACACTTCCCGCTTAGAGAATATCTCTGTCAAACAACAAAACAAAAACCGCCATGTGTTTTACACGCATGGCGGTTTTTGCTTGATCTTGTGGTGATTTATTTTCGACGCTTACGCTGCTTGAACTTCTTCTTAAAGCCAGATCGCGTCGAGGGGCGACCTTCGCTTCCGAGCTGAGGAGGGTGACCACCTGCGAGGCTGGACATATCCATTTGCCCCATGTTGGACATGGCTCGCATTTTAGAGAGCATGCCCATGCCTGACATCTGTTTACCCATTTGGGAAACCATGCCAAAACCCTTGACCAGTTGCGCAACATCGGTGGGCTCGGTTCCTGATCCGCGTGAAATACGACGACGACGGGAGTTATCCAACAGGTCCACATCTTTGCGTTCGTCGCGTGTCATTGAATGGATGATGGCTTCGGTGCGGTCAATTTCTCGTTCATCAAGGTCCATCTTGGAAATCTGATTCCCAATACCAGGCAGCATGCCTAGGAGACTTTTCATTGATCCCATTTTTCGCATCGTGCGAAGCTGGGACAGGAAGTCATCCATGGTCATTTTGCCTGCCGCCATTTTTTCTTGCAGGGCTTGAGCTTCTTCGACGGAAACTTGTTCTTGAGCTTTTTCAACCAAACTCACCACATCGCCCATGCCTAGGATACGAGAGGTGATTCGTTCAGGATGAAAGGTTTCTAGCGCATCGAGGTGTTCGCCGACGCCGAGGTATTTGATGGGTTTGCCTGTGACTTGGCGGACGGACAGAGCTGCTCCGCCACGGGTATCTGAATCGAACTTGGTGAGGATCACGCCATCGAGTTCGAGCTGTTCATTAAATGCTTTGGCGGAGTTGACTGCATCTTGACCGGTCATGGCATCGACGACGAGCATGATCTGGTGGGGGCCGACCGCTTTTTCAATTTGTCGCAATTCACCCATCAGGTCGTCGTTCACATGCAGACGGCCCGCGGTATCGAGAATCAAAACATCACACTGCGTTTTTTTCGCTTCGCTAGCTGCATGACGACAGACGGTGACGGCGGCACCGACGGCTTTGCCGTATTCAGCAACCTTGTCCAATTCTGAATAGAACAAGACTTCTGGGCCAGACTCGATTTCTTCATTGACTTGGCCGACGAGCACTTCGAGCTGATGGACGGCGGCAGGTCGCTGAAGGTCAGCCGCGGCAAGCATGACCTTTTTGCCTTGCTTTTTCAGCACGGCTGCGAGTTTGCCACAGGTGGTGGTTTTGCCAGCTCCTTGCAAACCGCACATCATGACCAAAGTGGGTCCTGGATCGACGAACATAATCCCGCCCGTCGTGGGGGCCGCGAGGCTCGGCATGCCATCCACGGCACTGACATCTTCAGCAAATTCTTCTTTGCCACCCATGAGCCAGACCAATTCGTCATGCACGATTTTGATCAATTGCTGGCCGGGCTTGAGGCTATCAAGCACATCGGAACCGAGACTTTTGGCTTGCACACTTTCGCAAAACGACTCGACCACTTCGTAGTGGACGTCTGCTTCGAGCAGTGCGGTTTTCACTTCGTCCATGGCTTCACGAATATTGGCCTCGGAGATTTTGCCTCGGCCGGAGATTTTACGAAAAACATCGTTGAATTTATCTGTCAGATTGCCAAACATGCGTCAATCGCTCCATAAGGGTCCTTCTCATTGCATCACAACACATCGCAGCGGGTTGTTGACAGGCATTGATAGAACCAGTCTTTAATCCAATTTTTAACGCATCTAAAATTCTCAAAATGCGTATCAAAACCTTTTAATCGTAGGTACTACGGCCCCTTGACGCAATTGAGGCGTGGCCTTGAATCAACCACCAAAGATTCCCTCCAATCCACCATCCCCCACCAGAGGGTATTCACAGAGCATAATAAGCTACCATGTTGTCATGATTTCAAATTGGTGGATATGGGTCTTGCTTGGTTATCTCAGCGGATCAGTCCCTTATAGCTTATTGCTGGGACTGACGTTTAAGTCCATTGACATCCGCAAACATGGCAGCGGCAATGTGGGCGCGACCAATGCTGGGCGGGTGCTGGGCAAACGATTTGGCATTGTCTGTTTTTTATTAGATGTTCTCAAGGGTGCGATTCCGGTGGCTTTGGCGGGACAGTTCTTGACCATTGATGGCACTGCCACGCAATGGCAATGGCTTGCCGTGGCGGGTGCGGCAGTCTTGGGTCACGTCTTTCCCATTTGGCTTAAATTCAAGGGCGGCAAAGGGGTTGCCACGGGCTTTGGCGTGTTGCTTGGCTGTTGGCCTATTTTGACGGTCCCGGCCGTGGGCGCATTGGTGACGTGGATCATCGTCGCAGCCATTTGGCGTTACGTCAGCTTGGCGAGCATGGTGGCGGCCGCGATGTTGCCGTTGTATTTATTGGCGACCCAATCACCCATTTCAGACTATTTGCCGTTTGTTTATATCACGGTGCTATTGGCGGCCTTGGTTGTTTTACGACATCTGACCAACCTCAAACGCCTCCTAGCAGGCACCGAATCCAAACTAGGCCAAAAAAAATAACCCCCCCCCCGGAAGTTTTCCCTTGGTCGACCTTAAGCCTTTGGTGTCCCTGCCCCGGAAGTTTTTCTTGGCTTTACATTTGATCTTTTGTGATAGCCTTCGAACGCGATCACAAAGCCGAATGCTAAAGTCTGCCGAAGCGTCGGATTCCCGCTAGACGCAATCAATCACGCTCCCCGTATTTCACCCAGCCAACTCAATCCGGGGATCGACCCAGGCATACGCCAAATCCACCGCTAGGTTCAGTAAGACCAACAGCGTGGAGAAAACCAGAACCACGCCCAGAATTAAAAATTGATCTTTGTTGCGGACCGCTTGGACAAAGTGTTCGCCAATGCCTGGGATGTTAAAAACTTTTTCGACCACAAAAGAGCCTGTTAAGGTCGCCGCTGCTGCTGGCCCTAAGAAACTCAGCACCGGTAAAAAGGCAACCTTCATGGCATGCTTCACCAATGTTCGCCGTCGGGACAAACCCTTGGCCCGGGCGGTGCGAATAAAATCGCTGGCCATCACCTCGACAAGCCCCAGCCGAATCAATCGAGCAATATACGCACCAGGCATGGCCCCCAAGGTCACCGCAGGCAAAATGATATGACGCCAACTCCCCCATCCCTGCACCGGAAACCACTGAAGCGTCCCGGCAAAAACCACCATCAAAACCGACGCGGTCACAAACGTCGGCAAACTCACCCCCACCACCGCCAAAGCCAAACTCGATAAATCCAACCACGAGCCCGGCCGCAACGCGCTAATCATCCCCACCGTCAACCCCACCACCAATGCCACCACCAACGCACCACTGCCCACCAACACGCTCACGGGCAGACCCTGACGAATAATCTGATTCACCGTCTGGTCGCGGTACTGCAAGCTCGGACCAAAGTCTCCATGACCCAACACCTGCCCAAGATAACTGCGGGCAAACGCCCAAGGACTGTGCAGATTGTATTGCTTCAAAATGGCCTGCTCGATTTGAGGCGGAACCGACCGGTCTGGATTTTCTAATGGGTTCCCCGGAATCCACCACGCCAGCGTAAACGTCACGCAAAAAATGATCCCAAGGATCAAAGGCAACTGCGCCAAACGCCAGAAAAAGAATCGCAACATACAAACATTGTAAAGCAATTACCCCCCCCGGAAGCCCCCGGCCCCCGGAAGCCCCCCGGAATTTTTCCCTTGTGGCTTTACTTTAATCTTTTGTGATCGCCTTCGAACGCGATCACAACGCCGAATGCGGAGATATTCCCAAGCGTCGGATTCTTTCCAAATGCGACCGTTGGATTGAGAACGCTCTAACCTCAAACCCCCCGGAAGCACTCTCAAAAAAAAATCCCAAAGTGTTCCTGAAAATTCCAAGGAGGCCAAGATTAACCAAGAGCCAACTTCCGGGGGGAAAAAAATACGTGCAATTCGTTTCCATTGCGATTACGATCAGGCATATGCCTGAATTATCGATCCCTAACGCAATAGCCCGTGGCTACGACGTCCCTTCGAATACCCAATTCAGTGTGTTCTTAGACAATCGTGTCGGAAAATTACTTGAACTAGTCGAAACACTCGATGCGGTGGCCCTTAAAATTGTGGCCATGAGCGTGGTCGACTCTGCGGACCATGCGGTGGTAAGGCTCTTAACCTCCCGGTCAGAGCTGGCCCGACGGCTGCTACAGCGGCATGGGCTCCCCTTTAGCGAAACGCCTGTCCTGGTCGTGGGACTGGATGAAGGCTTTTCATTGGCACAACTCTGCGACGCATTGCTGACCGCAGAACTGAATATCTACTATGCCTACTCGCTCATTGAGCAGCCCCACGACCAGCCAGCCATCGTACTGCACTGTGATGACCCGGTTTTGGCCTGCCAAATCTTACGAAGACGCAGGTTTACCCTGCTGGGGGAAAATGATCTAGGTGACAACATCAATCCCGGCGACCCGATGATTTAAAACCGACATCCTCGTTGAAACAGCCTGCGCTATAGGACTTTTTAAATCAAGATGGGAGAAAATGGGTGACGCTTTAGCGAACGACCATTCGGTTTTTACCTGACCGTTTGGCGGTATAAAGTCGTTGGTCAGCAATATCGACCAATTCGGCAGCAGTACTCACTTGCTCGGTCGTTAAGGATGCCATGCCTACGGACAATCCCACGGGGTCTGCCGTGGTAAACGCCACCTGACAATGCTGGGTAAACAACGTAGTCATCCGCTGGGTAATCGCTGAAGCCTGCTCAATATTGCAACCTGGCATGACCAACACAAATTCATCGCCGCCGAGGCGAATGGCATAGTCATCAGACCGAATGGCAGCCTGCGTCAGACTGGCAATGAAAATGAGAAGTTCATCCCCCGTCGCGTGGCCAAGCGTGTCGTTGACCTGTTTAAAATTGTCCACGTCCATGACAATGACCACCAGATCCGTTTCCGTATCATTGGCGGTTTGAACCAACTGTTGAAGATTTTCATCAACAAATCGACGGTTGCCTAGCCCGGTCAGTGGATCTCGCATGGCAAGTTTCTCAAGGTTCACCGTTGCCTTGGCAATAGCGTTTCCGATCTGATCATCAAACGTCCGACGCAGTTGGCGAGATTGCACATGTTCACGGATCGTCCACGCAATGAGGTGATGGACCGTGCGAGCGATCTGACCAATTTCGTCATGCCTATCCATCGGCAACGTCCGCAACTGCTCAGGACGACTTTCACGATGCAAAGGCTTGAACTTGGTCACCAAGTCTTCCAACGGCCGCCAGCACCACCGACGACCGAGCATGAACAGCAAGCTCACCACCAAGCACAAGCCGCCACCAAGTACATAGGCTTGATGACCGACATAGACTTCGATCATGCCGACAAGGCTGCCGCCGACGGCAGCAAGCGCAATCAACAGCATGATCTTGGCCCGCATGGGGGCATCATTCCAGGCTGGCCGACGCACTGGGGCATGGTTGGGCGAATTTATTTGACTCACATGACCTTTTATCGGGTCAATTGACGTGGGAGTTTGGCTCAAACCGGGCGAAATTGATCTTGCCTATGAAAAAGCAAGACAAACCCTCACAGGCTAGCCTGCGACAAAGGGGGGTTTCTGTGGATTGGCGTTGATCGCAAATTGTTCAATGGAAATAGCATGACCTGTTTGAGGGTCCACTTCCAAGCACATGCCGTTGATGCGGGGGTCTTCATCTGCCACGTCAAAAGCCACGTACAACCCCGTTCGCAGATTCGTCAGCACCGGCTCCACCTTGCGTCCGATAATCGAACAATGAGACCCACACATCCCCAGATCACACATAAAACCAGTTCGGCCGCGGTCGCCGGGCTTGGCGGGTAACAAAATCTCCGCGTCTGCCGTCGGCACATGGGTATGGGTTCCAAGAACCGCAGCCACTTTGCCATTGAGATGCCAGCCCATGGCCTGTTTTTCGCTGGTCACTTCCGCGTGCATTTCCACAATGATAATCTGGTCTTTGCCCGGCAATTGACCCAATAAATCATCAATACATGCAAAGGGATCGCTGGTGTTCATACCCATGAACATATTCCCCAACAAGGTAATAACATACACCGGGGGCAATCCCCCTGCGGGGGCATTGATTGCCATCCAGCGTTTGCCTGGCGCATCACGAGGCATATTCGCAGGACGAATAATATTGGTTTGTTCTTCGAGCACTTTGACGATTTCGCGTTTGCGTAACGCATGATCGCCCAGCGTGATGCCGTCGATCCCTGCATTGCAAAGCTTGCGGTACTGGTCGGCGGTTAAACCTGAGCCATGAGCCGAATTTTCTGCATTGGCCAAAACAACGTCTGGCTTAAATCGTTCATGGATCACTGGCAATTGCTGCCTGACCGCCAACCGACCTGCCCGTCCCACAATGTCACCTAACATGATAATACGCATACGCCCAAGCGTACCAGAAATCGAGCAGCAAGCTATACTCTGGACCATGACCGATACGAAACCCACCCCCACGCTGGGCCTGATCCTTTTGGGAGGCCCCTTGTCTGGCGCGATGATCCGAGATGTCCGCTTGGCCAACGCCCTCGCAGAGCGTGGTTATCGCGTGCATGTGTGGTGGGCCATGGACCGATCCAAAGCCGTCAAGCTCGACCCACGCATCACCCAGCACTGGCTGTTTCATAGCCTTCGGTACAGCGGGCGATTCCCAAGCCTGCGTGAACAGATCGGGCGATGGAGTTTCGCGTTGTTTTCAGATCGACAACGCTGCGATTTTATCCAAACCCGTCAACAGACCTACCAACGCCTCATGCAAGCAACGATACGAGCTGTCTGCGACAAACTCTCAGATGACCCGGCCATCATTCAACGCATTGCCGAACAGTTCAAACAAACCGGCGTCACCCACGTGCTTTCCTCCTTGGGGATGTTCGGCATGTGGGCTCATCAGGCCATCAAACACCTCAATGAACCCATTGAACATCTGATTAGTTTTCAGGGTCATGAAATGTATCTGCCTTATGCTCAAAACATCGGCCGAGAGCAGGATCTCTTGGATCGTTTGCGGGAGATGGTTCAAGCAACCAACATCCCGGCCGTGGCGGTCAGTGAGCCGTACCGTCAGTTGTTGATTGAGCATTTACAGATTGACCCATCATTGCTAACCACCATCCCGCCGGGCATTCCCGCGGCCGAGCCGATGTCTCACGACGAAGCGATGGCTGAGCTAAAAAAAGTCCTGCCTCGCTTGGACCCCAACTTGCCGATCATCGGCTATCTGGGTCGTCAAGATTCCGAAAAGGGGTTGGACCTGTTGTTGTACGCAGCAAAAATTTTGACCGAACGAGGCTTAAAGTTTCAGATCGCCATTGCAGGCTCTTCACTGTTTAGCAAATCGTATCGACATGCCTGTCGGCAAATTATTATCCATCTGCAAATGCCGCTGATCTGGACCAAACAAATCACAGGCAAACCCTGGACCGCGTTTCTCACAGCGAGCCACTGCGTGGTCTATCCCTCCATCGTCCGAGAAACCTTTGGCATGGTCCCCGTCGAAGCCATCGCCCACGGCACACCCGCCATCGTCCCAAACCTCGGCGGCGCAACCACCACCATCGAAGCGGACGGCCAACAAAGCGGACTGCGTTTTAAACCATGGGACTCAGGCTACCTAGCCACCCAAATTCAAACCATGCTCACCGACACCACGCAATACCAACAGTTTGTCGACAACTGCCCCGCCGTCGCGGATCACTACTCTGTGGATCGCATGACGGATCGTTTTTTAGCGCACTTAAACATTTCATGAAATCGACTTGCCACCCACCGTCAACTCTGCCATCAACACCGGCGAAGCAGCCAATGAATCCGTGGCAATAACTTGCCCATCACCATCCACCCGGCCAAACGTCAACACCCCCGTTGGACAACTCTGCACACAAGCAGAACACCGCACACACTCGGGGTCTTCCATCGACTCCCCACGGTTGGCGAAGTTCATAATGTCAATCCCCTGATGACAAACGCTTGTGCAAACATTGCAACTGATGCACTTTTTCTTGTCCACCAAAATACGGAACTGACTAAACCGCGCATAGATGTGCATCAACGCAGCCAACGGACACGCAAACCGACACCAAACACGGCCACTGAAATGAAAGTAAAAACCAAAGCCAATGATCCCCGCAAAAAGCAGATCAATAAACCAAACATAGTTCAATACGGGAATGCCCTTCAGCACAGCTTTGTATGTGCTGCCCATCGATGAACTGGGCGAAATCCACGCACCGATCCGCATCGCCAGCAAAAAGAAACAGACCACCAAGAAAAATTGACCCACCAT
Organism: Planctomycetota bacterium; assembly: GCA_024279865.1. Lineage (GTDB taxonomy): Bacteria > Planctomycetota > Phycisphaerae > Phycisphaerales > Phycisphaeraceae > JAJRRC01. The sequence continues at coordinate 67,446 of JAJRRC010000008.1, read as the reverse complement.
GTTCAACTTATTCCACAACGGGCCATGAGGCATTTTGTGACGATGGGTATCGCCCAGCGTCTCAGCCATCCCGCCACATGAACAAATCCACCCGCAGTAAGCACCCTTGCCCCACCGATAGACCATCAACGGAATGATCACAAATGTCTGAATAAAACTAATCGCAAGCCAACCCCACATCGGCTGCTCAGTAAAAACATTCCAAACAAACAACGGCCAAGCCAGAATAAAACCAAACGCATGGTAATATGCCCGCCCGTTGGGGTCCCAATTCACCCGTGGAAATAAACTATCCGCAATCGATCCCATCACCCCGCTATCAAAATAGCCGTTATTCCCCAGCCAAGGCAGCAAAATGTAAGGCAACAAAAACAGCGGCAACCACTGCACCCCAATCAAGGTCCACGTCTGGGCGGTCACGTAAGGTGTCTTCCGCCTTCGCATCCGACGAATGCCAAACACCAACATCAACACACAATAAACAAGTGAATAGAAAAACCCCGGCGACCCCAGTGAATTGTTCAATGTCCCCAGTAAATTAGCAGAGTCTGCAAAGTAGCCACTAAGGCCATTGAGCCAAGCAGGCACGTTGTACGGGAATAGCTGGTGTTCTTGAAAATAGTTGCCGATGGGTAAACCGGCACCTGGCTTTTTCCAATGGTAGATAAAGGTGAACAACGCCAGCACCAACGCAAAACTAACCCATGTACTGGCCCGCCATTCACCGCTGATGGTAATGCCTGACTTACGAAAAAAGTTCAACGGTGCCTCGCGGCCGATCATCGTAAACACCGCGTCACAGGCCACGGCTTGATCTTGCCCAGCTTGATCGGTGATGATGATTTCGTTGGGACGAATCTCTTTGGGCGTTGAGGCCAGGAGAAGTTTGATTTGGCCGGCTTGTTCAAGCTCTTGAATTTTTTCAAGGTTGCCGGGCTTGGGTCGACTCAACTGAGGCTTGCGATAGCTCAGCGTCACCTCGCCCCCACACTGGGCAATGGCAATGGCGGTTTCCATGGCACTGTCGCCCCCGCCCACCACGACGACTTTGCTGTCACAAAATGAATGGGGGTCATGCAACCGATTCGAAACCATCGGCGAATCTTCACCCGGAATATTTAACTTGCGATAATTCCCCGAACGGCCGATGGCAACAATCACGCGATGGGCTTTGACCGTTTTCCCATCGGGGAAATGAAGCTCCAGTAAATTGCCTGAGCGTTTGACTTGATCCACATATCCAAGGGTCGGCTTGATGTCTGCCTTGGCCACTTGCTCGTACAAGTCTTGAAGCAAGCCTTCTTTGACATTCGATTTTGCGTGGAACTGAAGATCCCCCGCAGGGGTCATCTCCGTGGGATAGGTATAAATGGGCTTGGCTTTGGGAAAATTCACAATGGTTGAAAACGGTTCAGACGCTTCAAACAGTTCAAAACGCAGGTTGTGCTTGCGAGCTTGTAACGCAGCCGCAAAACCGCTCACCCCGCCGCCCACAATCGCGATATCGAGCACAGCCTCGTCGGACGTTTCCCGCTTGGCGAACCCCCCCTGCCCCACAATCGTGTCCACCGCACGGCTACCCGTGTCCGCTGAAAATTTTAACAGCGGAACACCCGCCAAATCCCCCACCACAAACACCCCCGCCACATTCGTCGAACCATCCTCGCGAACCACAGGCAACTTCTCAGTCGTCCCCGCAGGCCAACGCGTATGAAGCCATCGCATATAAGAACCAACAAGCGGCATAGACATACGAATCGCCTTGATCAAAAAAGGAGGAAAACAAAAACCCGTTCTCTGCTGAGCCAACGTCTCGAGCCTGTGATTTATTCCAATTGCTCTTTTAATGCCCGACGCAAAATCTTGCCCGTCGGATTGCGAGGCAACGCATCTAACGAACGAATCTGACGCGGAACCTTGTACCCCGCCAAATGCTCGCGGCAATAACTTCGCAGCACAGCCTCATCAAGCGTGCAACCTTCTTCTAACTCCACAAAGGCCAGCACCACCTCACCCCGCATCTCATCGGCTAACCCAATCACCGCCGAAGCCAAGACCGATTCGTGTTGATCGAGTACCTCTTCAATTTCACGTGGAAAAACATTTTCCCCCCCCACAATCAACATCTCTTTCTTGCGGCCCGTGATGAACAACATGCCATCACCATCGACATGACCAATATCACCCGTCCGGAAAAAACGACAACGCTTGCCATCAGACGGATCAACCAATTCGACAAACACCTGTTCATCCAAATCAGGACGGCCGCGATACCCCTTCATAATGATCGGCCCACCAAGCAAAATCTCGCCCTCTTGATCCACCGGCAAAGTTCGATCCTCGCCATCAACAATCAACGTCCGCACGCCAGGCAACGCGGAACCCACACTGTTGCGCTTGGCAGTTTGCGGAAGCGACCAGTGCGTCGCAGGCGAGGTTTCAGTGAGACCATACCCTTCAAGCATCCGAACGCCGAAGCGAGATTGCATTTTGTCATAAACCGCCTGAGGCAACGGCTCCCCACCACTGACAGGCAATCGCACGGATTTCCAATCTTCAGGCGTTGCGTTCTTCACCCCCAGCAGAGCGCCATACATTGAAGGTACTGCCATAAAAATATCCGGCCGATGCTCGCGAATCAACCCAATAATCCGCCTGGGAATAAACCGAGCGCTATAGACAACTTTCGAACCCAGACTCAACGGGATCAACGTCAACGCGGTAAAACCAAAACTATGAAATTGAGGCAACACACCTAAAAATGTATCCGCCCGCGTGAGGTTCACATGTTCAATGGCTGCATTCACATCAGATTCCAGATTGCCATGGGTGAGCATGACACCCTTGGGTTTGCCACTGGTCCCCGAGGTATAAAGCAAGGCCGCCAAATCATCAGCGTCATAAAGCGGCGGCATTCGAAACGGGACAATCGGGTCCTTGGGCAAATCTTCAAGTTTCAAAATTCGTACCCCCGGAAATGTCGGATGGCCCAACATCTCCAGCATGGGTTCGACGGTGATCAAGGCTTTCATCTGGCTGTCTTGAATCACAAATTGCAGTTCTTGTGGGCCGAGTAAAAAATTCAGCGGGACCACCGTCTTGCCCCCAAGCCAACCGCCCAGAAGGGAGACCACAAACCCGCCGCTGCTAGGCAAAAGCAGTCCCACCCGTTCAGAAGGACAGGTATTGTCCAGCCAGTCTGCGACATAACACGCACCGCCGAGCAACTGGGTATAGCTATAAGTCCCCCGGTCATCGACCACGGCCGTGGCAGAACCGCGTTTCAAAGCCTGACGTAAAATCGTCGTTAATAAACTCAATGCCAAAAGCTCCTAATTAATTGCTGAAAGATAAAGAATTTCGAGAATCTAAAAAAACCTGTATGTCAATCAAAACCCGTCGGGCATCTGAATAAACAACGGCAGATTGAGGAACTTGTTCACGAAAGAAACGCCCTCTCTCAGCTTGTGCAAAAGCCCGCTTCACATCTTTGTTAAATGGCTTGAAATAAATTGGACATTTTTCGAATTGCCTCATATCCAGAATCAAGTGCGTCACGCCAAAGTCATCGCGCAGTGTTTGGATCGGCTGAAAATCATGGGCAAAAATCGCTTCGGTCACCGCTTTCATTCTGCGTCGCATTTCCAAAGCATAAGCCTTGTGAAAAACCTGATGCACTTCATAGGTAATCAAAACAGATCGTCCAGTCAGATAAGGCACATGATTAACGACCCCTCGAGGCCAACCGGCAATCACTGAGGACGTAGGCAATTCTGCAACAGCATCGAAAATCGGAAGCGTCTCTAAACTTTTGACCGTAAATCCGGCATCAGAAGAACCTCGGGGCATCAAAAGAACCAAGCAAGCAACACACAAACCCACCGACAAAACAGAGCCTGCGGAAGGCTTTCCAAGTCGTCGCCCGAACCATTCCCCCAGCATCATCGCGCCGCCGGGAATTGCCAATGCGAAAAAGAACGGCAATACATATTCCGCATAACGCGCCGGAATATAAAGCGAGGGAGTCACTAATTTCGCAAGCGAATGCAACAGAATGGACACGAACAGCAACAGGCCCAGCCGCCGCCATTTTCCACCCTTGCGAACCATCCCAATGACCACCAACAATGTCATCATGCCGCCAAAAAAAACGGCAATCACCGTATGCCTACTTGTCTTGGCCGCCAACACCCATTCGGTTATGTAAGGCCAAGGGCGATACCCTCGCCCGTACAGTTTATGCTTGAATCGTTTCACCATCGCCATATAGCTTGGGTACGGCGGCCGATCACTGAGCAAATACCGTCCGCCCGGTCCAAGTTCCGGAAAATCTTTTTGCGTCGCCCCCGCAATTTGGGGGCCGTATTGTTTTGTTTTTTGCAGCACCGGCACCACTGCCGCCAAACACAACAAGCCCGTGATCGCGACCAACCCAACTCGCCTAGCCAAAGTCCATTTGGCAGAGAGTTCTCGATCACCTTCTGGCAAAACAAGCAGATAAAACACCAGCAAAATACCACCAAAAACTGCGGCCACAGGATAAAACAAGGCGGCAATGACAATTGTCACCGCCAGCAAAAGGGGACGACTGCAAATCAGGCCCGCAACCATCATCGCAATTAAGGGATACGCAAATGCACGTGGCAAACCACCCGTCATTCGTGCCAACCAAATACTTGACGCCAACCCCACCGCCAATGCAAACCATCCCCCCAAGCTGCCCCCCATACGCCTGCCCGCCATCACCAAGCCCACAAGTATCACGCCTAGCAATGGGTAAGGCAATACTTTACTCAACGTCTGAGGAGTCAACCAAGAAGACCCAATGGTAAACAGGGCTTTGTATCCCAAGGGATAGCAATCAAGATAGTATTGGGCAATCATGTCATGCGCGAACAAGGGGCCATTTTCATCGGAATAAAACGGCCATATCTGCTGAAGCACATCATCGTTGTAAAAAAACGGTAACGTGGCATATGACATATGAGCGAACAACGCTGGCCCATAAATCCCCAAAAGCAACGCCGCCAATAAAATAGAATATTTTCTTGGCGAAAAAAAATTCTTCATACAACAGCCAGCCTTTTCTCATTTACCCGTATCAAAGCAGTTTTGATTGATTGGGATTCTGACAAAAAAAGATGCTCTGATATCCCAACAAACCCTTGAGACATTTTGTCATCATCCGAAACAATGCGAAAAGAATCACAAAGGGTTGTCGCAATAAAAAGGGGAAAATAATTGCAATTGGAATATTGCTCACACGACGCAAACCCACATGCCAACCGGTTTTCTTCAGCATTGATTCTGCACTTTTAAGTGTATAAAAATGTAAGTGGGTTCGGTCCAAAATCCCTTTGCTATGGTAAGGAAAACGCCCAAGCAACACATTCAAACGAACATATAAGTTCACCACATTGGGAAGCGACACAACCAACCAGCCATCACGTTTCACAAACCGCTTCAGCTTTGAAAGGACCACTTCTGGATCTCGCAGGTGCTCTAAAACATCTGCGGCAATAACCATATCATAGACCCCTTCTAACTGAACGGACTCAAAATCATCGAGATTGGAAATAAGCAGTTTTTCACAATAAGGCCTGGCAATTTCGGCGGCTTCTTCATCAATATCAACGCCAGTCACTTCGGCGCCCGCTTCATGCAGCCGTTTGGTCAATGAAGCATCTCCAACGCCCAGCTCTAATATTTTGATGCCTTTAAGCGAACGATCTTGCAACCAAGACCAGATCAATGAATGGCTCGACCCAGGGTCATCGAATTTTTCAAAGTATCGACGGCCTTTAATATTCACATCAAAAATGCGGCTATAAAAAATGCCTTTGCGATACAACCAATAAGCCGAGGCAGACAAAATACAATTCAGCCCATAGAGCATTCCATTGACGTGGCAAATTTCGTTGCCGTAATAGGTCGGGATCGGCACTTCGACAATACGGGCATCCAATTGCTTGGCCTGCAATAAAATTTGGGTATCAAAGTGCCACTCATCGGAATTTTCCCAGAAGGGAATTGAACGCAGAAAATCAACTTTATAAGCCCTGAATCCAGAATGGTATTCTGAAAGGTTCATGCCGCTGAGCGTGTTTTCAATTTGGGTCAAAATAATATTGCCAAAGTATTTGTACTTGGGCATGCCGCCTTTGAGGGCCTCGCTCCGGTCGATCATGCGAGAGCCAAACACCACATCAGCGTCATCTTGCACCAGCGGATCAAGCATCTGAGGCAACATCTCCGGCGAATATTGCCCATCGGCATGAAGCATGATGACCACATCGAGTTTTTGATCAATGGCATACTGATAGCCATACTTTTGATTGCCCCCATAACGACGGTTCACCCGATTACGCAGAACCTTAATTTTATTGCGGTGTTTCTCATAACCCAAGGCATACTCAACGGTGTCATCCATGCTGCAATCATCAACAATATAAAGCACTTCAATCGCATCCCAAATTTCTGTGGGAATCCGTTTGAGGGTCGCACCGATGTGGCTTTCAGCATTGTAAGCGATCACAAAAATGCCGATTCGTTTGCCATGGTTGTCGTATGAACGGCCGTTTTCACACGTATTGTCATCTGACTTTGATGAGACGTCCTTCGTTTCCATCAATCACTTCCTTACACTTCTAATAACTAAAACTTCGCTTGCAAAGCCAACATTTCACATCACAAACAATTATTTTACCCAGAAACTGGTGGATTCAATTCCGAAGCGCAATACAGGGGTGAAAAAGCATGACATCGTGAGTCTGGTAAATTGAGGTTGCTTAAAACGCCACTTTCCTCAATCACACATTGCAAAAGGGTTTTTACCCTGATTCACATTGGTACATTTAAAAGGATCTAATCAAGCACGGAATCAACTAACCCCCAGCACACCGCCTAACAGTTTTAATCACAACGGGCTCATGATACCTTAATATTTCTATTTTCTCTGATCATCCGATTTTAAATCAGAATACTTATATAACGATCACCGCCAAGAAAAAAAACGTTGCAAAACCTTGCGCTTACAAGAAAAATATCACGCAAGGCATCAATATTTCCTAAAAAAGACACGCCCAGAAAACATTCTTGGCAACCAAGGTGCTTGACGAATGACATTATATGCGTAATAATTCGGGACTTGGCCTAAATTGCGCTTACTCGTAGGAGTTATACAAATGACCGATGAATCAAATGCCGTGGCAACTGAGCCTCAGACGACCGAACAACAAGACACCAAGACCCAAACGGTCTGCGTCAAGGAAATTGGTCCAGCAGCCCGGGAACTGACCATCGAAATCTTCCCCGAAACCATTGCTGCAAAAATCGAAAGCAGCTATGACCAGCTCAATACTGAAGCTGCGATCCCGGGCTTTCGTCGTGGCAAAGCACCCCGCAAGCTCATGGAAAGGCGATTTGGCTCTTCGGTGAAAGACGACGCCAAAGCACAGATTATCTCCGAGGCTTATTCACAAGCCATTGAAAGTGAAGAACTTGACGTCATCGGCGAACCGGAAGTCAAGGACATCGAAAACATTGAATTGCCCGAAGAAGGCAAAGCATTAACCTTAATTGTCGAAGTTGAAATCTCCCCTGAAATCGACTTCCCCGACTTCGCCACACTGGAAGTGACTGAAGAAGCTTTTGAAGTCACCGACGCTGATGTGGCCACTGAAGTGGAATCACTGGCGGACCGTTATGGCTCCATGGAGTCTGCTGGCGATTCGGCAGTGCAAGAAAAAGACTTTATCCAAGCTGATGTAAAAATTCTCGCAGGCAAAGATGCCAAAGATGATGCGGAAGAAATTTCCCACTCTGAAGGCGTCTACATCATGGTCAACGGCAAATCCGCTGACTACAAGGGCCACATCGTCGGCATCGTTGTCGATGACCTCGGCAAACAGCTTGCTGGCAAGAAGGTCGGCGACACCCTGCGTATCTCCCAAAAGGGCCCTCAGAGCCACGAAGACGACAAAATCAAGGACCAGGAAATCACCTTGGTCGTGCGAATCGACAACATCGAACGCGTCAAGCCTGTCGAAGCAGACAAGTTGGCTGTGATGCTCGGCGTGGAGTCTGAAGAAGAACTCACCACGCGAATTCGTGAAGACCTTACCGGTCGCCGCGAACGTGAACAACAGGTCGCCAAACACGACCAACTCCGTGAACAGCTTCTAGAAAAGGTCGAACTGACCTTGCCTGAGAAGGTTGCCGGCCGCCAAGTGGCTCGCCAGCTCAAAAATGAAGCCATGCAACTGGCCTATCAGGGCATGAAAGAAGACGAAGTTGAGCAGAAGATTGCTGAAAAACGTGATGAGAGCGAAGAAGAAGCTCGCCGTCAGCTCAAATTGTTCTTCATTCTGGACCGTATTGCCAAAAAATCTGAAATCGAAGTCACCCCTGAAGAACTCAACGGCCGCATTTCCATGATGGCCATGATGCGATCAGAACGACCGGAAAACCTCCGCAAGCAGATGCAACAATCCGGCGAACTCGAAGGACTTTATATGTCCATTCGAGATCAGAAAACACTCGATAAAATTCTTGAAGATGCTACGATTAAGCAAGGCACTGCATCGGCCGATAAAACGGATAAGAAGAAGAAGACCACCAAAAAGTCGACTTCTAAAAAGGCTGACAAAAAATAACCACCAATGGGCAGCATGATCCGCCCGATCAGCCATTGGTTTGAAAGGGTTTAAAATCAGATGATGTCTTGGCAATGGCTATCCAATCAATGCAATGGCTCCTTAGAGAGCAACTGGGCTGTATCGCCCTTGGCGATTTATGGCCTAGGTAATTCCGCGCCCTTGGTGATCCAGCAGATGGGGGGCCTTTTTCTCCCAGTAATCCTGATCGTCATTGCTTTGGTCGTGCTGATTGTGCTGGCGATGAAACTACGACACTGGCTTCTAAGTCCTGATGAAGAAAGCTCCGATGACAACGGCGGCATGTTCTCGATCTCAGACCTGCGAGAGCTTTGCGAACGTGGAGACATCAGCGAACAGGAATTCGAAAACGCCAAGCGAGTCATCGTCGCCCATGGGCTGTCCATGCTCCGTCATGCCAAAGGGGAATCTCTACATTGAAAGCTCGCCTTTGGAGTCTCTTACACCCAAACACTGCTGCTTGATTATCAACAATCCCCTTGGCAACCAAGTTCATGCCGTTTTCCCAGTTGCAGGACCGTGACACGCTCTAAAACTTCTTGGGCGATACCTCCCTCCCAAAGAGGGCTCACCTCAGTTCACAACCGACCGAGTAAGAAAATCATGTTGTTTTCATACCACAGGCCTATGGACAAGGTTTTATTTGTGTTATAATGACGTAATTGCTTCTACAGCCCCACCCCTTTCAAACGGGGAAAATAGGTTCTTTGCTTATATATGGTTAAGCATATACATCGAAGAACCGATCAACGGGGTATAAGAGACATAAACGGGCTTTTTTTAACACGCTATTTTGGAACGTAATCCATGACAAACGGACGATCTGGCAAAGGCAAAGGCAAAAACAGCAGCAAATCGGGTACAGACGGAACCGGTTTTCAGGGCCGTCGCGTGACCACATGCTCATTTTGCGGAAAAACATCACGAGAAGTCGGACCCATGGTTGAAGGGCCCAACGATGTTTATGTCTGTGCGAATTGCGTTGAACTCTGCCAAAATATTTTCAAGCAAGAACGTCGCCGCGTCGATACCACCCGGCCGACCCTCGATACCATCCCCAGCCCCCGACAGGTCAATAAATTTCTAGATCAATATGTCGTCGGCCAAACCGGTGCCAAACGCTGCTTGGCAGTTGCCGTCCACAACCACTACAAACGTCTTAGCTCCGCAGAAAAAGACCCCACCGTCGAACTGGATAAATCCAACGTTCTGCTGCTGGGACCCACTGGTTCAGGTAAAACCCTGCTCGCCAAAAGTTTGGCTCGCACGCTCAACGTACCCTTTGCCATTGGTGATGCCACCACCCTCACCGAAGCAGGCTATGTCGGTGAAGACGTCGAAAACCTGATGCTCAAACTGCTCCAGGCGGCTGACTACGATGTCGAAACCGCCCAGCGAGGCATCATCTACATCGATGAAATCGACAAAATCGGCAAAACCTCCCAAAACGTCTCCATCACACGTGATGTCTCAGGTGAAGGTGTCCAGCAAGCCCTGCTCAAATTGCTCGAAGGCACCGTCGCAAACGTTCCCCCTCAGGGCGGACGCAAACATCCCGAACAACAGTACATCCAAATCGACACGACCAACATTTTGTTCATCTGTGCAGGTACGTTCGTCGGCCTCGGTGAAGTAGTCGACCGTCGTCTAGGCCAAAGCGCGATCGGCTTTGCCTCTGAACAGGCCCACGAACAACATCTTGACGATGAAGGCTACCTGCTCACCCAAGTCACCCCCGAAGACCTTTCTGAATTCGGCATGATTCCTGAATTGATCGGCCGCTTGCCGATCATCACCTCACTGGAACCCCTGACCGAAGAAACACTGGTTAAGATTCTCATTGAACCTAAAAATGCACTGATCCGCCAGTACCAACACTTCTTCTCAATGGAAAATGCTCAGCTCGAATTCACCGACGATGCTCTCAAAACGCTGGCTCAACGAGCCATCAAACGCAACACCGGTGCCCGTGCTTTGCGATCCGTCATGGAAGAAGTCATGCTCGATTTGATGTACGACTTGCCAGACATGGCCGACCACGGCCACAAATATGTGATCGACAGTCAAGCCATTAAAAACAAATGCGCCTTGTCCGAACTACGCATCGCCCGCAAAGAATCGGCCTAAGCCTACAACTGAAATCTTTCATGCGATACCCTCGATTGCTTGCCACCTTGCTGTGTCTGTTGGTTGTACCAGCATGGGCATCCCCCCCGGAAATTCCCCCGGTATCTCCCCCGGACAGCCGCCTGCCATTGGCCTCTGCCATTGCCTCACAAACAACCTCCGCCTATCGGTGGATCCCGCTTGCTCGACAGGGCCACTTTGACCAGCTCAGGCAACAACTCGCACAACAACCCAAAACCCAAAACGATCCGCTACTAGCAAGCTTGCGGTCAAATCTTGACCGTTATCAAAGCCATCACCAAACCCTGCTCGTCAAACGACGAGAAGCCTATGGCAAAGCCATCGAAGCCATGCTCCAAAGCATGCGCGAAAGAAAATTTGAAGAAGCTCTCATCAGCGCGATCGAAGCCCAAGGCCAAGCTGCCGACCCCAAAATCCTGATGCGTGATCCGCGTCTTCTCGAATTAATCGCTCAATCCGAAGAAGCCGCCGGCCACGCTGATCTGCAAGGCGATTGGCTCACCGCGTTGAGTCTGTATCGAGCGATGAAAATTCTCTTTGAACCCCAGCCTCGCTACAAAACCCACATCGACCGTTTAACCGGGCGGGTCCGAGCGTTGGCCTTGTACGCACCGGCTAAAATTCGAGAAATTTATCTCGCACGCGCCAAAGCCACCGGTCAAAAAGATCCCCCGCCCGTGGCACTGGGACAAGAAACATGGGAAATCCGATTACGCGATGTCACCTTGTCGATCCTCACAAGCACCCTTAAACAAGCAGCAACCCGACATCTTGACGGCGTAGGCTACCGAAAATTAATGCTCGGCGCAGTCAATGGATTCATGACCATGCTCAACACCCCAGGGCTGGAAAAAACCTTCCCCGCACTGAACAATCAAGCCCAGCATCTCGCGTTGATCCAGTACCTTCAAACGCTTGAGAAAAAACTTCGCACCCATCAAAACGCCATGACCCATGCAGACGTGGCGATCACCTTGCAAAAAATATTCAAACGCAATCGCCAAACCGTCAAGCTGCCTCAAACGGTGGTGATTTATGAATTGACCGAAGGAGCGACGGGCATTTTGGACCCCTTTTCATCGGTCATTTGGCCTTATGAAGTCGATCAGTTTAACCGTCATACCAGCGGCCAATTCTTTGGCGTGGGGATTCAAATCGCCATGACCAACAATCGACTCACCGTGGTAAGCCCGCTACCTGACACGCCTGCCTGGCATGCGGGACTCAAGCCCGGGGACATCATCGTCAAAGTCAACGGACAGGACACCGCGGACTGGACACTGGACTGGGCGGTCAAAGAAATCACAGGCCCTCGCGACACAGACGTGGACCTGATCATCGAACGCACAGGCAACAAACAACTCTTGCCCTTTCGACTGACGCGAGCCAAGATTAAAATCCAATCCATTCGCGGTTGGCAACGCAACCCCAAGCAGCCCAATCAGTGGGACTACCACATTGATCGCGCCAGCGGCATCGGCTACATCCGCTTGTCCCAATTCATCCCTCAAACGCCAGCCGATTTTGACGCAGCAATCAATCAACTAGAAAAACGTGGCCCGTTCAATGCTTTGATACTCGACTTGAGATTCAACCCAGGCGGATTGCTTCGAAAATCTGTCGAACTGGCCAACCGCTTTATTGCCAAGGGAACCATCGTCTCCACCGTGGATGGACAGGACATCACGACCAGCCAGTTCACCGCACGACGCCATTTGGTTCACCGATTGGTTCCCACGGTTGTCTTGATGAATCAAGGGTCCGCCAGTGCCGCGGAGATTGTCGCTGGGGCGCTTCAGGATCACCAGGTGGCCTTTATTGTCGGATCACGTAGTTTCGGTAAAGGATCGGTACAAGACTTGTATTCGCTTAGTGGTAGCCGCGCCCAGCTCAAGCTGACCACGCAGCATTACCAATTGCCGCTGGGCCGCCTGATCCATCGCGTTGAAGCAGCGACAGCCTGGGGAGTGGAACCGGACTTGGCCATTAAAATGACCGACCAAGAAGTTGCTGACGCCATTGAACTGCGTCGTGAAATTGACGTGGCCCATGAACAAGATGGCCTGGATCATCCCACTGCATCCCAAATTCTCGACAAAGGCTTGGACCTGCAACTTGAAGCTGCCCTCCTGATTCTCAAAACAGAATTGGCTGCCAACCGTCACGCCCATTTGCCCTCACGCTAACCCCTGCGGTACATTAATTGACATGACAGGTAACACCTTCGGCAAAGTATTCTCCATCACCACGGCCGGCGAAAGCCACGGCCCAGGCAATGTCGTCATTATTGACGGCCTACCCGCTGGACTCGAACTCTCCGAAGATGACCTCAAAGTAGACCTTGCCAGACGAAGACCCGGCCAATCAAAAATCGTCACCCAACGCAAAGAAGCCGACGAGCCTGAAATCCTCTCAGGCGTCTTCCAAGGCAAAACCACCGGCACTTCCCTGGCGATCCTCATCCGCAATCAGGACCAGCGTAGCCGCGACTACAGCGACATCGCAGATAAATACAGACCCGGTCATGCGGACTTTACCTTTGATGCCAAGTTCGGCATCCGAGACTACCGCGGAGGCGGTCGCTCCAGCGCCCGTGAAACTGCCGTCCGCGTGGCTGCCGGTGCTGTGGCGAAAAAATTACTCGCACAACTACACGGCATCCAAATCATCGGCTACGTCAAACAAGTCGGCGATATTCAAGCCCACATCCCAGACCCCGCCGCCATCACCACCGAACAAGTCGAAGCCAACATCGTCCGATGCCCCGATGCAGATGCCGCCACGAAAATGATTGCCTTGATCGAACAAGTCCGTGACGAACAAGACTCCATCGGCGGAACCAGCGAACTCGTCGCCACCGGTGTTCCCGCTGGCTGGGGCGAACCCGTCTTCGATAAAATCAAAGCGGACCTCGGCAAAGCTATGTTCAGCCTCCCGGCAGTCCTAGGCGTTGAATACGGCATCGGGTTCGGATGTGCCACCCTCCGAGGCACGCAAAACAACGACCTCTTCGAATCAGAAGAAAATCGCATCACCACCCAAACCAACCGACACGGCGGCATCCTCGGAGGCATCACATCAGGCATGCCCATCATCCTCCGATGTGCCATCAAGCCCACCAGCTCGCTGTCCCAATCTCAGGAAACCATCACCCGCGACGGCGAAACCACCACCATCGCCACCCGCGGCCGCCACGACCCCTGTCTACTCCCACGCTTCGTCCCCATGGGCGAAGCCATGCTCGCCATCGTCCTAGCAGACCACTGCCTGAGGCATCGACTCAGCCAGTTGTAAAATAACCACGCATCAAGCCCAAGCAACGCATATGTTGCGCATCTCGCAATGGAAAAGAATCCGAATCTTCGGAAGACCTCAGAATTCGGCGTTGTGATCGCTGCTAGAAAATAAGTTGCGATTTATAACAAACCAATGATCCTTGGCATCATCACCCAGCTATCGCACCTAACACTCAAATGTCGCGGCTTGATGATCAACCATCGCCTTGGCAAGCAAGTTCATGCCGTTTTCCCAGTTGCAGACCCGCTACACATGACCGTGATACGCTCTATAGGTAGGTGAATTGATGATGCGTTCATTTTCAGACACACCACCCACGGCCCAAGGCACCGCCGCGTGCGTGCAATTGACCGAAGTTCATCACAACGCCGAGCCCACTGCTTACATTTACATATAATCCTGTAGGGCTCGCACTTCCCAAGTGTCGTCACGGATCGCTTCAATGGCGTGTACTGCAGCGATGGCACCCGTGGCGGTCGTGATCATCGGGATATTGAATCGCACGGCCGTGGCACGCAAGCGACCTTCGTCGGTGTTGATTCCCTTGCGGCTAGGCGTATTGAGGATCAACGCAATCTCGCCGTTCTTGATGAGGTCCACCGCATTGGGACGGCCCACGCGAATTTTCTTGATCAATTCCGCTTCCACGCCATGCTCTGTCAAGTAGCGATGCGTGCCGACCGTGGCAATCAATTCAAAACCCATTTCAATGAGCTTGCGAGCGGGTTCGACGAGGGAATCTTTGTCCACATCTTTGAATGAGATAAAAACTTTGCCTTCGGTGGGCAACGTGGAACTCGCGCCCATTTGGCTTTTGGCAAAAGCAATGGGGTATGAATCGTCTACACCCATGACTTCACCGGTGGATCGCATTTCCGGGCCGAGGACCACGTCCACGCCGGGGAATTTACTGAAGGGGAAGACCGCTTCTTTGACCGACGTATGCTTGGGCACGATCTCTTCGGTGATGCCTAGTTCTGAAAGCTGTTTGCCGGCCATGACTTTGGCGGCAATCCGAGCCCAAGACCGATTGGTGGCTTTAGAAACAAACGGCACCGTTCGGGAGGCTCGGGGATTCACCTCAAGCACAAAAATTTCATAATTGGGATTCTCCGCGTTCGGACGCTTGATGGCCCACTGCACATTCATCAGGCCACGCACATTCAATGCCTTGGCCAAATCACGCGATAAAGATTTTACGTCTTCTACGATATTCGCAGGCAGCGAGTAAGGTGGAATCGTGCAAGCACTGTCACCAGAGTGAACGCCTGCTTCTTCGATGTGTTCCATCACGCCACAAACAACCGCTCGCTCGTCGTCATGATCGTTGCCATAATCGGCGACCACGTCGACGTCACATTCAATGGCATCATTGAGAAATTTATCGATCAGGATCGGCTGGCCCGCGAGGTCGCTGGCGCTGATGGCCAGTCCCATGTAGTATCGAAGTTGTTCGTCATCGAACACGGTTTCCATGGCTCGTCCGCCGAGCACAAAGCTCGGTCGTACCAACACGGGGTAGCTAATTTGATTGGCAATGACGATGGCTTGTTCGATGTCGTAGGCGATGCCGTTGTTGGGCTGACGGACGTTGACGCTGCGGCAAAGGTCTGCAAAACGCTTGCGATCTTCCGCTAGGTCAATCGAATCCACACTGGTTCCGATGATCTTGACGCCGGCTTGTTCAAGGCCATGGGCCAGGTTCAGAGGTGTTTGGCCGCCGAACTGAGCAATCACGCCATGAACAAGGCCTTTGCCAGCGTCGAGTCGTTCGACGATGTTCAGCACATCTTCAAGCGTCAACGGCTCAAAGAACAGCAAGTCCGAGGTATCGTAATCCGTCGAGACGGTTTCAGGATTGGAGTTGATCATCACTGCTTCGTAGCCTAGTTCCTTGGCGGCAAAAACCGCTTGGACACAGCAATAGTCAAATTCAATCCCTTGACCGATCCGGTTGGGACCGCCGCCGAGGATGATGATTTTTTTCTTGTCGGTGAGACGAATTTCATCGTCGACGGTGCGTTCACCATTGACGGTATAAGGCGCTTCGTAGGTGCTGTAGTAATATGGGGTCTGAGCTTCAAATTCAGCTGCACAGGTGTCCACCAGCTTGTACACCGGCTCCACGCCCAGCTCTTTGCGACGCTGACGAACGGACAAGATATTATCTGTATTGATTTGTCCCAGATACAAGTTTGCTAACTGCGGATCGGAATAACCTAGTTGTTTGGCTTCGAACATCACCTCCGCAGGCACGTCTTCAAGTTTGGTATAGCTTTGGAGAACGTCTTCAAACTCCACGATCTGCCTGAACTGATCCAAATACCAAGGATCAATATTCGTCAGTTCAAAAATCTGTTCATCGGTCCAGCCCATCTTGATCGCATAGCGAAGATAGTACATACGACCCTGTGATGGAACAGCGAGCTTGCGACGAAGCTTGTCTTCAGGAATCGGCCACTGAATCGGCGAGCCATCCACAGCCCGCTCATCACGGCTGGCCATGAGACACTTATCATTGCCATCGAGACCTAGGCCAAAGCGTTTGACCTCCATGGATCGAATGCCTTTCTGGAGGCTTTCTTTGAAGGTGCGGCCGATGCTCATCGCTTCGCCAACACTTTTCATCTGGGTGGTCAGGGTTTCATCCGCTTCAGGGAATTTTTCAAACGTCCAACGAGGAATCTTAGTCACCACATAATCAATGGTTGGCTCAAAACTCGCGGCCGTCTTACCCGTAATGTCATTGGGCAACTCCCAAAGGGAATAACCCACCGCCAACTTAGCTGCAATCTTGGCAATCGGGAACCCTGTCGCCTTCGAAGCCAACGCCGAGCTACGGCTCACGCGTGGGTTCATCTCAATGACTTTAATTTCACCATTTTTCGGATCAATGCCAAACTGAATATTCGACCCGCCGGTATCCACACCCACCGCACGAATAATCGCAATCGATGCATCGCGTAACCGTTGGTATTCCTTGTCGGTCAACGTTTGCGCGGGTGCCACGGTGATCGAGTCACCGGTATGCACGCCCATGGGGTCAAAGTTTTCAATGGAGCAAATGATAATGACGTTGTCGTCGTGGTCGCGGACCACTTCGAGTTCGTATTCTTTCCAGCCGATGAGTGATTCGTCAATGAGAATCTGGTTGGTCATGGACGCATCTAGACCTCGCCGACAGATATCTTCAAATTCTTCACGGTTGTAGGCAATGCCTCCGCCGGTTCCGCCGAGGGTGAAGGCTGGTCGAATAATCGTAGGCAAGCCTATTTTATCGAGGACTTCCCAGCATTCTTCCATGGAATTCGCCACGCCGTTGTGCGGGCAAGACAGGCCCACGGATTCGACAATATCTTGGAATTGCTGGCGGTCTTCGGCACGATGGATGACATCGCGGGTCGCCCCGATCATTTCCACGTCGAACTGTTCGAGAATGCCGTCGTCGTAAAGCTGACAGGCCATATTAAGCGCGGTCTGACCACCAATAGTCGGTAGCAATGCGTCAATGGGATTGCCTGCATCTTTTTCTTTTTGGAAAATCCGGGTGATCGCAGCCACCGTGATCGGCTCGATATAGGTCCGATCTGAAAACTCAGGATCGGTCATGATCGTCGCAGGGTTGGAATTGACCAGTACAATGCGATAACCCTCCTCGCGGAGCGCTTTGCAGGCTTGGGTGCCTGAATAATCAAATTCACAGGCCTGGCCGATGACAATCGGTCCAGATCCGATGACCATAATCGTATGGATATCCGTTCGTTTGGGCATATTGGGGTCGCCGCCGTTCTACACAGTTAAAGTGGGCAGATGGTAGCGAAATTTAGGTAAATTGTCGACTCCCCCCCCCGGAAGTTGGTCTTGGGTATACCTTGGCTTTTGGGAATCCCCCCCGGAAGTTGGTCCTTGGGTATACCTTGGCTTTTGGGAATCCCCCCCGGAAGTTGGTCTTGGGTATGCCTTGGCTTTTGGGACACCCTCACCCCCCCGGAAGATTGGTCTCTTGCAAGCCTCGAATCGAAGCATTCGAAAAACCTTTACAAGCCTTCTCTTTAATCTCTGATAAGTCTCTGGCCAAACATAAAAGTGCGTTGACAGCCATGAAACGGGGTCATGCCTCAAGACTTCGATGTTTTTTAGCAGCGTTGACGCTGCCGCCTTGCGCGTGAGGCAATAAACAGACAGCCCATAATCAGCAACAGACCCGTGGCTGGTTCTGGGATCGGCTCAATATCAGGAAACCCTGCGATCACCGGCCGCAGCGCATCACGTGGGTCACGAAATTCCACGGGAATCCCCGTTGCCTCAATCTCATCGAGATACAACAAATGGGGAACCAATTGCCAAGCCAGCATGTCATAAATGATGTAGATGCCCGTGCGTTGTCCTTGAACCAATCGACGGCGTGAGCCCAACTGAAGCACGTGACTCATATCATTGGCGAAAATCATATTGTTCAACGCCCGTTCAGGAAATTGCCACTCTCGATCCACCGTCGATTCAGTCAAGGTTAGATCGTGGTAAAGAAACAATCGCCATTCCGTGGGCAGGTTGTCTTTCAACACCGTAAAGGGGCGGTCTGCACCGCTGCTGGCCCGGTGCATATCAATGGGACTCGCAAAGCACAGCGAGGCCAAGAGGGCCATCACAAAGGCTACGATTGCAATAGGAATACGTTTCATGGTTTGCTCCTTGTCCATCCACAGGGATTGCACTCCCTATGAATGTTATAACCGGAACACCCCTGATAGACGTAGCAAAAGGCATGAGTGTTATAGAAAATACAAACATTACAGAACAGACAACCGCTACAGACTGCCCATCTTAACAGGCCGGCTGTGATGTAAGGCTGTTTGCGAGTCAAGAGCCGCATTAGAAAAAGGAAATCGCTGGTTTGAAATGGGGAAGGAACGGAGATTGAAGCCGGGGAAACCGGGGGAAACCGGGGAGAACCGGGGGCCGGGGGCCGGGGTGCCAACAAGGACACCCAATGTTCTATGCAGACGCGCAATCTGTCTAGATTGCGGCTATTTCATCGCAGAAATCGAAGCGTTGGAATTTTTTTTAGACGCTTTAAGCGTTTTGGGTTTTGAGGACTGTTTGATACCAGTCGAGGGTGGCCTTAAGGCCTTGCTCAAAACCCACAATGGGTTCATAGCCAAGCAGTTCTTTGGCCAAGTTCAAATCTGCCAATGAATCTTTCACATCGCCTGCTCTTGCGGGCCCCACGGCGGGCTCAAGGTCCTCGCGTCCCAAGAGTGACGCAATGGTCTGGGCCAATTCCAAGATGGTGACCCGAATGCCACAGGCCACGTTAATCACTTCGCCGTTGAGGGGGGTTTCATTGCGGGCAGCGAGCAGGTTAGCATGCACGGCATTGGCGACATAGGTAAAGTCGCGGCTAAATTCTTCGCCATGCACGGTCACAGGCAGTCCACCGATAAGTCGGGTACATAAGATAGCGATCACGCCGGAGTAAACGCTGTTGGCGTTTTGGCGTGGGCCGAAGATATTGAAGTAACGCAGTGAAGCTGCATCAATGTCATAGCTGTCTGCATAGGCGCGGAGCATTTGTTCGCCTGCGAGTTTGTTGGCAGCGTAAGGGCTTTTACAACGCGGGGGCATCGACTCGACTTTGGGCAGTGTCGGCGAATCGCCATAGGCGCTGGAGCTGGCGGCAAAGGTAATCCGTTGCACGCCATTTTGACGGGCTGCTTCGAGGACATTGAGTGTGCCTGTGACGTTCACGTCGTGGAAAAGTCGGGGATGTTCGATGCTTCGGGGGACTGAGGGGATGGCTGCTTGATGGAACACAAAACGGCAATCCTTCACAGCCCCCTCCAGTGTGGGGATCTCCAAGATGGAGCTTTCAACAAACTCCAGGGTACCTGGGTAACGACCTGGGTCATTAAAATAGAATTGGAGATTACCTTTTTCGCCGCCCGACAAATCGTCTAGAACCACAACCTGCGCGCCGAGCGTCAGGAGCGCTTCAGCGAGGTGCGACCCGATAAAGCCGGCCCCCCCGGTGATGAGACAACGTTGGTTCTGAAAAAAGTCTGCGTAAAGCTCTTGCCATTGAATCATGGTTGTTTCTATCCGTTGATCGAAGGTTGGTTAATAACGTTGCATTGTCGGCTCAATGTCCAATGCCCACAAGTCAATGCCCCCTGCCATGGACCAGGTATCGGTCAGGCCGGCTTGTCTTAAAAAAGCGGTCATTTGAAAACTTCGCTGGCCATGATGGCAGTAGACCACCACTTTTTGGCCTGTGTAATCTTCAACGATTTCGTCGAGTTCATCTTGAATCTGTTGCAGCACGTGTAAGGCAGCCCCCTCAATATGAACCCGTTCATATTCCCAAGGCAAGCGGCAATCAATGAGCACAAAATCTTCTTTGGCCTGACGCATAACCTGCACTTGTCTGGGACTCACTTCCCAATCTTCATGCAAACGGCAACCCGGCGGCAATCCGTATTCATCAAGCGCGGGAGACGATGTCATAAACAAAACCCTTGCAAGGCCCGTACGATCTAGACTTCTGAATCAGCTTCTTGGTCTGAAGCTTCCACAGGCAAAATTTCAATGTGAGAAAACTGATCCAGATTCAACGTCACAATTTCGCCATCGTCTTTTTTCAAAGTCAGACGGTCAAGCCAAAGCTTGCCAGCTTTAGAATCGACAAACCAGGAACCTGTTTTTTGTTGCTCTAAGCCAATCACCTCGCCGGTCACGGTGGTGGTCCATGTGTTTTTCAACTGGGGAATTTGCTGGGTCACCACCACGTGCTGGCCGACTTCGGGAGAATTGACATGAGACATAACGAGATCCTTTTGTGAAGCAGGCATTTTAACAAGCTCTCTGCATTGAGCGAGAAACGGTCCATTAAGAGCGGAAAATCAATACAGGGTTTTGAGTTTGTATTGCTTTCTCAGAGCTTCGATTTGCGCTTTGACCTGATCGGTGTGGCCGCGTCGGAACATTTCACTGTACAAGTGGTGCAGTTTCCAAAAAGCCCAATCGTAGGCCATCTTTTTATCTGCGGGGGTAGCATCGGAGATCTTCTTGCTAAACGTCAGGTCCAACACGCGACGGCCGTTGTGGCCTACGAGGCGCATGGTGAATTTGTGATTGCGATCAAAGCGGCCATAGACCACAAAGCGTTCACCCTGGTACAGATTCGCAAGCTCACGGGGGTACACATCTTCAGGATCAATCCCAAGCAGACTCATCCGCACATCTTTCATGATGGGGTATCGCAATCGACTCATCAGGTCGCGGATGACTTGTGCGACGCCGACTTCATTTTCTGCAAAGACGCAAAAGCCTTTGTTGCGGTAAGCCAGGAATTCGAGCAAGGATCGATTCTGTCTGCCTGACACACCCACACAGTAGATACTGGCGACAAGGTCATTGTCGCGGGTGATGAGGTTGATCAATTCACGGGTATCCATCACGCCACGCGTCGGGCGGCCGTCGGAGATCATGATCATGTTGTACACACGGGCGACTTCCAGGTCTCTCACCAACAAACGGGTCAGCGCATGGTTCACATCGGTGTAGCCTTTGGACTTTCGATCTTTCAAGAACAACCTTGCTTTGGCAAGGTTTTCTTCGGTGGCAGGTTGAATCTGGCTGGAACTAAAGAAGACTGGGTTTTCATTGAAAAAGACGATGTTAAATCGGTCATCCTTGCCCAGGGTACTCAGACTGTCGCGCACCCCTCGGACCACTTGGTCGACCCATGTTTGAGGCACACTGCCTGAAGTATCGATCAGAATCACAACATCCTTGGGCATCGTCGGCAAACGCTTGAGCGACTTGCGAGGCACAATGTCCACCTGAAAATAACCCCGGTCATCGACTCCCGCAGTGCCACGCGTAAACCAACCGGCGTTCTGATTGGCCGTGGGCAAATAACGTGTGATGTGGTAATCAAAATCGTGATCGAGTTTCTCAGGGATGTTAACCTTGGTCGCTCCGCTCATGGCCAATTCGGTAAAATCAACCGCGGGCATTTCCAAAGGCACATCAAGGGTTACCTTGTCCACCGTCACCAATCTGCGTTCAGCAAATTCGGGGGGCTTTAACGCGCGGGGCTTGGGAGCCCAACCGCTGACGAGGCCACTGCCAAGCAGAATCCCCCGTGCGTTGCCTGATGCCACTGCAAGACTGTTTCGGCCATCACCGTCACCCGTACCGCCGCCCACAGGCAACGTATTAAACTTCACTTCCAACGGCAATTGCACTGCCATGGCACGCTGAACAGATTGAGGCAAATTCACCTCAGGCAAGCCTGCTGGCATCAAACTCAAATCTTCAACCGCGCGGCTATCGACCATCTGGCGAAGTTCTGGTTCGCCTGGGGTTTGCTGGGTTGGAGCCTTCGGCGGCGTGTCATCCAACAACGCGAGACTCAACAGAGCCATGTCTGTGGGCTTGTCAGCCCCGGCATCCTCTGAAGAAATATCCGTCGCATCCAAAGGCTCATCCACCACCATGTCCTGTTGAGGCGCACGGTTGACCAAAAACAATTCCTGCTCCTGGCCAAGCTTGTTGGGGTCCATCCAAATAAATGATTCGTCTGCATACTGCCAAGCCAAACCCAAATGAACCATCAAACTCAACGCTGCCGCGACAGTAAAAAGCAAACGGGCGTGGTTTGCCATGGAAAATGCTCGTGCCTGACTCATCGGCCACCTCCCAGCACCTTAAGGTGATTGGCGACCCGCTGAGCCAACTGGGGATCGATCTCTTTGGCATCACGAACTTTTTTAAGCAAGCCCGTCGCCACGATCTTGCGACTGTCCATCATCGCCACCACAGCCGTCGCATAAGTCGCATAAGGCGTGTCCGGATACTGCTCAATCAATTCCGCAAAAACCCCCCGGGCATCCTCAGGCGTGTCACTTTCAGAGGCCAACTCCGCAATCTCAATTTGACTTAACTGAGGCAACGGCGAAATTTCGGGGAAAGAAAACAACAACACCAAACGCTTAAACGATTTCACCGCAGCGTCACGCTGCTGCTGGGCAGCAATCGCATCACTTTCTCGCAAAGAATTCTGAACCAGCAAACGATGCAACTGACCCAGCTCAAACAAAGCTCTCGCAGCGACCTTGGTCTGCTCAGCAGCAATGAGGCCTTCGTATTCATCAACCGCTTCATCAAAACGCTTTGCCACCGCCAAAGTTTTCGCAAGCTCTAACCGAGCTTGATAACCATGCCCCTGACTCATCGAAACCACTTCGCTAAACGCGTCAATCGCCCGGTCAAGCTGGCCTTTGGTCCGCAAAGCACCCGCGGCAAGCATCATCGCTTCGGATAACTGATAACGACTCGAATCCACCTTCGCTTCAAGCACAGGCATTAAATAACCCAATGCGTCATCAGGCTTGGCTTTGTCAATATAATATCCCCCCACCCAAATTAACTCTTCAGCGCCAAGACCGGTGCGGGCCACTAATTTTTCCAGACGGGCCAAGGTTTCAAAAGCCAATTCCGTCTGCTCGTTTTTGCGTAACAACATCGCAGCCAAACGCAGGGCGTTGATTTTCAAAGGCTCAGCCAACTTATCTGAGCTGGCGGCAGCCTGAAAATCAGCCAACGCCTCGGCAGACTTCTTCAGAGACAAACCCAGCAGACCACGATAATACGTCGCATCGGCACGATAATGGTTCTCTGGGTGCTTGGTCAGCAAGGTGGTCAAGGACGCGGAGGCGACTTCAAATTGCTTGAGACGAATTTGAGCCAACGCACGACGGTACAAGCCCTCTGCTTCGAGCAATGGATCGAGCTTGTCCACAGCCAACAACTTGGCGGCTACTTGGTCGGCAGCCTCGAAATGGCGTAACTGATAATTCAAATCCACCAATCGCAAAATTGCCTGCCAAACGGTACTGGCGGCGAGTTTGACCTGATTTTCAGCAGTGGGATAGGCTGCGACATAGGCTTGATAGTCTGCGACGGCAGGCTCGAACTTGCCGGTGGTTTCATACAGACGGCCACGCTGGAGCAAGGACTGGGTGTAATACGGATGACGCTGACCGGTATCGACCATCGCTGTAAACCGAGCAGCGGCGGTGGCGGTGTCGCCCTGCTTCAAAGCAGCCGAGGCCATGAGAAAACCTGCATCAGCCAAACGGGGTGAATCGGGAAAGGCCCGACGCAACTTGGCAATCGTTCGGTTCATGCCACTGAATTGAGCGGTTTCAAACTGACTCGCTGCAAAACGATACAACACCTTGTCTTCAATGTCCGAGCCAGAGGCCGCTGCCAAAATAGCGCCAAACAGTGCCACCGCTTGATCGTGACGACCCATTTCCTGTTGACTGGCACCCGCTAAATACCAACCGGTCACGCGGCTGGCTGCATCCAGATTTTTTTTGTATTGCTCAAAAGTCGCCAGGACCTGGCTGTACTGCTTTTGTTCAAACTGGGACCAGAGCGAGCCAACAATCGCAGAGCTTAAATGGGGCGAGGCGGTGTACTGCGTTAAAATGGTCTGGTAATACCCCAACGCAGCAGGATACATTTTCATCTGAAACGCCAAATCGCCCGCAAGCCTCGCAGCCTCGGCAGAAACCACAGGGTTGTTGAGTTTCAAACAATCCTTGAGCGTTTCCAACGCATCGGCTGGAAGTTTGAGCAGCACTTGAATCCGGGCCATGTCCAGCATCGCCCGCGGACGCAAACTCGAATCAATTTTGATGACTTCCTTGAGCTGGGTCACCGCGGCAGGCAAGTTCTTCAACCCACGATACGATTTGCCCCGCAGATAATAAATCGAAGCTCGCGTATCTGAATCCAGCGTCTGCAAGTCAATCATTTCCAGCGTCTGCACCGCTCGGTCATGCATTGACAGATCACTGTAAATCTGTCCCTTGAGAAACAACACCGCATGGTCAGGCACATGCTTGGGAGCAAGCGCTTTGCCCAGATAACCCAATGCCTCTCGGTTGTGACCCACGGTCCGAGCAAGCAACGCCCGGTAGTACAGGGCATCGGAATACTTTTCATCTTTGGGAAAACGAGAAAGGTATTCATCAAAAGCCTCTGCGGCAAGCTTGTGTTCCTGGCGTTGAAGCAGGCGGTACGCAAAAACAAATTGCTGATGAGCAACGGAGTTTTGAGCAACTGCCGTATCTGGAGAAAACGCCAGCACCGAAACCATCATCAACAAGAACAGACCCACGTTTTTCAAACGCAAGCCTGAGCTTTTCACAGTCGTAAAGGGGAAGTTCACCAAATTAAAGCTCGCTTTGGAGTTTGGTCGTTGCAATGCTGATGTTGTACAGCCCTGCAGCCCGTGCCATGTCCATGACCCGCACCGCCAAGCCAAAGCTACTGGCTTTGTCCCCGCGTACCAGCACCACTTCATCAGGGAACTGCTTGGCGAGTTTGGTCAGCATTTGGCCTAGTGCGTCAAAGGTGTACTGACGGTCACCGATAAAGATCTCGCCGTTGGCGGTCAAGGTTAGAACAATGGGGGTTTTGGATTGTGACTGGACGGCCGTCTGCGTATCGGGAACGGAGACGTCGATTTGTCGTTCCTGCTGGCGAAAGGCCGAGGCGGTCATAAAAAAGACCAACAACAGAAACAAAATATCCACCATCCCCGCCAAAGGCAGAACCGGTCGCCCGCGATCACGACTTTCAGCGGCGAAACTCATGCGTCACCCCGCTTGATGTGGTCAGCAATGGTATGAACGACCTGCTCCGCGACGGCCAGGTTCTTGGTCACGCGTGCTTTGACTAAGGAATAAAACACAGTCGCCAAAATACCCACCGACAGACCAAACATGGTGGTTGCCATGGCTGCACCGATGCTGCTGGTCAACATGCCTGACTCGGCACTGAGGGATTCAAATTTCATTGCGAAGAAGGCATGGATCATGCCCACCACCGTGCCGAGCAGACCCAGCATGGGGGCGACGTTGGCGATGTCTGCGAGATAACTAATTCGGTTCCAAAGAATTTCCGCGCGACGGCGACCTTCGGTGTCCACCATGTCCATGATGACAGAATGTTGCTTGCCTGCGTTTTCCACGCAACGCTGAATCACACTGGCGATGAACACTTTGTCGTTCGAACGGCAAAGCTTCGCAGCCTCGTCGTATTTACGATCCAACACCAACTTGTTGATATTGTCCACCAACTGATGGGGCGCCATCGTCGAGCTGTTCACCGTCACCAGAAAAAACAAGAACAACAACAAAGCAATAATCGACAACAACATAATAATCCCGTTGATCGTGGGACTGGTGTTGAACAAGGCCATCATCGTAGGCCCTTGTCCAGTCGCGGGGTCCACCGCCACATTGCCTTCTGCTGCCTGCGCCATCAGCACGCCAGGGCCCACGCAGAATAAAAACAAGCCCATCATTCCAGCTGCCCATGTGACAGGATGCCAACGACTCAATTTACGATTCATCATGATGTGTTACCTCATTGGGGAATTCGCTTCACAGCTAAGTGGGATGTTTCAAAGAACAAGGAACCCATCAGCCATCTTGCCGCGAACCATTTTAAGGCCCCAACCGGACCTTGCAACAAAGCCCCCCCGAAAAAATCTCCCAGTGGAGTCCCCCGAGCTTCAAAAAATGACACGGTGCGCGTCTCTCAACGCGCCACAATAGCGATACAACGCTCTAAAGCGCCGCAAAAAAGTCTCTCGAGAATTGGTTTCATCAGCCTTAGCGAGAGGTTCGTCGGCTACTGCCACTACCACGGGAGATATCCCCGAAGATATTCGCCAGATTGATGTTCTGCATCAGACGAAGCTGGTTTCGACTGATATCGGTTCGATAAATCAACAGCCGCTGAGCGGAACTTTCAAGAATGAAGAGCGATTCTTCATTGGTCCGGGTTCTCGCGGTCATGGCAGTGACCGAGCCAGAGGTCATCGCCATCGCGGCATTGGCCTCTTGTGTGAGACTGCGATGTTGGAGTTGGACGAGTAAAAGAGCTCCCAGCACAAAAGCTGAAGCAAGCAATCCGTAGCAGGCTAGTTGGGTACGATCCATGGCAAAATCCCTTCGTCTATTGGTATGGGTTGTTCTAGCGGCGAATGGCACCAAGCATGCTTGTGCCGTCAATCACCTGCCAGGTGTTGTCCGAGGCATTGTAAAAAGCAGCCACAACCCGGGTGGTATTCATTTCAATGATATAAATCACATCCTGCTTTGTTCGGCCGGTGGTCGGTCCTGCGACCATGACATAGCGTGCTGAGGCAAACCCCTGGCCGATGGCTGGGGCTGGGGCCAATGAAATCAGTACCAAGGCCAATAGCAATACCACGTTCATCGCAATCAATGCGGGTAAGGAGCGTTTGGTCATGCGTCGATCTCCTATTTCTGAGAGCTGAAAAAATTTCTAAAAAGCCAAGGGAACCATCCAAATCGGGGAAATGGCAAATCAGGTTCCACAAGGAGAGACTACTTGGTTAAACACATGAGCCCTGGGGCAAGTTGCGGTTTTTAATGCGTTTAACGGTCATTTCTAGCGGCCTTGCAACTGGGGAAACGACATGAACGAGGTTGCCAAGGCGATCACGGATCACCAAGCCGCTATACCTGAATGTTCGGTGCTCTAGTCCTGATGGGATCGCTTGGAACTCCAAACACTGACGATAAAGACCATGGCCACAAACAAGAACGCCACAAACAAGCCAAAGCCATAACTGCGTTGCGGGGCGCTATCAATTTCATCCTGCGCCCAAGCCACTGGGATCTGCGCGATGCCAAGCCATAGTAAAACCAAAATGGATACCAAACGATTCATCAATTAAGATGATACGCCCGGACCGCTTACGGTTCAAGCATTGCTTTAAACACTCCGAATTTAAAAGGGCTGTGTGAGACGGGAAGTCCAGACGCATACAGGATCTTTACCCATATCAAACATTGACGTTATCACTGAGGGTCGCCAGCATTTTAGATTTGTCATTTTGCCGATAGACGACATCCCCATTTTCTTTGAGAATCGTCACGGGGCCACGCAAATCCGTGCGAACTTTGAACCCAACGTTTTGCACAACCAAGACGGTCCCGGCAAAGAGCATTTTGGAAACGGTGACATGCACGGTACGCGCCTGATCGGCCATGGTTTGAACGCGAAAAATAGCATCCTTGGCTTTCTGCAAAGGCGTATCAATATTCATCAGTTCAAACATCAATTCGGTTTGGCGTTCTTTGAGGTCCGCAGGAATATTCTTGCCGCTTTGGCTGATTGCATGTTGCTCAGTTGCAAATTTCAGCCGTTTTTCTTCCAGATTTTGAATAAAGGGTTCGAGCTGTTCAACAATCGGGTCCAACTTGGGAACCGATCCAATGATCAGTTTGGTCCGCACATCAGCAGGGCTGCCGATGGTTTCGACTGTGATTTTGCCTGCCACGGTATGTTGACCGCCGATGAGCGAGCCCGATGGTGAATCAATATCCCCATGGGTCATTAATTCGCAGTTGATCACTTCACGCTGCACGCAGAGATTGCGTTCGATGTCGCCATAGACATTGTCAAGATACTTAGCATGAAGAGAACCGCCGACATGGACCGTCCCACGTTCGCGGCCAGCCATTCCACCGAGGGCACGCAGATCGCCGCCACTTTCAATGGTCGCTGCTTCAATCAAACCTTTGACTTCCACATTGCCGTCGGCCTTGATGATAAAGCAGTCGCGGACGCCTTCATGCACCAACACATCCCCGGTAAAATCAATATTCCCTGTGGAAAAATCGACGTATTCTTTCACTTCGATTAACTGACGAATACACACAGACTCGGCAGACCGGACCAATACGCCCTCTTTTTGAGCAATCAGATTGCCCTTGGCGTCCTTAAAAAGCGTGTCATCAAAGGTCATTTCACAAGGACGGCCACTTTTGGCGGGAATGGTTTTACCTGTGACGTCGCGGCCATCCACACCCAGAACCGGATCATCGATATGAGCGACGACCTGATCTTTGGTCACGGTGAGATAAACGCTGTCTTCGTAATAGTTGTGAGACTGGTCGCTGCCATCTGGGGTGTTAGCATCTTCGACATCTTCGGCCTTGGGCTGGCCGATAAGCCATTGAATGCGGCCGTCGGTGCCATGAACAGGTAACTGCGCCTGAGCCACCACCGCACGGCAAAAGCCTTTGTCATCACCGGACTGAGTTAAAAGCTGATCCACCGCCCCAACGACCGATTCAGTCAGTTCAACGCCATATTCCCGCAAACAGGCATGACAAGCCTGTTTGGCCATGGGGTCCGTTATAAATGAGACCGGGATAATCAGTTGAGCAGAGGCAAGATCTGCATCTAAAACAACTTTCATCTGGTTATCACCGATAAGATCGGTGGCCATAGCTCACCTCTTGAGTTGATTTTATGCAGCGCCGGAAACTTCTGAAAGAGTCTCCTTGGCGACATCGGAACCTTGCTTCAGGCCGATTTCGACGATGAAATGGCCTAATTCTGTTTCACAGGGGATGTTAATGCCCACCACATCGCGGTTGCCGAACACCACATGGTTAGGCCCAATGACGACCGAAGGACAGGTAATGGCAACTTTCTTGCCTTGGAATTCTGCCTTGGCGCTTCCGGAAACCATGTTGACCAGTTCACCAATGGCATCGGCAAAATCTTCATCATCCGTGGCCATCTCCATCCCTGTAAATTTAGCGACACAAGCAATGGCCACCGGTGACGGAAAGCTCAGAATAATGGTTCCTTCCACATCGCCTGACATGCCGATGATCCCTGAAACATCAAATCGAGGCTGATTGGGCTGCCTAAGAACAGGCTTGCTAATCTTCACCTTTGTCTGAAGCATCGTCTCAAAAACATTGCTAACGGATTTAATGAACGGCAAAATGTAAGAATGATCCAATGTCTGTCTCCTGGTTGTGAACACCCTCTTGCAAAAAAAAGGGGTCGTTGTCATCCGAAGGCACTACCCAATTCCAAATTTTAGACATGCAATATCATTAAGCATCTCTCAGTAGCAATCATCGGATCACCACAAGCAACGCTTTAACACATTATTTAGACAATGATGAGATTTCGTCAGCTGGCGTGCTGCAAATCTGCAATGGTCGTGGTCGCTAATTGCTCCCGAATGGCCATCGCAGCAGCTTGGCAGACCTTCCCAAGCCGCTCAACAGCCCCCGCAATCAGCGTGGGTGTTGACTTCATCCGCAAATGGCCACAAATCGGGCCTTCCATCGCTTCAACCACTTGAAGCAATGTCACATCGTCCGGAGCAATTCGCATTCGATAGCCTCCACGACGACCCAACTGGCTTTCAATCAAACGATGACGGGCAAGCGTCTGAAGAATTTTCAGCGCACTGACCGTTTGGATTTCCAAGTATTCTGCAATTTGACGTGCTTGAAGAAATTGCCCATTGTCTTGCTTGGCAAGAATACCCATCGCCAAAGCGGCTTGCGCAGACGTTTTGCTTAACTTCATATCAGGACCCACCCTATTGATATAGGCAACCTCATTGCCTTCATTAAAATATCATCAAAAGGGAAATGGATGACCACAAACATAGATCAAATTTTCCCGGACCCCTTTTGCCATCGTTGAGTATCGGCTGGTTCAAAGTGGAAAACAAGGCCTTCTGCTGTTAAATTCTCATTTAGGAGATTTAAAACCACATGCAACTAACCATTCATCTTTTTGCAGCCATGGCACAGCGTCTCGGCACCCGGACTTTGGTCCTCACGGTTCCAGAAGGATCCACCGTGAATCAACTGTTAGATGAATTGGAAAATCAGCATGCGGACTTTGAGGCCATGCGTCCCACCGCAGCCGTGGCGGTCAACATGGCTTATGTGAGCCGTGATACCGTTCTGACCGAAGAAGATGAGGTTGCCCTGATCCCGCCCGTTTCAGGCGGATGAACGCGGTTCATTTTTACAATCTCGCCCTCAATCCACATACCACATCTGAAAAGAATCCGGCTCTTCAGTCCCCGGAAAGACTTCAGGGCTTGGCGTTGTGATCGCCACAAGCTGACAGCTTGCGTATCTGAATCATCCTTCACATGATCCGATCTTCAATCAGTTGAGCCAATGCCCCCTCGCCACGCTCAAAATGAATCCCCTGCTGCGCCCGAAAGATCGAAACCGAGCCAACCGAGGCTTGAAATTCACCCAAGGACAAGCTTCCGGGGGAAATTTCCGGGGGGGGGAATTTGGTGAAATCTTTTTCGGTGATGACCACGTGGGCATTGCCAGCGGCCTTGGCTTGATCAAGTAAATCATCAATGTCTGAGCGAGTCCACACATGATGGTCAGGCTTGACGACACAGCCGACGACTTTGGACGCATGCTCGCAAAGCGACGCTTCAAAAGCCTGGGGATTCCCAATCCCACAAGCTCCCAACACCGGACGTTCGCGCAAGATCGAAAGTGAATGCTCTTGGCCTTTGGCATCTAAAAGCCCCACCCATGGATAAGACACATAGGCGATGGGCCGTTGACCTGTGATTTTTTGAATGGTCTCGTCAAGCTGTTGTTTTTGGGTCGTGGTCACCTGATCGACTCGGGTGAGAATAATTGCATCAGCCCGCTGGAGGTTGGCCAATGGTTCCCGTAGCAAACCGCGTGGCAACAAGCGTCCAAAGCCAAACGGCTGCACCGCATCAATCAAAACCAAATCCAAATCCCGCTTTGCCTGACGATGCTGAAAACCATCATCCAACAAAAACACATCCACTAGAGGCCGATGTTCTGCAAGCACCGCTTGAGCGCCCTGAATCCGGCTGGGATCAGCATGCACCACCCCCCGCTCACCCAACTGGGACTGAACAAGATTCATTTCATCTGAACCGTGTTCACTGGTGGCCTTGTAACCTCGCATCAACACGGCTGGGCGTAGGCCTTTTTCGATCAATTGATTGGCAAGGTAACAGACCATGGGCGTTTTCCCCGTGCCGCCGGTGGTGATGTTACCCACGCTGAGGGTGGGTTTGCCCAGGGGGGTTGATTTTCGCAAACCCTGATTAAACATGCCATTGCGAACTGAAACCACAGCTCGATAACCGGGGGTTCCCACATTCATCAGGCCACGGACCACTGCTGCACCGGCTCCGCGACGACGACCTGCCATGATTTTGATGAAACAATCCTGATTCATTTTTAAAGTTATCATACCAATCCCATTTAAAACTCGTGTGAATGGTGATTCGCGGAGGCTGAATTGATAAGGCTTTATGAAAATCTCAACGCGTACATCATATTATGCGATGCATATCAGTTATCAGTCTTCAGTCGGAAAAACACTTGATCCATCTAGGCGTTGATGGGTATCTACTTTATTTCATCTGTTCTAGACAAATCTAGACAAACCCAAGTAGGGCTTGATCAGCTCCATGGGAAGCCCCACCACCGTGGTCGGATCATTGCCATCTATCACTTCAATCGGCCAACCGGCCTGTTGACGTTCAAAGAGGTTATACCCGCCTGCCTTGCCTTGCCAGGCATTGGTTTGCAAATAGCGATCAATGTCAGACCCCGTCACCAGCCCGATCCGAACCCCTGCCGTATCCGCCAAACACAACACGCCCCCCCCCGGAAGTTTCCCGAGGGATTCCCCTGCCCCCAGTCCCCCCGGAAGCTTCCTTAGGGATTCCCCTGCCCCCAATAATTCCCCCGCCCCGCCCGGACGTTTCCCGAGGGATTCCTCTGCCCCTGACAACTCCCCCGATTCCTGCAAATCCCGCAGTGGCTGCACAATCGCCACACCCGTGACCACATGATGAACAGCATTCACCATTTTTAAAATTAATTCCCTGGCTTCATCAACCGAAGTCGGCGTGCCAGCCAACGATCCATCAGGCAACACAATTAACGTATCAGCCGCCAAAAGATGCCGATTGGGCATCAAGGTCATCAAACTTTTCGCTTTGGCGTAGGCAATCTGCATGGCCTGTTCCTCGGGCGAAAACCCGTTGGCTTGCGGCATCGGCGGGTCTTCGTAAGGCGGCTGCATTTGCTCAAATACCAGCCCTGCCTCCTTTAAAAGCAAGGCGCGGCGGGGAGAACGGCTGGCTAAAACCCAAGGCTTTTTATCCATATGGCCATTGTATACCCATCAAGTATGAGAATGCCCGCGATGCAAGTTTTTAAAGCTCTCAGTTATCTGTAAAGAGAAGATAATCGGACACATTTTTCCCAAATGCTCCCTCTTTTTTCTACTTCTATGCTTACTGATGGCGAATGGCGAATGGCTGATAACTAAAAAAAATGCCACGTACACACAAAAAAAGGGGAAAACGCAATCGTAATTGGTATACAACCCATCACCAACACGGTTTTTAATACTGATATTCAAGATTTAAGGACTCAAGCCCCGATAAGTGTTAAAGTAAGATTCGAATATCAAGCACGGATGCTCGATATTACAGTTCCACAAGCTAAGGATAGCGAATTGCGAACCATCGCAATCATTAACCAAAAAGGTGGCTGCGGGAAAACAACCGTGGCGATCAATCTTGCTGCAGTCCTTGCCGGTGAAAACCAGCGAACACTGCTTGTGGATATGGACCCTCAAGGCCACTGTGCCTTGGGTTTAGCTGTGCCTGAAGCACAAATGAGCCGTTCCATGGCGGATGTGCTCTTGGCGGGGCTTGATGGCTCGATGGCCATGGCGGATGTGGTCTGGCAGATTTCCCGATGTTTTGACTTGGCCCCCAGCACCACTGCTTTGGCGGGCGTTGAACAACAACTTGCCACTGCCCCGGACAAAGACCGACGCTTGGTCCAGGTTTTAAGCACGGTTCAACACAACTACGATTTTTGCGTGATTGACTGTCCCCCTTCAATTGGCCTGTTAACGTTCAATGCGTTGCGGGCTTGTGATGAAGTGATCGTCCCGGTTGAAACGGGCTATTTCGCATTACAGGGATCTTTCAAACAAGAAGCAACGGTTCAAATGCTGGTTCGTCGCACGGGTCATCAGGTACGCCACAAGGTTTTGGCCACGATGTACGATGTGCGAACGAAGTTGGCTCGTGAAATTCTTTCGGAGTTGAAGCGTCATTTTGGTGACAACTTGTTGCCGATGGTGATTAATTTTAATAGCAAGCTCAAGGAGGCTGCCAGTTTTGGACAGCCTATTACCGAGTACGATCCTGCCAGTCGTGGGATGCAGGACTTTGAGAAATTTGCCACGTGGCTTTTGGCCAATCCGCCGATGCCCACGATCAGTGAAACACAAGAACAAAATGCGGCTCCGTCACCGAACCCTGCTTTGAGTCGTGCTGCGGAGTTGGTCGAACGAGCCCGAGCGTTGTCTGCGCGAGCTGCGAACTTGACCAACAAAATTGCAGCGGACCCGGCCGTCGCTCGCACGGGCTTGGTGCCAGACCCTGACGAAGATCTTGATTCAGAAAAGAATCAGGCCAAAGCTCAGGAAAACGCACAAAAACTCAAACGCATCTTTGGCGTCAAGCCGACCTCTCAAGGCATGTTGTTCGTTCAACCGACCAAGCCTGGTTACGAAATCAGCGTGGCAGGTGACTTTAACAATTGGTCCCCCACTGCCACGCCGCTTCGCGATGATCCGAAGATGGGTGTTTCCCAAACCTGCCTGGAAATTCCTCCAGGACGCTATCGCTATCGCTTGGTCATCAATGGCCAGTGGGAGCATGATCAATACAACACCGACGTGGAAACCAACTCGTTTGGTGAATTAAACAGCATTTTAGAAGTGAGTTAGCTCGCACGAACGTCCGGTAACGGTACAATGAAACATGGATTTGATGGCCACAGCGTGTGGCGATGCAATTTTATTATTTAGTTAACCAGAGGGCGTTGTCGGTGGACCAGCAACGTACCGAATACGAGTTAGACGCGTTCGGTGATTTGTTCCTGCCCGAAACCGAAGCTACGACGGACAGTACCTTGCCTGATGGCAAAGGTATTGCCCGCGAGCGCCAAACCACCTCGCGCCAACGGGTATCCCCCGGAAACGTCGGTGGCTCTGTCACATTCTCAGGGGGAACCGGGGGGACCGGGGGGGCCGGGGGAACTGGGGGGGTTGTCACCGTTGAGGTGACAGAAGAAACCTATTCAGGGGAACTGCCCGGCACGATGCCGGGCGCACTTCCAGAGGGAAGAACTGACGCTTTGTGGGAAGGACCGCCACCGGTGCGATTGGCTCCCAAGCTGCCCACCATTCCCCAGCCCCACGCTGCGGATGCCACCACTTATTCCCAAACGATTGCTCCTGCATTACAGCTCGCCCGCGAAAACGTATCGCCCTTAGCCGTCCCTGTGCCGCCTGACGAAGTTGCTCCGCGAGCAGCCTTAAAAACTGACATTCCCACACACCCCACGCCCCAACAGATCGCGTCGGAAATACGGCAATCGCTTCAAACGCCGCCACCGCAGCCCTCGACCACACCCACACGCGTGGAAGCGGTCTTCTTGGGGAACCTGCCTGGGTTTGCGTCGCCTTGGATGACCCAATACGCCAACCACCTGGCCAATGAATGTGGGCTCGTGGGTATTTTGCATATTGATGACGAACAAATTGATCTGGACATCGTCAGCCGATCCGATCGCCGCTCAGACCTGATGGCCATGCGGGAAAAACTCAACAGCTCTACGGCAGACGGGATCATCGCTCAATTGCGAGCGATACAAGCTCCTCCCCAAACCTCTCCTCAAATTGCAATGGCCCAGCTAGCCCAATCGCCTTATCTGATCAAAGCATGGCTCATCCACATGGACACGCCGCTGTCAGATTCACTGGCTCAGATTGCCCGCGACGCGGGGACTTGGACGTTGATTTCAGGCATTGATGAAGCGGCTGGTGAAGCGGCCTTGCGATGGCTGGGACAGATCCTTGATGAAACACAAATTGAGCACCCTGAATGCGTGCAAATGATGGCCATGGGCAGTGACGTCGACCCGGCGGTGGCCATGGTTCGGCAACTTGATACCCGAGCAGATACAGCCTACGACTTGACGGTAAATCTCGTCGGTGTGCAAAAGCAAATGATGCCCGTCCACCTCCAAGCCATGGGAAGCTTTGAGCTGGATATGGATCAATGGCCTTCGCTGTTCACCTTGCTCACCGATCAGCCATACCTCCCCATCGCACCACCTCAAGAATCCCCGCCCCCGGAAGTGACCCCGGAAGTTGCCTCCGAAATTCTCTCCGAAACCGCCCCCGAAACAATGCCACAAGCTGCGGTGGAAACCGTCCAAGAAATTCCTTCAGCAACAACAGCCCCGGTGGTCGAGGAAATTTTAGAAGACACACCCGTGGCTCCAATAGCCAACGATGCCCAGCCACATGTCGTGCCAAGCACGGTGGCAGCCTTCGTCGAACGCCTCAAACACGAAGAAGCAAAAAAGAAACAAGCTGCCCCCCCGGAAGTTTCAGAGATGCCATCTGAAGTCGCTCCCGAAACAGTTGCCGCTGCTGGGCAAGCGCCCGAGCCTGTCTTGGCAACCGCTCAGATTGTGCCGCCACAGATTGTCACGCAAACAGCTCGGCCCGTGGCACAACCTACGCCTCAAGTACAAACGCCACAAGCAAAACCACAACCACAACTAAAACCCTTTGCTGCCGAGCCCACTACTGCCCAAGCCTCTGAGCAACCTCCCTTGCTCAGCTCTTTCATCGTCGGCGGATTGGCCCTGACCGCACGTTGCCCACACCATCCACAAACACAACTCGTCTTAGACGAGCAAGGCAAACTTCATCTGCTCGCCCAACACCAACAAGCCCAAGGCTCTATTGGCGAAACCCTACTAGGACTGCTCGATGCACGCGGATGGGTCAATCAACACTTAGACCTCTTGCAAATGACACAACGACAAGCTCGTTTTGATGCGCAGCAACAACCCCTTGTCCATCTGTTCTCGGACAACGCCAAAGCAGCCACAGCCCTGATCTCTAATTTGGACGTGGGCGTTCAATTGCACTTGCTCACCGAAATTCACGTGGGAACCCAGGCGACCTGGTACGCCACGGAATTGAACTGAATCAAACCTGACACAACGCAAAAGCGCACGCGCTGGCAGAGGCTTCAGTTCCGATCTGTGAAGCGAGGTCCACGACCGGCATCTCGCCCATCGCCTCTCTTGCAAGAAACGCGCCACTACCGCTGAGAACGATCTGGTCAAAAGTGTGCTTTTGAATCCCATCAGCCAAACGCGATACCGCCTGTTTAAAAAACTGCCACGCCAGCTGTTCGGCCTGCGTGATCGACATGCTGTCTAAATCTCCACCGACCATGCGTAACAAACGTCTCGCCGAAGCTTCTTTTGTGCGAGGCTGCTTGTCGGCTGTCTGGCCATCAGCGGCATCTTCAGCAATCTTCCCCAACAACACCGCCACATCCAGCATCGTCGCAAAATGCTCCGCCATGATCGGCATCTGCCCGACCGTCGGCCCCAACGCCATCAACGGCGTACGTGTCGCACCCAAATAAATTAACTCGCCATGCTCCAAACGTCCCGTGTCTGTTAAACCCTTGGCGCAGACCTGCCCATCACGCAGCGGAATCAAATCCGTCGTCGTCGAACCCATGTCCACCAACAGCGTTGAACTTTGCGGGTCAAGCTGGGCCACATACGTCGCCAAAACATGCCAATTCCCCGCTGCCACCGCCAAGGTTTTTTGACGTGCCTCGCACAAGCTCACAAAACAGCCTTCAGTGCTCCAAACTTCAATGGGCCAATCCTCAGCAACCGTTTCAACGGCATCAAGAATCGCGTTCACCCCTTGATCTTTGGACAAATAACAATCACACAACTCGCCCGTCATCGTAATCCGCAACGAACCCACTGCCTCAAACTGATTTCGTATTTGAGCCAATTGATTGGCCAACTCCGCAGGCTCACGCCACAGCGCAAACGGATGATTGACCGCCCGGCCGTGGCTGAACGCTTTGATATTGGCCCCGCCGATGTCCAAACCCAATGGAAATTTTTTCATATCGCTTGGTATTATACGCATCGCATCTATGATGTACGCGTTGAGATTTTCATAAAACCTTCTCAATCCAACTCTCTGCGAATCACCATTCGCACGAGTTTTAAATGGGATTGGTATTATAACGGTCTGCCAAACATGAAATATCAAAACACCATCATTGAAAACGAGTTTGCCGAGGCCTTTGACATGTGGGCCTGTCGATTGATCGTGACAGCGATCAACGAACATTGGGCTCGCGTAGCAGCCACCGAAGCGACCGGTTATGGAGCCAGCATCATCGGCTGTGACGCTGAAGTGGGGGTCGAGCAATGGCTCACCGGCGATCAAACGCCTGACGGTCGGCCGGGCGTGGCGATTTTGTTCTTCGCATTCAACGCAAACGCGCTCGCCAAGGCTGTTCAAAACCGGACTGAACAAAGTTTGCTCACCTGCCCGACCACTGCGATTTACGACGGCATGCCTCGGGCAACTGAAACAGATCAATCGACCCGTTTCCCCTTGGGTCAAAATATTCGCTACTTTGGTGACGGCTTCCAAAAAAGTAAACACCTTGGCGGCAAACGATTTTGGCGCATCCCCGTCATGGACGGCGAATGCTTAATCGAAGAAACCGTCGGCTCACAAAAAGCCATTGCCGGCGGTAACTTACTCATCTGCGGCAAAGATCAACTCACCACCCTTCACGCAGCAACCGCGGCCGTCTAAGCCATCGCACCCTTGCCCAACGTCATCACCCCGTTCCCCGGCGGCATCGCACGCAGTGGGTCCAAAGTCGGCTCACGCTACAAAAATCAAATCGCCTCGACCCACGATCAATACTGTCCGACTCTCAAAAATCGCACGCATTCAAAAGTACAACCTGACATCACCGCCATCTACGAGATTATTATCAACGGGCTTACCGAAAAAAGTATCACCACGGCCATGCAAGTCGGCATCGAAACAGCCTGTCAATGGAACATCGCCGCCATCACCGCAGGCAACTACCAAGGCAAGCTCGGTAAATATCAATTCCACTTGCACGATGTCATGGGAGAAACCCCATGAGCCAAGGCTACACCCTCACCTGGAAATCCATGCGGCTGCCCATGCCCACCGATGGCTCGATCCTCACCCCTGCCTGTGACCCGATGACCGCGACCATGCCCATCGGACGTGAACAAATCAAACTCACCGACCTGTTCGAAATCACAGGCAAACCAGGCAACACCCTCACACTCATCAACCCACCAAAACTCGACCACCTCGGCTCTCAAATGGCGGGCGGCCAACTCATCATCCAAGGCGATGCGGGCGATGACCTAGGCAGTTCCATGGCCTACGGCATCATCCACGTCACAGGTAACTGCGGCGACCGCGTCGGCGGACCCGCCAACGACCAACCCGTGGGCATCGGCGGCGGAGAAATTGTGGTCCTAGGCAACGCAGGCGACCACGCGGGCCTACTGATGCGTCGAGGACTCATTGCCATCGCAGGAACCTGCGGAAAATTACCAGGCTATCGCATGTTCGCTGGGACGCTGGTTCTAGGCAAGCAAACTTGCCCGCACACCCCCGGCCTTGAAATGCAGCGAGGCACATTGCTTTATCTCGATACAGAAACAGATTTAGAAATCAAAGGTCGTTTTGCGGCCGAGGGCGAA
Source organism: Planctomycetota bacterium (assembly GCA_024279865.1). Classification (GTDB taxonomy): domain Bacteria; phylum Planctomycetota; class Phycisphaerae; order Phycisphaerales; family Phycisphaeraceae; genus JAJRRC01. Next base: position 27,737 of record JAJRRC010000008.1, on the reverse strand, counting down.
TTTGCATTGCCCGTGGTCCGTTTGATCTTAAAACGCTTACAAGAACTGAACTTTCCTCTGAACGCCCATTGGCTCAACGCAAAATTCAAGCTATTCACCGGCAATCAGACTGAACTAAACAAGGCTGAAATATGGCAACGGGTAATCTGCCGGGACTGAATGATCGAACATTGGTGATTGCCAATGAACTTGAACGTCGAGCCGCCGAGCTTGGCGTGCGCGTGGAGAACCGGGCGGGCGCTCGGATCATTGACGCGGGGGTGAACACGCTGGGCAGCCTTAATGCAGGGCTGTGGGTCGCGCGAGCTTGCTTGGCGGATCTGGGGACGGTGCAAATGATCCCTGGACAGATGGGCTCTGTTCCCTTGCCTCAGATCACGGTCAATGTAAATCACCCGGTCGCAGCTTGCATGGCAAGCCAATATGCTGGCTGGGAACTTAAAAGTGAAAACTTTTTTGCCCTGGGGTCAGGCCCCTTTCGCGCAGCAGCAGGCAAAGAACCTTTGTTCAAGGAAATCGGCTTTACTGAAAACTCCGGCTGCGCGATCGGCGTCCTCCAAACAGATTCCTTGCCATCGCGTGAAATCATTAATGAACTGGCCATTGCCTGTGGCATTCAACAACATCATCTCACGTTAATTTGCGCTCGGCCGGCCAGTTTGGTCGGATCGGTCCAAGCGGCCGCCCGGTCGGTCCAAACGGTAATGACGCAATTGCACAAACTGCAATTTAATCTCAAACGGGTAGTAGGCGGATTTGGTTCTGCACCGTTGCCGCCGGTGGCCAAGGATGATGAGGCTGCCATCGGTCGCGCGAACGATGCGATTCGCTACGGCGGACAAGTGACCCTCATGGTACGCGGCGATGACGAATCACTAACCCAGCTCATGGCAGAACAACTCTCCCCCACCCCCGGAAGCACCCCCGGAAGCACCCCCGGCTCTTGCAGTTCTCCCGCCCAATTGATGCTCTGCAATCTGGATACGGGGCAAACCCATCATCACGGGCAAATCGACCACGCGATGTTAATGCAGTCGCTGTTGTAATACGCATTGCGTATTTTTGTGATGCGTCATGCACTCGAAAACAGGGTTCTATATAGGAGGAGAATCCGGCCCTGCGGCCCCGGAGGGCCTTAGGACTCGGCGTTGTGATGAACCCCGGTTTGTTTGCGATTATCACCATGCCACTTGCCCAACGCCGTGACGCATCGGATTAAGTGAACCTTGTGCTTTACCCATGTCCTAAAGTATTTTTGATTTCTTACTGAAAGCTAATGGCTCCATCACAACCCCACCGCTTCACGGGCGCGTTGGACCATTTGAGCCACTTGTTTGCCTGCCGCAGCAGCGCCGTCACGCAAAACTTGATCCACGTAGCCGGGGTCGGCCATGAGTCCTTCACGACGCTCGCGTGCGTCTGCAAAATGTTCCAAGATCAATTCAAAAAGATCCTGTTTGGCTTGTCCGTATCCCATGCCCCCGGCTCGATAACGCTCGGCGAGGGCGGTGGTCCGAGGATCTTGCGAGCCAGCAATGGCACTAAAGATCTGATACACCGTACAGGCAGCAGGGTCTTTGGAATCTTCGACGGAGGTGGAGTCGGTCACGATTTTCATGATCGTTTTGCGGAGTTTCTTTTCCGGTAGAAAGGGGTCGATTGTGTTGCCATAGCTTTTGGACATTTTGCGGCCATCAATGCCAGGCACCACGCCCGCGCCTTCTTGAAGACGGTAACTGGGCAGCTTAAAAACTTCGCCATAGATGTGGTTGAATTTTTGAGCTAGGTCCCGGGTAATTTCCATGTGTTGCACCTGATCTTCACCGATGGGAACCATATCCGCATTGACACTGAGAATGTCCGCAGCTTGAAGAATGGGATAGGTGTACAGACCGACGGTGGCGTTGAGTCCCTTGGCGACTTTGTCTTTGTAGCTGGTGGCCTTGTCCATGAGGTGCTTGGGACAGACACATGAAAGCAGCCAAGCCAATTCGGTCACCCCAGGGACATCTTGTTGGAGGTAGATGTTCACTTTTTTAGGATCAAGCCCAAAAGCCAAGTAATCAATAACGACCTGGCGGCTCGATTGCCTCAAGGCTTCAGGGTCACGACTCGAAGTCAGTGCATGGTACGAAGCCACGAAAATATACATCTCATATTCGTGCTGCAATTCGATAAATTGTCGAATCGCGCCCGCATAGTTACCTAGATGTAGTTGGCCCGACGGTTGGATGCCTGAAAGGATGCGTGAAAAAATGCGTTTCATAGTCCAAGCATTCTATGGGATAACGCCCCCCCCCGGAAGCTGGCCATTGGGAAAACATCAAGCCCTCGAAAAGCCCCCCGGAAAGCCCCCCGGAAAGCCCCCCGGCCCCCCCCAAATTTTGCCATTTATGCACCGACAATATGATCGGTCTTGCCAGTCACTTCACGCATGGCGCCTCGGGTATCGACGACCAGCTTGGCGTGGTCGGCCACCATCTGCCAATCATACGCATCGTGGTTGGTTGCAATGACCACACAGTCATACGTTTCCAAAGACGCTGGCGTGAGTTCGACGCTACTCATCTTTAAATCGTAATGACGCATTTTGTGCGTGGAGGGAACGTGCGGGTCGTTGTAACTGACCACGGCACCCAAGGCATTGAGCTTTTGAATCAACTCAAAACTCGGACTCTCACGGATATCATCCACGTTGGGTTTGTAAGCCAATCCCAAAATAAGCACTTTGGAGTCAGCGACACTTTTTCGCTGGCCGTTGAGCGCGAGCGTGGTCTGCTCGATCACATAATCTGGCATCGACCGATTGATTTCACCCGCCAAGTGGATAAACCGGGTGGAAAGGCCCACTTCCCGTGCTTTCCAAGTGAGGTAGTACGGATCAATGGGAATACAGTGGCCGCCGAGGCCTGGGCCTGGGTAAAACGCAGAGAACCCAAACGGCTTGGTCGCAGCAGCGTCAATGACTTCCCATACATCAATGTCCATCGCGCCAAGGACTATTTTCATTTCATTGACCAAGGCAATGTTGACGGCTCGATAAATATTTTCCAACAGCTTGGCGGATTCAGCCACCTCGGCAGTGGAGACAGGGATGACTTCACTGACCGCGGCGGTATAAAGGTCTGCCGCCAGTTGGCCACAGGTCTGACAGATGCCCCCGACGAGTTTGGGGATGGTCTGGGTGTTGAAATTCTTGCGGCCGGGATCTTCTCGTTCTGGTGAATAGGCTAGGTAAAAATCTTTGCCACACTTGAGGCCTGTTTTTTCCAGCACAGGCAGCATAATTTCCCGGGTTGTACCTGGATAGGTGGTGGATTCGAGCACGACCAATTGGCCTGGCCTTAGTGTTTTGGCAATGGCTTCGGTGGTCTGTTCGACATAGGAGAGGTCTGGTTCAAGGTGTTTGCCCAGCGGGGTGGGAACACAGACCAACAGTGCGTCTGCTTCACTGAGGCGGGAAAAATCGGCGGTGGCGTCAAACTTGCCTGATCCACTCATTTGGCGAATAAAGTCTTCGCCGAGGTGTTTGAGGTAGTTTTCACCTTGATGGATCATCTTGATTTTCTGAGGATCGACATCAAAGCCAATCACGGGATAGCCTGCGTTTGAGAACGCGTTCATCAAGGGCAATCCCACGTAACCAAGCCCTATCACGCCGACGGTCGCGGTATGATCCTGAATTTTATTTTTAAGCGTCAAATTCCATCGCCTCCTTTGGGCGGACCTTGTGTGAGGTCGTATCTGTCTTTTATCGGGTATTTAGCTTATCAGCTTTTGCGATTATACCCATCGGGTGTGATATCTGCCGCGATGGGGGAGGGTATTTGAATGCCAACCGCCCCATGCCACGCCCATAAAAGTAGTCTATAATTTTCAATTGAGCTTGACAGACGGTTGCTGATCGGAACTGCTCGACATAGAATCATATTTTAGTCGATATCAGCTTTCTTTGGCTGACCGATAGTACAAACACACCTCAGAAGGAGTAATACGCATGGCTAGTGATGCGGTTTTAGAATTAACGGATGCCAATTTCGATGCAGAAGTTGTCAAGAGTGATGTTCCAGTGTTGGTGGACTTTTGGGCTGAGTGGTGTATGCCTTGCCGCATGCTCGCTCCGGTGATTGATGAGTTGGCAGAAGAATTTGCAGGCAAAGCCAAAGTGGGCAAGCTTGATACGGATGCCAATCGCGAAGTTTCTGTGAACTTTGAGATCAGCGCCATCCCCACCGTGCTTCTGTTCCACAAGGGTGAAATCATTCAGAAGTTTGTGGGTGTAACCCCCAAGCAGGAATTTGCCCAAGCACTGCAAGACGCGACTTCTTAATCAAGTTGCCCGCTTGAAATGGTCCTTCATCTGCAAAAGCGGATTGAGGTCAACCTAGGCACACGAGGCAATTTACTGGGACAATCTGTGGCTATCGAATTTCACTCCACCACGCTATCCAACGGCCTGACGATTTTGGCTGAATGTGACCCTGATGTTCATACATCAGCCATCGGCTTTTTCGTCAAAGCTGGTACACGCGATGAAACACTGCCTGAAATGGGCGTGAGCCATTTCCTCGAACACATGATGTTCAAGGGAACCGCCAAGCGTACCGCCGACGAAGTCAATCAAGAATTTGATGACATCGGTGCAAACTACAACGCTTTTACCAGCCACGAAAAAACAGTCTATTACGCGCATGTGCTGCCTGAATATCTGCCGCGAGCCATTGACCTGCTGGGCGATATGCTCAGACCTGCCCTGCGTGAAAAAGATTTCACCATGGAAAAGAAGGTCATCCTCGAAGAAATCAGCATGTACGACGACCGCCCCCAATGGCGTTTGCAAGACACGCTGCTCGAAAAATACTTCGGGGATCACCCCCTGGGCTATCGCGTGCTGGGAACTGTCGATTCGATCAACGCCCTGACCGCAACGCAGATGCAAAGCTATTTTGAGCATCGCTACTGCCCGGACAACATTGTCGTCACTGCGGCCGGACAGATTGACTTCGATCAGCTTGTCGCAGACATTGAAAAAGTCGCAGGCCACTGGAAACCCACCGGGGCGACGCGTGACCTGACCCCCCCGGCCATTTGTTCAGGGGAAACAGCGTTAACCGATGCCACGCTCAACCGTCACTATCTCACCTTCATCTGCCCGGGACCCAGTGCTTCAGACGAAACTCGTTACGCAGCAACGGTGTTGGCTGATGTCTTGGGCGATACCGATGGATCGGCTCTTTACTGGGCATTGATTGATCCAGGCCTTGCCGACGAAGCAGACATATCACACATCGGACAAGACGGCGTGGGTTGTTTCATGGCCTATGCCTCGTGCGATCCCAAGCGGGCCGAGCAAGTCAAAACCGTTCTATTCAACGTGCTAAGCCAAGCAGCCAGCACCATCACGGCTTCACAAGTTCAGCGAACCAAAAACAAGCTCGCCACCAGTGCCACCCTGCACGGCGAAAGTCCATCTGGCCGCATGCGTGCCTTGGGCGGCCAATGGTTGGCGTTGAATCAATACATTCCCTTGGCTCAAGAGGTGGAGCGTCTGATGGCTGTTGATCTTGATGAGATTCAAGAGCTTTTGGCGGGCCATCCTTTTTCAAACAGCCATCTTATGCGACTGGGACCTCAATAATGGATTCCATTGATACAGTTCTCGAAGATCTTCGTCAGGGCCGCATGATTGTGCTTGTGGATGATGAAGGCCGGGAAAATGAAGGCGATCTGGTGTGCGCTGCGGACTGCGTGACACCTGACATTATCAACTTTATGCTGCGTGAAGGACGCGGGATGCTCTGCGTTCCGTTGTCAGGCGAATATTGTGATCGCCTTGAGCTTCCCCCTCAAAGTGCCATCAACACCTCCCAGCATACCACTGCTTATACCATTACCGTCGATGCCCATGACCGCTTTGGCATTACCACAGGCGTCAGTGCAGCCGACCGCGCGACCACCATCAGCCGCTTGGCTGATCCGACAGCAGTCCCCAATGATTTCGCCAGGCCAGGCCACGTCCAACCCCTGCGGGCGCGGGACGGCGGCGTACTCGTCCGGGCCGGCCAAACCGAAGGCTCCGTCGACCTTTGCCGCTTGGCAGGGTTGAATGAAGCTGCGGTCATCATCGAAGTCATGAACGATGATGGCACGATGGCCAGACGACCTGAACTTCAAAAAATTTGCCAGAAGCACGACATTAAAATGTGTTCCGTGGCAGACGTGATTCAACACCGTCTTGAGCGTGAACAAATGGTCCGCCGCACGATGACTGAACCATTTGAAACACAGTGGGGCGAATTCACACTCATTGCGTATCACAGCATTTTCGATTCCTTGCCTCATGTGGCCTTGGTTTGTGGCAACGTGGATGAAGCAGACGAACCGGTTTTGGTTCGCATGCACCGCCAGAATTTACTGGGCGATGTGTTTGGTGATATCAAAAACCTCTCAGGCGATGCCTTGCATACGTCAATGCAAATGATTCAAAAAGAAGGGCGTGGCGTCATTGTTTATCTGCGTCACGCACTGGGCGACAACAGCCTTCAACAATACCTACACTGTTTGGATCTCCCTCAGGCTACCCCGCCGTTGCGTCAAGGCGCTCATGGCATTGGCTGTCAGATCCTACGTGACCTGGGCATTCAACGCCTGCAACTCATCACCCGCCATCCTTTCCAACCCACCGCGCTAGACGGCTTTGGCTTGACCATTGACGCATTTGTGAAACCGGAAATTTAAGATTTAAAAATCAATCCGAGGTGCCCCAGACGCGCAAGCACGTATGCTTGCGGCTATTTTTCAAACGATCAGCTTAAGCATGATCGTTGTTTATTGATGCAAAATGCTCGCGGATCGCCTGGGTATTCACCTCTGAAATAATCCCTCGTTCGGTAATCAACGCCGTCACCAAAGAGGCTGGCGTCACATCAAAAGCCGGGCTATAGGTCTGTATGTTCCGGGGGGCGGTTCGATTGCCAAAGCCCTCGGTGATTTCTTCTGCGTCACGCAATTCGATGGGAATCTGATCGCCATTGGCCAATGAAAAATCATAGGTGCTGCCGGGCGCTGCCACGTAGAACGGGATGTTGTGATACTTGGCGAGAATGGCCACGCCATAGGTTCCAATTTTGTTGGCCACGTCGCCGTTGGCGGCAATGCGGTCTGACCCGGTAATGACCATGCCGATGCGTCCTTCGCGCATGACCTGGGCGGCCATGTTGTCGCAGATCAACGTGACATCAATACCCGCCTGTTGTAGTTCAAAACTGGTGAGGCGAGCCCCCTGAAGCAGCGGGCGTGTTTCATCTGCATACACTTTAAACTTGGCTCCGCGTTCGTGCGCCACGTACATGGGGGCGGTGGCGGTCCCGATGCCGCCGGTGGCAAGCAGGCCCGCATTGCAATGGGTCAACACGCCCCGTCGATCCTCGGGCAGTTCTTCAATCAGATGTGCCGCATGTTCGCCAATGCTCCGGCACATGGCAATATCTTCTTCATGAATCTCTTTGGCGCGAGCCAAAAGATTTTCAATACCACCAGTGACTTGCTGCATTTGTTCAATGGCCCAGAACAAATTGACGGCCGTCGGTCGGCTCGTCGCTAGATGTTCACAAGCTTCATTGAATTGATTTTGTTGAGCGCCAATGACACAACCATAAGCCGCGGCAATTCCAATGGCTGGCGCACCGCGAATACTCAAGCGTTTGATCGCATCCCAGACACTTTGCACGTCCTGGCAATCTAGAAAGATTTGTTCGCCGGGCAAACGGGTTTGATCGAGCAAACGCAGATGGCCTGTCTGTGCGTTGCCGACCCATTGAATGTGGTCGAGGGTATTGATATTTGTCATTGCGAACTTTCTTTCAAATTCAATGGCTATACCCATCGGGTATGAGAATATCCGCGACGAAACCGATTTGAACGCGATGCTTGAAAAAAACAAGGTTCCGCGTACAAAGGAAAACCGGGGGCGGGAAAACTCAATTGCGATTGGTATACAACTTAATTTTTAAGCAGCGTTAAAACCACCGTAATATTGACCGCGTTAAATCCTGCGTGCATGAGAATACTTGGCCATAGGCTGCCATTGCGTTCATAAAGCCAACCAAGCATGATGCCTAGCACAAACAAGGCAGGCAACGTTTGCCACGCCACGCCCACATGAATCAAAGCAAACAGCCCACCGCCGATCAACGTCACCCTCCAGCGATGGTCCGTTCCCAGCAATGATGCCAGTGCGTTGTGCATGAGGCCTCGGAAAATAATTTCTTCAAACAGCGGTGCAAAAACAACCGTTGAAAGAAGCAATAAAATCAACGGCAGCCATGTTTGGGCATCTCGAATCGCAAGGAGTAAATCGTGGCCAATCTTCGGCGACGGAATTCCCAGTAAACTCGAAACCCCCACCACCATCGCACTCAGACCAAACAACAGCGGCACGCCCAGCACCAACGCCAAAACACCTTGGAGCCATTGTTTCCCTTGAGGAAATGACAAGCCAAATTGGCTCAATGAAATGTTGCGGTAACGCAAAACAATCGCCAAATACAAGGCCACCATCCCATGGGTGCATAGTTGAAACTGCAATGACATTTTTGCTCTAGCCAAGGGGGATATTTGAGCAACGTCCACCGGGCCGACCCATTTCCCCGCCACCGCTGCACCCAGAACCATCAAACCAAAGGCCATCAACAGATCCATCCCAGAAAGAGGGGCATATTTCAGCAAGCTTGCCTTGAGAGCATTGCGTTGGAGCCATCCCCGGTTGGCGATGATAAAAAGTGCGACCAGCGCAATTGGCAAAATGAATAATTCCATCAGCATAGGGCCGTATCATAATCGTTTGGAAAAACGGCTGCACACTGACAGCATGCAGATCTAAAACACCTCAAAAAAACTTCCAGGGGCAACTTCCAAGAATTACATCCAAGGGCTACTTCCGGGGGCTAGGCCTCGCCAAGGGAAACTTCCGGGGGGGAGCGGTTGAATTGCGGATGATGAGTTCGCAATCGAAGGTTTGTGAGATGATGGGAGTCTGGGGCTGTTCCATGCGTTTGAGCAGCATGTCAAAAACCGCGTCGCCGGGAAGGTGTCGTGGCTGGCGGATGGTGGTCAGTTGCGGTCTGGGAATCTTGGCCAAAGGCAAATCGTCGAATCCTGCCACGGAAATATCCCCAGGCACATTCAGACCACAATCTTGCAGGCAGCCAATGGCCAGACCTGCCATTTGATCATTGTCCGCCACGATTGCCGTCGGCGGATTTTTTTGAGCCAGGCCGCGCTTAAGCGTTTGGGTCATCACCTCCGGATCGTAAGGGTGTTCGCCCAGACTCCAATCATCGTCAAAGATGAATTGGACATTATTTTTTTGGCACGCTTGGGCGTATTTTTCTGCTTTGTGTGCGGGGAATTGCCGGTTGTAATCCTGACAGAGAAACGCGATGCGTTGATGTCCCAACGAAGCCAAATGTGCCACCAACGCATCAATTCCCTTTTGACGGTCGATCTGCACGCAGGCAGTTTTGGGAGGCGCCCAGTCCAGATAGACCACGGGTACTTTGGTTTGGTCTAATTGAATTTGGGATTCTTGAGGCAATGGGTCAATGCGATACACAATGAGGCCATCAACCCGTCGAGCGAGAATATCTTTGAGATATTGGCCCGGTTGGCGGTCTGCTTCTCCCCAGCCTGCAAGGTAGGTCAGGTAGCCATGCTGACGGGCCTTGGCTTCAATGGCAATGACTTTGAAGGAGGTAATGGGCGTATCGATGGAGGCCATCACCAGGCCGATGGTCATGCTTTTACCGCCAGCAAGGGCTTTGCTCAAGTAGTTGGGACGATAATTAAGTTCCTGGGCCACTTTCAGCACACGCTGACGTGTTTTCTCGTTGTAGCCTGGCTTATGACGAAGAATTTCCGCCACGGTGGTCCGGGCCATGCCTGTCGCTTTTGCAATGTCGCTAATCGTGATCATAACGTTTCCAAATATGCTGCTATCGTAGCGGAACGGTCGCTATTTTCAAATGACCGAGCACCCAAACAGTCCCTCAAGGCGAACTATATTTTTCACTCAGCCGGACCAGTTCAGTTTGATAAGGCTCGCCGCCGAGCTTTGGATCGCTCGCTCGTAAGGTCCGAATGCGATCGGCAATGATATGGGTGTGGCGACCGGTTCGATCACAAATTTGCAGATATCGCATCCAAGCGTTCCAGTAATGGGGGTCTGCTGCGGACAAGCCTTCAATTAATTTTTGATAGTAACGGCCAGCCTCTGCCATATCTGCCTCTGAACCCAACTCAAAAAAAGTTTGAGCCAATTCATGAATCACCCTCGCGTCACGATCAAATTGCTGAATCAACGACTCAAGGATCACCCGGGCCTCTGCCAACTTGCCCAATGTACGCAACGCACCGGCCTGGACCAATTTAATCTCAAGCAGGTCTTCCTCGCTCATGTTCCGCAGCGCAGCCCCATTGAGCAGACTCTGAGCCAATGAAACCGCAAGCGTGGCCTCCGACGGCAACAGGTCTAACTGCATCAAAATCGAACCCTCTCGCTGCAATTTCATCAATAGCAAAGGGTCCTCTGCCTCATACACCTTTTCAAATCCATCGAGCCAACCCAACGCCCGTTCCCACTTCTTGTTCGCCATGGCCAAGTCTGCCAAAATGATTTTGGCATGACCCATCGCATCCATGCTCTGCCGCGTCTTCATGCGCGTTGCTTCATCACACAAACGCATCGCTTCACGCTCAAGCATCTGCGACAAAGACTTATCATGGGTCATGCAGTACAACCGCTCACGCTGAGCTTCAAAATAAGTCCCATGACTAATTGGAACCATCTCCAGCAAAGCAATCGCACGAGCAAACTGCTTTTGAGGAATTAAAACCGTTGCCGCATACGCCAAGCGTTCATTGTCCGCAGCTTCACTGGTCGCAAATTGATCAAACAACACCTCCGCACATTGACGATACGCGACAGACTGCCGCTGGGCGCGTAACAATTCCATGGCATAACTGATCCCCGTCACAGCCAATGAATGGGACGGATTCTCCTTGGCCATCTGCGTGAGCCACAATGCTGCAGCCATCGCTTTTTTTGCGTCATCGGCATCTTGGTAATACAAACTCATGGCCCGATTAAACTGTGCCCTGGTTCGCACCCCAGAAGTAGCCCCAGGCAAACGATTCAACAATGCTTCATTCACACGATACGCCCACTGCAACTGAGCCCCCGCACCCAAATCATGATCCAAGGCCATGTTCTGCCCTGCGATACGCAACTGCTCCCCCATCGCCCCCACCACCGCCGCAGGCAAGGCAGACAAATCCTGCCCAGGCGTGATACTCTCCACCCAACGCCCGTGAATGTAATGCGCCAAAGCCTCTGCCTGACGACGAATCTTCTTGTCAGACAACAGTGCAAAATAAGGATCGTAAGAACCACCCCGTCGATGCAACGCATCCACAAGTAACAACCGTAACAACAAGTTCCGCTGGACTAACGGATGCCCCGCCAATTTCATCTGGGCAACATCCGCGTCTTCTGTTTGTTCAAGAGAGTCCAACGTCGCAACCCGGCACAGACTTGCTGCCAAATGATTTAAATCCAAGGCATTCACTTCAAGCACCTTGTCCAACAAAACCAATGCCTCTTTGGACTGGCCTTGCGCCAACCGAATCCGGCCAAGCAAACACTGGCCTCGTGCGCGAATTTGCCACGGGTCAGCAGGATCTGCCAAAAGACCCTCTAAAATTTTGGAGGCTTGTTCTAATAACGCATGGCGTTTTTCCGGTTCATACAATTGCTGTAAATATAAGCCATACGCCCACATGAATTGAGCAGGGCCTGCCTTGTCTGTCAGACCCCCAAGCAAGGACAACGCGCGAGGAACCGTCTGTTCAACCGCCCGCTTCTGCTCTAATGTACAAATGCCAAATTCGTAGAACAAACTCGCATTGTTCTGATGTAAATCCAGATAATTAAACAACAGCAATTGTGCCTGCTGGGCAGGTCCTTTTGCTTTGGCTTTTGCTAAATCCCGCTCAAACGAGGAAGCTGCCTCAGATGGCAGAACAACCATCCACGCACATGCCAACGCAACGCACCACACCCCACGCAACCAAAACTCTTTACGGATCACTGCGAGGTTCTCCAGCTTGGCCAAAACGAACGTTCTTGTACTGAGCAGTCACCGCCGCGTGAAAAGCATTCACCACATGCTGCCAACGAACACGACCCTCTGGCTCAATCACCACCGGTGCATCGGCGCGATACAAACCCTCCGGATTAACCGAACTGTATTGCATCCGCTTTAAAAACAAAGCCAACTCAGAAAAATCCCCCCCCGGAAGCCCCCCCGGAAGCTTACCCTTGGTTTCGCCTTGAGCCCCCGGAAGTGACCCCGGAAATATCTCCCCAACTCCCCCAAAGCCCGGCAATTCAATGCGATAACCTGTCCGCCCCACCGCAATAACCTTGATACGCAACGGAATCTGAGGCGGTAAGCCCGCTGCTTGGCCTTCAATCGCCTGAGGCATCTTGGCGGTAATCACCCCTTCACCCACCGCAAAACTGGCGGTGACCACAAAGTAAATCAAAATCAGAAAAATCACGTCAATCATCGACGTGAGATTCATCCGCATCGGCGGAGAGGTACTTCGGTGGGCTGTGGGAGTCATTGCGATTGATCCTCCATGCCCAACTGAGAAACCAAATGAACCGTGTGAATACCCGCCTGCTCAATGGCTTTCATCACAGGTGAAATCGCTTCGTAATAAATCGCAGCGTCACTGCGCAACATCACCTCAATCTCAGGATTGCCCAGACGAGCGTGCTTCAAAGATTCTGTCACCTGGTCTAGCTCATCAGGACCATACTGCTCTAAACCAATGCGAATAAACTGAACCTCGCCCAAACAATCCAGAGGATCAACCCTGCGTGCGTCCTCGTCTGAACGAGGCACCACGTTCACCACCACCCGATCCACATCACCCAATTGTTGAACCTGTGGATTGTCCAACTTCGCAAGAATCATCCAAACCGATTCCTCCGCCACAATGTTATTCACCAACATGAAAAACAAAATCAACTGAAACGTCACATCAATCAACGGCGTCATGTTCATCTGAGGCATGATGCTGACTTGGCGACGTTTGGCTGACACGCATGGCATGTTTTTTTGACGTGTTGAAAATTTCATAGCGGCTTATCAATTCAGCTTTCGTGAAAAATCAAAAATCAAAATCAGGCCACGCACAAAACACCTTGCCTAGGAAATGGATCTCGGACGTGGGCTTGGAGAAATCGGCTCAGCTTTTTTGATGCCAGGCTTAAACGGCCGAATGAGCTGCTCTGCCTGAACAATTCCCTCACTGGTCAACGCATCGATCTTGTTACGCACAATCGCATACGCTGCCAACGCAGGAATCGCCACCACCCACCCCCAAAACGTCGTTACCAATGAAGTCGAAATCCCCCCCGCTAATTCCACGGGATTGGGCTTGCCGCCTGCTGCGACCAATTGGCCAAACGCCATGATCATGCCATACACCGTGCCGAACAGGCCCATCATGGGCGCGAGGTTGCCCACGACATTGAGATACTCCACCGGACGAAGCATCCGACTGGTTTGAACATCCCCCTCTTCAGCCACCGCCCGTTGCATCGCCTCAAATCCGAGCCCCGCTTCACCCAACGCAGCACTGACGAGCTGACCCAAAAAAGAGGGATCGCCATGCGCGTAATCAATCGCTTCACGGTAACACTTCTCTGCGAGCAAAACTTCAATCTCTTCACGCGTTTTTTGAGGCAAGACCACATTGCGACGATACCGAAGCATCAAACTCAAGGCATAACCCAAACTCAACGCACTCATCAATAACAACAACCAAATAATCGCAGAGCCAATCAAATCATCATTGACTAAAAATAGCTGAGCAAAACGGGTGGCCTGATCCGTGGGCGAAACTTCCTTCGCCTGAACAAGGCTACCCGTCGATCCGACAATCGCCCACATGCCCAGGACCAATGAAAACGAAAAAGGCTTCGCACCCAAACACCTGCGCAAAAACAGAGCTGGCTCACGATTCTGAACCCATGTTTGCAATAAATGAGGCATCAACACTTTCTCCTTTAAGCCACCAACCTCTAAATGATCTTCTCTTACTGAAAGCTGATAACTGATAGCTAGTCACTGACAACTTTCTAACGAACTTTCAATTCTTTCCCATCAAGAAATTTGTAGGTTCCTTGACTCTCCTGAGCAATCAATTGCAACGTCGACTTGCTGCCAGAGACAGCTTGTGGGTCGGGGTACAAAAACTGAATCGCATTGATTCGGGTCTTGGCTTTGTTGGCCTGACGAATCTGGGCCAAGAGTTTTTGCTGCTCCACTTTGTACCTGCCCCGGCCTGTTATGTTATCCGATAAAAGAAACAACAAATTAGGCTCATACCCCAACCCAACCCCCAGCGCGACAAGCGGGCTGGACAATCCTTGAGCAGTGATACGCCCCCCTTGAGGGTCCATCCAATCACAAACCGCCTTCTTGTTCGCAGCAGTGGCAGACTTCAAACCCGCGGGTGGAACTTCAATCGCCCGGTTGCCTTGAAAAAATAGAACGGCAAATTGCTGTTGTTCCACCAGTGAACCAATCGACCTCTGCAATTCCGCAATCACAAAAGGCAACGTATCGACCAAAGAACCCGAAGCATCGACGAGATAAACCACTTTGCGAGCCTGCGCCCCGGTCCCAAAAAACTGAGCTTTGAGCTGGGTCGCATCACCGACACCTGTTCCAAATGGATTGGCCTCGGCACGTCCAAAGGCTGAAAAACGTATCTGCTTGGGAACGGCAACTTTGCTTCCCAACGCACTGGGAACGTCGGGATTCACGACCGCATCGACAGACTCTACCGAGCGATGGGACAAATTGCTCTGTGAACGCAATTCTATTTTTTTCTGACGCACTTCCAACGGCACACCCGGGGTCGTACTTAGACGAACCAACGGGACCACAATCTGATTCTCCCGAACCTGCTGAGCAGACCAGATTAGCCACAAGGCCCCTGCCACCAAAAACACATGCACACAAATCGAAATCCCCCAAGGCAACCAAGACTGCCAAGATGAACGGCCCGGACGATCCGATCCCAACGAAAACCGCGTCGCCTCGGCAGGCGTTGAACGCGACAACGTCTCAGAGATATCCAAGCCATCGGAAATTTCAGAAGAAAACGCAGGGTTGGATTCCAAATCAACTTCAGAAGAACTGTCCAAGGAGGCTTTGGGTGGATTTTTACCCGGAGCTTTCGGAGAACTTTCAAAAAACGCTTCGGGGAAACTTTCCGAGGGAACTTCCGGGGGAGGGGGCGGGGGTTCCGGGGGCGGGGGGGTTGAATCAGTGAATCCCAACCAGAGCATGATCTACCACCCTATTTCAAAGACAAACAAAATGACTACCCCCCATTTACGATAGCCGAAGCCTGTGGTTTTTCAAACAGGAAAGGCCACCATCCCACTGTTGACCTTTGAGGGTGGGTGGGTCGCATTAAAAATAACTGTGTAAATCTATCGCATTTTGCATTATTTCCTGCCCCCGGCCCCCCCCGGACCCCCCCGGACCCCGGACGCGCCGGACGCGCACGCTGTTAGCGTGCGGCTGCTTTTCAAACGCCCCACTTAGTCAAAAACGGTAACTATTTATGCAAAATGATCTAGCCCACAAGCATACTTGCTTGCGTGTTTACCAACGCACAGAAAATCCGACGCTTCGGCTTGAAAAACAACAATCACGTTCTAATACGCATTGTGTATTTCAGTTGCACGGCGAAATTTTTATAAAGTTTGGTCAATTCAGTCTCCGCAACTCACAAAACGCATGAATTTTAAATGGGACTGATATGAATCATACGCAAATTTAAAAAAACGGTTTTCCTGATAAATGCGTCATGCTCAAAAAAACAAGCGTCCACCTTGGTGAGGGCAGACGCTGTTTTTTTGTTATTTAATTGTTCTAAGCCAAGCTGACTTTTTATTCAGCATCGCCTTCGGTGGTGCTGTCGTCCACGATGGGTGCGGGCGACTGAGCGACGATGGCGTCGACGAGTTGGCTGGCGGTCAAACCTGCAGGGGTGATACCCGATGCAATGTTTTCCAGAACCGCAGACAGTTCGCGTGGGGTGAGGCCCATGAGTTCCAACCCGGTGAACAACTCGGTCAACTGGCCGATGACCCGAGCACCTTCTTCGCTGGAAGTCTCGATGCGTGTTCGCAGTTCGACAGGATCGCTGCCGGTGTACCCACGGGCGGCATCAGCAAGAATCTGACGAATTCCGTCACGCTGGCTGATCTGGGTAACTTCACCGGTCTCGGCATCCACTTCGCCCTGTGTCCAGAACAACTGGCTGTAGGTTGAAAGCACGCTGGTGACCTGTTCCAGTGGCAAACGGCCGGCAGATACTTCAGACTCAGAAGCTGGCGTATCAAGGGTCGCTGGCGTGTCGTTCAGTGTGGTGCTAATGCCCCAGACACCGAGCAACTCGCTGATGGTTGGGTCCTTGACATTCACGCCGATGTCAGCAAGCTCCGAAGCTTGTGCTGGGCTGAGGGTCGGACCTTCGTCCATCGCACGGAAGATGTCGTCGCCGACGAGTGGTCCAAGCAGATCATTGGTGAGATCCTGAGGCAATGGAATTGCAGGCGTTGCAACCGTGTTACCCATGGCGTGAGCATCGAGAACTTCTTGGTTTGGACCGATGAGGTTCGGGAAGCCCGCGGTGAGTGAACGGAAGATATAGCCGGCATCAGAATGCAGTGTCGTGGTGAAGAAGTTGCCGACAGGCAGAGCAAACTGAGGATCGACATCAAGGTTGCCCGTAAGCACAGGCCCTGTGACAGGAGTCACATCCAGCCAGACGATATCGCCGTTGACGATGACGTCGAGTCCTTGGTCAAGGATCACGTCGTCGGTGCTGTAGCCGTTGCTGTTGTTGTCGGTGTGATCCAACACGGTCTGGCGTGTACGAGCAGCCAAGTCAATAAAGCCAACTTCAGCGAGTCCGCCATCAAGGAGGGCATCGCCGGTGATGATAAAGTTACCGTCGATGGTGAGGTCACTGAGGGTGACCGAACCGCCGTTGGTATTGATGAAGAAGTTGCCGTCACCGTTCGCTGGGTTGTTCGTTGGGATACCGTTGTTGGTAGCCACGCCACGGGTGGTGAAGGTTGTCACGTTGCCGAGGTTGGTGAACTTGTCATTGGCACCAAAAGCGATCATGCCTGAGTTCTCAAGACCGATGGTATTGAGGTTCAACGAACCATTCTTCGCACCGATGACTGAAGCGATGCCAGGCATGGTACGGCCCGAGTCATTGGCCGTTGCACGACCGAGAACATTGAGGTTAATCGTACCAGCGAGGCCACGTGTTGCTGCGGTGCTGCCACTGCCACCGTTGGCAGAGATATCGCCACGGATGACCAGGATGCCGTTCGGCAGAGCAATCAGGTCATTGGTAGGCTCATCGGTCAGGCCACGAGCAGCTTGCAGATCGACCGTACCAGCGTTGCCACCGGTTGCACCTGTTGAGTTACCACCGTTGACCGTAATGGTCGACCCGATGATGACGTCTGCACTATCGTAAGGCGTGGTTCCTGCCACGAAGTCATTATCTGCATCAACGTTGACCGTACCACCCATGCCACCGTTGCCAGTGGTACCCGTACCACCGTTACCGGCGATCTGGGTTGTGGTTCCGATTTGGATATCTGCACGGTTACCATCGCTGGTAATCGTCAAGCTACCCGCGGCACCACCAATGGCACCGTTGCCGCCGTTGAAGGTAACGTCCGAATCGGTGACATCACCGATGAGGATTGGGCTGGTGTTGCCCGTGGTGTTATTGGCAAATCCTGTTTCAAAGGTGATAGCACCACCCATTCCACCGGTGCTATCAACACTGGTACCGCCGGAGGTATTGGTTGTACCGTCGATGGCGATCTGTGATGTTGTTCCGTCGGTCAAGACCATCACGGTGTTACCTGCACCACCGAGGCCAGAGGTAGTTGAGTTACCACCCTGTGCTGAGGTGTTTGCATTGATATCAACCGTTGCACCGAGTGTGCCTGTGGTGGTGATGGAGACTGCACCAGCTTGGCCAGCATTACCTGTCACAGCGTTGCCGCCGTTGGTGGTAATATTGCCGTTGATTTGGATCGTTGCAGTTGTTCCGTTGGTGTTATAGGTGACGGTGTTACCGGTTCCAGCATTACCGTTTGCGGTGTTGTTACCGCCGATGGCGTTGATGGTGCCGTTGGTCACGATGTCTGCCGTGTTGCCATCGGTATCGATGGTCACGGTTCCAGCATTGCCAGCACCGGTTGAACCGTTGCCGCCGTTGGTGGTGACATTGGTTGTTGTGTTGCTGAGCAAGATATCACTATCGCCGCCGTTGGTTGACACGGTCACGTTGCCACCATTTGCACCGTTGCCGGTGACTGCATTGCCACCTAGTGACAAAATACTGCCAGCCACAGTGATGTCGGCATTGGCTGCTGCATCCGTATTGGTTGTTGACAGTGTGATACTCGCACCAGCACTGCCGCCGTTGCCGGTTGCAGCATTGCCACCACTGTTGGTGATGTTCGTACCCGTGTTCGTAAGGTTGATGTCACTTAGGCCACCTCTTGTGGAGAGGAAGACTGTGTTGCTGTTGCCACCGTTACCGGTGACGGTTGAAGCACCGCCATCAGCTGAAAGCGTGCCGGAGAAGGTAATATCGGAATTCGCTGTCGTTACGGTTTCAAGTGTCCGAACGTTAATAGGACCTGCAAGACCACCGTTACCGGTTTGAGCTGTGCCACCGTTGGTGGTGATGTTGGTTCCGGTGATACTGCTTTGGCCACCGTTGGTCCAGATTCTCACCTGTGCACCGTTACCGCCACCGTTACCGATGCCAATGACGCTGCCGCCTTGAGCGGAGATGTCACCGACGGTGACATCTGAATCAGCGGTGTCATTTGTGGAGTTAGTCAGGATGGTCACCGTGCCGGGGTTGCCACCGTTATCAGCAGCGTTGTCGCCAGTAGCAACGTCGCCGCCGTCGGTGGTGATGGTGGAGAGTGTGATCGCACTGGTTGTGCCATCGGTTTGGATATCGACGTTGCCGCCTAGACCGCCATCGTCAGAGGTGGTTGCACCGCCGACTGTTGAGATGGCACCCGTTGCAGTGATCGAAGCACCGGAAGTACCGGTCGTTGCGATGACCGCGTTACCGCCTGCTCCGCCGGTTCCGGTTGTCGCTAAGCCGCCATCAGTCGTGACGGTGACCAAGGAGATCGTTGAGTCAACGCCAATGGTGTTGGCATTGACGATGCCGCCTGCACCGCCGAGGGTTGTGCCAGCTCCGCCGACAGAGTTGAGGTCACCGGAGACAGCCACGGTTGAAGTGGTGCCTGTGGTATCGATGTCGATTAGGCCACCGTTGCCGCCGTTGCCAGCGGTTGCTGCACCGCCGGCTGTTGAGACGTTGGTGAGCGTGATGTTCGCTGCACTTGCTCCGGAAGTTGCGACGGTAACGGTTGCACCGTTGCCGCCGTTGCCGGTTGCAGCACCACCGTTATTGGTGATAGCTGCGGTTGCGGTGATGTCGCTATTGAGATCAGCAGTCGTGATGGTCACCGCACCGTTGGCGGCACCTGCGTTGCCTGAGCCAGCGGAAGTTCCGCCGGAGGCATTAACGGTATTGTTGAGTGTGATGTCAGCATTGTTGCTGCCAGCGGTGTTCTGCGTTTCGATGGTGATGGTGCCGCCGAGGCCGCCGGTTGCTGAGCCGCCTGCGTTGGTTGCGTTACCGCCTGTGGCAGCGATGGTGCCTGTGGCAGCCAGTGTGATGCTTGAAGCATCGCCATCGGTTGAGACAAGCACGGTTCCGCCTGTTCCAGCAGCACCTGTGGTGCCTGTGGCGTTTCCGCCGTTGGCAGCGAGGTTGCTGTTAAGGGTAACTGTGTTTCCGTCAGCATTGCCAGAGTTATCAAAGTCAGTGTTGATGGTGACGGCACCGCCGTTACCTGCTGTGAGTGATCCGCTGGCACCACCGGTGGTGGTTACGTTTGCGGTTGAAGCCAAGGTGACGGTAGAGAGCGTTTCATCAGTTGTGATGTTGACTGCTCCGCCGTTGCCGCCTGCACCTGTGACGCCCTGAGCACCCATTGCGGTAAGTGTGGACTCGATACTGATATCAGCATCGGTACCCGCACCTGCTGCACCTGTACCCGTTCGGACATTGATAGTGCCTGCTGCACCGCCAGTGGTTCCACCGACTGAGCCGGAGGCTGTGACAGATCCGGTTCCGAGGGTGATATTGGCGTTGTCCTCAGCGGTTGTGATATCGATGATGCCTGCGTTGCCGCCGACGCCAGCGGTTCCGGTGGAGGTATCAGCACCGCCGGTGGAACTGATGGCCAGTCCGTTGGCAGTGGTGATGGTTGCACCGGTTCCGAGTGTGATGACGTCGATGTTGCCACCGGCACCAGCAGTACCTGTATCAGTTGTTCCACCATTTGCAGCAAGGGTGTTATTGATACCCAGGCCGATGGTGGAAGTTGTTCCAGTTGTGTTGATATTGATGGTACCTGCTGCACCACCGTTACCCACGGTGGTCGCTGCACCGCCGTTGGCGTTGATGTTTAGCGAAGTCTGTGTGGTGATATCAGAGGTGTTCCCTAAGGTCGTCACCAAGACGCCGCCGCCTGTTCCGCCGTGGGCAGCTGCTGCTGTGCCGCCGGTGGTGGTGATGTTTACAAAGTCGCCGATGTTGATGTCACTGCCAGCTCCTTGAGTTGTCAGCGTGACACTGGCAGCTTGGCCGTTGCCAGCATTGCCGGTTCCGGTTGCAGCACCCGAGCCGGTATTGATTGTGACGTTGTCGTCGATGGTGATGATGCCGCCGTCGTTGGCACCTATACCGGATGCGGTGTCGATGGTAACGACACCACCTGTGCCACCATTGCTGGTTCCAGCACCCGTACCGCCAGTTGCGGTGATGGCCTGATCAGCAGTCACATTGATGTCTGAGCTACCAGCCGCAGTTTGGAAGGTGATGGTTCCGCCACCGCCGCCAGCACCACCTGTAGTTGAGTTGCCACCGTTGGCGTTAATCACTGCGTCATTGCGAACATTGACGTCAGCGGTGTTGCCGGTGGTCTGCAAGGTGATGTTACCTGCGGTACCCGCATTGCCGTTGCCAGCATTGCCGCCGTTGGTTTCAAGTGTGCTATCAACTGAAATCGAGGCACTGGTACCCGTGGTGCTGATGAGGATGGTATTACCACCGCCGTTGCCGCCGTTGGTTGCACCATTGCCGCCGAGGGTTGACACGAGGCTGCCAGAGTCGATCTGCACGGTTGCATCCGAGCCGGTGGTGGTGATATCGATATCGCCACCGACGCCGCCTTGAGCCGAAGTTGAATCGCCGCCCACCGCAGTGAGTTTACCGGTATCTGTCACGGTAATCGTGCCACCGGTCACTGCGTTGGTCGCCACGGTAATTGTGCCGCCGTTGCCGCCATTGCCTGCTGCCCCGGTTGCGTTGCCGCCGCCGGCACTGACTGCCTGGGTGATTTCGATGTCTGCATCGTCAACTCCCACGGTGTTACCCGCAGTACCGATGAGGATCAGACCACCGTCGCCAGCATTACCGCCAACTGAATCGCCGCCGTCGGCAGTGAGGATATTGAAGAGGCTGATGCTTGAACTATCTGCTGTGGCGTTGATGAAGAGGCCACCGCTATTGGCGGTTGCCCCTGCTGCTCCGCCGGCACCTGTGCCACCGATGGCGGCACCACCATTGATTGACATGGTGCCGATGCTGGTGATATCGGAGTTGAGGAGACCTGTGGTATCGATATCAATGAGGCCACCCTGGCCGCCTGCGGCACCGATTGAATCACCGCCGACCGCGGTCAACGCAGAGGTGTCGTGAATGTTAATCGCAGACTGATCACCTGCGGTGCGAAGGATGATGCCGCGGCCCGAAACACCGCCTGCGTTACCGCCGGCCACGGTGCTACCCGCGACAATGGCACTACCGCCGTTGACAGAAAGATCGCCGAACAGGTCGATTTGAGAGTTGTCATAAGCGGTGCTGAATTGGACGAGGCCACCGGTTCCGCCGCCGGTGCCAACCAATGCTGCTCCAGTCACGTTACCGCCAGCGGCACTGACAGTCGTGCCGTTGTTCAGGGTGATATCCGTATCGCCAGTGGTTTCTATCCCACCGCCTGTGGTCACGGTAATAATGCCACCTCTTCCCGCGTAGTCTGAATCACCACCGATGGCGAAGAGGTCATTGCCAACTTCGATGTCCGCACCATCTGGGAAAGTATTACGATCCGTGGAGTTGCCTGTGGTTCCCAACACGATGGTGCCACCATTACCAGCGATACCGGCGTTGGAATCACCGCCGTTGGTGGTCAGGATTGAGAAGACACTGATAGAAGAATCATCACCTGTGGTATTGATATGAATGCCGGTTCCACCACTGCCGCCGCGGCCAGCCCCCAGAGCCTCGCCGCCACTGGCGGTGAGGTCACCGGTCACGAAGATATTGGAGTTGGTCCCAGTGGTATCAAGATCAAACAAACCACCGTCGCCACCGTTGCTACCGAGTCTATTGCCACCGATGGCGGTACCTGAGCCGGTGAGGCTGATGGTGATATCAGCCGTATTACCCATGGTACTCAGGACGATGCCGCCGGTATCCACACCACCGTCGCCACCGTTGCCGCCGTTGCCAGCGATACCTAAGTTGGAATCACCGCCATTGACATTCAAGCCACCACTGATAGTGATGCCTGCACCAGTTCCTGTAGTGGTGACCTGCACGAGTCCGCCCGTTCCGGCGTTTAACGCACCAACCCCGGTGACATCACCGCCGGTTGCACTGAATGTTGTATCTGCATCAAGTCGCACGGTGGCGTCGATACCAGCCGTGGCCAAGGTTACGTTGCCGCCGTTGCCACCAGCACCTGTGCCACTGGCTCCGCCGTTGGAAGTCACGGTAATGCCTTCGTCGATGGCGATGGCACTGCCCACACCGACTGTTGTGGTGCTAAAGGCGATGGTGCCACCGGTTCCGCCAGCACCTGTACCGCCGACTCCGCCGTTGGCGAGGATGGTGGGAATGCCGGTGAGGTCAGACAAGATGGTGATGCCGGAGTTGGTGTCATCGGTATTGATGGTCACCGTTCCGCCGTTGCCGCCTGTGGTGAAGCCTGCTCCGCCGGCGACAGTTACATCAGCCAGTGGATTGACGAGAATGGTTGAACCATTGCCGTTGGTATTAAAGGTCACTGCACCGCCCACACCAGCTGCACCGCCAGTACCCGCACCACCGACTGCGGAGACTTGACCGCTGACGATGATTTCTGAACCGTCATTGGTGCCAGCTCCTGTGTTTTCGGTATCGAGTGTGATGGAGCCTGCCGCACCGCCGGTGAGACCTTGTGCACCGTTGGCTGACAGATTGCCCAAGGCATTGATTTCTGCATTGATGTCATCGGTGTCAAGGGTGATCACGCCACCTGCGCCACCTGCACCGGCCACACCGGTTCCGCCATTAGCGGTCAGGGAAGCTGCGAGGCTCAGGGTGATGTCTGCGTTGGAGTCAAGGGTATCGAGATTAAAGTTGCCTGCTGCGCCACCGGTGGTGGCACCGTTGCCGCCGTTGGCGGTGGAGGTTCCGTCGAGCGTGATTCCTGCATCTGATCCCACTGTCGAAAGGGTCACGTTACCCGCTGCCGCACCGCTGCCCGTGGTGCCTGCGCCACCATTGGTGTTGAGATCGCCAGCCAGTTCGATCATCGCGTTGTTACCTGTGGTCGAAACAAGCACATTCCCGCCGGCTGCACCATTGGTCTGGCCACTTCCGCCGTTGGCGGAAATGTTGCCATTGACAAAGACGGCACTATCGACGCCGTTGGTGGTGATTTCCACGGTATTGGTACCATTGGCACCCACTGCACCGCCTGCTGCGATGGTGCTGCTACCGCCGTTGGCAGTGATGTTGCCAAGGATATCAACTGAAGCATTGGTGCCTGCTGCGTTGTTGGCGTTGTTGGAATGAATCTGAACAAAACCGCTTGCTCCACCTGCTCCGCCAGTTGAATCACCGCCGGAAGAATCAAGGTTGGTCGCGGTAATATCATTAAATGGCGAGGCTGCCAGAGCGTTGGTGGTGGTCAGTGTGATATTGCCACCGTTGCCGCCAGCACCGGCACCATTGTTTGCACCGGAGGAATCAATTGAGCCGTTGCCAGCGTTGCCGGCGGTGCCGATGTTGATACCAGCGTTGGTGCTTATCAGCGTGACGGCTGCACCGTTGGCACCAGCGACTGCTGAGCCACCGGTGTTGATGTTGGTCACTTGGATTTGGCCGTCTGCATTAATCGTTACTGCACCGCCATCGGTTTCAGCGTTGCGGGCAAAGGTATCGACGGTATCGCCGAGGTCATTGCCCAGTGCCGTTGAACCGGAGATGATCGTGTTGGTACCGATGAGGACTGAAGCTGCTTCGATGTCGCCGGTGGAAGTGACGTTGCCTGAGCCGTCGATGGTCAGGGTGCCGAGTGCTGCTGCACCGATGCCACCGGTGGTTCCGACATTGCCGTCAAACAGGACATTGCCATCGACCTGGCCCCCAACCCCATCACCAGAGACGATGGTTAGTGGGTTGGCCCGACGGGCGTTGCCGTCGACGGTGCTTGCGAAGGTCACGTTGCCGTGGTTGCCTGCTGCGACGGTGGTGGTCAGAGCCACACCCGTGCCAGCGGTTTCGGTCAGTGTGACTGCATCGGTGAAGAAGATATCCGCGGTGCCTTGAGCACCGATTTCGGTGGTGATGTCGCCGCCGGTGATGACGGTGCCGCCGCCATCTTGGAGGAAGTTACCGTCGATGGAGAAGGCCAGGCCGTTGGCGATGGTGAGCACGCCAGCGTTGCCGAGGTGTACGCCGCCGTTGCCGCCGGGGGTGGTGGTGACGTTGGCACCTGCGTTGAAGTTAATGGTGGTGCCGTTGACATCCACGCCGTTGGTATTGCCGGTGAGAGCACCGCCTGCACCATTGAGTGTGCCGGAGGTGGTGATCTGGGCATTGAAGTTTGCCGTGGCAGCATCTTCAACGAAGAAGCTCGTCGCGGTGATGGTTGCGTTGGCGTTCTGAGTGAGCAGCGTGGTTCGGTCATTGTTATCTGCCACGTTGATGATCAGGTAGTCCAGAGCATCGGTTCCACCGACGTTGTCGGTTCCGACGTTGTCGCCGAAGGTGATGTTGCCGGTGCCGGAGACGAGGGTCAAGTCACGGGCCGCGGTGGCATCGCTGTCGATGATGCCGGTGAAGGAAAGGTCGCCTGCTCCACCGGTGGCACCTGTTCCTGCCTGAGCGGTGGAGAGGGTGACATCGTTACCGAGTTCGAGGTTACCGTTCCAGATTTGTGTGCCAGAGGAGAAGACCTGATCGGTATTGATCACGATGGCCTGAGGGCCAACGTTTGGACTGTTGACGGTCAGTGTGCCGAACTCGCCGAGGCCGCCGACGCGGTCTGCGGTGGTGTCAGCGTCTGGTGTACCGAGCGTACCCGATCCGTCGCCGCCGAACTGAATACTTGCCGCTCCGTTGGTCACGGTGACAGTCAGGTTGTTGGCACTGGCATCGGAGTCAAGGGTGTTGTTGAAGAAGATACCGGTGGTGCCGGAGTCTTGGAGTGTCACGCTGTTTGGCGTGGCCAGGTTTGCATCGTTATCAGCGATGACGACTGCATCGTTATAAATCTGAGTGCCACCACTGGTGAGCACGTTTGCATGAATGTAACTGCTGCCACTGGTCACGTCATCGTGTCCGTTGGCATTAAGTGCGAGGTTGTCGGTGCGGAGGAATTCGATGCCGTCGGCATCTGCACCCGCTTGATTGACACCACCAAGGCTACCGACTTCAGCTTCGAAGAAGTTATCGCCAAGGGTGGAGTTCACGGTCAGGCCGCGAGTGGAAGCAGCACCGCCGTTGTCGCGTGCGTCGATCACTTGATTGAAGCGAATATCGCCCGCAGTGGAGAGTGCCACGACACCACCGGTGTCTTCGAGCAACACGTTAATGGTGTAGGTCTGGTCATTGGTGGTTGCGATAGCGGTTCCGCCTGCTGCGGCACCGAGTTGCAGTTGAGCATTGGTTCCGCCGTTGACGGTCAAGCTAGCGGCGATGACGTTGGCGTTGATGTCCACCACGCCGTTGGTGCCAGGGGTGCTAGAAGTACCCACGGCCAAAGTCATGTCGCCGGTGATGTTGCTCACACCGTTGAGGGTGATCACGCCGTCGTTGTCGACGACGACATCGGTGTTACCAGAGGTGGTCAAAGTATTATCGAAGGTCACAGTATCTGCACCAGCTGCACCTTGGATGTTCAGGTCGCCGGCCACGTTGACAGCTCCGGTTGCATCAAAGGTATCGGAGCCTGCACCCATATTGATATCCACATTGCCCAGAGCTGTGATGGCTGCGAAGTTGAGGTCGTCAGTGCCTGAACCAGTCACCAAGTTCAAGGTGGAGTTCATGGTGGTCAAGGCGGTCACGGTCACGATATTGTTGCCGTCGCCGAGGTTGATTTCTGTGGCACCTGCAGTCAGGGTTGTAAAGGCCAAGGTGTCATTGCCCGCACCACTGGTGATATCCAGTGTGGAGCTAAAGGTTGCAGCACCCACTGCACCAATGTTGTTGGTGCCTGCACCAAGTGTGAAGGTCGCAGGGCTAGTCACATTGACGGTGCTTGCAAAGTCAACGCTGTCGCCATCTGTGCCGCCGATGTAGGTCAGTGAATCGGTGAAGATCGCTGCACCGGTTGCGTCAAACGTATTGGCACCGTTGCCAAGACTAATGAGTGTCGTGCTGGCATTGAGTGTTCCGCCAAAGCCGATGGTGTCAGCACCCGTTCCACTGTTGATGGTCAAGGAAGCGAACTGAGCGTTTGAAGCACCGCCGGTGACGTTGAAGTTGTTGGTGCCATCACCAAGGTTGATCGTGGTAATGCCCGTGACGGCCAGCGTGTTGGCAAAGTCAACGCTGTCACCATTGATACCGCCGGTGTAATCCAAGTTTGCACCGAAGATCGTCGCACCGGTCACGTCGACCGTGTTGGTACCTGCTCCGAGGTTCAAGTCCACATCGCCCGTTGCAGTTACTGCTGCAAGGTTAATGTCATCGGTGCCAGAGCCGCCGGTGTAGTTCAAGGTTGAGTTGAGTGTGGTTAGGCCTGTTGCGGTCACCGTGTTGATGCCGTTGCCAAGGGTGAAGGTTGTTGCACCACTGGTCAAAGCTGCAAATGCCAATGTGTCATCGTCCGCACCACCAGTTACGTCCAGTGTGGAGGTGAAGACTGCTGCACCCACCACACCCAGGTTGTTGGTACCTGCTCCGAGATCAAAGCTTGCTGCACCCGTGGCATTGACGGCATTGGCGAAATCAACGCTATCGCCATCTGTGCCGCCGATGTAGGTTACGGTATCGGTGAAGGTCGCAACACCGGTTGCGTCAAACGTATTGGCACCGTTGCCAAGGTTGATCACTGCTGCACCACTGCCGAGCGTGCCACCAAAGGCAATCGTGTCAGCACCGGTGCCACTGGTGATATCCAGTGTGCCGAATGATGCGGCATTCGCACCGGTGACGGTCAGGTTGTTGGTGCCATT
>JAJRRC010000098.1 GCA_024279865.1 Planctomycetota bacterium | reverse complement strand
GGTTAAACCGCTTTAGACGGCTGGCAAGGGACTATGAAAGGCTCGCGACCACGCTCGCGGGAATGCATGTCTTGGTGTTCACAATCCTCATGCTGCAGAGGCTCGTGAGCATACTGGAGAAAAGTGCATAACACGCTCTAATGACAACTCATCTGAGCCAGTATCAAAAATATGGAGCAGAAACTCTACATACTTCAAATGAGCATTTATACTTAATAAATCTGACATAACATCTCCTCGTGAATAGCGAACAATAATTGGACAACCTCATCCAGTAAAGGCTGTCTGTCCGATTTTGCTTGTCTCCTCTAAAACGCCACGCTGGCCATCTGGACCGCTTTGGCCAAAGCCGCGGCCTTGGCAACCGTCTCCTGATGCTCTGAGTCAGGATCACTGTCCGCCACAATCCCCGCGCCAGCCTGAATATAGACATTCCACTGGCCATCGTCTCGCGGTTGGACCACCATCGTCCGAAGGGCAATGGCCATATCCAGATTCCCTGCAAAATCCGCATAGCCCACCGCCCCGCCATAGGGACCACGACGGGTGGTTTCAATCTCATCAATCACCTGCATCGCTCGCACTTTGGGAGCGCCGCTGACCGTCCCCACAGGCAACGCCATCTGCAACGCATCCCAGCAGGTACAGCCTTTTTTGAGCTGGCCTGTCACAGTGGAACTGAGGTGCATCACATGGCTGTAATACTCAATTTCCATGATCGCAGACAACTCAATGGTTCCAGGCTCCGCGACACGCCCCACGTCATTGCGCCCAAGGTCCACGAGCATGATATGCTCAGAGCGTTCCTTGGGATCTGACAAAAGGTCCTGCTCTAGCGATGCATCTTCCTGAGCAGTCTTGCCTCGCTTGCGCGTCCCCGCCAACGGACGATTGGTCACCACGCCATCTTGCACGCGACAAAGGATTTCGGGGCTGGACCCCACCAATATCCCACCCTCTAACTGCAAATAAAACATATAAGGCGACGGATTCACCACCCGCAACGAACGATAAATATCAAACGGGTCTGCCTCGGTCACCAAATCAAATCGCTGAGAAGGAACCACCTGAAAAATATCGCCCGCCAAAATATATTCTTTGCATTTTTCAACCGCACGCTGATAACCGCCGTCACCCATATTACTCACAGGCAAGGCCGGCGGCGGGGATTCCAAATCAACCTCGCCACAAGATAACGTCCAATCATCAGCAGGTGTTTGAATTCGAGAAACCAAGGTATCCAAACGCTGATGGCCAGCCTCATAGGCTTGCTCAGCACTCTCAAAAAGCCCCGGCTGTACGTGCGTGATCGCCAGCACCGTTTTTTGTACATGGTCAAACGCGATCATTTCGCGGTAAAGCTGCATGTGAATGTCAGGCAAGCCTCGGTCGTCTGCTGGAGGCGAAGGCAATTTTTCGCCTTCCAGATAACGCACCGCGTCATACGTCACGCAACCCACCCAACCGCCTGTAAAATCAGGCAACCCTCTCACCGTATCCACAAGTTCCCAAGCCTGGCTGTATTGAGCCATCTCTCGCAATGGATCATCACTGGTATACGTGCGGCTCTTGAGAGGTGTTTCCACATCGACATAGTTCACTTCGTGGCCACGGGCGATGACATGCGCCACCGGCTGAGCGCCCAGATAGCTGTACCGTCCCTGGCGATCCCCATCAATCACCGACTCGAGCAAAAAGCTCGCAGCCTGTCGTTCATCTCCCCGCACCAATCGCCGATACGCCAGCACGGGCGTGAGTTGATCACTGGTGAGTCGACGGTACATAGGGATCACGTGGCCGGGCTTGGTAACTGCCGAGGCCAGTTGTGTGAATGTTTCAAAATCGGGAAGGTTTTTTGGCACCTAATCTTCATCCAGAGGCAATGGGTCCAAACGGGCGGTTTCGCCTTGGGCTTTTTTCTCAGCATGGCTCTTGACCCAGGTTTCCCAGCTTCGCCCCGCAGCGGTATCGCGGCCGGTGAAAACCACCTTGGTGATATTCTTATAAGGAACCTGCGTTTGATCGTCTGATTTTTTCAGCCAAATGCGACAATACGGATCAGAGGCCCCGCGTTTGCGATCAAAGACATAGCCTTCAAGAATCTGGCCATCGGTCAGGTGCAAAGCCACATCACCACGGTAATCCACAACCTGGACAATCATGGCATCGGCATCTTGAGAGCCGTCAAAGAGCCACTGGTCACCTTGTGTGATTGTTATTAAGGAGTCTGTCATAGTCGATAGTGTACGAAGAGAATGGCCAGCTCGCACATCCAAAGGATTGTGATACAGAGCTTCGCGGGCTACAATCGGCTATCAACATGGGGACTTGAACGTCATGCAGGTAGACAAACTGCTCGCACATCATGGGCTCACCAGTAATCCGTTCGTCGCTGAAGAAGCTACGCACGATCCTGTCTTTGAACAATTACAAGATCAGACGATGCCTCACCACCCCGATTTCGCCAAGATTTTAGGGAGAATTGAACACCCCGCAGCCGCGGTGGTCTTTGGAGAAAAAGGCAGCGGCAAAACCGCCATCCGCCTTTTGATCGGCAAACGCGTCGGGGAACACAACCAAAACAACCCCGACCAACGAACTCTGCTGGTTCCTTATGATGAACTCAATCCGGTCCTCGACCGAGTCATGCAGCGAAGACGCGATGCCATGCCCGCCCGACAGCGAAACAAAATCGACACCCAACAACTCCTCGAAACACTCCGACTTGAAGACCATCAAGATGCCATTATGTCTTTGGCGGTCACCCAACTCATCGGGGCCATGCTCGACGAACCCACCTTGGGCGACGAGCTGACCTTGCTGCCTGAGGATTGGCGTACAAGACTCGCCAAGCTCCCTCGCCGCAAGCGTGTGGACTTTTTAATCTTGGCCATGCTCTACGATCAACCGCGTAGCGGCAATACAGCGGATCGTTTTACCCGACTACGCCGAATTTTGAAGCTCGGCTGGTCTGGTCCGATTTGCTGGAGCCGTCTGGGTGCTATTTTCTGCACCAGTGCCGCGGCCGTCATGGGCGTCATGGGCTGGATTTCAAAATCTCAGCCATGGCAATACGCAGCAGGCGTCATGGCAACCTTGGCCGTTGTGGGATGGGGTTTATGGTTGTGGCGTTATCGAGAGGTCCGGTCGCTGGGCCGCAAGATTCACCGCGAAACGCCAGCCGTCGAACGCACCCCCGAACAACTCCGCCAAATGCTCGGACACCTCCGACGCAGTGACCTAGTCAACCAACCTTGGCCAGCTCAAGGAGCCCAGGACGCTAAAAATAGCCGTTATGCCTTGACCGCCAACTTTACCGAACTGCTCGAAACGCTCGACTACACAGGCATGATCGTACTGATCGACCGTGTGGACGAACCCACCGCCATCAGCGGCCATGCTGACCGCATGCAAACGGTCTTGTGGCCGATGCTGGATAACAAGTTCCTTCAGCAGAAAAATATCGGCATCAAACTGCTTCTACCAATTGAGTTAAGGCATCTCCTGCACCGTGAATCTCCTGAATTCTATCAGGAAGCCCGCCTCGACAAGCAGCACATGGTGGACCGTCTGATCTGGTCGGGAGCGACCTTGTTTGATCTATGCACCAGTCGGCTGCGTGTTTGCCAGCAAGAAGGGGCAGATGCTTTGTATCTGACGGATCTGTTTGAATCGGATGTTTCACGGGAGATGCTTGTCGATGCGTTGGACCAGATGCACCAGCCGCGTGATGCCTTTAAGTTTTTGTATTCGGTGATTCAAGAGCATTGCCGCATGGTTCCTGAGGATGAAGGCAAATCCCTCATTGCCCGGATCACCCTTGATACGGTCCGGCGGGACCAAGCCCAACGGGTCCAGGAACTGTATCGGGGCCTTTCCCCTGCCTAAGCCACTGGCCTCTGCCCAATTTTTACGCATGCTGCCTGCTTGCTAAGCATGTCCATTTATCATTTTAAAATTAATTTTTGATGAAAGATGCAATTTTGACATTAATCCGTTCTATTTGTACGATTCCTCTTTAACCCACCCGCCTTGGCATGATCGTTGCATTATGCTGTTTGTCGACGCATGGTTGCGTCAAATGAGGGTTGAAAATGTTTTTTTAGGTCAAGGAGCCTTTGAAATGACGACACGAGTACGAAAAAGTTTTTTGAGCACTGTTGCTCTACTGGCACTGGTTTTGGCGATTAGCCCAGCCATGGCACAAGAAGAAGCTGCCACAATTGCAGGACCTAACACTGGTAAAGTGTCCTTCAATCTCGGTGCTGATATCACCACACAATATGTGTTCCGTGGTATCAACCAAGAAGACCAAGGCCTGATCTTTCAGCCTTACGCAGACGCAACAATCAACCTGATCGATGAAGGCGACAACGGCTTCATCAAAAACCTCGACTTCTACTTCGGCACCTGGAACAGCGTCCACAGCCAGGACACCGGCGGAACCGATGCTTGGTACGAAGCTGATTACTTCGTGGGCTTTTCTTTCGGTCTGACCGATACCCTCAGCGCTGACATCAGCTACATCGTCCTCGATTCTCCCAACAACAGCGGCTTGACCGTCTTTGCACAGGAAATCGACTTGGCACTGGCTTATGACGATAGCGCCCTGTGGAACGGCCTCTGCGAAGACTTCGGCGGCTTGCAGCCTTACTTCCTCGTCGCTTTTGAAGTCGACGGCGGTTCTGATGGCCAAGGTGGCGGATTCAACCAAGGTACCTACTTTGAATTTGGCATCGCTCCTAGCTGTGTGGTCCTTCAAAGCGAAACCACCCCAATCACCCTGACCGTGCCTGTGACCCTCGGTCTCGGTAGCGACTACTACGAAGTCACCACTGCCACCGGCAGCATCGACGACGATACCTTCGGCTTTGTCGACATTGGCTTAGACTTCTCCATGCCTCTGACATGGGTCCCCGCAGACTACGGCAGCTGGGAACTGAGCACAGGTGTGCACTTCCTGTTCCTCGGTGACAACACCGAAACAATCAACAACGGCGATGGCTTTGAAGTCATCGGAACCGTCGGCATCAGCATGAGCTACTAAGCTCACCTGACCGAACGATACCGTTCAAAAATAAAAGGCTCGATCTTGCAATCGCAGGATCGAGCCTTTTTTATCCCCCCCCCGGAAGTTTTCCCTAGGCAAATTTCCGGGGGGGGTTGCTAAATAGGCTTGAAAGTGAAGAATGCAATCCATGAAAATAAGCACTGTATTGCAATGGACATTGTTCCTCTTTTTAACCCTCAGCCTAAACGGATGCGGCGACGACACGCCCACCGCCTCTGAAAATACGCCTCGCAATACTTCTGGGGATACGGCAGATTTTGTCTTTGTCGCAGCCGTTCCGCCGAACACGCTCGACCCACAGAAGATGAGTTGGAACCATGACATTCGCACCGCAGGCTGTCTGTTTGAACCCCTGCTCCGCTACAAGTTGCCTCAGATGACCCTTGAGCCAGCAGCGGCCGAATCATGGACCGTCAGCGAAGACCAACTGACCTACACATTTCAAATACGCTCTGAAGCTCGCTGGAGTAATGGAGACCCACTCACCGCACAGGATTTTATAACCGCGTGGCAGCGGGCAATGTTGCCAGACTTTGTGGCAGACTATGTGCAGTTGATGTTTTGCATTCGAGGGGCCGAAGATTTTTTCAACTGGCGTAACGAACAATTGGCCAACTTCAAGCCCAGCGACTCGGCTGCTGATGCTTGGCGTGAGGCTCAAGTTCAGTTTAAGAAGATGGTAGGTCTTCGTGCCCCGTCAGCCCATACCTTGGTGGTTGAATTGGCTCGACCGACGCCTTACTTTTTGGAGTTGTGTGCGTTTGCGACTTTTATGCCGAACCATACGCCAAGCCTGAAAAAACATATTTCTTTTGATACGACTTCAGGGCTGTTAAAACTGCCTGCATCCTACTGGACGGACCCAAGCATGCTGGTCACCAATGGGCCTTACGCTCTGAAGCGTTACCGTTTTAAGCGTGACCTTTTAATGGAGCAAAACCCGCACTGGTGGAACAAGGCTTCGATGGGCAATCGAAGTATTCTTCAAAAGATTATTGAGATGCCACAGACAGCTTTGCTGACGTATCAGAATAAGGAAGCGGACTGGTTGCCGGACATTCCCAGCTCGTTAAGTCTTGCGGCGGATCTGGTGGCTTCGGGTCGCTCTGATGTGCATACTGCACCTTGGGCGGGCACTTATTTTTACACCTTTAATTGCAAGCCTCGCTTGGCGGACGGCTCGGTCAATCCCATGGCAGACCCACGTGTGCGTCGAGCGCTTTCGATGGGCATTGATCGCAAAACACTGGTACAGAAAATCACCCGCATGAATCAGCCCCAAGCCAAAAGCTTTATCCCCCCCAACATGATTCCCGGTTATGAATCGCCCAAAGATGCGGGCGTGAGCTTTGATCCTATCGCTGCCAAAAAATTACTTGCCGAGGCAGGCTACACCGACCCAACAAAGCTCAAAGGACTCTCCATCCTGTTCAACACAGGCGGCGGCCATGAACCCACCGCCCAGACCATCAAAGCCATGTGGAAAAAACATCTGGGTGTGTCAGTCTATCTTCAGAGCATGGAAGTCCATGCTTTTCGTCAGCAACTCAAACAGCAAAACTACACCATCGCCCGCGCATCATGGATCGGCGACTACCGCGACCCAAGCACCTTCTTAGACAAATATCACAGCAACAACGGCAACAATGATTCCCGCTGGGTCAATCCATCTTATGACCGCTTACTCGCCAAGGCACAACAACAAACCAACCCTGCCTTGCGAATGAAAACGCTTGCTGAAGCGGAAGCTCTTTTATTGCAAGAACAGCCCATCGCACCGATTTATCACTATCTCACGCTGCATATTTTCGATGCCAACCGCGTGACAGGGTTACACCCCAATGCGTGGAACTTCCGAAGACTTGAACAAGTTCAAGTGAAGTAACACCTTCGAGCATGACAAAATTACCGGTCGCATTTTCTGTTTTTTAGCAGACGCGCAAGCTGTAAGCTTGCGGCTATTTTTCAAACCGCAAGCGGAGGTCTGCCGAAGCGTCGGATTCTTTCCAAACGCGACCGATGAATGTAAAAGGCTCTAATACGCATTTTTGTTTTATTTCAATACAGGTCACTAAAAAAATAGCCACAAGCGATTCGCCTGTGGCTATTTTTAAAAGTATTCAAATTCCCAAAGGAAAATCCCGGAGGCTTCCAAAGAAAGTAACCCATGACGCAAAACTTGCCAAGAAAAACTTCCGGGGGGGGGCAACCCATGGCACAAAGTTTACCAAGGGAAACTTCCGGGGGGGGTTATGCGTAGGAGGAAGATTGCACTTCGCCGCGAGCTTTGCGGGCTGCGGTGCGTTCTTTGCCCAATTGTTCAATGGTTTTATTCACACGCAATTCTTCAAGCGGATCGCCAGGCAAGCCACGACTCTTACGCCAGTCAGCCAACACCGGACGCACATCCGTTTCAAACGCAGCTTTGAGCAAACGTTCTGCTTTGACGATATCACCCTTCTTTTGAGCAATCGCCAGTGCTTTGCGATCAACGAGTTGAGCTTTGACGAGCTGCTTCTGAGCTTCATCCACCGTTTGTACCATGGCCTGGAGCTTGGGCTTGAGGTTGTGGCTTTGATCGATCATGTAAGCGAGCTTGGGATCTTTGCCTGTGTTGAAAGTGAACTGGGCAATTTGATCAAAGATACGGAACACCGCATAAGGATCAATCGAGCCAAGAGTCAGATCGTCATCGGCATATTTGCGGTCGTTAAAGTGGAATCCGCCGAGCATTCCTTCGTCGAGCAGCAATGCGACAATGTGTTCAATATTACAGTTGGGTAGATGATGACCTGTATCGACGAGCACCTTGGCGCGTTTGCCTGCATGTTTGCAGAAAAGGTAGGCCATGCCCCAGTCGGCAATGTCGGTGTGATAAAACGCAGGCTCAAACGGCTTGTACTCGATGAGGAGCGTGGAGCCTGCCCAGCGTTTGTCCATGGCATTGTGAATTTTTTTGAACGCAGCTTGCAGATCATGCTTGCGACGGTAGATGCTGTCTTGGCCGGGATAGTTGGTCCCGTCGGCAAGCCACATCGCCAGGTGTTTAGAGCCGACTGCTTTGCCGATCTCGATGCTGTCAAGGGTATGAGCCAGTGCTTGTTCACGAGCCTTTTCATCAGGCGAACAGAAGGATCCTAGCTTGTAACAACCATCTTGAAAGACGTTGGGATTGATGGAGCCAATTTTGATACCATGCTTGCGAGCGAGGCGAGCGGTTTTTTTTGTATCTTCACCCGGAGCGAAATCCCAAAGCACATGCACCGCGACTGTGGGACAAACGCCTGTGAGTTGATTGACGAGACCGGCATCGTGGAATTTTTCTTCCAGTGTTGAAGCTGATGCTGCTTGGAAAAATTTCCCAAAGCGGGTGCCTGTGTCGGCAAAGCCCCAACTGGGCAGTTCAATTTTAAAATGATCGAGAGCTTTAAAAACTTCTCTTGTTTGTTTTGGGGTGAGCATAACGAGGATCTCCTGTTTTAATTAAGGAGACTAGTTTAACAACTTTTCCCAAAGATTAATTGCCCGCAATCACTTTGCTCACCGTAAAGATTGGAAGCAGTAAGCTAATCGCGACAAAACCGATCATGCTACCCATGAGTACCACCATGATCGGTTCAATCATGGCGGTGACACTGTGAACTGCTTGATCAAATTCCGATTCAGTAAACTCGGCAATGCGTCCCATGACTTTACCCAACTGGCCAGACTTCTCGCCATTGTAAATCATTTGGCCAATCGAACGCGGAATCAAAATCGACGCGAACATCGGTTCTGAAAGCTGTGAACCTTGGCGCAAACGGCTATCAACTTCATCCCACAATTCATCAAAATAAACATTGTTCGTCACATGCCTCACGATGCTAATCATGTCCAGCATCGAAACACCTGCATTGATCATCGTGCCCATCGTGCGGCAAGCACGCGTGAGATAAAGCTGCTGATACAAACGACCCACCAACGGCACATTGAGCTTGAGCCAATCACGATACCGAATGCCCCTGACCGTTTTCTGTGACCACCAAAGACCCAGCGTCCCCGCCAACGCCAAGCCCACCCAGTAATACCAGTAGCCCACGAGACAGCCACTGATCGCCAGCAACAATTGCGTCGGCAACGGCAAGGCCGCCCCGCGTGATTCGAAAATTCCCGCAAAACGTGGCAATACGAACGCCAGCAAAAAGATCGTCACGCCCACCGCCATCAAGGCCATGAACATCGGGTACATCATTGCACCGCGTGCCTGTTTCATGGTTTGATATTCTTTGGAGAGATATTGACTGATACGTTCGAGCATCAAAGGCATGGTGCCGCTGACTTCACCGGCGCGAAGCAAACTAGTCATCACAGGCGGAAACACATTGGGATGTTTTCTCAGAGCAGCCGAAAATTCGCCACCGGCTTGCACCGAAAGCGTGACATCATCTAAAACCGCACGGAAGTGAGGCTCCGCCATTTGCTCTGCTGTACTTTGCAACGCATCGGTCAACGAAACGCCTGTCTCGATCATCACCGCCATCTGGTGGGTGAAAAAAATGACCTGTTTTCGTTTTACCCGCTTGGCATGCGATTGAACACTCACCGGCTGATCTACGAGGTCCGCGGCACTGACGGGTGAAATTTTGACAATGAACTTGCCTTCACCACGCAATTGACGACCCGCTTCTTCTAAGCTAGCTGCATCGACGACGCCAATAGCCAATTCGCCATGTCCATCCCGAGCTTGATATTGATATTGTGCCATCGGTCTTGTTCCCGTTTTCTAGTCTTCTCTTCTTCTTACTGACAACTGACAGCTTCTTTAGGACATGGCTGCGGCGTGGAAAAATTCTTCCACCGTCGTAAGCCCAGCTTTTACTTTTTCTAATCCATCATCGGCCAGTGTGTGATAGCCAGAAACCTTGGCGATACGCCTCAATTCTTGCAAAGAGGCTCCACGCACAATGGCATCCATCGCATCATCATCGGGGGTATACAATTCAAAAATACCGACGCGTCCTTGATAGCCTGTTTTACGACAATTTTTGCAACCACTGCCGTGGTAGATTGTTTCGAGCTGACTATCTTCACCGCCGATAGCCTTGATGGATTGGCGAATCGAGGAAGTCAAGTCAACAGGCTCTTTGCAGTAGGTGCATATTTTTCGCAGTAGCCGTTGCGCCAAAACGCCTCGAATGGCCGCGGCAACAAGGTAAGGTTCAACCCCGATATTGAACAAGCGAGTCACCGCACTGGGCGCATCGTTGGTATGCAAGGTCGAAAGGACGACATGGCCTGTGAGGGCTGCCTGAACTGCGATTTTCGCGGTGTCGGGGTCACGAATTTC
The DNA here is from genome assembly GCA_024279865.1 of Planctomycetota bacterium. GTDB lineage: Bacteria > Planctomycetota > Phycisphaerae > Phycisphaerales > Phycisphaeraceae > JAJRRC01. The sequence continues at coordinate 11,909 of JAJRRC010000098.1, read as the reverse complement.
GCCGACCATGATCACATCAGGATCTTGACGTAGCAAAGATCGCAAGGCTTTGGAAAAAGTAAAACCTGCCTTGTCATTGGTTTGAAATTGATTGATGCCTTCAATGCTGTTTTCAACCGGGTCTTCAACCGTTGAAATATTGATGGACGGTTCATTGAGCTCATTAAGTGAGCCATACAGCGTGGTGGTTTTACCACTGCCCGTGGGCCCGGTGACCAGTACAATCCCGTTGGGTTGATGCAGCACCTGTCGCCATTGCCCAAGCAAACTCGAAGACATTCCCACCCGTTCAAGGTTGGCAATGGCGTTGCGGTTATCGACAATACGCATCACTACTTTTTCGCCAAACTTGCCAGGCATGGTCGAAACACGCAGATCAATGGGATGCTTGTGGAGCATCACGGTAATCCCACCATCTTGAGGAATTCGACGTTCAGAAATATCGAGTCCCGCCATGATCTTGACACGACTGACCACCGCGGGGTGCATCTGAAAAGGCGGGCTCATTTTTTGAAAAAGCCGACCGTCAATCCGATTGCGAACGCGAAACTTTTTGTCATCTGGCTCGATATGAATATCGCTGGCGCCTTCGTCTACCGCACTAAAAATAATGTGATTCACAAGTTTAATGACCGGCGAATCGCCCGCGGCAGCTTCCAGATCACTCAGGTCGGTGATCTGCTGCTCGACAAGTTCCATGGCATCGGCATCAGTACCCTCAACAATGTCATCAATCACAAACACATTGGTATTGGGAAGATGATTTTCAAGGGTCTGACGAATATCCTTCAGCGTGGCTGCCACGACCTGAACGGGGCATTCGCTAAGCCGGGTGACTTCTTCAATCAGGAATACATTGGTGGGCTCATGAATCGCAATGGTCAGTTTGCCACCCACACAAAACAGAGGCAAAACACAATGTTTTTCCAAAAACTCACGAGGCAGAACGTCGATCACTTTCGGGTCAGCGACCTTGGGCGTGATTCTCGCAAACGGCACACCATAGGTATGGGCAAGCGTTTGAGTTACTTGTTCTTCGGTGACAAATTCTAGTTCAACAAGAATTTCACCCAGTAATTTTTTGTGGCCTCGATTGCGTTGATAGTCCAGTGCCTGGTCAATCTGTTCTTGAGAGATGATCCCCTTTTCCAATAGCAAATCACCGATGCGCACCGGCTTGGGCGCTTCGACGGGATCAACGGACTGCGACTTAATGGAATCGGGCTTTGTAAACATGACAAATCAATTTTCAGTCTTGGACAACCTTTTCTTCATTGTTGACTGACGACTCAGAACCAATCACTTCTAAAAGTTTCCTATTTCAAGCTGGTTAAAGCGGTTTGAATCCCGTCGTGAATTTGAAGACGCGTGTCCAAGCGTGTCATCTCCAGAATGACTCGAACATTGTCCTGGGGATCGACCAAACAAATTTGTCCGAGGCGATCAGCACAGAGCTGCTCAAGCCAAAGAAAACTTTCAAGACCTTGAGAATCCACAAATTCTAATTCCGAACATTCCAACACAAAATCCGCGACTTCCATATCATCCATCCGTGAAAGAACGGCTTTGCGAAAATTGTCCACCTGTTCTGCGACAAATTCTCCTCGCAAAAACAGGACTGTTTTTTGATTCATTTGATCAAAAAATATTTTCATGACGAGTCACTCTCCAAGCTCCCCGTGGAAATGGGATCATGACCTTTATGGGATGCCTGATGGGTGAGCACCAGATCGAAAAAGGGTTCGAAATCCAGCTTCAAGAACAAGTCAACTAGGGTTGGATCAAACTGAGTACCGCTACAGCGGACGATTTCATCAATCACATCCTGATGTTTGAGCGCCCGACGATAAGTCCGGTTGGTACTCATCGCGTCAAAGGCATCGGCCAATCCCAAGATGCGGCCGAAGAGGTCAATAGACTCACCGGCGAGGCGATGGGGATAACCATTTCCATCCCAGCGTTCATGGTGATACAGAACACCTGGGATCAGGTCATTCATTTGCTGAATATCTTTCAGAATCCGAGCACCGATTTCCGGATGCTGCTTAATCAATTCAAACTCAGCAACGGTCAGGCGGCCGGGTTTACACAACACCGATTCGGGCACGCCGATTTTGCCGACATCGTGCAGCAAGCCTGCGATATAGATGCGATCACAAGTGTGAGCATCCAGCCCCACTGCGTCAGCCAATGCGCGAGACACTTGTGCCACTCGTTCAGAGTGACCATGGGTGTAACTGTCTTTGGCATCAATTGAGCTGGTCAGCGCATGGAGGGTTCCCATGAACATGCCTTGCATATCTTCAAACAGCATGGCATTTTGCAAGAAGATTGACATGGTACTGGCCAGCGAGCTGCATAGTTTTGAGTCGATACTGCTGATATGTGAATTGTCCAGTTTTTCAGCGCCGAAGATCATGCCGAAAAGTTTTTCACCACGCACCAACGGGACAATCAGCAGATGATCTCCCAGCGTGGTGAGGTTTTCGATCTTTCGTTCGTCGAGTTTATCGAGTACTTGTGTTTTGGGGTCTGCTCGAATTTGTTCGATTAATTCTACGCCGATGCGTTTGAGCGCCTCGGTTGAGACGGGACTATCGCCCGCTTCGAAAATAGACCCCGCCAATTCGCCCAAGCCGAGTTCCTGATCCACAATTTGTAATGAGAGCCATCGCAAGCCAACGACTTGCTGTAATTCGGTGCAAGCTTCATCTAGGAAATTCACAGGCGTCTGGTTGACCATCATGTTCGAAGAGAGCTTGTACATCAGGCTCAATTCTTCATAGGATTCTGCCAACTGCTGACTCATGGTCTGTAATTCGAAAACCCGTCGATCTAGTTCGACAGAATCTTGTTTCATCCAACCGAGACTTTTGGCCATGCGATCAACTTCGCTTCGGGTCATCAAACTGTCACGGTCAATACGAGCAAGGGTTGCTTTGAGGTCAAGCTCTTGTTGATCGCATAGCAGATGTAAATGTTCTGAATCTAGGAGGTCATGATCAAACAGCATGGCCACGGCCATCAGTTGATTTTTGGTGACGACTCGACGTCTGCGTGCAGTTGGCATGGGAACGAGCCAGACACCCGGCCACACGCGAACGGCCTCGCCTGAACATTGAGATATCTGAGACCAATGCCGACGTACCGTGGCAATAAAAGCCGGCGCTTTGATAATCAAACGCTCAATGGGACTCATGTCGTCCAATGGCATCAACCGTCCATCGGAACCCACCGCTGCGATGGCAATGCCTAGCGACACAAGTCGCTCTCGCAGGCGGTCGCTGAGAACCGGCGTTGGAGATGGATTCTGCACAAAAGTCACTAGATCTAACTAGCCTCCTGGTTTTGATTGACCAATGATTGCACACGGCTTAAAACATCCCGTGGGCTAAAAGGCTTACTGAGAACTTCAACAATATTGGTCTGTTGTAATTGTTCTTCTTCAAGACCAAAACCCCGTGCGGTCAACATCAGCGCAGGCATGGTCTGAGTCGAAGGTTCTTCGCGGAGCTTGATGCACAACTCCAACCCCGTCATCAACGGCATCTGGAAATCCGTAATCAGCAGGTCCGGCAAATGTTCAAGCGCCAGCTCCAAGGCTTCTTCACCATCTTCTGCGGTAATCACGTCATAACCTGCACGTGTGAGCTTCAAACTCACCACATGAAGAATGTGCGTTTCATCATCTGCGACCAAAACCAAAGGTTTTTCTCGTTGCATTATTTACGCCCTAACTTATCGGGCCCAAAGCCCGTACGAGTACGAATATCGCCCCTTACAGTACATTGTCGGCCAAAGGAAGGGTGTACATAAACGTACTTCCCTTATTTACGGTACTTTGAATGGTCACACGACCGCCATGAACGGTTTCAATGATTTGTTGGACTAAATTCAGCCCCAATCCAGTCCCTTTTGCAATTTTCTTATGATCGCTGACCCGATAAAATTTATTGAATAAATGCGGAATGGCCTCGGTGGGAATCCCCACCCCCGTATCGGCAACCTGGACACTGACCGTATGCACATCGGTGTTTTCCTGGATATCCACTTTCACACGACCACCAACAGGGGTGTATTTGATCGCATTGCTGATCAGGTTCAACGTCGCTTGCCACAACATGTCACGATCCGCAAAAACTAAACATACCGGCGGAAAAGAACCGGCCGTCAAAGTAAGCTGTTTGGAACGAGCCTGAGGCTGCATCACATCAATCACATCCTTGACCAAGGTGGCCAAGGAAAATTGATCACGCAGCACACGGACGACGCCTGACTCAATACGACTGATATTGAGAATGTTGTCAATCAAACGCTGCAGACGATTGGTTTCCCCTTGAATAATGTTGTAAAACTCCGCACAGGTTTCTGCATCGCCAGCTTCGCCATCAATCAACATCTCCATGTAAGCCATGATCGAGGACAACGGCGTTTTCAATTCATGAGACACATTGGCGACAAAATCGCTTTTCATTTCAGCGACCTGTTTTTCCCGGGTAATATCACGCAACACCGCCACCACGCCATGCTCATTGGAGATGGCCCCTGAATCCGTTGAACCACCAATGGCAGAAAGCGTCACATCAAAAATACTGGTCCGCCCATGCTGCTCAATTTCATGCTCGACATGACGCGGATGCACCGATTTCATCGTCGCGTGTCGCGTGTCTTTCATCATGTTCACGAGTTTTTCATCCCGCACCACCCGTTCGAGCGGCCGATGCAAAGAACCGTTCATGTCAAAATCCAAGATCCGAGCCGCAGCTTTGTTCACCATCGCCAATTCGTTGAAATGATCCGTCACCACCACCGCATCGTCAATCGCGTTAAGAATGGACTCAGCGTACTGACGTTCAGCTTCAGCAAGGCGGATTTGTACTTCTAATTCTCGACGTTTGGATTCGAGCTGCTGAAAATGCTCCTGGTAATTGCTACCTAGGTTATTCACCGACTCAACCACACGATCTAGCCCCATCGCCAAACGAGGCATCCCGCTCACCGTACGGGAATTCTTCTTCGCATCAATATGAGCAATCAACCGACGAAGCTCCGTCTGATAGCGACTCATCCAAAGAGCATGGGACAAACCAAGCAGAACGCCTACGCTACTGGCAACTGCAAAAATTTCCGTCAACGCGCCTCTGGCTAGGACCAAGCCCGAACCCTGAGCGTATAGCAGAAAAACACCGATCAACACGGTGCTGCTGCAAGTGATGCCAAAACTAATCCAAGGTCCTACAAACACGTTATAAAAACCTCTTAAAAATCATTCACGATCAGTTATCTAAAAAAAACTTATATTTAAAACATCCATGGTCACGGCAAGCCTGCAGACAAACGTGCTAACAATTGACGGGCACGCGGATCATTGGGCTGGCGACGGACAGCCTCGGCATACGCCTCGGCAGCCGCTTCGGTGCGACCCGCACGCTCAAGGACCAAACCACGCATCAACATCGGTTCTGCCTCGTTGGGCTCACAGGCAGCAGCCTGTTCAAAGGATGCGGCGGCGCGATCCGCGAAACCTCGCTTTTGCCAGGCCAATCCCCCGAGCATGTATCCTTCTGCTCGATTCGAGGCCAACGTCTGCACCCGCCTGGCGCTTCGCAAAACCTCAGACCAGTCGCCTTGGCGATAGGCCACCTGTCCCAAGCCCAGCCAAGCTTCCACATCTCGTGCGTCTCGTCGACGCAGTGAAAAATAAACTTCCCGGGCTTGGGCCCACTGAGACTCCGCGAGATAACATTTCGCCAAAGCCAACTGAATTTCTCGATGCTGAAAGTGCTTCGTGTCCACACCCAACTGTGTCAATGTTTTAATAGCTTGGCCATAATCGCCCGCCAACATCAGCGTTCGTCCTAATTCTTCGACCACCAAGGGATCGTCTGGACTTAAAAGCGATGCTTCACGGTAGTATTCAATGGCATGATCGTAATCCTGCTCCATGCGGTACAACTCAGCTAGGGCGGTACGAATGCCCGCATTTTGGTCGAAGTACACCACTTTTGATTTCAACAATGCCAAGGCCGTTTCTGCTTGATCCAATGACAAATACATTTCTACCACCGCCATCAAATACGACGCGCTGTCTGGTTCGAGTTTAAAAGCTTGGGCGTACCGATCTTGAGCAGCATCATATTGTTGCCATCGCTGAAGGACGATGCCTTGAAAATAAAAGGCTGCCGCCAGCTTTGGATTCAATTCACAAGCCAATGCCAATTGATGAAAGCTGCGTTCGAGACGTCCTTGTTCCAATGACAAACGACCCGCCAACAAATGTAGCCTTCCATTTTTTGGTGCACGGTTAATGGCATCGGTCAATGTTTTAGCGGTTTGTTCGAGGTCACCTGCATCAAATTGCCGTTGCGCGGTTTGAAGCAAGAGATGGCTCCGCATCGTACGCCAACGCTGATCAGCTTGGCTGACCGCTTTTTCGTGATGTGTGGGGCCTGATTGACAACCACCGACCGCTAGGCCGATCATGACCAAACTGACCACCCAAATTAATCTGCGAAGATTTTCATTCATGACTTATTCTCCTCCCCCGCCCCCGGGAATACCCCCGGAAGTGCCCCCGGTCGCATCATCAAGAACGCTGGGGGGAATAGGTAGTTCTTCCTGGATCAAACCTTCGATGGCTTGGGCCAACATGCTGCGTTGCATGGGGGCTTGTATTTTTCCTGTAATTTTTTCATGCAACTGCCGAGCTTGGACATAAGCGGGGTCCAAACGCAATGCCATGTTGATGTACATCAGAGCCTTGCTATAGTCCCCCGTCTCATATTTTTTGAGGGCATCTCGCATGTGACTCGCCACGAGCTTTGAGCGAGAGAAAGGCAACAGTCCCTGACGAGCGCCCAAACGGGCCGTCTTCACGGTGTCTTTCATTTTTTCACCGGCAAGGTAAAGCGAATCATCCTTCACCACGGTGGGCGTAATCATAAAAATGGTTTCCGTACGACGCACTTGATCGTCTTGTCCACGGAAGGCTGCGCCCAGAAGCGGAACATCGCCGAGGAAAGGAGTTTGCCTTCGACCTACGGTGGTCTGTTCTTTGAACAAGCCTCCGAGGATGACCGTCTGGCCGTTGCGGACCATGACATTGGTGATCAGGTTCTGCGTACTTGTTTTGGGAATGATTTTGTCAGCTTCAATTGACGTTGTGCCATCGGATATTTCAGGTTGCAATTCCAAGCGGATAAATCCATCGTTGCTGATGAAGGGACGCACACGCAAGGTCGTACCCACATCCAGAAATTCCACGGTGGTTGTGCTGCTGGTCTCGGTTGTGGAGGTACTGATATAACCGAGCTTGTCAACGATCTGAAGAATCGCTCGTTGGCGATTGAGTACAAGAAGTTTGGGATTGGACAAGATGGTGGTGTCGGTCACTTCATCCAGTGCGCGAATAAAAGCAGCCACATCCCCGGTTAAAATACCAATCTTGGTTCCCCCCGGCTGAGAGGTATTACCCACGGCTGTCTGGAACGCATTGGCCGTCCCCGTCACCGTACCGGTCAGCAATCCCGCGATTGCGTTGGCTGGACCACCGGCCACTTCACTGAATGCCATGTCTGCCAAAATGGTCAAATCCACGCCAAACTGATTGTCCTCATCAAGAGAGGCACTGAGGATGGTCGCTTCGATCAATACCTGTTTGGGTCGAACGTCTAATTCACTTGCCACCGCGATGATTTCTTCGACCGCTTTGGGCGTATCACAGATAATGAGTGTTTCGGAATGGGCAAAGGTATTGGCTCCGCCGTCACTGACGTTGGCTTCAAAACCAGCGGCCGCTTCGGTGCTGCCTGTGATCGCACCCAGAGGCGAGAGCATAGGCGTTAACAACGTGGCTGCTTCGGTGGCGGTCAGATAATTCAATCGAAGAATGTGGGTTTGAAGTTGTTGGCGAGCTTCTTCCTGCACACGAATTTCATCGATTGTGTAGACATGAATAAAGTTGCCTTTTTCTCGATAAGCCAAACCATAAGGGGTAAGCAAGCCGTCGAGGACTTCATAGAAATCAGCCCCATAGACGCGGCCGGAAATGGTGCCGCTGACATTGGGACTGGCAATGATATTTCGTTGTGCTTGAAGACTCAGCAGGCTCAGAACCTGGGCGATATCTTGGTCTTTCAGGTCTAGATCAATCAACCCAGCTTGTGACACAGTCACCGAAGCGGGATCAATGTCTGCCGAAGGCAAAGGTGCATCAAATAAAGTGGGAGCGTCAGAGCTGATCGCCCTGTTGCCCGAAGCGTCTTGCCCTTTTACCTGACTGATACAAACCCACCCAGTGAGGCAAAAAAAAAGGACCCGAACTGACAAGCGATTTACATGAAGCATTGCGTTTCTCCTTCAAGCCAGCTTTCTGACTTGCGATGGAGTTAGGCTTCACATTCGTAGCCGTATCCATCGCCCTCTGTATTCAAGAACGACTTGTCTGGACTGAACGGTCCGAAGGGTCATTCCATTGATTGTCTGGCCTGGTTGCATGATCCGACCATTAATAATGGCGCAAGATCGCGGGCCTGTCACCGTCGATTCGAGTACAAGATTCCTCGACAATTCCTGAAGTTCCTTGTCCTCTATTTTTTCATCGGCTGGTTCAAGGGCCAACTTTTCCGCATTATCGGTTTTACCGGTTAATTTCGGATAATCCGTAGAATCAAACGCAAACAAATCTCGAGCAGGTTCCGTCGGCAAATTGACATAAAGGGTCGAAGGTGTCCGGTATGAAAGTTTTGCTGTGGCCGAGGAGTCTACCTCTACGACCGCGAGGCTTGGTGTCGCCACTGCCGTCCGAGGTATTTGCTTAAGGAGCAATCGCCCCCACAACAACATCATGACCGCACCGAGCCCAAGCATGAGACAGAGCTTCTTGGGGTCTTTTTTCATTTTTTTAATCTGTACTTGTAGATAGGTTCCCATGCTCAGCCCCCTTCCTGCGGTGCAAAAAAGGCGTTCAATTCAACCCGCACATCAATGAGATCCTCGCCTTTGTCAATTCGGCGTTTCATACTCAAACGGTTAATGTGCATGGGATTTGAAAGCTGTTCTAAACGCTTTAAAAAATCAAACGTTCCATCAAAACTTCCCTTGAAACTCAAAGTCACCGGCAACACAATGTAATCGGCCTCGCGACGATGTGACTGGGTTTGGATGGACTTGTCTGAGATGCCATGCTTGCGTAATTCCGTACTGAACGTACGAAGCAGTTTTCCGAGTTCTCGCTTAGAACCCAGTATTTTATCGGAAGCTTTAAGCTGTGATTCAATCCGTTTCACTTCATCTGATAAAGCAGACAAGTGCTCAACTTTCACCAGCTCGGTTTTTAATTCCGACTCTACCGCGAGCAAATCTGCCTGCGTCATCGTTAGGCAACGGTGATTGGGCATCCACACAAATGCAAAAAACACGGCCATGATCCCAACGGTCGCTCCCACGGATAACAGGATGTCTTTTTCAATTTGCATCAGCCATCTCCTGGTTTTGAGCCTTCATTGGCAAATAACGACGATCCAGCAAAATGTCCATCTCCACACGAAATTGGCGAGCTTGGACATGTTGTAATTTAACCGCGCGGCTATACCGCATTTTGACATTCGAAAAAATCGGATGCTCTGACAATCCACCTACCAAATTGGCCACGTCAACATCTGAAGGACTCACACCCTCAATCTGCACATGCATCAACTGGGGCTTGGGCGGTGATGCTTTTCTACTTGTCTTGGCACCTTGACCCTTCTGGTGTCTAGGCTGCGAGACAGGCGTTTGAGCAACCAACGTCAACTCCGTAATCGCCAAAGAATCAGGCAACAAATCCGTCATCACCGCCAGCAAGGTGCTATGCGTAATCGGACGGGTGAGCCGTTGCTGAATTTGAAGTTGATATTGAAGGTCCTCACGCTGTGCCGTCAAACGCTGCACCTCCACGGTACGTTGCTGAGCAGCAACCAATTCATCTTGCTTGGCAACCACCAAGTGTTCCAGTGAAGCGTTATGACCCTGTTGCCCGCCATACCAGACCACACAACAGAGCAACACCCCGCCCACCACCAACAACTCACGAAACATGCGCGATTGGCGGCGTTGACTTTGAATCAATCGCAAAGGTAAAAAGTTAATTTCATTCATGCTGCCACCTTCTGAGCTTTGGCATCTGGCTGACGCATGGCCAAACCAGCCGCCACCGCCCAAGGGCTATGTAGTGAAGAGGCTTCCTTGAGTAACAGAGCAGACTCACAGTGAATTTCATTTAACGCAGGGGCCATATGTAGCTCCACGCCTGCACCTTCACCGATCAATTGTCGCAACAACGGTTCATAGCCTTCACCGCCGGTCACCCAGGCAGTCTCGGGGCGACGACCACGAAAAGTGACACTGAAATAACGCAGGCACAATCCAATTTCACGAGCCAAATCGGCGGCTGGCTCACGAATGGCATCGCTTAAAACCCGCTCAAAACCGGCTTGGTGGGTTGAACCCACAAGCATCGATTCGTCACTTGGCATCTCAGAACTTAGAGCCACTTGGTGTTCAATACGAAGTTTGCAAATGTCTTCTACGGGAAGCTTCATCTGCTGGGACAATCGTTCATTGATTTGACGGCCACCCACATCCAGTTGCTTGTAAAACAACACGCGGCCGTGACGACAAATTAAAATCTTGCTTGTGGTATAACCCAAATCCAAAATCACATCCGCCTCAGCAGACTCGTTGTCAGCCTGATGAAATTGAGCCCATCGAGCCAAGGCGCTGGGAGCGACTTCCACCGCATGAGGGGTTAACCCGCATCCAAGTAAAATGTCCACATGACGATCAATGGCTTGATGATCCACCGCCAACAAAATGACTTCCTGCTGAACGTCTTCACCTTGGCGAACTTCGCCAGCGTTAAAAAATTGAAGTGACATCGAATCAGATGACAAATGTAAACGGTCGGCAGCTTCCCATTTCACAGCCTCTTCCAATTCATTGGCGGGCATGCGGGGAACACGCACATTTTTGTAAGTCACCCATTGAGCAGGCAACGAACTGACCACATGGCGGCCGACAAAATGATGAGAATTTAAGAGTTGTTCAATCGCGGCACCGACAGCTTGGTCACGTGTCGGACCATCAGAGCCCAGGGCTGGGTCCAGCTCTACCATTGCCGCATCAACCACGTGACAACCATCGTTTTTCTGCTCAAATTGCAGCAAACGAATACAGCGGGACCCAATGTCCACACCAATCGGACCTCGTCCTTTTTTATGCCAACTGTTGAGCACCAATGGCTCTCCTATCTTGATTGGGGATGACTGCGTTTTGCCTTGGGAGCAAGTTCCACGCGAACGCGAGCTTGCCCATTGCGGAACAACCCTGTTAATTCTTCGGTTTGAACGGTGAGCTTCTTAAGCAAAGCAACCATCTCCTGGCGTTGAACCGCAGGATTCACTGCCGCCTGGGCCGTCTGTACCGTCGAGGGCTGCATCCCCGTCCACTGGGTCCACAACTGCAACCCCAGCAACAGAGTTAAAATCGTCAAAATCGTATTGAGATATTTCAGTGATTTCATATGAAAAACTCCGTTTCAAGCGATCAGTTATCAGACGTCAGTCAGAAAAAAAACCGGAAAATGAATGGCTTATACTCATCAATCGGTTGAATTGAGTGTCGAATTAACCAGAAAAGACGCGCAAGCACGTATGCTTGCGGCTATTGACAAACGATCATGCGTACATTTATTACAACACTTCAACGATCAATTGACACACAACAATAGTTGGGTATGAAAACCGTTGCTCCCAGGGTAGATTCGAGCATCGGAATTGTACTTCCTAGCCCATACCACAAAGGAGCAACGGCTATGTCAGACGATTTTACCATGTTTATCGGTTTAGACTATCACACTCCGAGTGTTCAGG
>JAJRRC010000097.1 GCA_024279865.1 Planctomycetota bacterium | reverse complement strand
TATCAGTTGTCAGTAAGAGGGATCGAAGTCCAAGGTGATTGAGTGATCTGTTCCATCGGATTGACCCTGTCAATCCTGTCTAAAAAAACTTTCCCCCGGCTTCCCCCGGTCCCACTCTTACTGATAGCTGATCGCTGATCGCTTTTGACGCAAATGCCCGCAAATATTGTCACACCCGTTTTTACTCAGCAGCGGGAGCGTCCTCTGTTTCATCCCATTCTGGGCGTCCGACTTTGCCGCCTGCTTGATGGATTTTTTCTGCCATCAGTTCATTGTTGCGGGACTTATCGACGGCTTCATCAGGGCTGATGATGCCTCGTTCATAGAGTTCCCAGATATGGTCATCGAGTAGTCGCATGCCGAACTTGCGTCCGGTCTGGATGGCGGAGTCGATGCGGAAGGTTTTGTTTTCACGGATGAGGTTGGCGATGGCGGGGGTGACGAGCATAAATTCGTAGGCTGCCACCATCCCGCCGTCGAGGCGAGGCATCAGTTGCTGACTGAGGACCGCTAGGAGGGTTACACTCAACTGAGCGCGAATTTGCTCTTGCTGATTGGTTGGGAAGGCATCAATCACACGGTTAATCGTCGGTCCAGCACCGTTGGTATGCAGTGTGCCGTATACGAGATGACCTGTTTCTGAGGCGCTGATGGCGGATTCGATGGTTTCAAGGTCGCGCATTTCGCCCACGAGGATCACGTCAGGGTCTTGACGCAGAGCTCGGCGGATGGCCTCGGAAAAGCTTGGGACATCGGTATGCACTTCACGCTGATTGATAATCGAACGGTCGTGTTGAAAGTAATATTCAATCGGATCTTCGATGGTGATGATGTGGCGTTCAAAATTCTGGCGGATGTAGTTGAGCATCGATGCCAGTGTGGTGGTTTTACCTGAGCCGGTTGGTCCGGTCACCAGAAACAGGCCACGCGGGCGGCGAACCAGTTCCGTCACAATCGTGGGCAAGCCAATTTGCTCAAAGGTCAACAAATCTGACGGGATACGTCGCATGACCAGTGAAATATTGCCTTTTTGCTTAAAGACAGCCACACGAAATCGGGTATCACCCCACGAGATTGCGAAGTCCGACCCGCCGTCTTCCTGGACTTCGATTTCGGTGCGTTCTGGCGCGACTTGTTTCATGAGTGCCACGGTATCGCTGGGCTCGAGGGCTTTGGTTTTTAATTCAATGAGCCGACCTTTCATCCGCAAGGTTGGCGGTTTTCCCACGGTCAGATGGAGGTCACTTGCTTTTTGTTTAATCGCGGTATCGAGCAATCGGTCAATCTGAATGGTGGACATGGGAACAACCTTTTTTTAAAAAAGCAAGCCTTCATCAGCAAGAGGGGAAAATGAGAAAAATTTTAAAAGAGGGTCCTGTTTTTAACGAGATGGATGGGCCTTCTGTTCTTACTGACAACTGATAACTGAGAACTTCTTGAATCTTAATCTTCGTCTTCGCCCTCGTCGACTTCGATGACGCCTTCGGCTTGGGCGATTTTCACCAATTCGCCGGTCGTGGTGTTACCTGCAAGAATTCGTAGTTTGCCGTCTCCGAGGAGGTTCCGCATGCCGTTGGCGAGGGCGGCTGCTCGAATTTGGTTGACGGGGGCTCGCTTGAACGCCAGTTCGCGGATTTCTGTATTGAGGATCATCATTTCATAGATGCCTCCACGTCCGCGATAGCCCGTATCGCCACAGGCTGCACAACCGACGGGTTTGTAAATGGTGTGGCCTGCGATGTCTGACTTTTTAAATTCGAGGATTGCCAATTCCTTGGGGTCTGGGTGCGTATCGGGCGCTTTGCACTTGCTGCACAGCATACGAATGAGCCGCTGGGCCAAGACTGCTTGGAGGGCACTGGCGACAAGGAATGGTTTGACCCCCATGTCAATGAGTCGGGTAATGGCAGAAGGCGCGTCATTGGTATGCAAGGTGGAGAATACCAGATGGCCTGTGAGCGCAGCTTGAATGGCGACGTCGGCGACTTCTTTGTCACGAATTTCGCCCACCAGAATTACGTTCGGTGCTTGTCGAAGCATCGCACGAAGCACGATGCCGAAGGACAAGCCGATTTTTTCATTGACTTGGCATTGGTTGATTCCCGCGAAGTTGTATTCGACAGGGTCTTCAGCTGTGATAATTTTGGTGTCCGGTCGATTGAGGATGTCCAAGGCCGAGTAGAGAGTCGTCGTTTTACCAGAACCCGTGGGGCCGGTGACCAAGAAAATGCCGGTGGGGCGGCTAATCACCCCGTTGAACTGATCGAGCGTATCTTGATGCAGTCCCAGTTTTGCCAAACCTAGTTTGGCGGCATCAGACCGCAAAATACGCAAGACGACACTTTCGCCATGATACGCAGGGCAACAACTGACACGGAAGTCCACCGTTTCGTTATCAACACGCAATTTAATGCGGCCGTCTTGCGGGACCCGTTTTTCTTCAATCCGCAAGCCCGCCATGATCTTCAGTCGAGCAATGACCGCAGACTGGGTTCGCTTGGGGATTTTATCTTGTTCATGGCAGACACCGTCAATGCGATAACGCAAACGGACGCGATCGCCCATCGGTTCTACATGGATATCGCTGGCTCTACTTTGGACGCCTTTGGCGATCAGTTGATTGACCAAACGAATGATCGGCGATTGCACCGCATCAGCGGCATTGCCCTTGGCATCCACCGAGCTGCCTCGGTCGAGGGTCAGGTTCAAGTCAATGGACTGTTGGTCGATACTGGAATCGACGGTCATTTCCCGCACCGCTTGATCGATGCTCTGACGGTCTTCACGGAGCATCTCGTCGAGGAACTCCCTGATCTGTGAACGTGGTGCTAGTGCGATATCAATTTCACAACCCATGCGGAATCGCAGGTTGTCCAGTACATCGAGTCCCAAGGGGTCGCCGACAAGCACTTTGAGGCGGCCGTTGGTTTTTTCTAGAGGCAGGACCAGAAATTTTTTAATAATATCCATCGGGAGAAGGGTCAAGTTCTCTTTGTTGATGGCATCGGGTTCGTTGAGGTCGATGTATTCGAGGCCTGCCTGACTGGCAAGCGCTTTTGCGACATCGGTATCGCTGACGTAGTCCAATTGCACAAGGACATCGCCGATTCGCTTGTGAGACCCCTGAGCGATTTTTAGCGATTCTTCGAGTTTTTCGTCGGTGACAAGGCCCCAGTGTTGGAGGATTTCACCTAAGCGACGGCGTTTTCGACCCATACTTTTTTTCTCAACATTCCCGTTGGGGGAGTTGCCTGTGAGGCTTAAGGAGTTGCGTGTTACGTATCACGAATCTCCACCTATTGTTAATTATGAGCGGTGAATGGCGTTTGGGCAACTTCGGCGAGGTGAATATTTATAATTATTTTCAGAATTATTCCATTGACAGACGCAAGAGGTCGGATACGATAGCCGATGTTGGCCGTAATGAAGTAGGGTCATACGGGTTAGCTCAATTCTCATTTCATCCTCCCTTTGGGGTTTCTTATTTTCAGGATGACTTTAGCTGATCTTGTGAAAATGATAGGTATTAAGAAATAGCTGAAGGGCATTTCGCTTTTTTAACTTAAAAATACAAGCTGGTGTGACCGGGGGCGATGGGTTTGTCTCATCGTCAGGCCATGTCAATATGTGGTTCGTGTTTTGACAATCTGGTTATTTCCAGATTTGGTTCATATCTAATTTTTAGGAGATTTTGCCGATGGTAGATGATGCCCCTAAGCAGGAAGCGTGTTGCGCTGATACGTCAGCATTGGAGCGTGCGCTTGCGGATGCTCAGCAAAAATTGACACAGTTACAGGAGATTCAGCGTGCAGCCCGTGTGCAGATGATTCTTCTGGTTTGTGTCATTATTGTGATCATGCTGGTGTTCGGCACCAAAATGTACACCACTGTTCGTGCGAACTTTGATCGTGAAACGATGACTCAGCAGTTGATGGATCGCTTGCCTAGCATTGTGGATGCAGCCAGTCGTCGTTTGACGGTGGCATTGAAAGAGGCCGCTCCTGTGTATGCTGAATTGGCTCAAGAGCGGGTGAAGACACTGGCTCCGGTTCTTCGTGCCGATGCCGAAAAGCATCTCCGCGAGCTTCCCAAAGCATTGCAGGCAGAAATCATGTCACAGTTGCAAGCAACCGCCCATCGAGCCGCACTGACGGTGCAGAAACAGACTCAAACAACTTTCCCTTATCTGGCCGATTCGCGTGCAGAGCAGGTGATGGAACATTTTGTAGCAGGCTTGGACAGAGAGTCCCAGAAGGTCAAGGCCAAAGCTGAAGGCTACTTCCAGAAGGAATTGGTTCGGGTTCATGATATCTTTGGTCGTTTTGAGGTTCCACCCACAACCGGAATCGAAAAATTTGAGCTTGAACGAGCACTTGTGCATGAATTACTGATGTATGTGGATTATGAAGTCATGGCCATCGGAACGTCTGACGAGTTGGATGTGACTGCTGGCATGCCTGGCAAATAATGGTTTTGCCTTGCAATTGTATTGAAACAAATCCCAAACATCAGTGACGCAATCGCGTCTGGAAGGATATTGAAAAATGAGTGAAATAAAAGCAATTGAAGATCAAATTAGTCAGCTCCAAACAGCACTGGATCAGACAGTGGCTGCGGCTCAGCGTCGCAAAACCAGCACCTTGATTGTGATGTTGGTGGCCGTGGTGGCCATGGCGATTTACCTGACGGTGGCTTATAACAAAGTGGCGGATTTTGACTCTGAAGTCGTGGTTTATAGCCTCGAAAGTTATATCCATGATCAGCTCAATGCCAGTACCGCCGACTTGTCTGAGACTTTGCAGTCTTATGCTCCGACAGCCATGGATCGTGGTGAGGAAGCGATTCGGGCGATGCCTGCTCGTCTAGTCGAAGAACTTAAAACCCAGATTAGTGCAGTTATTGAAGATGTCATTCCCGAACTTGAAGCAGGTTTGATCAACCAGATCCAAGCGGCAGTGGAGCATGCCAAGGAAGTAGTCGATGCCCATGGCGATGGCAAAGTGGATGAAGCCGCCTTTAAGAAAATGCTTGATACCCTGGCGGCGGCCTATGGCGGGCATGTCGATCGACTGGTCACAGAAGTCTACAACCACTACACCGCCAACTCCGCAGAGCTGTTTACCTATCTTGATGGCTTGTCGCGTGGACAGGGCCTAGATCAACGCCAACGCCATCATCAGCGAATGATCGTCATCTTTTTGCAGTTGATGGAAGTGTGGGGAAATGAAAAAGCCTCTTGAATTCATGACCATCTAAACGTATCTTATTAAGACACCCCACAAGGCCCACGTTGTTCAATACGTGGGCTTTGTGTTTTATTTATGAATCCCCCCCCCCCCACAAACCGATCATTGGACTTGCCGGCGGCATCGGGTGTGGCAAAAGTCTTGTCGCTCAACAACTCCAAACCCTCGGCTGCCAAATCATCGATTCAGATGCGCTGGCTCGTCAAGCGATATCTGATCCCTTGATCCACGCTCAGGTTCTAGAGCGGTGGGGGGCAGACCTTGAGTCTTCCCCGGGCCGTATCAATCGTGCCGCACTGGCTCAGCGTGTCTTTGGAAAAAGTGAAGAACTCCACCTCTTAGAGCAAATGATTCACCCGTTTGTTCATACGCAACGGGCAATTTTGCGAGAAAAAATACGGAATGACCCTTCTGCTTGTGCGGTGGTCGAGGATTGCCCCTTGCTCTTTGAAAAGGGGCTTGAGGCCCAAGTGGATGTGACTTTATTCGTGGTGGCAGATCGCCTTGTCCAGATTAAACGCTTGGCTGAACATCGCGGTTGGACCGAAGAAGAATTGATAAATCGAGAGAAAAATCAATTGCCACTTGACATGAAGGCCAAACGTGCCGATTATATAGTGACTAACAGCGGCACCAAGGACGAGTGTTTTGATCAGGTTCGCCGCGTTCTTTCCCAAATTATCCAACGGACGATTTGAGCACAATGGATTTTAGGGTCTGCTTACGGTTTTGCAGACCCAGAAAATCATTTATCCAAATCGGCAAAGCATGGGATCGTCCCGCTGACGAATGACTGATTCGCTTCATACAAACAGGACGTGATACGAGGTTCAGATTCACTGAATCAAGCCTGCTTCGCGTCATCCTTTACCCCTGATTTTTAACTTACGCAAGGAGAGTCATTGGCCATGGCCAAGACCACACGAAAAAAGAAGACGTCTAGCAAAGCTCAGACGCCTGACACATCCGCAGCCACTGAAACGCCGCTTCCAAAAAGCACGTCGGCAAAAACACCGGCCAAGGTTTCAGTTAAATCCCCTGCAAAATCAACCAAAAAATCGACAGCTAAAAAATCGACAGCTAAAAAAACACCCGCGAAAAATCAGGGTAAAACGGCTGGAAAAACGCAAAAGAAAGCTGCCGAAACGGTTGCACCTACGCCCACCCCCCCAGTAGCCGAAGGTGCCAAAGAACAGCGTTCGGACAAAGCACCTCAAGAATCGTCTGCGAACGATGGTCCTCAAATGCAAAATTCCAACGATGGGTCTCGAGATCGCAACGCCAACGATGGCTCCCGTGACCGCCAGTCCAACGATGGGTCTCGAGATCGCAACGCCAACGACGGCTCGCGTGATCGCCAGTCCAACGACGGGTCTCGAGATCGCAACGCCAACGACGGCTCCCGTGACCGCCAGTCCAACGACGGGTCTCGAGATCGCAACGCCAACGACGGCTCGCGTGATCGCCAGTCCAACGACGGGTCGAGGAATCGTCATTCCAACGGCGGGGGACGGGATCGTCACGATGGGGGCCGCTCCTCGCAGTCCGGCGGTAACGGTGGTAACGGCGGCAAGTCCGGCCGAACCTACCGTTCTAGGCGAAAATTTAATAAGCCCAACTACAATCGCAAAGAACATCAACACAATCCCCAAGGCAATAGCAGCGATGAACAACTCGATGCTGAAACACAGGCTCGTTACGAGCAGGCCAAGCATGCGGATGGTTCCATCCGAAAATTGCAGAAAATGGAAGTCGAAGAGCTCCACGTCATCGCTCAAGAAGAGGCTGTGGAAAACTACGTAGGCCTCAAGAGACAGGAACTGATTTTTCAGATTCTTAAAAAACGCGTGCAAGAGCAAGGCCTCATGTACGGCGAGGGTGTTCTCGAAGTCTTGCCTGATGGCTTTGGCTTCTTGCGAAGTCCTGAATATTCCTACTTGGCTTCACCTGACGATATCTATGTGAGCCCGTCACAAATTCGCCGATTCGGCCTTAAGCCCGGCCACGTCGTACAGGGAACCATTCGGCCACCCAAGGAATCCGAAAAATATTTCGCACTACTCCGCGTGGATGCCGTCAACGGCCACCCGCCTGACCACCTCAACGATGTAAAAAACTTTGAAGACCTCACCCCCTTGCATCCGTTCGAACGGTTCGTGCTTGAATGCGGTGATGGCAGCCCACGGGACCTGTCCATGCGTGTGGTCGATCTGGTGACGCCGATTGGTCGTGGACAACGGGGCTTGATCGTGGCACCGCCACGCACCGGTAAAACCGTTTTGATGCAAAGCCTCGCCAACTCGATTATCAGCAACTATCCTGAGAATCATGTGATCGTGCTGCTCATCGACGAACGGCCAGAAGAAGTGACCGACTTCCGTCAGAACACCCCCAAGGGTGTGGAAATCATCGCATCGACCTTTGATGAACAGACCTCACGCCATGTGCAGGTGTGTGAAATGGTGATTGAAAAATCTCGCCGCATGGTTGAGTATGGCGAACATGTCGTCATTTTGATGGACTCCTTGACCCGCATGGCCCGCGCGTACAACCAAGAGATGCCTCACTCAGGCAAGATTCTTTCCGGTGGTCTTGATGCCAATGCACTGCAACGGCCGCGTAAATTCCTCGGTTCTGCTCGCGCGATTGAACATGGCGGTTCGCTGACGATTCTCGCCACTGCTTTGGTGGACACGGGTTCAAAAATGGACGACATTATTTTTGAAGAGTTCAAAGGCACCGGTAACATGGAATTGCACTTGGATCGTCGTTTGGTTGAAAAGCGGACTTATCCCGCCATTGACATTGCTGCCTCAGGTACCCGACGTGAAGAATTGCTCATGGACCCGCGTGAGATGGAATTGGTTTATAAGCTTCGCAAGGTGCTTGCTGACATGAACGTCGTCGAGGCGATGGAACTGCTCAAGAATCGCCTTGAAAAAGTGAATACCAATGCAGAGTTCCTGATGCGAATGAATCTGGACTAAGCAGACAATTGATTAAAATTAACGCCAGCCCACGTTTTGAGAACCTCAAACGTGGGCTGGTTTTTTTATGGGGATTCAGCAGTGACATTGCAGCATGTTTTTAAGCGATCAATTCAACGGTAAGAAATGGCACAAAATGCGATCACGTAAAGCCGAACTCTGAGGTCCTCCGAAGAGTCGGATTCTTCAGAGGCGGGGCGATTGGGATTAGACAGAGAATCGCTGCACGCTTACAGCGTGCGCGTCCGATCCCCAATACAAGTGGAGATCATTGACGCAAGTTGCTTTAGTCGTAGCGGAAAACGCCTTTTCGCCAAGCATAGACAAAGGCGATGATCGTCGTGAATACAAAGAAGAGCATGCGTGCGAGGAATAACTCTGGCAGGCCGCTGGAATCTGCCAAGCCGCCGAAGACGGTTGCCCATGGGTAGAGGAAGACGATTTCGACATCGAAGATCAGAAATGCGATGGCGACGATATAGAAACGCACATTGAACCGTTGTCGTGCGGTGCCGATGGGGTTCATGCCTGATTCGTAGGTTGAGCCTTTGATTTCACCCTTGCGGCTGGGGCCGATGATATGGGTCAAGATCAGGTTTGCGACACCGAATCCCACTGCCATGAGGATCAGCACCGCCAAGGGGCCGTAGTGACTAAATGAATCAATCGCTGGTGGGTGTGTCATGGCGATGATATTAAGTTCCTTGGGGCTTTAATGCAAGATTTTATACCCATCCCATTTAAAACGGGTGTGAATGGTTATTCGCGAAGGCTGAATTGATAAGGCTTTATAAAAATCTTAATGCGTACATATTATAGATGTGATGCACATTAGGCCTCTTGCTGGAGTTTTTGCATGACTTCGCTGATGGTGTCTGAATGAAAGCCTCGGCGAGCGAGCATGCCCCAGAGGCGTTGTTTGGCTTTTTGTGGGTCGAGTCGTGCGAGGCTTGCTTGTTTGGATTGGGCGAGCTTCAAGGCCGCGGCCGTATCGTCATGATCTTGTTCATGTTCAGAGAGTAATTGTTCAATAAGGGCGCGATCAAGCCCTTTTTGCATGAATTTAGAACGCAGCAATCGTGGGCCTGCCGGTTTGCGAAGTTGTAATTCTCGTAACAAAGCGCGGCCGAAGGCCAGATCATCAATCAACCCCAGTGATTGAAGTTTGTCCAGAGCTTTGTCAATAGAGGGGGTGGGGTGGTCGGCTCGTCGCAATTTTTGAAAAAGTTCAAACCGGCTCATCATCTTTCGGTTTAGCCTTGTCAGGGCCGAGCGGTAAGCCTTGTCATCAAACCGAGCGTCTCCCACCACGCGGGCCAGTTCTTCGGTCCAAGGGGTGTCTATTTTTAAGCCTAGTTCTTCAATGGCTTTGTGGGTAAGTGTGGCAACGACTTTGCCATCGACGCGGATCATCGCTCGTAGTGGATCACGTTTGGTCGGGGTAATGGCGGTGATACATTGTGGCATGGCCTGTTATTTTCAAAGGATTTGGCATGTAACGCAAGCGGGCCTCTGTGCAGGCGGGTTAAAGAGATGGGAAATTGGTGTATACTCATGGGCTTGGCTGTGGCTAAAAAAAGGAGTCCGCCGTGACAAAATTAAATGATCATCAACAGTGGGTCTATCCGTCCGTGGGAGGCAATCCGGGCAGTGATTCAGAGGTAACGACCCCCGGTTCGTTTGCCAATAAGCCGGACATCGGCGGGGCGTTGTCTTTTAGTTCACCCGATACGCCCCAGATGCCTCAACCTTCGGATCACACCGCGTGGGATTTTTTGCCTCAGGGCTGGTCCACCGAGATTTGTGTGGTGATGCCTCAACCTGAAGCCAACGAGGTTTGCTTTGAGCAGGCTGATGGCTCTTTTCGCAGGGTCAATTTTTCTATTGGTTTTGAGCCGCTTACTCAATTAGAACAGGCTAGGCTAGGCATCATCACGCCTCAAATGTCTCGTGTTTCTGAGCGAGAACCGCATCTGACCGCTGTACAGGTACGCGATGAAGTGGGGGCTGGCCGCATGGTCATTCCCGCCAACACCGTGCATTTGAATCATCAACTTGATCCCATGGCCATTGGTCGCGCTTCAGCCACCAAGATCAACGCCAACATGGGCGCGTCTCCGGTGAGTTCAGGAACTGAGGAAGAAGTTGAAAAACTTCGCTGGGCCCAGAAATGGGGTGCCGACACCGTCATGGATCTGTCTACCGGGGGCGATCTGGACGCTTGCCGCGAAGCCCTAATCACCGAGGGGAATGTTCCCATCGGCACGGTCCCGATCTATAGCATGATCCTCGGTCGCAGTATTGAAGACCTCAATGAGCAGATGATCCTCGAAACCTTGGTCCATCAGGCCAAGCAAGGCGTGGATTATTTTACCATTCACGCAGGTCTGCTTAAAAGCCATATCCCCTTCGCCCGCAAACGCCTCATCGGCCTGGTTTCCCGTGGCGGCTCCTTGCTCGCCAAGTGGATGCTTCATCACAATCAGGAAAATCCCATGAATACCGCATGGGAAAAAATCTGTGATGTCATGCGAGAGTACGACGTGACGTTTAGTATTGGCGATGGTTGCCGTCCCGGCGGATTGGCTGATGCCACGGATGATTTACAATTACTTGAGCTTGCCGAGATCGGCCGTCTGACCGAACGTGCTTGGCGCAAGGGTGTGCAAGTGATGGTCGAAGGGCCAGGCCACGTCCCCTTTGATCAAATCGAATACAACATGAAACTACAACGCCGACTTTGTCATGGCGCTCCGTTTTATGTGCTTGGCCCGTTGGTTACCGATATCTTCCCAGGCTATGACCACATCACCAGTTGCATCGGAGCCACCAGTGCTGCGTATCACGGTGCGTCGATGCTCTGTTATGTCACGCCCAAAGAGCACTTGGGTTTGCCCAAGAAGGATGATGTGAAGCAAGGTTGCGTGGCCTACAAAATTGCAGCCCACGCAGCAGACATTGCTCTGGGCATCCCAGGCTCACGAGATCGTGACGATGAACTGACCCGGGCAAGGGCTGCGTTAAACTGGGAAAAACATTTTGAACTATCCTTTGACCCCGATATTGCTCGGGCGTATCACGATGAAGACCTCGACGTGGATACCGATTTTTGTGCGATGTGTGGCCACGACTGGTGTTCCGTGCGAATCAGCAAAGAAATTCAAGAGTTTTTCTCAGGCAAAGACGAAGCCTACGCATGGGACAAGCCGCAGGTCAGTGCTGCATTGACCGATGAACAGCGAGAAATCCTTCGCCAACGAGGCAATTTAGATCCGGAAGAAATTCATCGCCTCGCTGCCAAAACCCGCGAAGGTGTCGAAGGTGAAACGGGGGACAAAGCACTTTGTCACAGCGATTACGTGGAATCAGGTCAGGCTCAAGATTTGCAACAAGCCAAGTTGGTGCAAGTGAGTATTGCTTCAACCAAGCAGTCATAATCTCCAAAAAGAACGAGGCTTTTTCATAATGGAATCATTAATCATCACCATTGACGGCCCTGCCGGCAGCGGCAAGTCTGCCGTCGCCCAACAGCTCGCCAAACGACTGGACGTTGCTTTTTTAGATACGGGAGCCATGTACCGGGGCGTGGCGGTTTTATGTCTAGAAGCTCAACTGGACATGTCCTTGCCAGAGGCGCCTGCCGCGGCGGAACAGTTGGCACGCCAGGCAGCCTTGCATTTTGACTGGTCCGCCAGTCCACCAAGGCTCTGGGGCGATGGGCGCGATTTAACAGACCGTTTGCGTGATTCGGACGTGGCGGGATGCGTGAGTCCTTTGGCGGCCATGGGTCCGGTGCGTGCCGTGTTGGTTGAAGCTCAGCGTCGTATCGGCCAAGAGCATCCCCGCCTAGTGACCGAAGGCCGCGATCAAGGGTCCGTGGTATTTACCAATGCCCAGGTCAAATTTTATCTCGATGCGTCGCCACGGATTCGTGCAGCACGTCGAGCCAAACAAATCCGCCAGACCGGTCGCCAAGTAGATGAAGAACAAATTTACCAGGATCTTTTAGAACGCGATCATCGCGACTCCAATCGAGCCGACGGCCCTTTGGTTTGCCCGGATGATGCGATTGTGGTGGATACGTCAGACCTCACGCTTGAACAGGTGATTGATCGTTTAGAGCAGGACGTACGGCAGAAAAATTCGTAAAGGTTTTCATGTCTAAAGTAGAAGTAAAAATAATAATAAATCACAATTGGACACTCCGCAGCCGTTTAACGTGGGCGTTTATCTGGATTCATTCATGGATCGGCCTCAGGCTGTTTTACCGTTTGCGTGTGGTCGGCAAGGAATATGTTCCTCAGACCGGTGCGGTGTTGTTGATTTCCAATCATCAATCATTTTTTGATCCGCCGATTGTGGCGATGGGAACGCGGTTACGCTATTTTCGATCCATGGCTCGTAAAACACTGTTTAAGGGCGCGTTTATGGGGTGGGTTTTGGAGAGTGTGCGTTCTGTTTCGGTGGATCAGAAAAGCTCGGACCTCCAGGCCATGCGATCATGTATGACTGTTTTGGAAAAAGGGCAGATGCTTTTAATTTTTCCAGAAGGGGCCCGGACCCATGACGGCCAGACGGGTGAATTTGCATCTGGTATTGCCCTCCTGATGAAGCGAAGCAATCCCATGGTCGTGCCTGTGGCGATTGAAGGGGCGTATGGCGTGTGGCCCAGAACGCGTAAAATGCCTCGGTTGTTTGGTGAAAAAATTGGGTTGCAATTTGGTCCCCCAAGGCAAGGCCGAGAAGTTCTGGGCGATGACCCCAAGGCTGGGATTGTTGCTTTGCGAGATGAAATCGAGGCCATGCGGGTTTCGCTCAGCGAGGGGATGTAAAACGTTCATGGGAAGAAGCGGGTAGTTTGAAAATGCTATAATTGCCCATTCTGCTCTGGTTTCTCGGAAGTGTTCCCTGATTTTTTTTTAAATCCCCCTTGTTTCGTAGGATTGAATAAGGCCAGCTTTTATGCAGACACTTTTCATTGCCCTTGGAGCAGGGGTCGCTTTCTTGGTGGCGTACCACACCTATGGCCGGTGGCTTGGGCATCGGATTTTTAATCTATCAGCCGAGTTTGTCTGTCCTTCGTATCGCTTGCGTGACGATCAGGATTATGTGCCGACCCCTCGGCCGATTGTCTTTGGCCACCACTTTACAAGTATTGCCGGCACGGGTCCGATTGTCGGCCCCGCCATTGCAGTGATGTGGGGATGGGTCCCTGCATTGTTATGGGTCGTTTTGGGCAGTATTTTTATCGGTGCGGTGCATGACTTCGGGGCGTTGGTGGTGAGTCTTCGCAATGACGGCCAGACCGTTGGCGAAATTGCCGGCCGGGTGGTGAATCGCCGGGTGAGATTACTGTTTCTTTTGATTTTGTTCATGGCATTGACCATTGTTCTGGCGATTTTTGGTTTGGTGATTGCTGCGGTGTTTAAGATGTATCCCACATCGATTTTGCCTTGCCTCATTCAAATCCCCATTGCCATGGCCATCGGCGTGTTTCTTTATCGCAAGGGGGCGGGGTTGTTTGTTCCCTCCGCGATTGCGTTGGCCTTGATGTATTTGTCGGTGGTTTGGGGGGATGTGGGATTTTTGGGCCAGTTCAATGCCATGCTTGCCGGTTGGTCGGTGATGACGTGGGTGATTGTGCTGTTGGTTTATTCGTATGTTGCCTCGGTGTTGCCTGTCTGGACACTGCTTCAGCCACGGGATTACATCAATTCATTGCAGCTGCTGACTGCCTTGGGCTTGATCGTTTTGGGGCTTACGGTTGCCGCCTTCTTCGGCGGCGCGCCCGTGGGCCCTGAAGCCCTCCGCCCACCATTGGAAATTGTCGCGCCTGCTGCCAATTTTACACCCGCAGACGCTCCGGTCATCTTCCCGTTTTTGTTTATCACCATTGCTTGTGGCGCGATCAGTGGATTTCATTGCCTCGTCTCCAGCGGAACCAGTTCCAAACAACTTGAACATGAACCCGATGCCCGATTTGTGGGCTATGGCGCGATGCTCACCGAAGGCTTCTTAGCCACGCTGGTCATCTGTGCATGTGTGGCTGGGCTGGGCTTGGGGGTGGCCACTGAAAGTGGCGTTTTAACCGGAACAGAAGCGTGGGCTTCTCGCTATGCTTCGTGGAATACCGCAGCGGGCTTGGGTGCCAAGGTCGGGGCGTTTGTCGATGGAGCTGCTAATTTTCTTAAAGCTTTGGGAATGTCTCCCGCAGTGGCGATTGCTTTGATGGGGGTTTTGGTTGCCTCCTTTGCCGGGACGACGTTGGATACGGCTTGTCGTTTGCAACGCTATGTCGTTCAAGAATTGGCTGCCACGTTTGCCTCTTCAAAAACCAAATCACAAACTGGTTCGCCAAGTTGGCATCCACTGGCCTTGTTGCAAAACAAACATGGCGCGACCCTTTTTGCGATATTGATTGCGATGTTGATGGCAGCTTCGCCGCCGGCGGGTCAAATATGGAGTTGGGACAATGCGGGCAAGGGGGGCTTGCTTCTTTGGCCGATGTTTGGTGCGACGAATCAATTGCTTGGCGGGTTGTCGTTTATGGTGATTACGTTTTACCTGTGGCGACGGAGTAAGCCGATCTTCTTTCTTATTTTACCGTTGTTGTTTATGTTAATCATGCCTGCGTGGGCGATGTGGTTGACGCTGCCGGGTTGGTTACAAGCAGAAGATAAAAATTGGCCCTTGATTATCATTGCGATCACGACGTTGGCGTTTGAAGTTTGGATGGTCATCGAGGCGGTGATCTTGTTCCCACAAGTGAAGGGGACTGTCGAGGTTGCGTTGCCCAGTTCGGTGACGGTTGAAAGTTGACGGAGTGTTGTGAAAAGTTATTTTTTAAAAGTTTAATTGATTAAAAAAGCAGAAAGTTATGATGAAAAAGTGGATGACATTGATGGCGGTGGCAGGCGTTTGTCTCTTATGGGGGAGTGGTTGTCAGGTGTACAAGAAATTTCGCACGCCTGACCTATTTCCCATTGTAGTGGCATCGGTGGCGGTGCAGCTAACAGAAAAAACAGCCGAGGCTGCCAAGTTTGAAGTGGTGGTCACCTTGGAAAATCCCAATGCGGTGGCGTTGCCTTTGATCTCCAGCGAATTTACCTTGAGAGTCAACGGGCATTCTTTGATGTCATTTGAAGATCAGCTGCATATCACCTTGCCCGCCAATGGCACGCAGGTGGTCCATTTGCAAGGCGTGATGGTGTTGGCTTCTGAACTGAACGCCCAAAGCAATTACGTCGTGAACGGGACGATTGCCTATGAACCGCCCGGTGAAATTCGTAAAATCATGACCGAATCAAAAGTGCGTTTGCCATCATTTGGATTTCATGGCGAAGGTAACTTCTAAGTGATTGCCCCTCTTTTTCTGTTTGCGATGATAGCTGAAAGCTTATAAATGGACCGTGTGCTTGAAGACCGTCGTTATTTGATCCCGTTTCGGACTGCCTTGCTCCCGCATGTCTTTACAGATGTCTTGGTCATTGGGACAGGCGTGGCTGGCCAACGCGCTGCTTTGGCGGCCTCGGCTCATGGCGATGTGATCGTGGTTGCCAAGGGAGACCTCAAACAAACCAACACCTATCACGCTCAAGGTGGCGTGGCGGCGGTGATGGACCCCGATGATTCTGTGGACGCGCATGTCCAGGACACGCTAGTTGCAGGTGCGGATTTATGTGATGAACCCGTGGTGCGCCAAGTGGTCAGTGAAGCGGCCGCCCGCATGGCTGAACTGCGTGACTGGGGAATGCGTTTTGACACCGACGGCGACCGCTTGGCCATGGGACGAGAAGGGGGCCATAACGCCCACCGAATTCTTCATGCCGACGGTGATGCCACCGGCCGAGAACTCTCCGTGACGTTAGATCGTACGGTGAGAGCCAATGCAAACATTCGGCTATTTGACGATTGCTTTGTGCTGGACCTGATTACCAGTGAAGACGATTCGCCCCGTTGCCTGGGCGTGATGACCCATCATCCCAAACACGGCTTACAAGTGATCTGGGCCAAAGCAACCATTCTTGCCAGCGGCGGCGCGGGCCAAGTCTTTCGTGAATCAACCAATCCCACCGTTGCCACCGGCGACGGGCTTGCCATCGCCTATCGCGCAGGAGTCGAGCTTGCGGACATGGCTTTTATGCAGTTTCATCCGACGACGCTGTACATTGCCGGGGCTGCGAGAGCTTTGATTACCGAGGCAGTACGCGGCGAAGGTGCTTATCTCATCGACAGCAACGGCGAACGTTTCATGGCCGGCAAACACGAACTCGCTGAACTGGCGCCCCGTGACATTGTCTCCCGCGAAATTTTGAACCAAATGGCCCGCACCGGCCACACCCATGTCTTTCTGGATTGTCGTCACTTAGGAGCAGAATATTTTTCCAAACGGTTTCCCGGTATCCAACAAATGCTCGGCCGCTTTGGGCTCGATCCCGCAACAGACCCCATTCCCATTCACCCCTCAGCCCATTATCTCATCGGAGGCATTCGCACCGATGAAACCGGGCGGACCAGTCTGCCTGGGCTATACGCTTGTGGCGAAGTGGCTGCGACGGGTTTGCATGGGGCGAACCGCTTGGCCAGTAATAGTTTGCTTGAAGGGTTGGTTTACGGCGAAATCTGCGGCCGCCACTGTGTTGAAATGTTCGATGAGGCAGGACATAGCCACGTCAAAATTGTCTCCAATGTGCCTCTCTCCGGCAGATCCGAACTGGACCTCAATGATGTCCGGTCAAGTCTGCGAAGTGTGATGTGGCGACATGTGGGAATTGAACGTGACGGCAAACATCTTGCTCAGGTCTGTGAAATGTTTGACTTTTGGGCACGTTATACGCTGGACAAAATTTTTGACTCCCGCGAAGGCTGGGAAGTGCAAAATATGCTGCTCGTCGGTTCGCTGATGACGGCCGCTGCCCTGTGGCGTAACGAATCACGCGGGACCCATTACCGCACGGACTGTCCTAAAACGCAAGACGCCTTTCACCTGCATGATATTTGGCAACGCGGCCACCGTGAACCACGCACGTATTGCGTGCGATAACCGAGAGCTTGCATAACCCTTGTGACAACCGATGTTTCTCGTTAAGGTATGAGTGCGACGTCTCTGTTCAGTATGGGACTCTCTATGCCCGATCTTGCACATCAAATTTTCAGACTCATTGTTCTGCATAACAAACTTATGTCAGAAAAGGATCTGGACTTCTATTTAGACAATGGCCAAGACCCCGAGCAATGCCTCGAACGCATGGTCGCCAGCAGTATGTTTGAACAACATGTAGCAGACAAACTGCTCATGATGTACCGTAAGAAACTTGCCAAAGAATGTGCCAAGCGTGGCGAGCCGGTTCCCACGCCTGCTACGCCTGCCGAGTCAGATGATGGCAGCATTCCGTTGGCTCTTAATTATGTTGATGACCTCAATGAACATGATTTGCACAAGGCTGATGAAGTCGAATGGGTCGATACGTCTGAGCATGACACTGAAAAAGATGTCAAACATATCAATGATAGCGAACGCTTGGATATTTCCGATGACTTTGAAGTTCACGCCATTGTCAAGGGTGATGAAAACGCGGAATTGACCAAGCCCTCTGCCACGCCTTCTACCACGACCGCCCACACATTGACGGTTGGTGCGTCAGATAGCGAAGGGCGTGTTGCGAGCCCGATTCCTCCAGGTCAAATTCATCCCCTGGCCATGAAGCTTGTGCAAAAAGGGGTAGAGCTTAACGTCAGTGATATTCATCTGACATCTGGCTCACCTCCTTTTTTTCGTATGCATGGCCAACTCGTGTTTACGGAGATGAAGCCGTTGGCGTCTGATGTTGCTTTGGAGATGGTGCTGGGCTTTATGGATGATGATCAGCAGCAAATTTTTCTCAAAACCCATGACTTGGATTTCTCGCTGGAATTTGAAGGACTTGGCCGTTTTCGTGTCAACGCGTTGCAGCAGTTCCGTGGGCCTTCGATTATTTTCCGTGTGATTCCGACCAAGATTCCCACGCTGGAATCGTTGGGATTGCCTCAAACACTGGCGCGTTTTACCGAATACCATCAGGGCTTGGTGTTGGTGACTGGCCCAGCAGGTTGTGGCAAAACCACCACTGCCGCCGCCATGATCAACCTGATCAATCAATCGCGTGAAGATCATATCATTACCGTCGAAGACCCTGTGGAGTTTTTGCATGTGTCCCAAAAATGCAATGTAACTCAACGCCAAGTTCCCATCCATACCGGTTCCTTTGCCACGGCTCTGAAGGCTGCCTTGCGTGAAGACCCTGATGTCATCATGATCGGTGAAATGCGCGATTTGGAAACCGTGTCCCTCGCCATTCGTGCTGCTGAAACAGGCCATCTCGTGATCGGTACGCTGCAAACCAAAAGTGCAGCCCGCACCATTGACCGTGTGATCGATGTTTTCCCTGAAGACCAGCAAGCACAAATTCGATCCATGCTCAGTGAATCCTTGCGTGGGATTATTTCCCAGCAACTCATACGACGAAAAGACGGAAAAGGACGCGTGGTGGCCCTAGAAGTGCTCGACGTGGTGACGGCTGTGTCGAACTTGATTCGTGATGCCAAAACATACCAGTTGCCCTCATTGATGCAGACCGGCCGCAAGCAGGGGCAAGTGAAAATGGATGATTCATTGATCGCCTTGATCGATCAAGGTTTGATTACCAAAGAAGACGCGATGAGAGTGGCAGAGACTCCCAAAATGTTCAAGTAGACGTTGTTAGTCAGAGGAACCCATGGCCCAGATCGATAGACTATTTCGAACGATCAAAGAAACGGGCGCGAGTGACCTTCATTTACTCGAAGGACTCGTTCCCAAACTACGCATTCACGGTTCACTGTTGCCCATTGAAGGCGAGCCCGTGTTAACCGGAGAATTACTTAAAACGTATATGCAGGAAATTTGCCTGGCGGATCAATGGAAACTTTTTGAACAAGAAGGCGACTTGGACTTTGCTTATGGCCTCGAAGGCGTGGCTCGTTTTCGTTGCAATTACCTTCGGCAAGTACACGGCCGCGGGGCGGTCTTTCGACAAATTCCCGATGAAATCCTTACGACCGATGATCTGAAACTCCCCAAAGCAGTTGCAGATTTAGCACACCTCCAAAGTGGCCTCGTACTCGTCACCGGACCCACCGGCTCCGGTAAATCCACCACCCTCGCGGCCGTGATCAACTTGATCAACCAGACCTACAAAAAACATATTGTCACCATTGAAGACCCCATCGAATTTGTGCATGAAAATATCAAATCCGTCATCACCCAACGCGAAGTAGGCCAGCACAGTGAAAGTTTTGCCAGTGCGTTGAAGGCGGCTGTCCGCGAAGACCCCGACGTGATTATGGTTGGCGAAATGCGTGACCTTGAAACCATCGGCCTAGCCTTAACCGCAGCAGAACTAGGCTTGCTCGTTTTCGGAACCTTGCATACCAACTCAGCATCCAAAACCATTGACCGTGTGATCGACGTGTTCCCCGCTGGTCGTCAACCCATGATTCGCACCATGCTCTCTGAAAGTGTGCAAGGGATCGTATCCCAACTCCTGCTGAAAAAAGTAGGAGGCGGTCGCGTGGCATGTCATGAAATCCTGCTGAAAAAAGAAGGCCTCTCCAACATGATCCGCGAAGGAGCTGTCAGCAAGATTGTCTCCATGATCGAAATTGGAAAAGCCGATGGCATGCAGTTGATGGATCAAGCCATCATGAAGCTATTCAAAGAAGGAACCATCACCGGACGCGATGCTTTTATGAAAGCATTCAACAAACGGACCTTCGATGACTTCCGTGACATGGGTGTCTGGGAAGAGGAAGAAGAATACGAAGACGAAGACGACTAACCCCCCGGAAGTTTCCTTGCGGAAGTGAATCCAGTCATTTTTTTTGCAAGGGTTCTTTAAGCCGAGTTCTGAAGTATTCTGAAGGGCCGGATTCTGCTGTTTTCCAGAAGATGCAGAGCAGAATCAATAGCCACAAAAAACACAAAAAGGCACAAAAAATAAAATTTGTCCATGAAAGTAGGTGGTAGGTATTGATGCAAGAGGGGCGTGGATTGTACAGATTAGAAAAAATGCTTTGAGCATTGAGTCAGATGTATCGCATTTATGATGTACGCGCTGAGGTTTTTATAAAGCCTTATCAAATCAGTCTCCGCGAAGAATCATTCATGTGAGTTTTTTGTGGGATTGGTATAAGGTCCCTCCGGGGGCCGCAGGGCCGGACTCCCTCCCTTTGTTTGCTTCCCAACACAACCTGATTGGTTCAGAACGCAACGATCGCGCCACCCCCTCAATCCAAGGTGGTACAGCATGTTGTAAAAGAGACAACGTGCTTTAGGATGAGGCTTGTAGTTCTTGCTTTGCAGCATCCCAGTTGGCAGCATCATCACCAGATCGGCGACCTTTGCGGACCCAGATTTCATACGCGCGGGCGGCAATTTGATCATGGGTCAACATGATGGTGATTTTTGGTGCGGCTGCTTTGGTTACTTTGGCTTTGCGTTTGACCACTTTCCTTTTGGCTGTGGTTTTCGCTTTCGCCTTGGTTTTGGTTGTAGATTTGGTCGCTGTTTTTTTTGTGGCTTTTGCCATGTTCAATTCCTCCTGATGCCGACCCCGAAGCATCCCGGATCAAGGGTCGTTGATATCCCGAAAAAAAGCATGTCGAGAGGCGATAGGGATGACTACTTAATGAAAGGTTATTTTACTACTATTTTGCATGCACGCCAGTTCTGAAAAGACTATTATCAAAAACGATGCCAGCGTAAAAAAGAGGTTCTATTTGCCTTTTTTGTGTGCAATGCTGGGTTTTATAGGACTTTGTGCTTTGTGAAGGTGCAAAGATCAGCGGGTTAGATCGTTGTTTTTTGTATAGAATAGGGGCTATGAAGCATCTTCTTTGCATGACAGTCATTTTTCTAGCGTCCAGCATGGCCTCCGCCCAGTCGCATGAGCGATGGTATTCATTGTTGATGTCAGGCCAGCCTGCGGGTTGGTCACGTCAAGCCATGACGCAAGAGGATGGGGTCCTCACTTCGGTGACGGAAACAGAATTTGCCATGCGTCGCGGGGCAGTACAGATCAAGATTGCGATGGCCACACGTTTTAAGGAGACGCTGGGGGGGAAGCCTTTGGAGGCGGTGGTGAGTCAGACGTTGGGCAAGTTGGCGATGAAGCAGACGTTTGTGTTCACGGAGCATGAGATTCAGATTCGTTCGGAGCAGGGGGGGCGCACGCTTCGTCAGCAATTACCTTTACCCAAGCAGACGTGGCTGACGCCGGGTTCAGTTGAAAAATTGCTTAAAAAGCAGATTGCTCAGGGTGTCAAGCAGATTAAGTTTTGGACATTGGAGCCATCTTCAGGGCCGGTGCCGTTGGAGGTGACCATGAATTATGTGGGTCGTGAAAATGTACAGGTGATGGGCAAGGTGGTCCCGTCGATTGTTTGGGACACGCAGATGTCGATCATGCCTGGCCTGGTCACGCGGAGTTGGACCGATGAGCAGGGTGGGGCTCTGAAAACCACCCTGTCTCCCATGCCAGGCATGGATTTGACCGTGGTTTTGGCAGACAAACAATTGGCGACCCAGCAGGCCAATCCGCCTGAACTGCTTGTTTCGACGATGATTCAGCCGGATCGCCCGTTGCTCAAGCCTCGTACCTTGCGACGTGCGACGTATGATTTGTCGATCACGGCAGACGACAAGGCTTTGCCCGTGACACGCCAGGCCCTTTTGACCACGTCCGTGCAAACCGTGCAATGGAAGGATGATCACCACGTTCGTGTGAAAGTTGATTTGGCTCGCCCCACTTCAAAAGCAGGCAAGCAGGCTGCGATTCAGGGGGCCGCTCCGGAGGCCTCTTATTTGCGAGCGACGCCGATTTTGAATCATGAAGATCCCGTTGTCATGAAATTGATTCAAAAGGCGCTTCCCGCCAAATTGCCCGCTGCACAGCAAGCAGAACGCCTGCGGCAATTCGTTCATCAATTTATTGAAACCAAAGATCTCTCCGTCGGTTTTGCCACAGCCAGTGAAGTTGCTCAAACCGCTCAAGGTGATTGTTCAGAGCATGGCGTTCTCCTGGCAGCGATGTTGCGTGGCATTGAGATTCCCAGTCGTGTGGTATCGGGGCTGATTTATGTGGATCGTTTTTTGGGTCAAGAAGGGGTTTTTGGCTACCACATGTGGACCCAGGCTTGGCTCAACGGGCGATGGGTCGACCTAGATGCCACGTTGCCCGGCTCATCGGGTTTTGATGCAGCTCATATTGCTTTGGGGGTGAGCAGTACCGATGAAGGGCAGACCATGAATGATTTGGTTCGCATGTTGCCGTTGATTGGGCGTTTGAAGATCAAGGTCATTGAGGCCCGCTAGTGCTTGCCAAGACATAAATAACCACAAAAAGCACCAAAAATCACGAAAAAAAGATCAGGATTGTTCGCCACGAAGAATACCCAAGGCAAGCAGGGGGGAAGAGAATAGGGGGTATTCGTAGGCAAAAGAGACCCGGTAAGCCTTGGGTTTTCTAGCACTTCGTGATCTTCGCGTCCTTTGTGGTGAAGGGTGTGACAATATTTGCGGGCATTTGCGTCAAAATCGATCAGCGATCAGCTATCAGTAAGAGTGGGACCGGGGGAAGCCGGGGGAAAGTTTTTTTAGACAGGATTGACAGGGTCAATCCGATGGAACAGATCACTCAATCACCTTGGACTTCGATCCCTCTTACTGACAACTGATA
>JAJRRC010000096.1 GCA_024279865.1 Planctomycetota bacterium | reverse complement strand
TCAGTTTTGGCGTGGTGCATTGGCCTCAGACAATCAAATGGAATCCCCAGATTCATTCACCGCAGCCGGTACAAACCCAACAGGTGGCCTTGGACTAAAAAAAACGTCATGTATGAATCTTTCTACGGTTTTGAAGTATCCCCCTTTGCCAACACGCCCAACGTGCGATTTTTCTTTGAGTCTGAACAGCACACCGAAGCACTCGCCAAGCTGCGTTACACCGTCAAAGAACGGCGAGGCATTGCGCTTATCACCGGCCAAATCGGGTGCGGCAAAACCATGCTCATCCGTTCACTCATCGACCACCTCGGCCCCCATGCCGCCATCGCCACCATCAACAACACCCGCGTCACAGGCGAACAACTACTCCGCCTCATCTGTGCTGAATTACGACTGGACCTCCCCCCCCAACCCGACAAGGCCAGCATCCTCACCGCCCTGCGACGCTTTGCCATCGAACAACACCACAAAGGACAAACCGTCACCGTGGTCATTGATGAAGCCCAAGCGCTCGCCATTGAAGCATTCGAAGAATTGCGATTGCTCACCAATCTGGAAAATCAAACCCACAAACTAATCCAACTTTTAATCTTGGGGCAACCCGAACTCGCGGAAGTCTTGCGACATCCACGCCTCGGCCCGCTCACCCAACGCATCGCGATGTACGGCCACCTTGAACCGATGACCCAAACGCAAATGGCGCATTACATGGCCTTCCGTTTAATCCGCGCCAGTCAGCGAACCCCCAACGTGGACTTCACCACAGCCGCACTCGAGATCATCTATCGACGCTCAAAGGGTGTCCCCCGCGTGGTCAACCTGATCGCAGACAATGCACTTTTGGTGGGCTTTACCCAACAGGCCCGATTGATTGATTCCAAAATGGTTCAGCGAGCCATTGACAAACACATGCCAGCCTTTGAACCGACGATGATCGCGTTGGAGGAGGTACTGGCTCATGGGTGATGTCTATGCCGCGATGATGCAGATGGAACAGCAAACCACAGCCCTGCCGAGTACCCCACAGCTTTCAAGCGTGCGTTTCTCAAAGGACCTGGACCTGTCGCGCTTGGAACAATTTGATGCGGTGCGGTTTCAACTGCTTAGCCGCGCATGTGAACAACGGCTACAAACCCATCTGATGACCTCCACGGCAACAGGGGAAGGTCGCACCACTTGCGCCATTTATCTGGGTCTTGCTTTTACTCAAATGCCTCAGACGCGTGTCTTGCTCATTGAAACGGATTTAACTTCGCCATCGTTTGATCGCTGGTTTGATTTGCCTTCGGAACCTGCTGGCCTCACTGCGTTTTTAGAAGGCCGCGTTCAGAATCTTGATGACATCATGTATGAAGTCCAGTTGCCCGGAATCGAAACGGAATCCAACAATCTTTGCATCTGGGTCATCCCCGCAGGCGTGATGGGTAAAACCCCGCCAAGTACTTTGCTGACGGACCCGAAGTTGCCGATTTTATTGAATCGGTGCAAAGATTTGTTTGACCATGTGGTACTGGACAGTCCGCCGTTGAACGTGAATCACGATGCGTGCGTGCTGGGTCGTTTGTGTGACGAATCGGTTTTGGCGGTGGCGTTACATCGCACGCCTGGGCCTGATGTGGATCGTGCCAAAGCCTGTTTGATCAAGCATGGCTGCGAAATTGCCGGCGTTGTTTTAGTATAGGGAACTGGGTTTATGACTGATTCTTCTTTGCCTCGCGTGTTGATGTTGACCCATCGGGTTCCTTATCCGCCTGACCGTGGCGACCGCATCCGCAGTTATCACTTGCTCAAGCTATTGGCTGAACATGCAGAGGTTTCGCTGGCAACGCTGGCGGATGAGCCTGTCAATTTGGATACCAACCGTGTGTTGCATGGGTTGACTCGTCAGCTTGCGATTGTGCCGTTGAGTCGATGGGCTGGCCGTTGCCGCGCCGCCGGTGCTATTTTGCGTGGCCGGGCCGTGACCCCTGAGTATCACTATGACCGAAAACTTGCAGCCACCATTACTGCTTGGCAAACCGAGCAGCCGTTTGACGCGGTATTAACTTTTTGTTCTGGCATGGTTCGCTATACGCGTTTGATTCCACACGCCTCAGCCATGAATCAAAAGGGCGCCAAGCACGTCATGGACCTTGTCGATGTCGATAGCGTCAAATGGGCAGGCTACGCGATGAATAGTTTGCCCCCCCGCCGTTGGATTTATACGCATGAATCCCGTCAATTACGAAAAATTGAGTCAGGCGTCCATGATTGTTTTGATGCCATGACCGTTGTCAGTGACCGTGAATACAAAACGTACCGTCACCATGTGGGCGAGAACCCTCGTTTGTCCGTCGTCGGCAACGGCGTGGATCTTCAATACTTCAAACCATTGGCGGATGCAGCCAGTCAAACCATTTTGTTCACAGGCGTGATGAACTATCGGCCGAACATTGAAGGCGCTGCATGGTTCGCCCGTGAAGTCATGCCCCTGATCCATCAGACGATGCCGAACGCCGTGTTCAAAATTGTCGGCCGCGATCCTGTTCGTCAGGTTTGTGATTTAAATACAATCCCTGGCGTAGAGGTTGTCGGGTCCGTGCCAGACATGCGGCCGTACTTGGCCGAGGCTGGCGTGGTGGTCGCTCCGCTGCGCATTGCTCGCGGCGTACAAAACAAAGTCCTAGAAGCCATGGCCTGCGCCCGCGTAGTCGTCTGTTCACCTCAAGCTGCCGAGGGCGTTGATGCCATGGACGGCACCCATCTATTAGTCGGCCACTCCCCTGCACAATGGGCTCGCCACATTGATGGTATTTTAGCCAGTCCCTCCCGCCGCCACGAGCTATCCCAATCAGCCCGCCAATGCGTCGAACAACGCTACACCTGGTCCGCCCGCTTGGCCCCCATGCTCGATTTGTTATTGAGTCAACCCCAAGTAATGCGCCAAGCAGCATAACCCCCACGGAAGTTTTTCAAAGGGATATTTAGCTCCCACGGAAGCCCCGGAAAGCCCCGGAAAGCCAGCGATCATGTTGGGGTGGACTTGATATTTTTGAGCAATCTCCGCGAGGGTGAGTTCGCCTCGAATCGCTTCAAGGGCAACCTTCGCCTTAAAATCCGTTGAAAATTGACGTCGTTTTGCCATTAGATATTCCTTTC
>JAJRRC010000095.1 GCA_024279865.1 Planctomycetota bacterium | reverse complement strand
GCCATTATTGGCAAGCATATGGTCAAACTTTGCCACAACCGCCGGCTTGTGCTTGCTATACTCTTGATCGGTTAGCTTCACCTTCATACTGGCGTTCCATTCGGGTGCTTGGCGAAGTTGTTTTTGAATATCGGTAGAAGCGCGTTTGGGGTAGGAAGTTGTTTCGAATTTTCCGGATTTGAAGCTCCCAGAGCGAAGTATGTCTGGCACTTCAGTATCGACCAAATCTCCCAGCAAATCACATAAATCCGGATAAGAACCCGCTTGGCCTTTGGGCAGAAATCCACACTTTACAGCATCTTCGGGATGGCGGTTTGGTTCTAAAAATTCGCATGATTCTAGTATGTCTTTGCGGATCCCAACGAGAAGAACACGTGGCCTATTCTGGGGGACTCCATAGTCTTTTGCGAAGACAAGAGACCAGCGAACTTCATAACCTTTGATGCGCCGAAATTCTGCCAATACATCAGGCCAAATCGGTTCGGCACCTTCTTTGGTCCATTTGGCATTCAATAACCCACGCACGTTTTCGAATAGAAAAATACGGGGCCGAAGACGCCCAATTATCTTGGCCATTCTTGAGTATAGCTGATTTGAAGGAATTTCACTTCTATCGACCGAATAGGAACGGCGAATGCCGATGCCGGAATAGCCCTGACAGGGAGGCCCTCCTGCCAAAACATCTAAAGAGCTGCCGGCTCCACCTCTTGCAGACGCCAGAGTATCAAAACGAAAATCGATTTCGTTGATCGAAGAAAGGTCGGAAATCATGGCTTCGAGCCGTGCACCTTGCAACTCATGAGCATCATTCGAATGTAAGGCACGGTTTTCTGCGAAGTCTTCGCCGCCTAACATGTGATGGCGGTTGGCTAGATAGGTGCTCAAAGCATCGCTGTTCAATTCATTGACGAATACAGGAGTGAACTGTGCGTTTTCAAACCCAAGCGAAAGCCCGCCACATCCGGCAAACAAATCCACCATTGTATAGTGGCTCTTTGTCGTCGATGTCTCAGTGACAAGTTGGCTTGTTTCGCGATGTGGGTTCAAAAGTTGCAAGATAGACTCATTTTTAACTTCGGGTTTTGCTAGGATGCCATGATTTCACTTGAAAGTCCAGGTGGTGATCGCGACTCATCAGCAAAATAATGTTGGCCCTATCTGGGGACGGAGCGTGGGCAGACAAAGTGCTCCACTCGTTTATAGTTCGATTCGTTGGCTAATCCATTTCCTTTGAATTGTGGTACATCTCAACGATCGGGAGGATTTTGCTTTCCTCGAAAAAAAGAAAATTGTTCGTAACTTTTAGATAGGTTGAAATTATAGCTTCTCTCGCGCCATCTGATAAATCTGTGTTGCTGTTCCTCAAAAATCTGTCGGCAGCCAATATTATGGATACATGCCGAGTAATGTCTGAACCAGTAGGAAGAAGCTTAGAGCCAGTAAATAACTGATTTAAATCAACTGAGGCATTGCGGAATAGTTCTTCGATGGCATTTACGGGTATCGCTCTATCTCCTTTTTCGTACCCCTGATAGCTCCTCAAAGAGACATCCATTAGAGCTGCCATTTCTGGCTGCGATAGCCCTTTTTCTGATCTCAGATATGCCAAGCCATCTGAAACTGTAAACCTGCATGATTCGACGGCTTCGGTTTCAGATTTCGACAGGGTGTACGACTCCCCAGTTTCCACAATTAGACTTGTTTTATTGTCTTTACTCATAGTTTATCCAGCTTTCACTAAACTGTTGACATTGGCGTTATCATGCAACATATTGCGGTATAAGGTGAACTCAATGCACCTTCTTGCAATTAGCTTACATAAGGAACCACAACATGTCTATCGCCACCGCCGAGGCTATTGATTTTAGCGACCTTAAATCTCCTGAGGAGTGGTGCGTGTGCCTTCAAGCACGAGGGATCACCATTTCAGCACGAACACTTCGGCGCGTCGCGCGCCAATTTGGGCACTATTATTTGCTCGGCCGCACGATGCTCATTTCATCAATTCAACTTACGGACATTCTGAAGGACAACACATGCCTCTTGAGCTCTACAAAAGAAACGACACCTACTGGTTCAAAGGCCGGA
The DNA here is from genome assembly GCA_024279865.1 of Planctomycetota bacterium. Classification (GTDB taxonomy): domain Bacteria; phylum Planctomycetota; class Phycisphaerae; order Phycisphaerales; family Phycisphaeraceae; genus JAJRRC01. The sequence continues at coordinate 2,266 of JAJRRC010000095.1, read as the reverse complement.
TCGACGCACTACCGGACAGCAAATACTACAGACAAAGCACTCACAAGTCTTCGGAAGCAAGCGCAATAGCGGTTCGAAATCATTTTCAACAGGAAGAATTGCGCAGGTTTTATGGGGGGGATGATATATCAATTACCTTTTCTGAAGCCGTGCTTCATTATAAAGCCAAACCCGAGTTCGCAAAGGCGCTTATCCCTATTGTGGAAACCATTGGCGAACTTGAAATTGATAAAATTACGCCGAAATATGTTCGCAATCTTGGTTATGAATTGCAGCCAGACAATGGCACCGACACTTGGCAAAAACGAATTGTTTCCCCAATCCGAGCAGTGATTAACAATGCCCATGAATTGGGGCTGTGCGCTCCACTAAAGGTGAAATCTTATACAAAAGCTGAACGCCTTGAACAAGACCGCAAACGCAACAAATCCAGTCGTGCGGAAAAAACACCTGGTTCCTGGCCGTGGATAAACGCGTTCGTGAAAGTAGCCCCTGAACACCTCGGTGCCCTTGCTCTTTTTATGTTTGAAACCGGAGCACGTATTTCACAAGCCACTTCCATTCGGTTCTCAGACTTAGATGTTTCGCGCGCAAGAGTTTGGATGCCGGAAGCAAAGGGCGTTGAAGCGATGTGGGTTACGCTATCACCAGAGCTTGTATCCATATTGGCAAAGCTTACGCCTCGCTACACGCAACGAAAAGCAAAGGGTAAAGTCTTGTCAGATCGCCTATTCGGCTATCAAGGGCGGGATGGAATATATCGGACTTGGAAGCACACCTGCGTAAAAGCTGAAATCGAGGTCATCATGCCACATGCGGCTGGGCGACATGGTTTTGGAACTGAAATGATGGTGAGACAAGGAATTGACCCTGTCACTGTCGCGAAGGTTGGTCGGTGGGCCGACCCTCAAATGTTGCTAAAAACCTATGCGCATCCAGATGGCGCAGACGAAAAGATCATGTCGGCTATCCGTACAGGGCGCGTACAAGCCGAACGCAACAACCCCTCTAACCCATTGAAAGATCACAATAATGATTGATAGTATCCCCTCCCTCCGAAGGCAGAGGTCTCGCGTTCGAATCGCGACGGGTGCACCAATCTTTTCAATGGGTTACGTGTATTTCGGCTTGCTGTCGAATGGGCGTTTTCCAGAATAATTCCAGATACTCCGTCAAAAGCAAGCCATACTCCTACAATTCGCGTACAGGACTTTATGCTAAGTGAGGTGATGCCATGAGCTTTCACGTCGCCTCGATTTGCACCAGCCATAAATTCGGCTCAGCCACACGCAAGCAGGTCATCACCTTTTTGGCTGACAAAGCCAGCGATGATGGCTCGGGAATTTGGTGCTCCAAGGGAACGGTGGCGCAAAGTACGGAGTTGAGTAAAAGCACCGTGAAGCGGGTGTTTCTGCAATTCCTTAGTGAGGGCATTATTGTTGAGACTGGACGGCGGAATAATAGCCATGGTTTCACCGTGGAATATTGCATCAATTTGGACAAAGTGGCGGAGCTTCCGCTGACCAAAGAACAGCATGAGGTGACGGGGTTCACAGTGACCCCCGTTCAGGGTGAACCCCCAAGAGGGGTCACAGTGAACCGCCAAGAGGGTTCACCACGAACCCCAAACCATCCCTTAACCATCCTTGAACCACCTACGCGCAAGCGCGCTGGAGAGGAGGAGGATTTAATTTCAAAAGAATTTGAAGCCGCGTGGGGTGCGTTTCCTGAAGACCGGAGGCGGAACAAGGAAACCTGTCAGCAGATTTTTGACGAAGCGATTTCGCAAGGCGTAGCACCTGAGGACATTCTCGCAGCGGTTCAGGCTTACGCCCAAACCACGGCGGGATACACGCGCGGTAAAGTCAAATTCTCAGATAACTGGTTTCGCGGGGCGTCTTGGGAGGACTATGTGGCGGCACGGAGCGAGGAGGCAAAAACCAACGAGTTGGTTTTGCGGGCCTCGTTGGCGCGCTGCAAAGACTGGATCATGAACCGCAACCCGATGTGTATGCACATCAGCAAAGCCCAGATTGAGGCATTAATTACCAATGGCGACGTCATCCCATCAATGCTGATTGCAGCGGGGATTGAGCGATGAGGATTATTCGGAAGTCGGGCTGGCTTAGTGTCAGTGGCCAGCATACTTTTGTGGCCACGCGATGCTTTGGCTGCCAAAAGGCTGGCGATGGGTGGCTGCGCCTCCCCTTCGAACCCCTCAATCGGCTTGCAGCCGATTCAAAGGTAGAGCCTCCCCACATGTGCG
>JAJRRC010000094.1 GCA_024279865.1 Planctomycetota bacterium | reverse complement strand
CGACGATTCAGTCAGAATTTATTGAAAAACGAGAAGACGTTGAAGGTGGGCATTCAATCAAAACGCCTCCAATGTGGATGGAATCACGATTACCTGCTCAAAATTGTGAAAGGCATGATTTAGATGCGATGGCCCTGCTTTTTTGGCTCAGGGGTTGAATTTAAAACCAAACCAAGCCTATAATATTGGGCTAGACTTCACAGCCTCTGAGCCGTGAAGTGATAGAGACAATTTGCACATGTGCGTCGATCGCCGCGTGGCGATGCCTAGAGGCGTGTGCCGTGATGATTTTTCATAAAACCATCACGTCCACCCCGGCCCCCCATGCAAGGAGAACTCTCATGGGCGATGCATATCCGATTCAACCTGTCGATGTCCCTCAAGTCAAAACCGAATTCCGAACCATTCAATCTGCCATTCCACACCCAGACATGGCACCCCTGCTCACACAACTCCGGGAAACCGAACCCATCTGTATGGAAGGTCAACCTCCCATCGTCTGGGACCGTGCTGAAAAAGCCACCGTCTATGATGCCTACGGCAACCGCTGGATCGACATGACCTCAGGCGTCCTCATCACCAATGCAGGACACGGCCGCAAGGCCATGCGAGACGCCATCAGCGAAATCGCACAGCACGGCCTACTCACCAGCTACTGCTTCCCACACAAAATCCGTGGCGAACTTACCAGCCTACTCCAAACCGTCGCCCCACGACCAGACGACAAAGTCATGCTCATGTCCACCGGCTCTGAAGCCACCGAACTGTGTATCAAACTCGCCCGATCCCATGCCCAAAGCAAAGGCAAAACCGAAAATGTCTTTGTCACCTTCGACAATGCCTTCCACGGCAGAACCCTCGGATCACAATTCGCAGGCGGCATCGGCGGACTCAAAGACTGGATCGGCTACCAAGATGCCCACTTCGTCCAAATCCCCTTCCCCGATGGCGGCGTGCGAAGCCCCATCGAAGCTGACGGTTTCTCCTACTTTGAAAAAGCACTGGCCAACGCAGGTGTCACCCCATACCAGGTTTGTGGCGTGATGACTGAAGCCTACCAAGGCGGCAACTCCAGCTTCGCACCCCCAGCGTATATCCAGGCACTGAGCCAATGGTGTCACAAACATGACGCGTTGCTCATCATGGATGAAGTGCAAGCAGGCTTCGGCCGCACGGGTAAATTCTGGTGCTTTGAACATTACGATATCAAGCCCGACCTCATCGCCTGTGGTAAAGGGATCAGCGGGTCACTACCACTGAGTGCCGTCATCGGCCGCAAAGATATTCTGGACCTGTTCGGCCCGGGAGCCATGACCAGTACCCACTCAGGCAACCCCGTCTGCTGTGCAGCAGCATTGGCGAGCTTGAAAATCATCCTCGAAGAAAAACTCGCTGAACGGGCCGCTGTCGTAGGCCAAATCATGCAGGACGCTTGTGCCAAGATTGCCAAGCGATTCGATGATGTCATCCTTGCCCATCACGGCAAAGGACTCGTCGCCTCACTGCACTGCATCAAGCCCGGCACCACCGAACCCGATGGCAAACTGGCTTGGGAAGTCATCGGCAAAACCGTGCAAAAAGGCGTCATGATGTTCGGCCCCGTCGGCTACAACGGGTCCAGCGTCAAGCTCTGTCCACCACTTTGCATTGAAGAAAAAGCACTGATCGAGGCCATGGCCGTCATCGAAGAAGCCTTCGAAGAAGTCCTCGCTGCCCGCAGTGCAGACAGCATTGCGTAAGCGTCTTCTTTGAATCTAAACTAAAATCAAAACTGCCAGGCTCCTGTTTCAAAACGGGGGTCTGGTTTTTTTTATTGTAATATTTTCCACATGCAATCAAACGCTCACCAAGCCGAATTCTGAGGTCCTTCCGAGGGCCGAAGAGTCGGATTCTTATTAAACGCGACCGTTGAACTAATTCTGTGTCGGTGTCTTACTGGGCGAACATCGCTTCGACAAACGTATTGGGCTCAAAGGGTTCAACATCGTCGGGCGTTTCACCCACGCCGATGAATTTTACGGGGATACCTAGTTCTTCACGGATCGCCACGACAATCCCTCCGCGTGCGGTGCCGTCGAGTTTGGCAAGGAAGATGCCTGACACGTCGATTGACTGTGCGAAGATCGCAGCTTGCGTCACGGCATTTTGGCCGGTGGTTGCATCAAGCACAAGGATCACTTCATGGGGCGCATCGGGGAATTTTTTCTGAATCACCCGCTTAATTTTTGCCAACTGATCCATCAAATGTTTTTGGGTATGCAGACGGCCAGCGGTATCGATTAACAGAACATCGATGCCGCGAGCTTCAGCCGCTTCGCAGGCATCGTATGCGACCGAAGCAGGGTCGCCTCCTTGCTGGCCTTTGATGACATCGACGCCGATCCTTTCGGACCAGATTTCTAGTTGTTGGACCGCTGCTGCGCGAAAGGTATCACAGGCTGCGAGCATGACCTGTTTGTTGTCATCTCGCAAACTCTTGGCAATTTTGGCGATGCTGGTCGTTTTGCCTGCCCCGTTGATCCCGGCAACGAGAATAATCGTCGGACCCGTCTTCGCAAAATTCAACGTTCGATTTTCTGCTGGCCAATATGCGTTCAGCAATTCCTTGAGATAATCCATGGCATCATCGCCGGTATGGATTTCGTCACGTTCCCAGGATGCTTCGATATCTTTGATGAGTTCACGGGACGTTTTCACGCCAAAGTCCGATTGGATCATGCGTGCTTCAAGTTGGCTGAGCAGTTCTTTGGACAACGGCTTGCCTGAAAGAATGCTGCGAATTTCCCCCACAAACGTGCTACGCGTTCTATCTAGCCCTTGTTTGAGTTTATCGAATGCAGCCTTGAATAGTCCCATGGTCTTGAAATCTCACGCTGAAAAAAACAAATAAATACGATGCTTCAAGCAACCCCATTTGTACCCCTCCACCACGGGGCAAATTTCATGGCGGTTGCTTTATTCACTCTCCAAAGCATCAGCGAGCCAGGGATCTGTCGCAGGCTTAGCGTTTGGATCGGCCGCGGGTTTTTCGGGGATTTGCCCTTTGAGATTGCGAGCGGCTTTGTCCAACAAACCATTGATGAAACTGGCACTGGGGTCTGCGCAGAAAACTTTGGCGAGTTCTACCGCTTCATTGATCGCTATGCGGATCGGAACCCGGGCACTGGCGATCTCATGGTAAGCCAATCGCAAAATCGCACGGTCCACCGGCGGTTGGCGATGGGCAGGCCACTTGGGCGCCAACTCCGTGAACAAAACATCTGCCTGTTCATGCACTGCCCACGCATCGGATGCCAGAGCGGTTGCCTCTTCTTTGACCTGAGGGTCCCCCACCTCCATGGGCAATTCCGCGGGATTCGTCTCACCGCGTACGTCTAGCTGATACATCAACTGCATCGCACATCGTCGAATATCACGTCGTTTAGGCATAGTTCAATAAGCTATCAGTGATCAGCAGTCAGTGATCAGTAAGAGAAGAAAACCGACTGGCTGATCGTTTAAAATTGTAGAACCTCTTGTCGTGCCATCCTGATCTTTTCTCTTACGGATGGCTTATCGCAAACGATGTAATCATTAAATTTGCTTGTGAAGATTGACCATTTCAATGGCACTGAGCATGGCATTGGCGCCCTGATTGCCTTGCTTGGCCCCGGCACGGTCAATGGCCTGCTCAAGCGTATCTGCCGTAATCACGCCAAACAAAGCGGGCACGCCTGTTTGTAAACCCACTTGGCCAATCCCCTTGGCAGCTTCACCTGCGACATGATCATAATGGCCCGTTGAGCCACGAATCACACAACCCAGACAAATCACCGCGTCATATTTACCACTTTGGGCTAATTTCATAGCAGTCAAAGGAAGTTCAAAGCTCCCAGGCACATGAACCACCGTCAGATTGGCTTCATCGCCGCCGTGACGTTTGTAGGTATCCACCGCCGCACTGAGGAGTTTACCTGTCAAGAAGTTGTTAAAACGAGCCACCACCAACGCTATTTTCGCGTCGCCAGCCAACAGGTCACCTTCAAGGATTGTAGTCATGACAATTGCTTCTTTCTGTGAATCAATACAGACTCCGCATTGTAGCAGAAGTCCCCCCCGGAAGTTCCCCAGGAAATTCCCCAAGAAGCTCCACCGAAAACTTCACCTCGCAAACTCACCGCAAAGATCGCAAAGACAGGGATCTTTTTTTCACCACGAAAACACAAAAAGTGAAGAAAAAGTTAGATAAACAGGCCAATTCAACCCAACATGATCCTCTCTGGTTCTTTGTGATCTTTGTGGTTAAATTTCCAGTCCTTGGCCCTACCACCTGTTTTTATTCACGCACGGTGCTTGACATCTATTGGCGGTTTTAACCGTTTTTTTAGCCTGGCTGCACTTTGGGCGGGTCTTGATCTTGCGTCTGAGCCAAGGCCTGAGCCTCAGCCCGACGGCGTTTGCGGGTAAACAAACGGTAAACGATGTACCCAAAACCAAATAGGAACAGAATCATGACCAGTGGAGCCACCACCGCCAAGAAAGAAACCGTCGAGGCTGCCGCCACTTCCACGGTTGAAACGACTGGATTGCCCACTCCGCCGGTCGTTGCCAATGAGGTGAGTCGAGTTCCGACGGTAAAGGTTTGAATGGTCCCAGCAGCTCCGCCGCCGGTGATCGCGGCAATCGCCCAGAGCATCAGGTCCCCGTGCCCACTGACACTGGCAGTTGCCGCCACCGCGCCTGCCACGACCGCAGCAGGGCTCGCGATTGAATCCATCATATTATCCAGCCAAGGCAAATAGTAGGCTCCGATTTCCAGGACCGTCGCCACGCCAAACATGCCGACGGCAAGGTCACTGCCCATCCAGCTAAACCCCGAGGCCAAGGTCAATTGTCCGGTATTGGCCGCCAAGCTCACGCCCAGCATCGGCACAAAAACCCGAAAGCCACATGCTGACGAAAGTCCCACCCCCATCAAAATAGCCATGATCAAATCCATAACGGATCTCCTGTGATGAAATCACCGTTTGTTCATTGTAGTGGGAGCAGGCAACAGAATCGACTGAAAAATAGTGATGTATCTCAGATCACCAGCTTCTCAAACATATCATCCGCATCTTCGCAAAGAATCAGTTCCTTGTCTGCATCTGTTTTTTTCAACGTTTGCTCCGTTGTGTTTTGACCCATGTTATCGTGCCCTTATCAGGAGGAATCTATGACAAGCCGCCTCTGTACATCTTTTATTTCCAAGATTCAAATGCCATATATGGACGAAACTTGGACTCCAGTCCTCCCAACTGCTTTTGAATCCAAGCGAGGCTCTCTATCTGCAGGTTTTCTGAGCAATTCCCGATCTGAATATTTGAAGCCTTGCTATCAATTTCTGTTAAATAATCAGAAATGTCTGAATCAAATAAAAACTTATCTCCAGAATTACCGGTATGAAAATTGTCGAAATCCGCAGACGTAGGCCCCCCTGAACTTGAAGCAGCATCCAAGAAAATGCGAGTTGCTTCAAATACTTTAAAACGTTTTTCAAACAAATCCAGCTTAAATTTAGACTTACTCAGCAAATATTGAGACCACGCCACATAAGCAATAGATGCTGCAATCATCGCTGTTGCAATATCCACGAAACGAATATCCAAAATCCAGTTCATTAGAGATGTACACATTTTTACCTTCCCATCAAATCCACCAGTAGCCGTCCTTTGTGGTTAATGGCATCGGGGAATTGGTCAAAGATTTCGGCCCGTAACTTTTTGGCCTCGGCAGGCTTGTTGTTCTTTTTGTAATAGTGGACTAATTGGAAACGGGCGTAGGGGCCGACTTGCACGCCATTGCCGTAATAACAGTCACCGTAATCTTTGATGGCCTGACGGAAGTAGCCCTCGGCCTCTTCCCCTTGGCTCATTTGGCCTAGATACAAAAGAGCGCAGCCGGAGCGGTTGGCTTTGCCATATTGTTCAACGAGTTGTTTGAGATAGGCTTTGCCTTGGGGTGTTTTCCAGTTGCGGCCGGCCTCTTTGTACAACCTTTCAATTTCTTTCATTTCGTCATGCGTATAAACACGTGCTTCTTGACGCATCCGCTCACGTGCTTTGGTGCGTTGCTGCTTACGGACTTTGACGATCCTTGCTTTGGCCTTCTCTTGTACGAGCAACGGACCGAGCACACGTTCCATATCGATAAGTTTGGATTCGAGCTTCTGCACGCGAGCTTCTAAATGGGTCAATTTTGAATCGTCATCCGCCCAGACGGCCGTAGCCATCAGCAACACCAACAATAAGCTGAAATTCTTTTTCATGATAAAACTTCCTTTTTTTATAGCCACCTATTTATCTATTTTTTTAACTTACAGCACAGCCTCAAACGCTATTTTTTTCGTACCAATAGCCCAATCAACAAAACCGGGGCAAACACAATTACCATTAAAAAACGAAACCCCCGGCTGATGAATGAACAACCGGGTTTCCAAATCTGATGCCACATGCGACCCCAGATGTCCGAACTCCAACGAATGCTTTCATACGGCAAAAAGGGGGTCAACTGACCCACTGCCGCACCACAATGCGGACACACCGTGTCCAATGGTTCCACCGGATCACAACAAGCCAAACAAATCGGCACCGCTGGCTGTTCAGATACTTCTGGCAACTCAGTCGTCTTGGTGATTGGCGTAGACATTAATTTTCCCCACAGTGAATGAATGTTTACTTTATGCCATGGCCTTGCTACCCGCCAGCCTTGATGCGGTAAACCCGTTCAACGAGCGAATGCACGTCTTCGGGGCGGTCGTCGGGATCATTCAAGGCTTCATTGATCCATGCAATTGCCGCGATGCGAGTTTCGCCTAGCTGCATGAGGACTTCGGTCGCTTCGCGGGAGATGCTTGACACACCGGTGGGCAAAGCTTGTGCATCAGCCCCCATTGAACCCGCCAGCGCATCGGCTGCCACGAAATGATCGACCTTGCCATGCAAGGTGGCGATGATGGTTTCCGCGGTGCGTTTGCCAATTTCCGGTAGCGTTTGGAGCGTTGCGGTATCTCGATCTGCAATGGCGTTGGCGATTTGGGAAGCATCCATCGCCAAGGCTCGGAGTGCTTTTCGGTTGCCGATGCCTTTGCAGGTGGTGAATAGTTGGAAGAAGGCTCGGTCTTCTTTGGAAAGAAACCCTGCGAGCCGGGGGATCATGGTAGCACCCTGGTTTTGGGATTCGAGAAAGTGCAAGGTATGGAGGGTGATATCGTTGCCTTGCTGATCGGTCAATCGTGAGGCTGTAAAGGAGGGAAGGAGCACTTCGTAGGTCAACCCGCCGGGCGGCTGAATCAGCACTGCTTCGGAGGACGCTTCAATCACTAGGCCATGAATTTGAACGATCATAAGAGGTATGATATCTCAAAAGCTGATAGCTGACAGCGATCCGTAAGAACAGAAAGAAAGAAAGAAAAGCCGAGGACCTTTGAGCAAGTGATCTTCTCTTACTGATAACTAATGGCTGATGGCTGATGGCTGACAGCTTTAAACAGCTTTGCCGGTGATTGCTTTTCGCAGATCCAGGACAATGCTAAAGACCAGTGGGACGACGATAAGTGTGAACAAGGTGGAGATGATCAGGCCGCCGACGACGACGCTGCCGAGGCCTCGGTAGAGTTCACTACCTGAACCGGGCATGAGGATCAGAGGCAACATGCCACAAACACTGGTCAGCGTGGTCATGAAGATGGGTCGAATGCGGGTTCGGATAGATTGAGCAATGGCATCGCGAGGCAACAGTTTTTCATGAGCATCGGCATCGCCTCGCATGAAATTCAACGCTTGATGCACGATGAGGATTGCATTGTTCACCACCACGCCGATGAGAATGACAAAACCCAGCATGGTGAGCATGTCCAACTGTTGAAACGGATCGATCAGTCGCACCAAGGCCAACCCACCAAAGCCCCCCACCGCAGCCAGCGGAACGCTGAACATAATGACAAGGGGGTAGACAAAGCTCTCAAACAGAGCTGCCATCAAAAGGAACGTAATGAGTAACGCGAGCACCATGCGGCTGGTTCCCACGCTGAATAAACTTTCGCCGGTGAAACCTTCCCATTTGCCTAGCAAGGTTTCGCGGACCTGCACAAGTTTGTCAGCGGTCCCGGCAAGGTTGACCTGCATTTGTGGGTCAAGTTGGCCATGGTCTTTCATTTGGTTGACCATCTCGGTGATCTCATTGGAAGCGTCTTCCAATGATTTTTCAGGGGGCGGGGTCACTTGAAAGCTCACAGAGCGTAGTTCTTCAATCCGAAGAATTTGCTGCGGTGCGTCGGCCGCCTCAATTTTTGTAATCGCAGACAAGGGAATTGTTCCCACTTGGCCATGCCGATCTGTATAGGCCACGGGCATGCGGTGCAGCGTGTCAGGCGAAAGCGGAACATCGGGGTGGCGGATCAATCGAAGGTCCACCGATTCACCATCGAGTCGATAGTTTCCAACGAGAACGCCATCGACCAAAGCTCCCACCGCCGTACCGAGTTCTGAAAGGTTTAACTGGAGTTCACTGGCTTTAACGTAGTTGGGTCGAATCCGAATTTCAGGCCCTGTGAGATTAAAGTTCAAGGGCGATGGGCGAACGGCTCTAAAACCAAAGGTGCCGGTGAGCCCCATGTACAGGTTCTGGGCTCCTTGACGTAAGGTGTCGAGGTTATTGCTGGAGATTTCCACTTCGACGGAGTTGGCTCCGCCGACCCCGCGGCCGAAGATCGAGGCCTGCTGCGCAAAACCAAAGGAACCGGGAATTCCTCCCATCGCACCGGAGAGGACCGACCCCAACGGCGAGACCAGTTCATCATCGGCACTGGAGCAGCCCATAAAAATCGTGCCACTAAAAGAAACAAAGAAGTAGGTTTTAATCGCGGGGATTGCAGGGTAAGGCTCGCCTGTCATGAAATTCAGAATGGGGGCAATGGCGGTTGCCTCGGCTGTATTTTTGGCTTGCCAGTAAGGCTTCACGCCTTTTTCAATTCGTTCACCGATGAATTGATTTTGATCCAGGTTGTAGGCTGGGGGCGTGAGCATGATGCCGAAGACAAGGTTCTTGTTGCCGTTGGGCAGATAAGAGGTCGAAGGCATTAAAACTTCCGCACCCCAGACAGATGCCAGGACAAACAAAGCCACCACCCCCAACCGCATCACCCATTGGGAAAAACGCTGCCCCATAAGCCCACGCATCGTATTGGCAAAACGGTCCACAACCCCTGTCATGATCGCGGTTATTCCCAACAATTGTTTAAACGTTTGCTTGAATCGACCCGCATCTGCATTTTTGGGTTTGAGCCAACGGGCCGAGGCAGAAGGAATCACCGTCACTGAAACAATCAAGGACAAAGTCACTGCGGCACAAATGGCCAAGGAGATATCACGAAACAGTTGGCCTGCTTCTTCTTGGATGGTCAACACAGGGATGAAGACTGCCAGCGTGGTGAGGGTCGAGGCGAGGATCGCGCCCCAGACTTCGCGTGTGCCGTTGTAGGCTGCTTCACGTGGCGATTGGCCCATGCTTAAATGCCGGTCAATGTTTTCCAGCACCACGATGGCATTGTCCACCACCATGCCCACGGCAAAGGCAAGTCCCGCGAGACTAATCACGTTGAGGTTTCTGCCGAACCCAACCATCACCACAAAAGTGCCAATAACGCTGACAGGGATCGCCAACGCAATCACCATGGTCGGGCGAATGGTTCGCAAAAATAGGAGTAAGATCACGCCCGCAAGGATGCCGCCGATGACAAGGTTTGTTTGTACCAAGTCGATGGCTGCATTGATGTAGGTTGTTTCGTCATACACCTGGCGTAAGCGGATTTTGTACTTGTCGTTTTTGTAAGGCTTAAGAACCTTGGCATTCACTTCATCAATACGCCCGCGGAGTCCTTGCATAACGGAGATGACATTGGCATCGGTTTCACGGATGGCATTGATCGCTAGAGCAGGCTTGCCGTTGGCGCGAACGAAGCTGCGTCTTTTTTCTAAGGTGATAACCGCATCACCGAGGTCTTTGATGCGAATGGGTCCACCGTCGGTATACGCCACGACGGTTTGGCGTATTTCGTTAAGATTATCGTATTGGCCTACCGTGCGGATTCGCACGTCTAGGCGGCCATCGGTGATATCACCAGCAGAGACGTTGAGATTCTCATGACGTAAAGCATTGTGTAGTTGGGTAAAGGTGATGCCTCGCAAAGCCAATTTGTGTGGGTCCACCTGGATCTGCACTTCTCGGTCGCGGCCGCCAAAGACATTGATCCGTGACAAGCCAGAGACCCGTTCGAGGTAAGGCTTCACCCGTTTGTCTGCCACATGGAAAAATGCCTGCATATCAAAATCAGGATCCTGCGAATCCATGATCATCCAAGCAATGGCGTTTTCACTGGCGGTGTCTGCGGCACTAATGACAGGCTCGTCCACGCCGTCAGGATATTCGGGCACTTCACGCAGTTTGTCAGAAACTTCTTGAAAGGCTTTGCTCTGGTCGGCCCCGACGTAAAACTCGAGTTTGATTTCGCCTTTGCCTTGGGAACAGGTGGCGGTCATTTTTCGCAGACTGGACACACTTTTCAGTTTGTCCTCTTGCTCTTCAATAATCTCGCGTTCGATTTCTTCAGGGCTACGACCCGTCCAACGGGTTTCCACCGTGACCACCGGTTGATCGACGTTGGGCACAAGCTGAACCGGAATTTTGAGCAGCGACAACATGCCAAAGATCACCAGCAGCAGCACCGCCACAGTGACTTTCACAGGGTTGTCGATTGCAAAGCGAATGGGGTCCATGGATTACTGCCCTGTTGAAGGGTCTGAAAAAGGAATCATTTTCAACGGCCGAGTCGGGAACAAACGTTCAGCACCTTCAATCACCACCTGCATACCGGGCATCAACGGCGGACCGCCGCCCGCCAACGGTTCGACCGCATAACGGTCTTCATGGCCAAACAAAATACGCACGCCGATGGACATTGCTTTGCCATCAAGATTGACCCAGACCGACGCGCCCGCGGCCGTGCGAACAACCGCATCGCGTGGGACCGTCAAAGTAGGCTGCTTCCGCCCGGTGGGCAGACTTGCAACAATACTCATCCCTGCTTTGAGTTGGTTGTTCTTCTCATTTTCCAAGCGAATCTTCACCGGGAACGTTCGAGCGGCCGTCGACCCATCAGGGATAATCGCATGAACCTTGCCCGTGCGTCGGCTGTTCAACGGCTCAACGACAATCTCGACGGGACTACCCACTTCTAAAAAATGAAGCAATTTTTCAGGCACATCCACCACCGCGTCAATCGAACCTGTCGAAATCATCTCAAACACCGGGTCACCCTGACGAACCCATTGCCCCACTTCCGTGTGCTTGGCAATGATGATCCCATCAAGGGGAGCGACCACCGCCAAACGCTCGATCTCGGTTTGGGTCAATTCCAAGTCTGCCTGAGCTTGGGCTTCTTGAGCAATCGTGTGATCCAAGCGAGCCTCCGCAGCTTGTACCTGCGTTTGACTGTCTTGAACTTCCTTGGGACGAGCGGACTGTTTGGCAAGTAAATCTTTGTAATATGCCAAATCACGCTTGGCCTGGTCAAGCAAGGCTTGGGATTCAGTCACGGAAGCTTTGGTTTGCATCAGAGCAGCCTGGGCTTGGCGAACTTTGAGTTTGGCCCAGACATCATCAATCTGCGCCAGCACGGTTTTGCCTGCCACCACAACATCACCTTCTTCGACATGAAGGGCAATGATCTTGCCACCCCGCTCGGCTGCGACGACTGAACGTCTGATTTCAACGAGACGTCCCACCACATCCCAGTGGGCTTCAAGGGATTGTTTTTGAACCAAGCCCACCCGCACCAGAGCTGGCGGTGGACCTTTGGCAATAGATGGGACCATCAGGCCCACAATCAAGCAGCAGGCCAGAGAAAATGTTCGGGTTGGATGATTCATGGCCATCATTTTCCATTTCACTCGCTGCCGCGTTGTTTGGCGCGACGGCGAAGCTCTGCATCGACAAAGCCTTGAAGATCGCCATCCATCACACGCAATGGGTTACCGATTTCAAAACCTGTGCGATGGTCTTTCACGCGGTTGTCATAGAAAACATAACTGCGAATTTGTGTCCCCCAACCCATGTCCAACTTGCCGCCGGCGGCTTCGAGCTGGTCGGCATCGCGTTTTTCCTGCTCAATTAATTCGAGCTTGCCTTTGAGGATCGCCATGGCGCGGCGTTTGTTTTGTTCCTGAGATCGTTCCACCGAACAAACCACCGAAATCCCCGTAGGCTTGTGAATCAAACGCACAGCCGAGGCTACCTTATTCACGTTCTGACCGCCTGGGCCTGAACTTCGAGCAAAGGCGGTGAGTTCCAAGTCGTCTTCGTCAATTTCGATTTTGCCGTCGTCTTCAAACTCGGGAACGATGTCAACGGCCGCGAAACTGGTCTGGCGTTTGCCCTGCGAGTTAAACGGCGACACCCGTGCCAAACGATGCGTCCCACGCTCGGTGGACAGATACCCATAAGCCAAAGGACCCTTGATATAGAACGTGACATCTTTGATCCCAGCCTCTTCGCCGTGGGTCTTGTTGACCTCGGAGATATCCCAACCCATCGACTCGCAGTAAAAAAGGTACATACGCATGAGCATTTCAGCCCAATCCTGCGCTTCGGTCCCACCTTCACGCGAGTAGATCGACAGATAACAATTGCGGGTGTCATAAGGCCCCGACAAAAGCGTCAAAAGCTCCAATTTCTCAATCGTCTCATCCATGCCATCAAGCTGATCACTGACTTCCTGACGAGTCTCGTCGTCGTCAGCCTCTATCGCCATTTCCCAGAGAAGAACCAGCTCGTCCACCTCTTCGCAAACGGCTTCGACGGGTTCGATTTGTGCTTTGATGGTTTTAAGCTCGGTTACAATCTTGTTGGCTGCTGTCTGGTCATTCCAGAAACCAGGCTCCCCCATGAAGCCTTCGAGTTCCTTGAAACGAATGGCTTTTTGGTCACAGTTAAAGAGAGTCACGGATGGTTAAAATCCGCGCCTTCAAAGCGTCAAGCATACCGGGGATGTTTTCATGCATAGATCCGGTACTGTAGGTAAAAACAGCGAATTTTGCAATCCTCAAAGAAGTTCTAAAGCTTTGCAAAGGCTGGTTTGCCCTGCCCTTTCCCAAGATTGCCAATGGACATCTCCTCAAGACTGCTTGGCGGTGAGACTTTCGAGTACCAAGGGCCTACAATAGGAAGAATATGTCATCCTTCCAAGGTCAATTACTCATTGCCACGCCCCAGTTGGCGGACCCCAACTTCAGTAAGACCGTTCTGTTCATTGTGCAACACGATGAAGACGGCGCGCTGGGGCTGGTCCTCAATCGCCCCACCAATGTGCCTGTCAAAAGTGCATGGGAACAAGTCGGCCAAACGCCCTCTTTGTGTGAAGGCTACTTGCGTATCGGGGGACCCTGTCAAGGACCGTGGATGCTTCTGCACGCTGATGCGGGCGCGGGTGAACGCGAAGTCTTGCCTGGCGTTTTCTTCAGTGTCGAAGATGAAAACGTCACCTGGCTTATGCAACATCCAAGCGACCCGGTCCGCTGTTTCATCGGCTATGCAGGCTGGACAGCAGGCCAACTCGAAAACGAAATTGAATCGGGATCGTGGGAGCTTCAACCCGTCGGTTCCCAAGACCTCCTTGAAGCAGATGAAGACTTTTGGCACAAGGCTTCAGCCTCCGCCCGCCGCAAAATTGCATTCCCCAACCTCCTGCCTCACATGATCCCCACAGACCCCTCAATGAACTAACCCCCCCCCCGGAAGTTTTCTTAGGCCAATCCCAAAGCCTTCGCCCATTCCCAAAAAGCGTGGCCCAAGCAATCTCTACCGCCTTCGCCCCCGGAAGTTTTCTTAGGCCAATCCCAACCTTCGCCCCCTACTTTGATCGATCATCTATAATCCCCCCATGGCACGTACGTTTTATCTTATTGATGGGCATGCTCAAATCTTTCGCGCTTATTATGCGATCCGTAGCGGTATGTACAGCCCCACCACCGGCGAACCCACCCATGCAGTCTTCGGCATGGCGGGAATGCTCCTGCGACTGCTCACCGATATCAAACCCGACTTACTCGTCATGGCCATCGATGTCTCAGGACCAACCTTTCGAGATGAACTCTACGACCAATACAAAGCCAATCGAGATGCCCCGCCCGAAGAACTCCTAAACCAAGAACCTCGCATTTTTGACATGGTCCGATTCATGGGAATCCCACTCATCGGCATCCCCGGTGCTGAAGCAGACGATGTCATTGCCACCATCTGCAAACAAGTGCTTAATGACCCAACCCTTGACGACGTAAACATTCAAATCGTCTCACGTGACAAAGACCTCGAACAACTACTCAGCCCACGTATCTCTATGTTCGATATTCATAAAAATGAAACACTCGATACGGCCGGCCTCATGGCCAAAAGAGGCATCACCCCCGAACAAGTCATTGACATGCTCTCTCTCACCGGAGATACCGCAGACAATATCCCAGGCGTGCAAGGCATCGGACCCAAAACAGCAGTCAAACTCCTTGAAGAATTCAACACCATCGAAGGTATCTACGAAAACATCGACAAAATCAAAGGCAAACGACGCGAAAAACTCGAAGAAGCCAAAGACCACCTCCCACTGACCCGAAAACTTGTCACCCTCAAAGATGATGTCACCCTCGAACTAGACATGGCAAACGCAACCCTCGGCCCCATCGATACCGTCGCCCTGAGAACCATGTTTCAAACACTGGGCTTTCGTCGCCACGTCAACGAACTAGAAAAACTACCCCCCCCCCCGGGAAGTGCAGCCCCCGGAAATTTCCCCACAAACACCCCAGCACAAACCGCGGCCTCTCAAACGCCAGAAGCATCTGAAGAAGCAGGCTTGTTTGCCACCGCATCAGTCCCAGCCCAACAGCCTTCTGCTCCCGCGTCCTCCGATGGGTTTGCCGATTCACTTTTTGATTTTGCAACGCCAACTTCCTCCCCCGGATCCCCCGGTACCCCCGGTACCCCCGGTACCCCCGCCCCCAACGTCGCGGCAACTCCGCCACTCACGACCACCCCCAGCGGTCACTACCAGATTATTCAAACCCAAGTTGAACTTGATGAACTTGTCGAGACACTCAAAAAAGTGCCGATGCTTTCGGTGGATACCGAGACGATTGGGCTTGGACGCACGGTGCCGATCTGTGGGATTTGTTTGGCTTGGGAAGCCGAAGCAGGGGTTTATGTGCCGATGGTCAGCCCCCAGCAAGAGCAACATCTTGATAGCCAAACGGTGTTGGAAACCTTGCGGCCGATCCTGGAAAACCAGTCCATTCCCAAGTGTGGACACAATCTCAAATATGATGCGTTGGTTTTACAACATGCAGGCGTCCCCTTGCGAGGCATCGCGTTTGACTCCATGATCGCAGCCCAGTTGCTGGGCATGACCAAGCGAAGCCTCGACCATTTGGCCATGGAATTGCTAGGCCACCAGATGATTCCCATCAGCCATCTCATCGGAGCCAAAGGCAGTCAACAGACCACAATGGACACGGTTTCGTTGGATCAAATGGTGGATTACGCAGCAGAAGATGCGGATATCTCCTTGCGTTTGTACCACAAGCTAGAGCCTCAGCTTCAAGAACAGGAGATGGAGAATCTGACCGCAGTGGAGATGCCTTTGGTCCAAGTCCTTGCGGACATGGAGACCAAAGGTATTCGGATTGATCCTGATGCGTTACTGGCTCAGAAGACAGATTTGACGGCGCGTATGGTTGAATTGAAGGACAAGATTTATGAAGCGGTGGGTGAGCCGTTCAATGTGGATTCACCGAAGCAGTTGGCGGATATTTTATTTAATAAGCTGGGCATGCCGATTATTAAGCGTCGCAAGACGGGACCTTCGACGGACGTGGAGGTTTTGGAAAAACTGGCCATGCGTGAGGGCATTCCCGAGCCGGCAGCCTCGGTTCCTGGGTTGATTCTGGAGTACAGGCGTTTCGCCAAGTTGGTGAATACTTATTTGGACAATTTGCGTGAAAGCATGGACAAACACGATGGTCGCATCCATGCGAGCTTTCAGCAATTGGGTGCTGCCACGGGAAGACTTTCTTCGAACAGTCCGAATCTCCAGAACATTCCGGTTCGCACGGATGTGGGTCGACAAATTCGCAAAGCATTTATTCCTCAAGAGGGCTACAAACTCATTTGTGCTGATTACTCACAGATTGAGCTTCGAATTTTAGCGCATTTATCGCAAGACCCTGCGTTGCTTGAAGCTTTTGCGCGGGATGAAGATATTCACGCGGCCGTGGCGGCTCAGGTCTACGATGTCCCCCTCGCTGAAGTTTCCAGTGAGCAACGCGCCAGTGCCAAGGTCATCAACTTTGGGATTGTTTATGGCATCACTGCTTTTGGACTCTCTCGTCGCATTGAAAACTTGAATCCCAAGCAAGCTCAAAAGCTCATTACCGACTACCGCACGCGATTCAAAGGCATTGATCAATTTTTACATCAGTGCGTTGGCGAAGCACTTCAAAACGGCTACGTCACCACGATCCTCGGCCGTCGTCGGGCGATTCCGCAAATCGATTCAACCAACGCCAACACCCGATCTCTGGGTGAACGCTTGGCCATCAACACCGTCGTCCAAGGCAGCGCGACAGGCGACCTCATCAAAAAGGCAATGGTCCAACTCTCCCAACGCATTGAACGCGACAACCTACCCATGCGAATGCTCTGTCAGATTCATGATGAATTGATTTTTGAAGTCCCCGCAGACCAAGCAACCCAGCAAGCTCAAATCATCAAGCAAGAAATGGAACAGGCCATGACACTGAAGGTTCCGTTGAAGGTCGATCTGGGGATTGGTGACAATTGGTTAGAAGCAAAGTAAAAAGGGTTCACCCCAAACCTCCAGCAACTACGCCAAACAGAACTTGAGCGTGAAATATTAAAAAAAGCCACAGCGTAGAGAGGGGGTCCCCAAACCCAGAACAGGAAAGCCATAACCAATTGTCGTTATTCGGCTTCTAGCCGAACAGTAGTAAAAAATCATCTTTTTGTTGGAGGAATCAATTCCGAAGCGCAACCTCGGTAAAAACATCTTCTCGCCGACAACAATCACACCCCATCAAAGGCGGATTCCACCAATGACGCATGGCCACAGTAGATGCATTTTTTGTGACGGGGGGACATGCGGCGACCACAGTTGGGACAATCACAAACCGTGCGGGTAACTTTGCCGTCGAGGGTGCCGTCACGTAAGTCGATCTCTTGGACCTTGGCGATGAGGTCATTTTCGGTGAGCTTGGTACGGTCACGGAGCAGCTCCCATAGAGCCATGCTGATGAGCTGGAGTTTCTCGAGCCGCTCTTCCACGTCGGCAGAGGATTGCTGGGCTTGGCGAGCTTGGCGTTGAGCGGAGGCAGCCTCGGTACTGGCCATGCCTGCTGCGTGATTTGATGATGCTGCCCAAAATGAATGTAACATGGCTCAATCCCCTTTTATCAATCAAGATCGTGCTCTAGGACCTCCGTTTGATCCCCACAAACGCATGCCAAGGCATTTCGCTCAAGGCTTCGTCTGGATCGCATAGATCAAAACCACTCTGCTCGATCATTTCTTCCCAAGCCTGTTCACTGAATAGGCCACAGGTATGACGATCACGTTCGATCCGCAGTTGGTTATTCTCCTTAATTAGGAGGGTCATGTCCATGATAAATTGCGTTGCATCTGGAGAAAGTCGATAGATATGGCTGGCAAAACGTACAGCCACTTCGTCGTCGGCATGAGCATCTTGAGCGGTTTGATGGTCTTCAAAGGATTCAAGGGTGTAGGTTGGGGCGACCATGAGTAGGCCGCCGGGCTTGAGATGGATCGCTGCGGTTTGCAAGGCAGCTTGAACATCTTGCATCGTGGTCATGTAGTCCACTGCATCGTGAATGAGAACCACATCGACGGGTTCAGAGAGCGGCAAGGATCGCATGTCCCCCACCACGGTCTGGGCTGAGGGACAAAGCACACGACAGTTGATCAACATCGGCTCAGCCAAATCCACGGCGATCAGATCAAAATCATCTGCGAGGTGAGAAAGTGTATGACCGCCGCCGGCCCCCATTTCCATCAGCACTGGCCGAGAGGCTTCACAATGAAGCTTGACCACCTGCG
The DNA here is from genome assembly GCA_024279865.1 of Planctomycetota bacterium. Lineage (GTDB taxonomy): Bacteria > Planctomycetota > Phycisphaerae > Phycisphaerales > Phycisphaeraceae > JAJRRC01. Next base: position 3,170 of record JAJRRC010000094.1, on the reverse strand, counting down.
CAATGGCAGCAGCCTCTGATTCATAATCTTCAGGCGGACTAAGCAGAGGCCACAGGCACGCCAAATCGTTGTATAGGCGAGGCAAAGTCATGATTGTTTTTAATTAGCTTGAAGCGCGACTGAGGTATTCGCCGGTATCGGTGGAAACGCGAACCACTTCGCCAATGTTGATGAACGGCGGGACGCGGGTTTTGTAGCCCGTTTCGAGCGTGGCTTCTTTCAACTGATTGGTTTTGGTGGCGTCTTTGATGCCTGGGGGGGTATCGGTAATTTCCAAATCGACTGAAGCAGGTAATTCCACGCTGATGACTTGGCCTTTGAGGACAAGCCCTTTGCACTGGCCGTTGGCTTTGAGAAAGTCCAGAGCATTGCCCAGCACGCTGCTGTTAATGGTGGTCTGGTCGTAAGTTTCAAGGTCCATAAAGACTGCCCCGCTGGACTCGGAGTACAGGTATTCCATCTCACGGCGGTCAAGGTCGATCTGCTCGACGATTTCGCTGCTGCGCAGTCGTTTTTCCATGTGAGAGCCGGTTTTGAGGTTTTTCAACTTGGCTTGGATGTAAGCGGGGCCTTTACCTGGTTTGACGTGCTCACACAAGAGCGTCATCCATACGCCGCCGTTCATTTCAATTGCCATGCCGGCCCGTAGTTCTGCTGACTTCACTTGCTTTCCTCACGATTATAATTGATAGACCAAAGGAGCATTGTAACATGTTATATGCATCGCATATATTATGTACGCGTCGAGATTTTTTATAAAGCCTTTTCAATTCAGTCTCGGCGAATCACCATGCGCACGGGTTTTAAATGGGATTGGTATTATAAGCCATTGCGACGCTGCACGGGTGTGCTGTCGTTAAGGCCCATACTCATATAGATTTGGCGGGTGGCATCGGAGCGGTTCAAGGTATAGAAGTGGATGCCTTGCGTTTTGTTGTCTAGCAGGTCCATACACTGGCGGGTGGCCCAGTGAATCCCGACCTGTTTCACAGCTTCGGGATCATCTGCAACGCGATGCAGCGCCCGGAGCAACGGTGCGGGAAAGCGAGATCCCGCTGAGAGCTGGGCCATTCGTTTCATACTCGAGATGGTCAACACGGGCATCAATCCTGCGATAATTGGGATGTGGATGCCTGCCAATTCACAGCGTTCACAAAAGTCAAAGAAATCCCGGTTGTCGAAAAAGAGTTGCGTACAGATGTAGTCCGCTCCTGCATCGACCTTGGCCTTGAGAAAGTCCATTTCAAGAAGGCGATCAGGGGTTGAAGGGTGTCCTTCGGGGAAGCCTGCCACGCCGATGCCGAAGCCACGCTTGTCGGGATGGTTGCCTTGCTCGCCAAATTTTCGGGCAAAGTGGACTAGGTCCGCCGCATAGGTAAAAGCATCCTGGGCGCGGTCATAGTCGAGCCGATCTTGAGGCAAATCGCCGCCAAGGGCGAGAATATTATTCACCCCAGCGAGGGCATAGCGTTCAAGAATTTGGCGAATTTCAGATTCCTGATGGCACACGCATGTTAAATGCGGGATTGGGTCCAGCGATGTTTTTTCGTGGATGCGAACGACAAGGTCATGGGTTAGTTGCCGCGTTGAGCCACCTGCCCCGTAGGTCACGGAGACAAACGAAGGCTTGAGTTCTTCGAGCTGAGTAATCGTCTGATACAACGTCTCGGCAGAAGCTTGGGTCTTGGGCGGGAAAAACTCGAAGGAAAGCGTGGTCTCATCGCGTTTAAAAATATCTTGAATGTGCATAACTTGATTCATCCTTAAATCCGGATAAAGAAATATTACAAAATCCCCCGCTTGCTGTCAACCCAATATAGAAGTCTCAAGCAAGCTACCGCATCAGGTTTTGTCGGCCGCACCAAGCCATCTCTTGCTTGATAAAAGACGAAAAACAAAACTGTTTACTTAATTCCTTGAGCCCCCAGCGTGAGCCAGCGAGACTTTAAAAATACTAAAATTCAGTGAAAATTGAAAAAAATTAAAAAATAAAGGGGGATATCTGCTACCACAAAAGAAACAGTTTGTTTTTGATTCTCAATCCCAACTTTCAAAAGAAAACGCCATGTCCAACTTTCTCATTCTTCTTTCTGACGAACACAATCCGCTTTATTCATCGCCTTACGGCCACAAAACGATCCAAACGCCTCATATGCAGGCTCTTGCAGACCAAGGCAGGTGTTTGACTCGGCTTATTGACCTTCGCCTCTGTGTATGCCTTGCCGCTCTGCATTTATGTCGGGTAAAAGGGTCCACTAAATCCAAACGTACAACAACTGCAACGCGTTGGTCGATCAATCCCCCTGTCCTTCGGGGCAGCCCTTGACCAACAAGGAGCGCATAGTTCCTACATCGGCAAAACCGATGTCTACGCTCCGGTCTGCAATCTGGGTTTTAGCCAAATGATGCAGCCTCGAGAGCGACACTTCCCCGGCGACACCAACCACGGACGTGAACCTAGACGCGTCCGCAAAGGAGCCGCCAAGCGAGCCAATGGATACGGCCCCAAGGAAAATTCCGTTCGCATTCCGATGATCGCGGCAGGACCGGACTTTTCCAAAGGCCAACACACCACCACCGCGGTGGACCTCCATGACCTTCAAGCAGGCATGTTCTGTGCCACGGGAACCCAGCAACCCCAAGGCTGGCAAGGCTCAGCCCTTCAAGAAATCCCTCTCGAATGACCCCAATCGCGTTGTTTTCTCTGAATTTCACGGCCACGGCACCCCGATCAGCTCATACATGATCCGAAAAGGCCACTGGAAGCATCTTTATTACACCGACGGCCCTGCTCAACTGTTCGATCTTAAAAACGACCCTGATGAGCTGACCAATCTGGCTTCTACCAAGCCCAAAATTGTGTCAGAACTGGATGCAGAACTCCAGAAAATTTGCTCGCCTCAAGTCGAGAGTGACCGGGCCGACCAATTCACCACCAATCAACTCAAAGCTGTTGCGGACATCCCAGCAAACCCGTCAAGCCTGAATTGATTCAGCTACAATCCCCTTTTATTGGCTCGCCCATTGGGGCAGGGCCATCGCATCTAAATCATGCCTTTCACAATTTTGAGCAGGTAATCGTGATTCCATCCACATTGGAGGCGTTTTGATTGAATGCCCACCTTCAACGTCTTCTCGTTTTTCAATAAATTCTGACTGAATCGTCGCAT
>JAJRRC010000093.1 GCA_024279865.1 Planctomycetota bacterium | reverse complement strand
TCGCTGTCGTCATCGGAGTCATCGTCTGAGTGATCGTCATCGCTGTCGTCATCGGAATCATCGTCTGAGTGATCGTCATCGCTGTCGTCATCGGAATCGTCGTCTGAGTGATCGTCATCGCTGTCGTCATCGGAATCATCGCCTGAGTGATCGTCGTCGCTGTCGTCATCGGAATCATCGTCTGAGTGATCGTCGTCGCTGTCGTCATCGGAATCATCGTCTGAGTGATCGTCATCGCTGTCGTCGTCGGAATCGTCGTCTGAGTGATCGTCATCGCTGTCGTCGTCGGAATCGTCGTCTGAGTGGTCGTCGTCGCTGTCGTCATCGGAATCATCGTCTGAGTGATCGTCATCGCTGTCGTCATCGGAATCATCGTCTGAGTGATCGTCGTCGCTGTCGTCATCGGAATCATCGTCTGAGTGATCGTCGTCGCTGTCATCATCGGAGTCATCGTCATTATTGGTGGGATTATCGGGGTTGCTGCCGGTTCCTATTGCGACGACTGCACCACCGATGACGCCATAGGTCATGGGCTGGGTTGCCATGGAGCCGAAGAATGTATTTCCTCTGGAGGCCAGTTGTTCGGGTTGGAGTGTGGTAATGTCTTTTTCAACGTGGCCATCAAGATAAAGCACATTTAATTTGCCATAGTGTCGTTGGGATGATGAGGCAGTAATTGCGTCATAGCTTCCGACGTAGATGCCTTCGATATTGGTTCCACCGTCATTGGGGCCACTCATGGTTCCGTCAAATCCAATGGTGAGTGTGCTGGGGTCTTGGATGAAATGGGCTCGCACGCCTTGCAGGAGCAGGTCAATATTGCTGGCATAGCTCATGGTTTGTTGTTGGATGCCGCCTTGGGAGTCGAGATATTTGATATTGCCTTTTTGTTCATCAAGTGGGCAGACAAAAACATTGGGGTCAAAGTAATTCAGGCCCGACCCGATGTAGGTTCGTGGGAGGGTGTTGAGCATGAGACTGTTGTCTGTGCCAACGCTTAAGTCATATTGGAAAACGGGGAAGTAGCCCTGGTGTTCTTGGATATAGATTTCGGTGAATTGACCTTGTTCATGTTCATGGGACATACAGACAGCTCGTTGGCTGGTCATGCGTGCCATGGACAAGGCCGGGGCAAGCAGTGCAATCATCATGACGGTGATTGAGATAGAGACCAATAACTCTATCAGCGTGAATCCCAATCTTTTTTTGCGGGAGTATGCCATTTTCATTGTTCTTTCACCTGTGCTTTTACGAGACTTTGGTTAATCACCACTGCTATTAAACGATTTGGCAACTGATAACGTCGATTACTTGGTTGGAAAAACAGGTAAATGATTCTGCTTGTATTGCCTGTAGGGGTTATGCGGGCTGGGTTTGATGGGAGAGTCTGCTTAGGTTCTATTTGAGCAGTGCGAAATCAAAAAATGGGGGTTTGGGAAGTTTGGGTAAAACAGAGGGATCTATTGCCAAACAAGGGATGGTTCGACTTGGAGGCCAATGAAGGGTTTATCAGGGAGCCGCGAGAGGGCGCGTTTTGATGGCAGGTAATTGAGCTGGTGGGGGATCATGACGCGACAGGATCTTATTGAGATAGCATGGCAATAACACGCTGCTGGGGTTTGGCCAAGGGCATGTCCGCGTGATGATTCAATTGGCGCCATTGGCCGGTGTGAGGCTTGAGGCGGCCGGAGCGTGTCTCGCATTGCCACACCTTAAAATAAATGGTGCGATGGGTGGTTTGATGGGTGAATTGGCTGATGGGTTTGGGTTTGCTGACCACCAGGCCAAAACGTTCTTGAACCCATGAGGTAAAGTTTGCGTCTTCTGTGAGTTGTTGGGCAGTGGGCATTTGCCACATTTTAGACCAGAGGCCGGTGTCTGGCCGTTGTTCAAACAGCCATTTGTTTTGACGTTTGACTGCCAGAACATGATGCGTGACCTCGGTGGGTTTTTTGCGGGGTAGGCGTTTGGGCAATGCTTCGGTCAAGCCTTTTTCACGGGCCACGCAGCAAGCAGTCAGTGGACAGGTTAAGCAAGCAGGGCTTTGAGGCGTGCAAACCATCGCGCCAAGATCCATCATGGCCTGATTGAAATCCCCAGGCCGATTGGATGGGACCAACTGGTCAGCCCACTGCCAAAGCAGTTTTTTGACATCCGTCTGGTCAATCGGGCGATCCATGGCAAACCATCGACTCAATACACGCGCGACATTGCCATCAAGAATGGGGGCTTTCCCCTGATAAGCAATGGACGCAATGGCTCCCGCAGTATACCGACCGACCCCAGGTAATTTTTGTAGATCATCCACGTTCGTCGGCACGTGGCCTTCAAATTGATCCAAAATCATTTTTGCTGCAGCATGTAAATTTCTGGCGCGACGATAATATCCCAGCCCCTGCCAATATTTGAGAACCTGCTGCTCATCGGCTTGGGCCAAGGCTTCAAGGGTGCTGAAGGCTTCAATAAAACGATGAAAATAATCAATGACCGTGGCAACCTGTGTCTGCTGAAGCATCGCTTCACTGACGAGGACGTGGTAAGGATTCGCAATGATGTCCCCTTTGACCCGCCAAGGCAACGTGCGACCCTCACGGTCATACCACCGCAACAGGGTGCGGCGAATGTGGCGAATGACTTTGGGAGTAAGGTCTTGTGTCATGAAAATCGCTTGGGGCAATCAGTCTGGAATCGTCGTCGGTTGATTTGGGTTCAGAAACAAAGAACCCATGCGTCCAAGCTGCTCATGGGCCAGTTCGCCAGCGGTTTTGCCCTTGGCATCGATTGCTTCGGGATTGGCTCCCTGATCTAAAAGCAATTCAGCAGCCAGGGGATAGTTCAAGCGGACCGCCAATAGCAAGGCCGTGTCGCCAGCTTGATCGGATTGTTCTAGATTGGGCTTTTCTTTTAGCACACGCACCAAAATGGCAGACTTGCCACTCATGATCGCCAAATGCAGCGGCGGCTGAGGGTAACCCCAAGGTGACATGTCTTGATGAGCTAGCTTGGGATGATAATCTAGGAGTTGATTGACGCGGTCAAAATTGCCTTCGGCCAAGGCTTCCATAAACCAGACCGGCTCGTGGCCAGCATTGTGCCAAAGCCGATAGCTGCCCGCAGTTAATCCTGAACCCAACAATGTGAGAAAAAGACCCAGAACCAGATGCCATTGCTGTCTGGCGGTCATCGCACGCACCAGCATCAACAGCCCCCCAAAGGCGACAATCAACCCGATGATTAAAAAACTCAGATAAATTCCCACGATAGACCCAGCGGGCATGAAAAGGCCCATGATGAAAAAAATGTTGGCGGTGAGGCTACAAAACAGGCATCGTATGGACACGTGACCGCAAAAAAGTCATCACGCCCAGCATGGCAAAAAATTAACGCTTGGCATGTTTTTTGGCGAGATCCGCAAAGTATTTTTTCGCTTCGCCAGCCAGATAAAAACTACCCGTCACGACGATCAAGTCTTCACGGCTTACCGCTCGGTTGGCGATACGCAAGGCCCCTTCTAAATTAGGGGCAGTCTGGGACATTTTGCCAGGACATTCATTGAACTCGTTCATCAAATCTTCAGGTTCACAAGCGCGATTGTTGAGCTTTGCACGGGTGAAGATTACTTTGTCAGCGCCAAGTCCCAGTTGCGTGAGCATGCCTGAAACGTCTTTGTCCTGGCCACAACCAAAGATGACGACCAAGGAGTCGTAGTTGATATGAGCGCCCAACGCGCGGATTAATGCATGAATCGAGTCTGCATTGTGAGCGCCGTCAATGAGAATACGCGGTTCTTTAAAGACCTGCTCCATCCGACCGGCAAGGGTGGTTTGAGACAAGCCTTTGACCACGGTGTCGGTTTCAAATTTGAAATCATGGGCTTTGAGTTGATCTAACAACGCCAACGCCAACGCACAGTTGTGAGCTTGGTGTTCACCTTGCAGAGGCACAGGTAGATGCTCAAATCGACTGGTCGGCGTGGTCAGGCAAACACGGGTGTGAGGCCCCAACTCACGGTTGGCTTCAAAGCGATAGCTAAATTCAATCTCCGAGCCGGTGTATTGCACCGAGGTGTTTGTTTTGCCTGCAATATCATCAAGGACTTCTTTGACCGACTCGTCTTGCTGGACACTGATGGCGGGGACATCTTTCTTGAAAATGCCCGCTTTTTCTCGGGCGATATCGGTTAATTGATCGCCAAGAATGTTGGTGTGATCTATGCTGATGTGTGCCATGCCGCAGGCCAGCGGAGTGATGACGGTGGTTGAATCGAGCCGTCCGCCGAGCCCGGTTTCAAGGATGACGATATCGACTGCTTGGTCTGCGAAATATTTCAGGGCGGCGGCAGTGAGGATTTCAAAGTAGCTGGGCAGATGGTCGCCGAATTTATCTTCAACGGCTTCGATGAGGCTGAAAATTTCGGTGACATCGGGATAGCCGATCATTTCACCGTTGACGGTGATGCGTTCGCGAAGATCAACTAGATGTGGGCTTGTATACAGTCCCACTGTGTAGCCACATGCCTGAAGCATGCTCGAAAGCATCGCACAGGTGGAACCTTTCCCTTTGGTGCCAGCGATCTGAACACACTTGAGCTGCTTGTGTGGGTCGCCCAGCAGGCTCAGCAAGGTTCTCATGCGACCCAGATTAAACGTGCGGTCGTTGTATTGCACGATTCGCAGACGCTCATGGTCAACATGTCCCAGAAGCCAGCGCGTGGCAGTGGTATAATTGGTAATGACTCCTTGGCCTTTGGCAGCGGTTCCAGCTGATCCGGATTTTGGCTTCGAAGCTGTTTTACGTTTTTTTTTAGGTGCGGTTGTTGGCATAAGACGGCCATTGTATCACAATACAAGTGCAAATACAACACATTTGTTAACAACGGTTTAAAACATCCGATGGCAAATATTGCCAGCGTCACGCCAAATGGCATCCCGTTTATATCATCTTCCCTCAATGGGTTACCCTATTTTCTCCCGGCCGGCCATATAAGGCCGAAGCAGAGGGGGGACCGTAATCGTGCCATCCGCATTTTGATACATCTCCATAATTGGGATCAAAATACGTGGGCTTGCTGCCACGGTGTTGTTCAACGCATGGCAAACCTGGGTCTTTTTGGACCCTGTTTCACGGTAACGCAGATTCAGCCGACGACATTGATAGCCGTAGAGCCGTGAGGCTGAATGCGTTTCAGCGTACGCGCCAAGCGGGTTCCCTTGAGCGTCTTCCTCACCTCGGCCAGGCATCCAGCACTCAATATCAATCATGTCCGCGTTCTTCGGACCAAGATCACCCGTGCAACATTGAAGCAAACGGTAGGGCAGTTCCAGCTTCTGAAGCAACATCTGCACGTAACCCATCATGTTCTGATGCCACTGGCGGCTTTCTGCTTCGTCTGCTTTGCAAATCACGACTTGTTCGACTTTGTCGAACTGATGAATGCGAAACAGGCCTTTGGTATCTTTGCCCGCAGCACCGGCTTCACGGCGGAAACAAGTGCTCAGCGTGGTCATCTTGATCGGCAACTGAGCTTCATCAAGAATTTCACCCATGTAATAAGACATGAGGCCGACTTCGCCGGTCCCGGTCAGATGCAGGCTATCGCCTTCGCCGGTGGGGTTGCCGATGTCATACGCCTGGTCACGGCCCTCAGGGAAAAACCCCGTCCCTTCCATGCACTCATAACGCACCATCACAGGCACGCTCATCGGGGTAAACCCATTGTCATTGGTCATAAAATCAAACGCGCATCGCAAAATGGCCTGATGCAAACGCATGCCATCGCCTCGCAAGACATAGCTGCGTGAGCCTGCGGTTTTGACACCACGCTCAAAATCAAACATGTCCAACGCAAGCCCCAGTTCGATATGATTTTTAGGCTCAAAACCACGATTTTGAGCAAAGGTCTTTTTTGTGTCAAAGTTTTGAGGGTTCCAGCAGCTAATCTCGACATTGTCCTCTGCTCCACGCCCCACAGGCACGTCACCATCAGCAGGCTGAGGGACTTCGAGCCATAGTTCGTCACGCTTGGACTGCCATTTTTGAACTTCGACGAGCAACGCCTGTTCGGTTATTTTGAGTTCATTGGGCTTGGCTTGCAGGTCTTTCATTTGCGTGGCAAGAGCGGCTTTTTCGCCGTCATCAGCAGCTTTTTTAATTTGGCCAGCGAGTTGGCCTATTTGCTTACCGATCTGATTTTTTTCAGCGGTTACTTGTTGCTGCTCATTCATGAGGTTGCGCAGAAGGGTGTCCGCTTCGAGCAGCTCGTCAATTTTGCTGGCATCCATATTTTTATTCGCAGCGCCCTGGCGAAATCGGTCTGGATCATCACGTAACTGTTTCAAATCAATCATGGCTGTGTTTTATCCTACAAAAATGCGACCCACAACTTGTAGATCGCTTCAAGGGCGTAGCCTAACGTCTAGGCCCATGGCTGTCGACGTTCACTGAAGTTTGTCTTTATAAAAAGCGTGGCTGTCATATGGGGTGTTCTTGCCAGAGAGCTTAAAAAAAAGGCTTGTATACCCATCGGATATGAAAAAGCCTTCATTACCGCACCCCCGTTGAAGTGCTAAACAGACTCCCCGGCGTTGCGCTTCGGAATTGAATCCACCAGTTATCAGTATGAGAAGATAATCGGACACGTTTTTCCCAAATTATCCATCTCTTTTCTGCTTCTATTCTTACTGATAGCTGATGGCTGATAACTAAAACAAGTCATAGGCAAACTTGTTTAGGTGTTAGAAATGAGATTATGCGTTGAAATACTTGTGTGATACCGCGGCCGTACGATTCATGATGTCAATGGGATCATCTGTTCGGTTTCCAAGTTTGGCAAAGACTTCCCACATGAGGCAGCCATCGTACTTGCACGATCTCAATTGTTTTGCAACCGAAGCCCAGTCAATCGTCCCTTGGCTTGGTGGATGATGGCTGTCTTGCTGGGCATTGTTGTCGTTGAGGTGCAGGCTTGTCATTCGGTCGCCTGCCGTATCAAGGATCAGTCGAATATCATCATTACCCCCGGCAATGTTGGCATGACCGGTGTCGATCACAAAGCCAAAGCCTCCTTGGGTAGCACCGCAAACAAGTCCAGTACGTCTTGGGTGTTCGCTTGACCGTTTTCGATGGCAACTTTGGCACCACTGGCCTGAATCGCTGGGACGAGATCCATCAAGGAATCGATTGCGATATCAGACTTGGTGTTCGTTTGTGGTAGTAAGGCATGTGAAGGGATATCACTTGCACCAAGCTGAGCTGCTAGGTCAAGTGTGAGTTTTATTTCATCCAAGGCCTTTTGTCGCAAGGCTGTATCAGTGGCGCCGATCATAGACGCGCCGCAGGGTTCATGAATCGACCAAACCTCGATGCCCAGGTCATCTGCGACCTTGGCAAGTTCTCGCACCGCCTCTGGGGATTGATAGTCAAAGTGTGACTTGCCGAGAAAGCAATTGAGTTCAATGGCAACAAACCCTGCTGCCACAGCCTGAGGTAGATGAATTGCAGGCTCAAAACGCTCGGGGTACCAGATGCCAGTGCCAATGCCAAGTCGGCCTTGAGCACGTGAACAGCGTGTTAAGTCAGTTGCCATCGCAAGCAGGGCAGGCAAGCGAACTTCAATCATCTCCCATGTTTTTCTGAAGACAGCCTCGGATTTGTTCGTGCCATCAGCGTCGGCTGGATCGGAAATGTCCCAGTCGAGGATGATCGGGTCACCAAGCATCGGCCGTGGTAGTTGGTTCTTGGCAGGATCGCCGATGGTGACGACAATATCAGTCGTTTGATTGAGTATGGCAGAGACGGGCTTTGTATACAAAGAAGACGTGTCAATGCCTCGCTCAGTTAGAAGCTGCACCGCCACGGGATGTAGATGGTCCCAAGGCTCAACTCCTGCCGAGCGTACGATGACGGATGAACCACCTAACTGTTGGCATAATGCCGCGGCAATTTGGCTTCGGCCAGCATTGCCCGTGCAGACAAATACGATTCGACAAGCTCGTTGCATCAGATGAAACTCCGTTTTTACAAATTGAGATGACTGGAAAATTGCCTTATTGTACTGGTACTAGTGCAAAAAACAATCGACAGGAAAGAACTTTTTTATTTGGGTCTGTATTACAGGACCTGTACTTGGAGCGAATTCAGTGAGTCGATTGGCGGGGGGTTTTTCAAGTCGATTGATTGCGGAAGGTACGGGGGCTTTGGCCAGTGAACTGCTTGAATTGTCTGCTAAAAGTAAAGACATCTGTATAGCCTAGTTCATCGGCCAATGTCTGAACCGCAATGTCTGTTTCGAGTAAAAGGCTTTGGGCGTGTTTGATGCGATGGGTAATGTGATAGGCCATGGGACTGATTCCCATGTGGGTACGGAAGGCTTTGCGAAAACTTTCGTATCCCAGTCCAAGGGTATGGGCCATGCTTTTTAAATCAATGGGCTGATCGTATTTTTGAGATAATAGATTGGCGGCCTCATGTATTTTTTGATCGATGGATGGCAATTCATTTTTCTTTGTGACAAAGGCCATCATGTGATCTAGCCAATGCAAGAGGTGGTGCATCCGTGATCGTGATTCAGCGATGGGGTTTTGGGCGATATGATTCAATAGTTCAACGCATGCGTTGTGTAAACGCTTGCCCTTGCCAGCATGGACTTTTGTGATTTGATCTGGGAAAAGCCCCAACGGCTTGAACGCATGGTAAATGTCAGGGCTGATTGCACAATAAAAAGAGTGCCACTGTTGGGGGTCTGGCCTTTGAATCAGATGTGCCATCAAAGGGGGGCGAAACAGCATGTCGCCTTGATTGACGTGAACGACTTGCCTTTGTGGCAATGTGATTTTCGCTTGGCCGCTGATGACATAAGCAATGTGATAATACGAAAATGTGACCTGGCGATGGGCTGCCGGTTGCATGCTTGGAGTAACCCATCCACAGCCGAGATAGCTTTTTCCAAAATCGCTATAAGCTTTTAGGGGTTGTATTTCCCTTTTTTCTTTTCGGATCATAATTGCCAAATATAACAAATGGACACCAGTTTTGCTATTCATATAATTTTTGTTGACTGTAAAATGTCCATATAAAACAAATTAAAAAAACTTTCACAAAGGGCTTCGTGATGTCTAGTACCGCACCTCCGAATGTTTTATTCCTTCTTTCTGACGAACATAGCTATCGTTTTATGTCAGATCACCATGACGCTGCGATGGCGGAACCATGCCATACGCCGACGCTTGATTCACTGAAGCAATCGGGAAGTGCTTTTAATACGACTTATTGCCAAATGCCGCTTTGCACACCTTCTCGGATGTGCATGCTTTCTGGGAAGGAAGTTCAGAATTGTGGTGCATGGGAAAATGGCTCGGTGCTTGATCCTGATTTGCCGACGTTGCCCAAGTCGTTTGCCAAGGCCGGGTACACCACGGCCTTGGTGGGCAAGATGCACTTTGGAGGCAACTTGCAATTTCATGGTTTTCAACACCGGCCTTATGGCGACGTGACCGGAAACGCAGGACATCAAGAGGACCTAGAAACAGCAGAATCGTTGAAGCATGTAGATGCCACACCCATACAGAAAAGGACCTTGCATGTGGGTGACCTGATGATGCCCGAAAGTCAACTTCAAGAGCAAATTGTGGTGCGAGAAACCATTTCATTTTTAAGAGAACAGACTGCTGCGAATCCTGAGAAACCTTGGTTTTGCTGCGCCTCTTTTAGCCGTCCACATTTTCCGTTACATGCTCCCAAACGTCACATGAAAAAGTATTGGCCCAAGGGCGTGACCGAGCCCAAAGTCCGACGCACGGGCGATAGTTTTGACCATCCCATGACCCAAGGCATGCGGAAGGGATTCGATGCAGATCGAATCGAAGGTGACGAACTCGCCAAAGCCAGAGCCGCCTATTTTGCCTGTGTGGATTATCTCGATGAAATACTCGGCGACCTGCTTGTGACGTTGGAAAAAGATGGCTTGCTGGACAACACAATCATCGTTTACACCTCCGATCATGGCGAAATGGCTGGCGAACACGGCGTGTGGTGGAAAAACTCGTGGCATGAAGCTTCCTCACGCGTTCCCTTGATTGTGCAAACACCCACGCAGCGAAAACAACAAGACAAGCCACATCAAGTGAACACCCCCGTAAGCCTTGCGGATCTATTCCCAACACTCTGTGGGCTTGCGGGGATTGACTGTCCTGATGGACTTGATGGCATGGACCTCAGTCACGCTGTGACAACAGGGCAAGAACCCGATCGAGGTTACATACACTGCGATGTCCTCTACGACCGCTGGGGCAAAGGAACCTCTTTCCGAATGGTGCGTGATGGCCAATATAAATACATTGCATTTGGAGAGGCGCCCGAACTTTTGTTCGATCTTGACGCGGATCCTTTCGAACAGCACAACCTTGCAAGATCGGCAACCGGAGAAGTCGCTCAAGTGCTTGAAAAACTTCGTCAACATGTCAAACAAACAATTGATCTGACCGATGCGACCCAATGGAGAAAGAAGCATTTGGAAATGCGAGAACAACATCCAATGCCTGCGAATATTGGAACGCTTAACGGCTATATTCTTGCAGATGGTCGCGTGATCGATGCTGGGGTAACCGTTGGGCAGCCCAAAGTGGTGACGCATTCGATTCACGAAATGGTGGCTGATGCTCCAAAGTAGTCATTGCCCCATTCAAGGCTTGTGAGGGATTCAGGAATTTGATTGGTCAAAGCTTAGGCACAAGGCTCAAAGCCAACGCTTCGGCTGCCTTGATCCCGTCGACGGCAGCGGAAATAATCCCTCCCGCATAGCCCGCGCCTTCGCCTGATGGAAACAACCCACGGGTGTTGAGACTTTGATAACACTTGTCACGCAGAACACGCACCGGTGAAGATGTTCGCGTTTCAACCCCGGTCAACACCGCGTCCGGCCGATCAAACCCCTTGATCTTAAGGCCAAACGCAGGCAAGGCCTCGCGAATGGCCTCGATGAGATCGCTAGGCAAACAGCTCGCCAAATTACACAAATGAACGCCCGGCAGATACGATGGCTTCACGGCTCCAAACTTCGTCGAAGGGCGGTTTGCCAAGAAATCTCCCACTAATTGGCCTGGCGCTTCATACGTTCTGCCCCCTAGCTCAAAAGCTCGTTGTTCCCAGTGACGCTGAAAAGCAATGCCCGCCAGTGGGTCCGCTTCTGAACCTGCATAATCCTCAGGCGTGATCCCGACGACGAGGCCGCTGTTGGCGTTGCGTGCTTGGCGTGAATATTGACTCATGCCGTTGGTCACCACACAACCCGGTTCAGAGGCCGCCGCCACGACCGTGCCCCCAGGACACATACAAAAGCTATACACCGAGCGGCCGTTGCGGCAATGATGCACCACTTTGTAATCCGCTGCTCCCAAAAGCGCATGATCCACACGAGAACCCAGTTGGCACTGATCAATCATCGTTTGTGGATGTTCAATGCGAAAGCCCACTGAAAAAGCTTTGGGTTCCATGGCCACCCCCCGGGCATACAGCATCTCAAACGTATCACGAGCGCTGTGGCCGATGGCCAATAGAATTGCCTTGGCAGGGATGTTCTCGCCATCAGCAAGGGTGACTGCTTGGACTTGTTGCTGTTCAATGACAAGGTTTTCGACTTGGCTCTCAAAGCGAATCTCACCGCCGAGGGATTCAATCGTCGCTCGCAATTTTTCGACCACACCCACCAAACGGTAGGTGCCGATATGAGGCTTGCTGAGGTACAGAATTTCCGGGGGAGCGCCCGCTTTAACGAACTCTTCGAGTACCTTGCGGCCGTGATGAAGGGGGTCTTTGATCTGGGTATGCAGCTTGCCATCAGAAAAAGTCCCAGCCCCGCCTTCACCGAACTGGACATTGGATTGGGGGTTTAGCTTGCCGCCACGCCAAAAGCCGAAGGTGTCTTTGGTCCGTTCGCGTACGCTTTTGCCTCGCTCGAGGAGAATAGGTTTAAAGCCCATCTGTGCCAGGATCAATCCTGCAAACAGGCCGCAAGGCCCCGTGCCGATCACGACCGGTCGAATGGCGAAGTCACGTGGCGCTTGTGTCACAAAATAGTAGGTTTGATCCGGTGCTGGCCTGACGTGTTGGGGGTTGACCGCATTGGCGAGGAGGTTCGGTTCATCGTCTACTTCGACGTGCAATGTATAGATAAAGGCGATGGCTCCGCGCCGCCGAGCGTCTGTCCCACGACGATGGATTTTGTAGCTGCGTAGTTGAGAAACTGGGATTTTCAGCCTCTGAAGGATTGCCTCCGTCAACGCATTTTCGCTGTGGTCTAGAGGCAGTTTGATTTCAGTTAATTGCAACATTTGGGAGTCTTTCAGGTCGTCATTGGGCAAATGTCTTAGGCGGTTTTTATTTCAATTTATTCCAATGATCATAGCAAAAAACAAAGCCACCTTTTCATCCCAAGAAAGGATCAAAAGGTGGCTGTTGATTTGTCGATGAGAGACCGGCAAGATTTCGCATCATGCTGGTTTGACCGATTGGGTTTTAGAGTTCGACTTCGCGGTCCAGTTCGCTGGACTGATAAATGGCATCGATGAGTGATTGGACCCGTTTGCCTGCTTCGCCGTTGGCATGTGGCTGGGTGCGGGTTTTGACGTTGTGGGCAAAGACACGCATTTGTTCGGTAAAGGGGTTGGTTTTGCGAAGCAGTGGTTCGATGTCCACATTGTGGCCGTCTTCTTCGGTGGCGATTTGGACACGGTCGCCGCCGATTTGGAAGGTGGCTCCACCTTTGTTGCCGAACACGCCGATGATGTTGGGCAGTGAACCTTCGGGGAAGTTGCCTGCCCAGGTGGCGTTGACTTCCATGGTCACGCCGTGTTCAAAACGGATCAGCGCGTGGGCAGAGTCTTCGACATCACAGGTTCCGTCAAGGCGTGGCGGGCCAGCCCACATGTTTTCATAGAGATAATTTTTCATATCTTTGGTGAAGTTGGCGTAGACTTTGCCGCTGACTCGAACAGGTTTGAGGTCTCCCATCAGGAACATGGCAAGGTCCATGATATGAACGCCGAGGTCGATGAGAGGGCCGCCGCCTGAGACATCTTTGGTGGTGAACCAGCCGCCGAGTCCCGGGATGCCACGTCTGCGGTATATGTTGGTTTTGGCATGATAGATATCGCCCAGACGACCCGCTTCAATAAACTGTTTGGCAGTGGTTGCGACACTGGAGTAGCGGTGGACAAGGCCGATTTGAAGGATGCGGTCTTGGGCGAGGTCAATGACTTCCTGGCATTGGGCGGTGTTCATTGCCATGGGCTTTTCAATCAAGACATCTTTGCCCGCAGCAAGCACAGCCTTGGCCAAAGGAGCGTGAAATTTATTCGGAACTGCCACAATCACCGCATCAACGTCTGAAGAATCAATCAATTCCTGGGGGTCGCCGGCGTGGTTGGGGATGTTGAACTTTTTGGCAGCTTTTTCAGATGATTCAGCATTGACATCTGCGATCCAAGTGACAGATACCGTTTCGGAATTGTCCGCAGCAGCCTGTAAGTGGACCTGTCCAATTCCTCCCGCACCGATAATTCCTAGTTTTAAAGTCATTGCCAATCACCTTTCAATCAAATAGGGCTACGTAAATACTCGCAACGAACAGCGAGATTGAGTTTGAGTTTGAGTTTGAGGTACATGATACACTTCTTTAATTGTTACGCAATGCTAATGGCACGTGTGTGAACGCTCAATAGAAGTGTCACGGTTATTATGACAATAGAAATGTCATGTGTCACGCTGCGGGTTGGGGCGGGCGTAGCGGAGGGCGAGGCGCAGCCGAGACCGTAGCGGAGACCGCCCCAACCCGC
>JAJRRC010000092.1 GCA_024279865.1 Planctomycetota bacterium | reverse complement strand
GGATACTTCAAAACCGTAGAAAGATTCATACATGACGTTTTTTTTAGTCCAAGGCCACCTGTTGGGTTTGTACCGGCTGCGGTGAATGAATCTGGGGATTCCATTTGATTGTCTGAGGCCAATGCACCACGCCAAAACTGACAATAAGAACGGCCGCCATGGCCAGCTTTAACGTGGGTTTGAACCAGCGATGTTTTGGGCTTGCGGTAATACAGCCTAAGACAGGTAAATCCAATTGTTCGCTGACATCGGTTGCATTGTGGAGGGTCTGGTCAAAATAACGGCAGACGTATGTCATGCTGATCCAAACCATCAAGCCCACGAAGCACGCAATCAACGCAACTTGGGGGGGCGTTGGTGAAAGAAGCTGGGCTTGTTCTGGCGTTGCTTTGCGAATTTGAAGAACCTGCCATTGGCCTCGCAGGGCAGTGGCAAGGTGTTTGAGTTGGATTTTTTGCGGGCCAAGTTGAGCCATTAAGGCTTGTCGTTCTGGACGCAGGGTTGCCATCTGGGCGAGCGATTTTTCAATCGCAGCCAAGGTGGTGAGTGTTTGCTGTTGTTGCGTGATGTTTTTTTTCGCGGCAGTGATGGCTAGCGCCAGTGCGTGGATTTTTTGATCAGCATGTTCGTCTAAGTTTGTGGCGTTTTGTAGTGCATCAATGCGTACTTGTAGCTTTTGAATTTGGGATCGCGTTTGACGCACCACCGGATGATCTTCTGATCGACCGAGTTTGGTCAGATGCAATGACAGGTCCCGTGTGAGCAAGGTTCGACGAGCGAGCAAACCCGACAGCGTGCGGTTTGAACCGGCCCAGACGGCCTGTTGGTGTTTGAGTTTTTTGAGATTGTGATTCGCTTTCGCCAAAGTTGCCTTGATCGCATCACGTTGAGGTTGTAGATCACCGGTGGTGAAACCTTGCGGGTTTTGAGTGGCGAGTTGGGCAAGCTGCTGGTCGATCTGTTGAATTTTTTGTTGCGTTTGAGCGAAGGAATTTTTTTGCTGTTGCCAAGCAAGTGTCAGAGCTGGTTGCAGCGAGGCCAGCGTGTCTTGTTGTTTTTGTTGGAGAGCGAGGTTGGCCTGATGGGCTGCTTCTTTGGCCGAAGGAGCGGTGGTGGTGATGGCAGGGATTTTTTGCGTGAGCAGTTGGCTCAAGGCTTGTTGCAAGGGGGCATTTTGGATTTGCGTGAGCTGAGGGTCTGCTTGAGGAACCAGACTGCCCGTGGCAGAGAACTCTCTAGGCCACAAGCAACTACCCCACACCACAGCCAGCATCGCTGCAAAGGCAACAAGGCTGGGTCCCATTGCACCGGGAGATTTCCCCAAAGATTTTCCCGAGGAATGACCGGGGGAATTTCCGGGGGACTTTCCGGGGGCGGTGTTCAGATTTTCTGCAAATGCTGTGCGTCGAAGCATCTGCGTTTCCCTCCAAGAGGCCAGTTTGAACGCCACAGAGCGTCCCATATCTATAACTTCGGATATTTGGGGGGCCGTCTGTAGGGTTTTGTCCCAAACAAGTTATCGGAGGAGTCAAAAAGCTTAAAAAAAGGGCGGAATCTGGTTTTGCAGGGCTGTTTTGGGAGAGAATCAGAGGGTTCGATACGGTGGCCTGCTGGTCAGTGGCCTGCCAATTCTTCTAGCACCGCAGACCATTGCTTGGCACATTGGTCTGCATTGAATTGTTCGAGGTAGCCTGTCTTGGCGTTTCGGCCGTATTGTTGCCAACGTTCCGGGTCGTCGGCCAGTTGTTTGAGGGCGGTGACCAGGCCATCAGCATCGTCGGTGGTGAGGGTACATCCTGCTTGGTATTGCTCGATGGTTTGCGCGGTTTCACATTGGGATGGGCCGATAAAAATGGCGGGCTTGGCAGCAGCCATGATGCCATAGAGTTTGCAGGGGACTGCCACGCCTGCCATGCCGTCGCGAAGGGTGATCAGGTGTGCGTCGGCAAGCCTCAGTGACTGGGCCAATTGTTCACGCGGGAAGTAGCCTCGGACTTGGAGGTTGTTGAGTTGGTGTTGTTTTTTGAAGGCTTGGATTTCAGCGATCCGTTTGCCGCCGCCAACGAAGAGGAAGACAAATCGATCGTCATCGCGTAAACGCAGTGCTGCTTGGCAGACCGCGTCAAAGTGATGGATCAATCCGGCGTTGCCTGAATACATCAAAATAGTTTGTTGCGAAGTGAGGCCTAGTTCTTGGCGGAGCGGGGCTGGGTCTGCCGGTTCGAGTTCATGGCCCCAGACGGGGATTTTTCGGATGCGGTTGGGGAGAACTTGTTTGTCTTGGAGGCGTTTGGCCATACATGCCCCAAGGACCACGCACCGGTCTGCTTTTCGAAAGTGCAGGCTATTGAGATAGTCCAGAAGTCGGGGGAGCAAACTTTTTCGGTTGAAGACGCCCAGTTCAAATTCACAATCCGGGTGCAGGTCCATGACCCAGCAGACATGTCGGACGTGGGTGAATATTCGCATGGGCGTGGCATAGAGGCCGATGAGCGGCGGGGTGGTCAGGGTCACGATCACGTCATAGCGATGAGCGGTGAAGAGGATGCGCAAGCCGACCAGCAGGTGAAAGCTCAGATAGTCTGCGATGCGGCCGAGCATGTTTTTTTTGCCGAACCCGGTGGCCTTGACGCGGTGGATGTGGACGTGGTCACGGGTTTCAGATCGAGGTGAAAGTTTCGCATGGTTGCTGCCGTCGTCGTATTGGCCTCGTGAACACAGGACGTGGATTTCGTGGTCCTTGTTGGCGAGGCGTTGACAGAGGTCCGCCATCATCTGGCTCGTCGCGGCCATGTCTGGCCAATAGAACTGATTGACGAACAAAATTTTCATAATGAGTTGTCCGCAATCTGTTGAAGCGTTCGCGCCAAGGTGGTGGCGTACCACGCAGGGTGAAACTGTTCGGCTCGTTGTCTAGCAGCACGGCCGGTTTCAATGCGTTTGTTTTTATCATCGACCAGTTCCGTGATGGCATCACAGAATCCATCGAGGTCGCCGCAGGGGACGATGTGTCCTTCGATGCCGTGGCGAACGAGGCTGCCGCTGTTGTGGGTGGTAACGACGGGCAGTCCACTGGCGAGTGCTTCGATGACCGAGCCGGCGGAGCCTTCACAAGTGGAGGGAAAGAAGAAGATATCAAAACGTTTGAGCCAGGGTGAGATTTCGGTTCGCGGGACGCGGCCGACGATTTCGACGTGGCTGCGATGCTTGGCAAGCATTTTTTCATTGAGATAATTTTGTCCCACCATGACAAACTTCACATGACGTGGGTCAAATCGTTTGGCAACTTCCAGAACGCAAGGTGCGCCTTTGCGAAGATTCAGCGCGCCTGTAAATCCAACGGTCACAGGTCCTCTGCGATCTTCGCGTTTGGGAACATAAAATTGATTGGCATCAATGGGATAAGGGATTCGTGTGATTTTGTCTGCATGGACCCCTTGGCTGACTAGCCCATCTCGCACAAAATTAGACATGCACAAAATATGATCGAGGTGTTGCCAACTCTGTTTTTCAAAGTCTGCCACGGACGCTAAATTTTCTAAGGTTGCATCATCTTGCCAACCGGGCCAGCGTTGGGCTTCATGGCGAGCGTGCTCTATTTCCACTGCCGCTGGGGCGATGATCTGGTCTCCCACCGTGAGCAGACCTTGTTGCTGACTCCATGCCAATAAATCCGGATGCACATTGCGAATATAGCCCAGAAGCATGTTGGCTTTGTCGACACCCTTGCGCATGATCCAACGAGCAGTTTGTTGGGAGACCCAGTGGTAGTAGGCCGTTTGAGAATCGAATCGCCTAGCTGCCAGTCTGGCTCGCAAGGCCAAGACCGGGTTGGTTTTGATTCGAGCGTTGTCCAGTTCAGCACACGCGCGTCGACCTCGTCCACCGCGACGGAACAGGTCCGTGTACATCACCTCAAGCGATGACGTGCGATGCAAAGCAGCCGGGACGGCATAGCGTCGTCTGGCACCATCCTGGATCATGGCAACACGAAGATTCATGGTTTAAGTGACCATCTGTCAGTAAGAATAAGGAGCAAAAACAGAACACCGCTGTTTATTATGACAGATGAGAGGGCGATGCCAACTGGGATTGGCCCGGGCGTGTGACAGTCAGGTTGAACATTTGGATCAGGACGTACAAAACCACGCCACCAATGATCAATGGGTAGAGGTCATTAAAGTTCACCCCACGGAACATGCGGAACAGCCAGGTGGCAAAGCCCAAGCTAAAGAGAATGCGAATGGGTTTGCCTTGGGCGTTTTGCAGAGATTTTTCTGCGACGCGCATCAGCCAGCCAATGAGCAGTCCACCTTGGATCACACCCGCGAGGCCGTAACGGAAATACCAGTAGCCTACGAGTCCCTGAGAAATGGTGGTGCCGCCGGTGGCATGACGTCCGCCGGTGAAGGCATAGTTGTACCAAGCCCAGACGGGGTCGATGGGTTTGGTGGTCCAGATGGCGCGAGGGATCGGGCCGACGAGGAACCAGTAGAGCGTTTGAGGGATCGGTCGAAGTAGCATTTCGCCTGGGACTTGATTGTAGTAGTGGTTTTCCACATCGGGAATCATGGCATAGCCGAGCAGACCTTCAGAGAACATCGTATTGCCTCGAAGGTTGAACAGTTGCAGACGTTGGGTGCTTGCTTGTTCAGAGCCAAATCCGACAGTTCGGAAATAGCCTTGGAACTGCACCAAAAAGAGGACGCCCAAGGCCGCGAGCAAGGTCAGGATGTACGCTCGGGCGCTCACTTTACGAAAGACGACCGCGGCATAGGATTGATATTTGAGATAGAGCAACGCCACAGCGGGGAGGGCCATAAACAGCACCTGTCCACGACTGCCACTCCCAAACGCCAACGCGAGCCAGAAGGCCCAGATCGCCCATGCGAAAATTTTGCCAAGGGGATTGCGCGTGACCAACAGGGCATAAAAAACCGCCATCTGTCCACCGAGCTGTCCCATTTGAATCAGAACCGCAGCATACGCACCAAAGGAATAGTTCACGTTACCCGTGCGACTCACCGTCCATTTGGCACCGCCGCCACCGCGGCCGGCCCACATGTCCCGCCAGATCGATACCAAGAAAGAATCACGGGTGAACAAGAGGTAAGGCAAAATGCCAATAAAGAACAATCCCGCCAACATCCATAAATAAAAGGTCTGGGTATTGGGTTCAGGGACCGCATGGATAAGGCGTGTCAAAGGTCGATGAAACGGGATCATTAGCCCCAAGCTCAAGAACAAAATGAACAGACAATGACAGAACGTTGCTTTTGCGATAATTTCTGGGGTGAAGATATCATGGGCATTGGATGCTAAGCCGTGTCCAATCCAGTGATTAAAATAATCATGGCCAAACCAGATCATCACCCCGCCATAGAGAATAATCCCGCCAATGCCAAAGCGTTGGGGGAAGTTGTACAGTTCCATGAAGAAATAAGCTGCACAGATTAAGGTCAGACAAGCAAACGACAGGTCCGTGAGAAACGGTAGGCCGTTCATCATCCAAGATGCCGCGCTGAGGATGACAGGCAAAATCAAGGCCAGCGGTGCGTACATCGATCGCTTGAGGTAGCCCATTTCATCAAGTTTGCTGACATCTACTGGCATTGGTCACCTTGGCCTATTGAGAGGACGTTACGCCACTGAGCAAGGCTTTTGAAGCCATTGCAGGGCGGTCCTTCACTGAGCATCGGCCGATTTTGGGGCTTGCTTTATCTGGGTTTGCACGGTTTCCTTTGTAAATAGAGTATTTGGGGTGGTGGAATGCAACGTCCACGGCGGTTACCATCTATATATTCATAGAAGAGGCCTGATGCGAATGCTGACACTCGCCAGCCTCGCCATTGCAGAGGATAAAGAATGCTACAAGCCAAGTTGCTCGGACGTTGTCGATGGATCTTGATGGGCGTTTTGTGTTTGTGCTGGGCCAGTGGGGTTCAAGCACAAGGGATGGCCAATATCAAATTAGCCACCAGCCCTGCTGAAGCAGGCCTTTCATTCAAAATCGACATCATGCAGCTTCTCACGTCTGAAGAGCTGTTCCCCCAAGAAATCGTCGGCCCCGTCTGGGTCGTTCATCCACAAGAAGGGTCAGGCAAAATCCTGATCCAAGTTCCCCTTCTCATCACGCCCGGGACAAAACCCGTTGAACTGTCCAATACCATTTTGAAATTAACCAAAGGAACCTTCATCGGCTTTCGCCTCAATGATTTCGGCGAAAGCAACGATCTGTTCTCGCAGGCCAAAGAAGATTTTCGTGAAGCATCCGTGGGCTCTAAACGCCTCATGAAGCGCAAAACCGATCCGCTGGCCTCGCCGCCTACCGTGACCAAAAAATTTATTCTCATGCCCGATGGGAAAATCTGGTTCAAGGTCGGTCGTCTTAGCAAACGGCACGCGACCATCCTTGCAGAAGGCGACAGCCTCTATCGTTATAAAAATGATATCAAGCTCTATCAGGAATTACGCCCAGAAGCCCCCGGACGCGGTGGAGCCGCTCGGCCCGCTCGGCCCACTCGACCCACTCGTGTTATGGGTGGAGATATCGGTGGCGCTGATCTTGGTGGTGGCGCGCCACGTCGTCGAGCCACGCCGACTCGGCGTGACCCCTCTTCTCAGCGAGAGGCACAGGCTGCGAGCCGTCTGTATCGCAAAGAACTCAAGGAATACCTTGCGTTGGGTAAAGCTTTTCGTAAGTTGCCCAAAGAAATCGAACTCGAAGCGCCCACCCGCATTTGGATTATTTATGAATTTGATGGCGACCTAGATGAATTACTTTTTTCAGGCGAGAAGCCTTTGCCTTGGAAGATCGACACGGAAATGTTGTTGAATCTGCGTCAGGTTTTGACGGTCAAAGATCCTCAGCCAGCAGAAGAAGATTTTGATGGCGTGATGCGATTGACCGATCAGTATGAAGATGTCATTTTTCAATTGTCCGAACTCGCTGCTGAGCCACATCCTTACAACATGCAAGTCGCGGCCATAACCTTGAGTCTGACCAACCTTGTGCCATACGCTCAACTGGGTGATGCTCAATTTTTTCTACTCAAAGCCTTGCTCTTGGGAACCGATAGCAATGCCAGGCGATTTGTCTTATCAGAATTAAGACAAACCTTGCCTCCGACGCGTGCGACGATTGAATTGGCCAAGCTCGTGGTGGTGCAGAACGTCGGGGATATCAGAGAAAAAAGTGCCGCCATCACTGAGATGGTCAAAGCCGTGGGCAATGACCCGCAACAGGCCAGTCAGACAGCCCAGACCATTAATACGATGCTACAGAATGAAGACGGTCCACCGCCTGAGGATTTGTTGCGGCCGTTGTTGGAAGTGGGGCGTGAAAATGAAGAAGTGCGTCGTGTGTTGATGCAGTCGATTCGGTTTGGGGCGATGCCTGAAAATCGTTTGAATGATGCGTTGGTTTTTATTGTGGAAAATGCAGGGGTTGAACCTTTGGCGGCTGCTTGGCTCAATGAACATTTCTTAGGTTCTGCCAATCGGGCGACGTTGCATAAAACCTTAACGGTGATTGCTCAGGCTGATACGGGTGCTCGCGATTTGGGGCCGATTTTTAGCTGGGCTGTGGACAAGTTGTTTGGGACGCATGCTCAATCTGCGAACAAGTCGGTGGTCCGCAAAGCTCGCATGCGTGAGCCGATTGCCATTGAGTCGGTGCATGACAGTCTTTACCGGGCGTTGCAGCATGGTGATCGCAAAATCCGTACATTGGCGTGGAGTTGTTTGTCTCGCTTTACCATGCCGTTGCTGAAGGTCGCGAAGGATACCGATGGGGCTGAGGTTGCTCCTGCTGCGGTCTCCTCTTCAGGGATGGATCGTTATCAGGTGTTGCTCGAAGCGGCCTTGGACCAGCTTCCCACGCCACCTTCGGTGGTGGCGTTTTTAGAACGTCAGCCGAACAAACTTCGGACGGCTCAAACGCTCATTCAAGTGGTCTTGCGTGGCTCACCTCCTGTGGCCACCGCCGCAGTGCGATCCTTGGTCGGTGGGGGCGGTCCATTGGGTGACGTGATGCTCGAACTACAGTCCGGCGAACGTCAGGGCTTTGCCATGTTGGTCTATGAAATTGGCGCCAAGCGTGTTCCGCCGCCGTTGGTTGTGAATGTGCTGCGTCGTCGTGAAAGCAACAGCCCCATCGCCAAATGGTTCGGCGACGAAGTTGCCAAAGGAATCATCCCTTCAACCTCTGCCTGGGGTTCCCAGTTCGAAGGTGAAGGCCCTCTATTGGAACTGGTTGCTTCTAACGATGTGGAACTCGCCAAGGGCGCTTCTGCCGTGTTGGTTTCATCGGTCGGCGGGTCGGATCGGGTGGCCTTGAAGTTCCTGCAACAAGTGGCTGCTCTGGGCGATCAGACCATGGAATCTGTGACCGCAGCTTGGGAAGATCAGAAACAAACACTGTTTGCTGCAGGTCTCAAGCGATTTGAAGGACATTATCGTTTGTCACTGATGATCGCTGATGCAGATGACACGGGCGAGACAGAAGACTTTGCCATGCGTGAAATCCCGGTGGGCGTCGTTCAGTTCCGTATCGACCTAACCGCCAAGACCGCCAGTCTTGGCCACGATGCACTGGACGTGGTCATTGGTGATCGACGGCATGCGATTGCTCTCAAAAACCCCAGCGAACTCAAAAGCTTTCCCAATGAAGAATTGGCTGAACTTGGACTCGATCAAGTCACCGAACCCATCCTGCTCATCCGCCAATCCGATGGCCTCTGGAAAGGGGACTTCTTTCTAGAGGGTGGCCTCAAAGCCCAGCTTCAAATGATCTCTGCGGACAAAAAAGCAACACGATCAGATGAGAGCGGGTAAGAAGCGATCTGTCTTGAGCATTTGGTTGTCCGTTAAAAAAAACAGAAAGACGTAGAGGTCCACACAAGGCTGACAACCCACTTTAGAGTTTTTTTGAATGGACCGTTGATCGCTAAAACACAATCGTGATTGGTATATTATTTGGCTTGTAACCCTCAGACACCCTTGCGTATTTTGCATTTAACGGGAGCTTCGGACCTCGGTGGTGTGAGCCGTTACTTGTTACAGCTCTGTGCAGGGCTCGCCGAGCACGGCCACGAAGCGGTCCTCGGAGGCGCACGTGGTGAACTGCATCATGCGTTTGAACAGGCAGGCCTGCAGTGGTTGGATGTGCCTTTGAATGGTCATTTGCCAGCGTTGCTTGGATCGCAACAAACACTATACGAAAAATTGGCTGGCCAACGCGTTGACCTCATTCATACGCACTATCGCAAGGCCGCCTGGGTCGGTCGCCAACTCGCCCAGAGACTGAATGTGCCGATGCTGTTTACCCTTCACCTGACGGGTATTCCCATGCACTGGCCTTGGCGCCAGCTCAGTGATTGGGGGGATCGAACCCATGTGCCGTCGGAGCAGGCACGCCAATGGCTCATGGCTGAGGCAGAGGTATGCTCATCCAAAATCACAAAAATTCCTCATGGCATTGAGGTGACTCAGTTTGAGCAAGTCAATGCGGATCGTCGGGCCTTGGCACGTCAATCTTTGAACTTGCCTCATGACGCGGTGGTGGGTGTGTATGTGGGCCGATTTGACGTGCCTAAAAATGTACATTGGTTGGTGAACCTAGTTTCCCAGGCCCATCAGTGGCAACCGGCGTTGCGTATTTTACTTGTGGGAGAAGGGCCTCATCGGAAATTACTTGAGGAACAGATTGATCGGAGGGGGATGGCGGATCGGGTGACTTTGTTGCCTTATCAAGATCCCGTTCAGGTTTATCATGCAGCGGATCTGATGTTGTTGCCGTCGGCAGCAGAGGGGTTCTCCTACGTGTGTGCCGAGGCCATGTGTTGCGGCATCCCGGTTTTGCGGACACGCACAGCAGGCTGGCATGAACAGATTATTGAAGACGTTACCGGCTGTTCTACGGAGGTGGATCACGAGGCCTTTATTCAAAAAGCAATCTCCTTACTCAAAGACCCTTCGCAGCTTGCGCCGATGGGACAAGCGGCCGCCACCCATGTCCGAACGCATTTGGTGTTTGAACAGCAAGTGGCTCAAACACTTCACCTTTATCAACGGATGACCTCTTGAACACAATACACCAATCGCAGTTGAGTTTTCCTGTTTTCCTTTGGACGTGGCACCTTGTTTTAAGCGTTCAAATCGTTTTCATCGCGGGCATTCTCATACCCGATGGGTATGCCAATTGTGTTTAAAACTGGTGCGTTTTATGATTCGCGGAGACTGAATTGACAAAACTTAATAAAACTCTCAACACGCAACAAAAATACGCAATGCGTATAACGGCTTCTCTCTCGATTTGTGGGGTGGTCATGGGACTAACTGCGATTGCAATGGCTGAGGCTTTGCCTTCCAAGTCTGAGCCAAAGCCCCCCTCACTTGGCCAAAGGATAGGGATCGAATCCCTGACCCAGCGTTTGGGCGTGAACAAAACACCCACCGGCCGAGGTATCATGGTGGCCCACGTGGAGGGCGAAGTCGATGGTGGGTATCTCCCAAACCACAAACAAGAACGATTCAAAGGTGTTCATTTCTCCCCGCGTAGTGGCGGGGACCACAAAGTGTCAGGCCACGCCCATGCAACCGCCAAAGTCATCTACGGCTCACGCGGTTTAGCGCCCGGCATCACGCAAGTTCAATGCTACGACAGTCGCCATTGGATGACCGATGGCGGATTGCGTGTCCGGACCAATCGCCCGCCTTTGTTTGATGGTAGCCGTGTGATTAATTGCAGTTGGATTGCTTACGATCAACGACCCCTGGCAGTCAAGATTTTACGACGGCTGGATTATTTGGCGGATATTTATGATGTGATTCCAGTGGTGGGCGTGGACAATGGACCGGACAAATCAATCCCTTCCATTTTAGCCAGTGGGTACAACCTCATTGCCGTGGGGCGAGCAGATGGACGATCCAGCGGCGGAGAGACCTCCGTCGAAGAAGCCAACCGATGTAAGCCCGATTTGGTCGCGCCCGGTGGATTGACCAGTTTTGCAGTGCCTGTGGTTTCTGCTGCGGTTGCAAGACTTTTAGAATTCGCATTATCTGACGTTCAGACTCAAAGCAATCCCAGCCCCCGGAAGCTTTCCCCCGGTTCCCCCCCCGGTTTCCCCCCGGGTTTCCCCCCCATTTCTTCCACGGATTCTCTACCGACCCCGATACCCAACGCTTCGCGTGCGGAGGTGATTAAAGCAGTCCTGCTCGGCGGTGCGACCAAGCCCGCCACATGGAAGGCTTCTCCGGGTCATCCGTTGGATTCTCATTTGGGCGCAGGTGTGGTGAACGTGGATCGAAGTTATGCCATGCTCGCGGCAGGTTCGCCTGAGGGTGCGGTGATCCAGAAAAAAATGGGTTGGTTCTTTGGTGAAGCAACCGTTCGCCAGCCACAGTCCTGGCATTTGGAGATTCATCAGCCCATGCGTGAAGTCTCTTTTTTGCTGACGTGGCATCGTCGGATTGATGGCCGTCGTTTTTCAGATCGCCTGACACGAAAAATCGTATGGTCCAACCGTCCGAGGCTCGCAGATTTTGATTTGGTGTTGTATGACTGGAAAGGCCAAGTCGTGGCTGAATCCATGAGTGAACATGACAATGTGGAACATGTGTATCTTCGCCATTTGCCTGCGGGGCGTTATGAATTGCAAGTGTCTCGCAAGGATTCGCTTGATGAGTCTTGGGAGTTCGCGTTGGCTTGGCTGCTGAAATAGTTCTTTGTAGGTCGCGTTGTGAAAACGTTTTGAATGAAGAATGGCGTTTGTTATTGGGCTGTATTCACCAGGCAGAACGCGCGAGCCTTTGGCATTATTTCTTGCCGCCTTTGATTAGGTGGGGTGTTTGAAAAGCAGCCGTACGCATACACGCATACTGCGTGCGTGTTCGAGGAGCTGCAGAAAATAGTGCAAAAATCTTGCACAGCGCGTGCGGACGATTTTTGTGTGGCGACAAATTGGCTGGGAAAAACTTATTGGGCATGGGGCAACGTAATTTGTATTTGTGGCGTTGAGGATTCTGATTGGACCGTCACATTGCCGCCATGAATGAGAATGATATGTCTGGCCAACCACAACGCCAGTTCAGCCGTGCTGGCGGTGAGGTTTTCACTGAGGATTTGTGTGATCGGACAATGATCTGTTTGATTGAGGTGCAGCCCCCAATGTGAAATAAGTTCAGTGTCGTCTGCTGGGATGGTGAGATAAATTTGGCCATCGTTTAGATCTGCCGTCGCATTGGCGGCATTTTCATGCGAATGTAGCCACGGGGTCCACTGGCAATAAAAGGTGCTAAGGGCAGGGCCAAGCATATCACCGAGCGTAAGGACATCGAGTTGAGCGGTTGTTTCTAGAAGTTTGTTTGGTGGAGCATTTTCTGAACCCATTCGGTCGGCAATGTATTGGACGATCAGGTCAGATAAATTGGCTGTATGAGCTGGGCGATAGGCCGCGGTGGAGGAGGCTTGGCTGAGCATAATCAGATCATTGGAAATGCTGATGATTCGCTTGATGTCCAGACGCGATTTTTCGCGAACTTTATGGGGCTGTAATTCTTCAGGTAACTCTTGCTCTGGGTTTTCTGCTTGGATTTGCTCAACCATTTCCAGCATGCCAAGGGCGCAGTGGATATTCGCTAGGTCATGGCGTGCATGGCGTGCAAAAAGAAAGGCCAATTGAGCATGTTGTTCCCATTGGTCGGCAGATTGATTATCCAGCGATGGGCTTTGAGGGGTAGTGGGGTGGGGGGCTAGTGAAAGGCCGCTCATTGGTCATTCCTTTCAGGTTTGGTAGTGGTCAGGCGACGGATCGCTTGTAATAAGGAATGCACGCGAATGGGCGTGGCATAGACATGCACAGGCAATTGTGCTTCATCAATGAGGTGGTGCGGATCATCTGAACACATGGCCAAAAGCAAAACAGGCAAGGCCGAAAAATGATCCGCTGCTTGGCGAACCGTTTCGATCTGCTGATGCAGATGGTGGCTGGTTTGATCGAGCAGCACGAGGTCGGATTTTAAAAGATGGTCTTTGGCCAGTGTCAGATTGGGGTAGGCTACCACATGAGCCCCTGCACGGGTCAAGGTTTTTTTGTACGGATTCCACGGGCCAATATCATTGGTCAACATCAAGATGGAAATGCCGGTGATGTCTACTTTGAGATGGTGCTGGTGTTGTGGAGCAGAACGCCCGAGCCACCATTGGGCGGTGGTTTTGGTTTTTTCCAGAGCCTTTTCAATCGCGATATGGGCGGTGGACGTAATTTGGTCTGATTTTTTCGGGAACGGTTGAAGCTCACTGCCGGGCAAAGCGCCAAAGCCGGCCGAATTGGCCAGCGTGACGGACGTGCTGAGTAAGGCACTCAAGGCTGCATTGGGTGGCGACATCCGGCTACGCAAAAGATCGTTCACCTCTTGGCCCAGACAACTCATTGCCAAAATATCTGGTAAATGGTGGTGGTTGCAAAATTCGACACCAAGCTGCATATGATCGACGCCCAACATCATTTGTTCACAATGGCTTGTCGGCAAAATGAGATTTCTAACAGCATCATAAATCTGTGTCGTGGTCTGTCCCAGCTCGCTATTAAGCAACCCCAAGCGACCGATGCCACAAAGCATGCCCGCAGTCCTCGCGAGAGGGGGCTTGACATTAAACGCGACCGCCAAAGTGTCGGCAATGTTTGAAACGGTGATAGCGTGATACCACCATCGCAAGATCCAAGGCCTCATGGGTGAATCTTCATCTGGCTGAGGAATTTGTTCGACAATCTGGCGAACTTGATCCATGCCCAATAAATCAATGGCAGCCAAAACATCGCTACCCGGAAGATTCGCTGCTGCTTCGAGTCCGCCGGGACGACTGCGTGCCGCTTGGGCTTGTCGATTGGCAGCCGTCAGAACACGGTATAAGGCCGCAGGCTCCATCTCAAGAAACTTGGCGCATTCGATTACTTGATTGGGCTTGAGGCGGGAAATGTCTTTTTTGAAGCGTGAGAAAATTAAGCCGATGGTGGTGGTTTCAACGGCTTGGCGTGTTTGCTCTGCGGTGAAATGGGGAATCGATTGAACGATCTGGGCCCAAGAGTCAGTTTGCTGATTAACGGATAGCTCATCGGGAGTTTTGGATTGGGCTTCTGCATTCTGAAGGCTTGTTTTTGGATGACGAAGGTCATTGATCGCATGGGCAAGCGTGTTGGTCAGTTCCTCTAGTTGCAGGTCGCCTTTGGTAATAAAGCTCGCTGCTCCCAAGGAACGGCATTGAGCAATTTTTTCGCTGGTGGCCTCTTGGGTCATCAAAATAACAGGTATTTCAGTAGTCGTGGGATTACGCTTCAGAGCTGCCAATGTGGTAATGCCATCCAGTACAGGCATGTGTATATCCAGTATCACCAGGTCGTAGACTTGGTCCGTCAGGGTAGAAAGACATTCACGTCCATTGGCCACCAAGGTTACGTCATAGCCCAAGTGCAGTAGCACATACTCCATCGCCACTCGTGTGGATGCATCATCATCTGCAAGCAAAATCCGCCATGGGATTTTGCTTGCAGATGTACAAGCAGTGGATGAAGAAAGGGGTGGCGTATGAGGCACACAAAGCTCCTGAGAAAAAATTCCCCTCCCCGGGGATGACAGTTGAAAATTATGCCTGGATCGACGACGGAATGTTTAACGCATTAGAAATATCATTTAAGAGACGATCAGGGTCAAAAGGTTTATTGATGATTCGATTGGCTCCGACTTCGAGTGATTGGGTTTTGTCCAGATTTGATTCACGCGCAGTAAGGAACCATATCTGACCATCGTGTGGGCTAGGTGACTGTTGCCAGTGGTTGCGGATTTCTGTACAAGCAGCGTATCCATCCATCCCAGGCATCATAACATCTAAAAGGATCAGGGCCGGTTGGTGTTGAATCGCCAAATGGACGGCTGTGGGGCCATCCGTAGCAGTTAATACTTTGACCTCTCCAAGCTGTCGGGTCAGGTATTCTAATGCCAGTAGGATATGCGGTTCATCGTCTGCCAGTAGTATTAATGGACGTGTGGGCATTGAAATACCTTTGTCTCGAAAGATTCCAAATTGAGAGATTCTTTTTCCAGAATCGACCATTTAGCGTTGGTACTTGATCTATAGAGAATCAGAAGTATAAATTATCTCAAGAGTTTTTTTAGACTTGAATTTAGGTTTGTGGTTTTGGACCTTGACGAGATAAAGGCACGCTGGGAAATGGCCGATAGTCATATGGGGGACCATCTTCCTTTAGATGCTCCGGTGAAGGGAAGCAAGGTTATCATCGTGCCATCAAACCACCAACACCAACTGCCTCCACCTGACTCAAGTCAAATTGATTTGTTGTCTCAAAAGGTTTTGGATTTGGAAGCAGGTCGCAATGATGTGATCGCTGCCAATTTAAATCATTTACGAGAATTGGCTCGACTCAATCACATGGCTGATGCGTTGACCAAGCATCGGCCGATGGAACAGATTGTTGCTGATTTGATCCAGGAAGTAGGTCACCTAACCAATGCCACGGACATTTGGCTATTAGAGCCTGATGGCAATTCTTGTGTTCGGGTGGTTTATGCAAAGGATGGGCAAAAATCTGAAACCATGGAGTCTTTACCTCTAGAGGTTCAAGATCTAGGTGCTCGGGTGATTGCCGAGATGCCGACCGCTCCTCTGGTGATGCCGATGTATGATCCTGATGGGGGAGGCGACCATTTTATTGCTGCGGGTATGTACACCGATCAACATGTGATGGGTGTGTTGTGCTACCGTTTGAGTCAACAGAACGACCCGACGGACAGCAATCGCACCCGTTTTATTCAAAATTTACTTCACCATACAACGATTTCTTGTGAAAATGTTCGGCTGCTGAGCACGCTTAGTTCCATGATTGTGGATGTGGTGATTGCGATGGCGTTGGCCATTGAATCACGCGATCCTTATACCGGCGGTCATGTCGAGCGGGTCACTGCTTACGCATTGTTACTGGGCGAACGCATGGGAATGAGTGCTGCGGACTTGACGACATTGCGATTGGGAGGCTTGTTGCATGACATTGGCAAGATCGCAGTGCCTGATGCAATTCTTCGTAAGCCGTTGCCTTTAACAGATCAAGAAATAGCATTGGTCAATCCCCATCCCGTGGTGGGTTATGAAATCGTTTCACGAATTCCACAATTGGCGAAAACCAAGCCTGTGGTTCGCTGGCATCATGAGCGTTTTGATGGCAAGGGGTATCCCGATGGCCTCAAGGGAGAAGAACTTCCTTTGCTTGCACGGGTCGCTGCGATTGCAGATGCGTTTGATGCAATGACTTCGGATCGACCCTATCGTCTTGGTTTGTCGATTCAAGATGCGATAGCTGAAGTCAAGAAAAACAGCGGAACGCAGTTTGACCCTCAGTTGGTAGACCTTTTTATTCAAATTAAACCGGACGAATTTGCTCAGGCAGTCCGTGATTTTGAGCAATGGCGTCATTCGCGGCACAGAGCCGATTCCCTGTCATTACTCCAGACATTGGAATTTGATCTGCCACGACGAACAACGGGAGGTGCATGATGAATCACAATCAAATACCCCTCACCATTGACGCACAATGGACTGCCCACCAATTGGATCAAAATTTATCACGGGTACTCAGTACCCAGGTTTGTAACAAAGTGCTCGAAGCTTTGAGTCAACCCAAGGCTGATTTTTATCACATTGCCAACCTGCTTCAAAGCGATGCGTACATTGCAACAAAGGTCATTGGTTTGGCGAACATGGCAACCCGTCAAAGCAGTGGCCCGATCCAATCGCTCGACCGTGCGGTTCAAATGTTGGGCTTAGTCCAAGTTAAAAATTTAATTTTTAGCGTCATGCTCGCCGGGCCTTTGCTGAACGCATCAGGCGAAACGCCACAACGTCTGGATCTACGCAGATGGGTGTTGGCGTGTGCGATTGCCAATGATTTTCTCTCCGATGATGGCAAAAATGCTTCGGGTGGATTTGAGCATCTTCTCGGAGGACTCGTTGCAGGATTGGGCGCGATGGTTCTCTGGGCAGGACTTGGCCAGACGTATAACCAAATCTTGGGCGCGAAGCTGCGGCCGATGACATTGGCTCGTCGAGAAAAACGGCACCTAGGCGTCTCTCATTATCAAGTGGCCCTGTGGGCGTTGGAGTCTATGCAGTGTCCACAGGAGCTGGGGGCTGGTGTTCATGCGTTATTAAATCCAGCAGAGGATGAATCTTACTTTCACTATCGTGCGGTGGAAGTGCTTGGTGCACGCATTGCGGGCTTTGAAGCCAGTGCCGCCCGAGGTTGGCTTGCTGATGGCTTGCCGCGACTGGGCTATCGTGCAAGTGAAGTTGAAAATAAGTTAAAAGAATTGCGTCAACGTCTAAAGCAGCTTGCCAGTGTATTCGATCTGGAACTAGGAGACTGGCAAGATGAACAGCAATCTCGCCAGCGAATTATGCTCGAGGCCGGTGCCGCGATGCAGGCTTTGATCATGGACAATTTGACGATGACTGAAGCGATGGGAATTGTTCAACCTTCTTAATTTTAAGGGAATTAGTGCTTATGTCATTATCCAAACCTCAGCCGTTACTGAGTGAATTTTCGGATGATCCATACATGGTGGATCTCGTTGAGGAGTACGTATCGAATTTGCATTTACGCGTCGATTCTCTTTCTCAAGCCCTGGAAGTTGCCGAAATTGAGGAGTTGGGTTTCTTGGCTCATCAGATCAAAGGTTCTGCTGGCGGGTATGGCTTTATGCCTATTTCCGACCAAGCATCGATCCTTGAATCTTTGACCGAGCACGATTCATCCATGGAGGAAATCCGCCAAGCTACCGATGATTTGGTGGAATTATGTCGTCGAGCAGCCGTGAAATAGAAAATTTAAGAAAACTTAAATATCTTATAAATATAGTTGTCAAAAAGGTTAGTGGAAAACAATCTAGGCTTGAAAGAGGAACTATAAAAAAAACTAATAATTCAGGCCCGATAGGCTGAAACCGCAAGCTCTGGACGTTACACTGTGGGCGTAGGTCGTTCCGCTACGAAACCATTGTTATTTGGGCTGATAAATTAGAAAAGGATACTCCCATGGCACAAAGTATTTTCGAAGACGCCATCAAACGTCTGGACAAGGCTGGTGAACTGTCAAAAATCGATGCTGAAGTTATTGAACGACTTCGCCATCCCAAAGCCATTATGCAGGTCAGTATTCCTGTGCGAATGGATGACGGGGGTCTGAAAATTTTTGATGGCTACCGTGTTCAACACGACAGCACCCGTGGACCAACCAAGGGAGGCATTCGCTTTCACCCCGATGTCAACCTTGATGAAGTCAAAGCGCTCGCCTTTTGGATGACCTGTAAATGCGCAGTCGTCGGAATCCCCTTCGGCGGAGCCAAAGGCGGCGTCACCGTCAATCCCAAAGAACTTTCTCACCTCGAACTCGAAAGACTCTCCCGTGGATTTATCGACCGATTGGCGGACTTCATCGGGCCAGATATCGATATCCCTGCACCGGACGTTTATACCAATGCCATGATTATGGGTTGGATGATGAATGCCTACTCCAGTATCAAACGACAACATTCCCCGGCCGTCATCACAGGCAAACCCATCCCCCTCGGTGGGTCGCTCGGCCGCGATGATGCCACCGGACGTGGAGCTTACTACTGCATCAAAGAACTTGAAAAACGCCGCAAATGGAACAACGCAGATATTCGCGTTGCCGTCCAAGGCTTCGGCAACGCAGGCCAACATGTCGCTCGCCTCTTACACCACGACGGCTATAAAATCGTCGCAGTCAGTGACTCGCAGGGAGCCATTTATAATGAAGAAGGCTTTGATATCCCCAGCCTTATGCATGTAAAAAAAGATACCCGCAAACTCAAAGCAGTCTACTGCCATGGCTCGCTGTGTGAACAAGTCAAAGCAGAAGCTCTCTCCAATGAAGAGCTGCTTGAACTAAAAGTGGATATCCTGATCCCCGCAGCCTTGGAAAACCAAATCACCCCTCAGAACATGGCAAAAATCCAAGCACCCATCATCGTCGAAGTCGCCAATGGACCAACGACCAGTGAAGCAGACGCGATGCTGGCTGAACGGGGTATTCTGATTATCCCAGATATCCTCGCCAATGCCGGCGGCGTGACCGTCAGCTATTTTGAATGGGTGCAAAATCGACAAGGATTCTACTGGACCGAAGAAGAAGTTCAACAACGCTTGCAAGTCATCATGTCCCGTGAGTTCAACAATGTCTACGAACTGATGGAAAAACACAGCGTGGATATGCGAACCGCAGCCTACACCCATGCCCTTGATCGCATCGGCAGTGCCATCTCCGCAGGTGGAACCTACCGATACTTCAACAATAAAACCAACGGAGGCTAAGGCTCTCCTCAATTTCTAATAAAAAAATATAGACCCAAAGCCAGCGGGATGTCGTTTTAACGATGTCCCGCTGTTTATATCATATACATGGGCGTATTCGGCTATACTGTGCGATTCAGAAAAATACACAGGGTCCCTCCATACCATGACTCAATCCGCTCCCAAAAAGAAATCATTCAAGTCCACCCTAAACCTGCTCAAAACCCGGTTCCCCATGCGAGGGAATCTCGTGCAAAATGAACCTGCGAGCCTCAAACGCTGGCAGAAAATGGACCTCTACAAACAAGTTCGAAAAGCCCGTGCTGATGCCCCCAGCTATGTCTTTCACGACGGGCCGCCCTATGCCAACGGATCGATTCATCTCGGACACCTGCTCAACAAAGTGCTTAAGGATTTTGTTGTGCGGACCCAGACCATGCTAGGCAAGGATTGTGCCTACACCCCAGGCTGGGATTGTCACGGCCTACCAATCGAACACAAAGTCATGGCCAACCTCGGCGACAAAGCCCGCCAAATGAGACCCATCGACATCCGACGCAAGTGTCGCACCTATGCTGAAAAATTCGTCAAGCTCCAAAAAGGACAAATGCAGCGATTGCTCACCCTTGCCGACTACGACGATCCCTACCTCACCATGCAGCCGCGATACGAAGAGGCGGTCCTCGAAGTCTTCGCCTCACTCGTCGGCAAAGACATTGTCTTCCGCCAGCTTAAGCCCGTGCATTGGTCCATTGAAAACCAAACCGCACTCGCTGAAGCAGAACTCGAATATGAAGACCGCGAAGATACCAGTGTGTACGTGCAGTTTGATCTCACCGACGACAGTCCGCTCAAGGATCAATATGACGCATTGATGATCTGGACCACCACGCCTTGGACCTTGCCCGCCAACCTTGCCGTGGCGGTGCATGAAGGTTACACCTATGGCGTTTACCAAATTGGTGATCGCCGCGTGGTCATCGCTGAACAACTTGCAGCGAGCGTCCTCAAGTCCCAAGGCATCGAAGACGCAACCACACTCGCCACCCTCAAAGGCGCAGACCTGCTGGGCGTCACCTATCAACATCCCTTCATCGAACGCACCGGCAAAGTGGTCCACGCTCTGTACGTCACTCTCGAAGACGGCACAGGCATGGTCCACACCGCCCCAGG
Organism: Planctomycetota bacterium; assembly: GCA_024279865.1. Lineage (GTDB taxonomy): Bacteria > Planctomycetota > Phycisphaerae > Phycisphaerales > Phycisphaeraceae > JAJRRC01. The sequence continues at coordinate 16,540 of JAJRRC010000092.1, read as the reverse complement.
CCACGGCGTAGAAGATTACCAAACAGGCTTGCGTGAAGGACTCGACGTCTACTGTCCCGTCCAAGCCGACGGAACTTTCGACCACACTGTGCCCGATTGGCTCGTGGGCTTATCCGTCTGGGATGCCAACGACAAAGTCGTTGAACATCTCAAACAGTCAGGCCATCTCTTTCACGCCAACCGATTCACCCATAGCTATCCGCACGATTGGCGAGGCAAAACCCCCATCATCTTCCGAGCCACCGAACAATGGTTCATCGGCGTGGACCGTTCACTTGATGACGGGCCCACACTCCGTGAAAAAGCATTGCAATGGACCGAAGAAAAAATTAACTTTATCCCAACCTGGGGACGCAATCGCATGCGAGGCATGCTCGATTCGAGACCTGACTGGTGTATTAGCCGTCAACGATCCTGGGGCTTGCCCATCCCCGCGTTCTACAACGAACAAGGTGAACCCTTGCTAACCGAAGCTTCCGTCACAGCAGTGGCGAAATACTTTGGTGAACATGGCTCAGACAGTTGGTTCCTAGCATCCCCCGAACAACTGCTCGAATCTTATGACCCACAAGCAGACGCCGACGCACCGGATTGGCTTGGCTCTGATTTGGCCAGCCTGCAAAAAGCAAGCGATACCTTTGATGTGTGGTTCGAGTCAGGCTCTTCCTGGAACGCCGTGATGAAACTGCGTGGACAGGTTAAGCCCGACGATGCCGCTGGCCTCACCGATTTGTATCTCGAAGGCTCCGATCAACATCGCGGCTGGTTTCAACACTCCCTGTTGCCCGCATTGGCGGTCACCGGAAAAACACCATTCGAAACTGTCTTAACGCACGGCTTCATGGTCGATAAAGATGGACGCAAAATGTCCAAAAGCATCGGCAACACCTTAGACGTTGATGACCTCCTCAAAGAGTTCGGCGCAGATGTGTGTCGTTGGTGGGTCAGTCGTCTTAACGTCGACAACGATATCAAAGTCGATCATGATTTCTTCCGCCTTGCTGGCGAAGAGTACCGCAAGCTCCGCAACACCATTCGTTTCCTGTTGAGCAACCTTGCGGACTTTGATCCAAAGACCGACAAAGTGAAATTCCAAGACGATGAAGTGAACACCATTGACGCATGGGCGATTGGTGAACTGATCGCGTTGTCCGAAACGGTTCACAAAGCATACGAAGCGTTGGACTATCGTTCAGCCAGTGAAGCGGTGTTCCATTTTTGCAATGAAACATTGTCTGCCGTGTATTTGGTGGCGGTGAAGGATCGTCTTTATTGTGACAAAGCAGACAGCCGTCGTCGTCGTCGTTCGCAGGCCACGTTGTATCGGATTGCCACGACGTTGATTCGTCTGATTGCTCCGATCACGCCTCACACTGCCGATGAAGCATGGGCCGCTCTTGAAGGTGAAGACGCTGATTGTGTGCATGTGTTGCCGTTCCAGAATGTGAATTGCATGCGAGCCATTGGGGTCGCCCCACAATGGGTTTCGGTAATGGCCGAACGGAATAGTTGGCTCAAAGCCATTGAACAATTCCGTCAGTCCAGCGGCGTGGACAATCCATTGGACATGGGTTTAATTTTGCCAGAGGGTGGCGACAGTTCTCTGTTTGCCGCTGAAGACTTGGCAGACCTTTGTAGCATCAGTCACGTTGAATGGGCAGCCGTTGAGCAGCCCATGGTGGTGGATCTACGAAGTGAACCGCGTTGCGAGCGTTCTTGGAAGCGTGACGGCACGGTTGAAACTTTCGAGCATGAAGGCGAAATGGTTTCACTCAGCGCACGCGATGCGGTGGCGTTGGGATTGAAGGCCCAATAGTTTTTTGCACGTTGGAATTTGTCCCTAGATCGCAAGTTTTTTTGCAGCGATCACAACGCCGAACTCTGAAGTCTGCTGAAGAGTCGAATTCTTGATTACTTGCGACACTTGGAATCAGGGCCTTTACGTGATTGATCGTTTTTTTGATCGTGGTCATTTTCACAATTGGTCTGATCTGCGTTTTGTAACTTTGTCAGCCATCGAACTTGATTGAAAAAGGTTAAACTATCCCAATGGCTGGTTTATTTGATGGGACATCCTTAGAACGTCCGGTGACTTGCAGCGTTTGCGAGCAATCTCTTGCAGACTGTACGTGTCCACGCGGCACAGATGGCAACGTTTGTTTGCCCAAAGACCAACAAGTACGGGTGCATCGTGAAAAACGCAAAGGCAAATGGAACACCGTCATCACTGGCCTCGACCCCAAAGCAACAGACCTCAACAAGCTAGCCAAGCAATTTAAAAATCTTTGCTCAGCAGGCGGGTCCGCCAAAGACGGCCATGTCGAAATCCAAGGCGACCACCGCGACCGTCTTGTGAAACTATTAAAAGAACAAGGCTATGCCGCCAAAGCCTCCGGCGGTTAAGGCGTGTGACGTGATAGGTTACTCTCTGGCCGATATTCAAAGGACATGAAAAAAGAATCGCCCGTTTTGGACGATTCTCTTAGTTCGTTACTCTGCAAGGTTTTGCAGACGCTTGCTCGGTCATACGGATTGGTGCAAGCGGATTTCAATGGGCCGTACAAGACTTGAACTTGTGACCTCGTCGATGTCAACGACGCGCGCTAGCCAACTGCGCCAACGGCCCCTTACTTTGCCCTCAACCACAAAGCGATTGAAGGTTTGTAGTCCGGAATTATACCGCCTGTGTCTCTGCTGGCAAATCACAGGTCCTCAGAGGCTTCATTCTCGGGGCGATGACATGTAAATTGACCGAATACGGCAACAGGACAGGACACAATCCTTGAACCTAGTTACCATGGGGTGATGACACAGATCGACTCCATTTTAGAAGACCTCGGACGCGGCACAGAACATATCTATAGCCGTGAAGAACTTGCACGCAAACTGAAGTCCGGACGGCCACTGCGGATTAAACTGGGCATGGACCCCACCTCGCCAGATATCCATCTGGGACACACCGTCGTCCTGCGGAAAATGAGGCAGTTCCAAGACCTAGGCCACAAAGCAATCCTTATCATCGGCGACTACACCGCACGCATTGGTGATCCCACCGGCCGTGATGTGACCCGTCCAGTTCTCAGCGAACAGGCCATCGCAGACAATGCTCAGACCTATCTACAGCAGGCAGGCAAGGTGCTGGACACCAATCCTGAAAAACTCGAAGTGCAGCACAACGCTCAATGGCTCGCCAAGCTCTCCTTTGCCGACGTGCTGAAGCTCACTGGCCAAGTGACGGTGGGGCAAATGCTGCATCGTGAAAACTTCAAAAAACGGATGGCCCAAGATACCGAAATCATGATCAGTGAATTCATGTATCCCCTGATGCAAGCCTACGACTCGGTGGTCATCAAAGCTGATGTGGAACTGGGCGGAACCGATCAAACATTTAACAATCTGATGGGGCGACAACTCCAAGAACGCGATGGCCAGGAAAAACAGGTGGTCATGGTGATGCCGATTCTTGTGGGTCTTGATGGTCACGAGAAAATGAGCAAGTCCAAAGGCAACTACATTGCTCTGACCGACGATGCCAATGAGATGTTTGGCAAAGTGATGAGCATTCCCGATGCACTGATGGAAAACTATTTCACGTTGCTGACATCTTTGCCCGCAGATCGCATTAAGAGTTTGCTCAATGGCCAAGTGACGCACCCCCGTGAGGCCAAGGACGTCTTGGGGCGTGTGATTGTTGAAGCGTTTTATGATGCGGATGCTGCCACTGCAGCGAGTGAAGAATTTCGCCGTCGCTTTAGTGAGCATCAGTTGCCAACGGACTTGAAGACTTGCCCTGTGGATCGTTCGCCGGTGGGTTTGTTGGACATGATTCGCCAAGTGGGATTTGCGTCGAGTAATTCTGAAGCGCGTCGGCTGGTGACGCAGGGTGCGGTGACGTTTGATGGTCAGAAGCTTGTCGAGCCTACGGTCAAAGTTGAGATTGCTGGCGAACCTATTTTAAAGGTTGGCAAACGCAAAATTTGTCGCGTTGCACTTCGGTGAAATTTGTCTTGTGCAAAGCATAGAGGGTTTGGGGCGATTCTAAAAAATGGTGCTGGACTATAAACAAAGACACCGAAGAGCAGGGTGTGCTTTTCGGTGTCTTGTTTTGGTTATTTTATTTTTAGGATGAACGACTTTGCGTTTTATCGCTGGCTCATTGGCACGTAGTCGCGTGCGGTTGCACCGGTGTAGACTTGGCGAGGGCGGCAAATGCGGCCGTTGGGAGCGTCGAAGGATTCTTTCCAGTGAGCAATCCAGCCTGGCATGCGGCCGATGGAGAACATGACGGTGAACATGTTTATCGGAATGCCCATCGCACGGAGGATAATGCCTGAGTAGAAGTCCACGTTGGGGTAAAGGTTGCGGTCGATGAAGTAGCTGTCGTTGAGGGCCACTTCTTCGAGTTTACGGGCCATATCCAACAGTGGGTCTTTCACGCCGAGCTTGGCGAGGACCTTGTCAGCCGCTTTCTTGAGGATCGCTGCGCGTGGATCAAAGCTCTTGTAAACGCGATGGCCAAAGCCCCAAAGCAGTTCTTCTTTGTTGCGAACGCGTTCGAGGTATTTCTCCATGGGGATGCCTTGGTCATGGATACGCTGAAGCATGTTCAGCACCGCCACATTGGCTCCACCATGCTTGGGTCCCCATAGTGCACAGACACCAGCCGAGCAGCTTGCAAAGAGGTTTGCACCACTGGAAGCTACCATACGGACGGTGCTGGTGGAGCAGTTCTGTTCATGGTCTGCGTGGAGGATAAGGATTAATCGCAGAGCGGAGATGATTTCTGGATCTGGTTCATAGTCCTTGTAAGGGATGGCGAACATCATGTGCATGAAGTTCGAGCAATAGTTGAGGTCAGGTCGTGGGTAGACCAGTGGATGGCCGATGGAGGCATTGTGTGCCGCGGCGGCAATGGTGCGAACCTTGGAGATGAGCCGTGCAGCGGCGATTTCAAAGGTTGATGCGTCTTCCATTTTCATCATGTCAGGGTGATAGCAGCTCACGGCATTGATCATGGCTGAAAGGATGGCCATGGGGTGTCCGTTGGAGGGGAATCCATCAAAGCTTTTATGGAGGCCTTCATGGAGCATTTCGTGCTCGGTGAGTAGACCTTTGAAACGGGTGAGTTGTTCCTGGCTAGGCAGTTCGCCGTAGATCAGAAGCAGTGCTGTTTCGATGAAGGTGCTGTTCTCCGCGAGTTGCTCAATGGGAATGCCGCGATATCGCAGGATTCCTTTTTCACCATCAATGAACGTGATGGCAGACTGGCATGAGCCCGTATTGCCATAGGCTTCATCAATGGTGATATAACCTGTTTGTGCGCGGAGTTTGGAAATATCCAACGCATGTTCGTTTTCAGTTCCGACAATAATGGGCATTTCAATTGGTTTGCCGCTCAGTTCCAGTTTGACCGCTTTGCTTGCTGTGGTAGTCATAGTGCTCCTGCCAGTGGGTTAAATTAGATCAAGTTTTGTTGTAGCAAGGCCAGTATAGAATAAATTTCATTTATATTCCAATCAGGCTTCCAAGGTGCGTTATTGCCAGATTGGCGAGGTTTTGGGGTTTGTTGGCGCGTGAGGGTGAGCCCGAGACTGCTGATTGGCGAGTTGTTTTTGTAATAAATTCTTTTTCATGTGTTTATTGTGTGATTTTATATTTATGCCGATATAATGAACCCATGGCAGGAAAAGGGTTTAGAGAAATATCTTCAGACAAATTACGGTTTTTTGTTTGCCGAGGATGTACGCCAGACCATTTGTATCACCAGGTGCAAATGGTGGCCGATCAGCTTCAAGCGGATGGTGGGGACGTGGATATTTACCCTTCGGTTTGTCTGAGTGCCTGTCGTTTCAAAAATGTGGTGAAGGTGCAAGGTGCCGACGGCTCGATGGTCTGTTATTCTTCTCGGGACCTCAACGGTTTTCGGAAATGGGAGGCCAATCCCCTTGAGCAGTTGATTCATGATCATGCGGCCGATTGCGAATTGGTGTGATTTTTTCGGGCGTTTTGAGAGATGTGGTCGTGGACTGGTTTGCAGTTTTTTTGCCAATTTCAGACAACCCGCAGAATTAACTCACAATCCACAAAACCAACAAGACCAGAGCAATGACCCATCCGCCGATGGCAAGCCAGAACAACATTTGGCGGGTCAGCGGTGATTTAGAGGATTGATCGACTTCGATGGTGGCTGCAGTGACATCGTGGCTTTCAGAGGTGCCTGTGGCTTCTAACGCGGCAAGCGTGGGCAGGTCAAATCGATTTCGTGCCTGCAAGGGTGGTTCGCCTTTGCAGAGCGCTTCGAGGTCCTGAAGCAAATCCGAGGTTGAGGTGTATCGGTTCTTTCGGTCCTTGGCCATACAAACTTCGATTACTTCGCCGATACCTGCTGAGAGTGACGGGTTGAGATGGTCCGGGGGCACCACGTCTTCCTTGAGATGCTTGTGCATGACAGCCGAGGGATTGGGCCCGTCAAAAGGAACTTTGCCTGTGACCATGTGATAGAACGTACAGCCGAGGCTGTAGATATCAGCTCGAAAATCAATGTCTTGTTTTCCTCGAATCTGTTCAGGTGAGATGTAGTAAGGCGTGCCGAAGGCTTCGCCCTTTTCAGCCTCGGCGGCTTCGCGGTCACTGATGGCTCGTGCCAGTCCCATGTCTGCGAGTTTGGTGGTCCCATCTTCGTTTGCGATCATGATATTTTTGGGTTTGACATCCCGATGGATAAAGCCCGCTTTGTGAGCGTGCTCCAATGCTTTGGATGTTTCAATAATGATCTGGATGGCCCGGTCTTCGGGGTATTTCCCCATTTTGACAATATCGTCATAGACAGTGTGCCCTTTGACATATTCCATGACAAAATAGTGGTATTCACCTGATTGACCCACGTCAAAAGCTTGCACGATGTGCGGATGATTCAGTTTGGCGGCAGCTTTGCCTTCTTGGTAAAAGCGTTCGACGAACTGAGGGTTGTTCGTAAATTTTTGTGGCAAAATTTTAATGGCGACCATGCGGTCCAAGCTGAGTTGTCTGGCTTTGTAGACGGTGGCCATGGCCCCAGCTCCGAGTCGTTCGATGACTTGATAGCCGGGGATTTGTTGGGTGGTTTTGGACTCTTCAATTTTCGGCCGCAGACGCTCAAGTTGACGTTTGGTGACGCAGCCTTTGATGACTAGGGTGCTGGCGAGACTGTGTTGGTTTGGATCACTCTCTTCGCTTTGTTTGCGGCGAAGGCGGATGCACTTTTCCACATCTTCTGAGGTGCACAGGCCATGCTCGACAACCAGACGTCCGACAATTGAGTCTTGACTGAGCTTGGGGCTTTCGGCCATAAGAAAATGTCCGTGACTTAAAGGTGATATCGTTCCACTTGGCGTGTCCTACTCGATTTATAGAACATGACCTTCCTTGGACGTTACGCGCCAGAGGCGATTCTGTCAAACAGTTTTTAGAAGTTTTCTAATTTTTCTGGAGGGTTTTTTGGAAATGTCAAAAAGTTGGTAAAGTGAGAAATTGGGCATTGATGGCCTATTGGGGCTACAATGTGTTTGGAGTTTCGTTTTTGGAATCGGTTTCGCCATCAGCGGGCTGAATGCTTTTGAACTGGACTGGGTTGGAATGGATTGATGTTATTGGTTTCCCCTGTTGATGAAATGATCAGCCAACGCCTTGCCGATGAATTGGCCAAGGTGGAGGATTGTTTTGCGTCTGAATTGAAAAGCTCGTTGGATTGTGTGAATACGCTGGTGTCGCATGTGGAGCGATACCGGGGTAAACGTTTACGCCCGTTGCTGGTGTTGGTGGCCGCAATGGCGGTTTCGCCTGATGGCCAAACACTGACCAAGGGTCATCGCGTCTTGGCAACCGTCGTTGAGATGATTCACATGGCCACGTTGGTTCACGATGACATTCTCGATGAAGCCCAGGTGAGACGGGGCGGGCAGACCGTCAATTCCCTACGAGGCAACGAGACGGCCGTGATGCTCGGCGACTACCTTATTAGCCATTCGTACCATTTGTGCAGCAGCCTCGGTTCCCAAGAACTTGCGGGACTGATTGCTTCGACCACCAACGTGGTCTGTGAAGGCGAACTACTTCAGTTGGCCAACCGTGAAAATTGGGACCTCGACGAAAAAACCTATTTTGACATTATTGACCGTAAAACCGCCAGTTTGTGTGGGGTTTGTGGTCGGGTCGCGGCTTTGTTGCATGGATGTGATTTAATCTTGCAAGATGCCATGGACACCTATGGCCGCAAGCTAGGCCAGGCATTTCAGATTGTCGATGATTTGCTGGACCTCACCGGTTCGCAGGCCACGGTGGGCAAAACCTTGGGGCGAGACTTGCAAAAAGGCAAGCTGACTTTGCCATTGATCCATTGTCGCCAGGTGGCTGATGACGCAACCCGCAAAACGCTCTTAGAATTGCTACAAGCTCATACCACCGAAGGCACAACTCCCACCCTAGAGCAGGGCATCGCGATTCATGATTTGCTAGCCAAGACGCAAAGTGTGGCCTACGCCACCCGCCGAGCTGAGCAATTGATCAATGAAGCACGCGAAGCCTTGTCTAATATTCCAGACAGTTCTGCTCGTCAGCTTTTGATGGAAATGGCTTCTGCGGTGCTGATTCGCCAGTCTTGAAAACTTTGCGGCTTGGGCTTTTTTCAGAAGATACATAGACCTTGGGGCGGATTAAAATTATTTTTGACGTGCGTAAAAAGTTTTTTTGCAGGTGCGAAGGGCGTACCGTTTCCCAACGTCTGTTTTGGTTACAAAGAAGATAAAATTAAAAATTGGTGGTTGACTTCATCTTGATTGGGTAAGTACAATAAGAAATTCTAAAAATAAACGGATGTCTCGCCTCTGATATTGACCTTTATATGAACACAAACGACAAGCCTCGTATTCTGACTCTGGGGGTCGGCGATGTTGATTTTGGCAACGCAAGTTATCAGTTGGCCCAGTCCTCGCAAGAGGTTGCCCAGCTCATAGCTGAGGGCGCCTTTGATGCGGTGCTTGCTTCGTGCGACTGCTTTGATGCTTTAGAACGCAATCTTGTGGAGCAAGAGGCCAGTGTCATTCTCAACACAATTGGCGAAGGCGTTCTCGTTGCCGATTGTCAAGGGAAAGTTTGTTGGGCCAATGCGAGAATGAAAGCTTTTGCCCCTGAGGCGATGGCTCAGGTGTTGGAGATTTGTGGCCGTGCGGTGGAGATGTTCACGCTTTCGGGGGCCCAAGCCGATGGGCAAGAGGTGCCGCCGGCAAGGAAATTTTCTTTTCCTGTTGAGCATGATCAATTTTTTGAATTAATCGTTTCGCCCATTATTCCATCCCCAGCCTCAGACACCTCTGCGAATCAAATTCCAGAGAAAGCCAAGGTTGTGGAGCGGGTGGTGGCCATTGTTTGGGACATGACCCGTTCGAAGCAAATGGAGTTGAAGGTTAATGCCATCAACACCGCCGGCCGTGAATTGGCCAAACTTGAATCAAGTCGGATCGCCAAGTTGTCGCCCACTGAACGTTTGGATCTGTTGCGTGACAAGATCACCAAAACCAGCAAAGACCTTTGGATTTTGATCATTTTGGCATTCGTGTGGTGGACGAGCGGGACAAGAAACTGGACATCGTCATTGATGAGGGCTTGCCTCCGGATGCCTTGGAAGTTGATCTTTACGCCCAGCCCGAAGGCAACGGCATCAGTGGCTACGTTGCCGCCACTGGACGCAGTTATATTTGTGATGATACGGAAAAAGACCCACGCTACATTCTGGGCATTGATCATTGCAAAAGTTCGCTCACGGTTCCGTTGCGTCTTCATGACAAGATCATTGGCGTGTTTAACATTGAGTCTGAATCGGTGGGGGCGTTCTATGAAGATGACCGCTTGTTTGCCGAGATTTTTGGCCAGTACATTGCCATTGCCCTCAATACACTGAATCTATTGGTTGTTGAGCGTTGTAACACCTCAGGCCAAATTGCCGCCAGCGTCATTTCTGAAATGACCCATCCGCTCAATGACATTGTCACCAGTGCCAAGGCATTGATGGGCCAGTACATTGGCGATGAACACATGCACGAACAGCTTGATCACATTATTCAAAAAGTTGAATCGGTGCGTGTAGCAGTACGTGAAGTAGCTCGTGGAACCCGAACGGTTCTGGGGACCGGCGACGTGAAAGCCGATGCGGGCGATCCCATTCTCAGCGGCAAACGGATTCTGATTGCCGACGACGAAGCAAATATCCGCACCACCATTGGGGATATTCTGACGCGTTATGGCTGTGTGGCCATGGTCGCCAAAGACGGTTTTGATGCTATTCAGCAATTAGAAAATCATACCTTTGATTTGGTTCTGTCAGACATTCGGATGCCCCACCGCAACGGCTACGAAATTTATGCAGCCGTTCAGCGTCAGGACAAGACGGTGCCTGTGATTTTGATGACGGGCTTTGGGTATGATCCGCACCACTCGATTGTTCGCGCCAACCAAGATGGCTTGTGCGCGGTGTTATTTAAACCTTTCAAAGTTGATCAGATGCTCGAAGCTGTGCGTAAAGCACTGACTGGACATTCGGTGGACGCTCCGAACCAGGCTAATTCGTAATGTTTGATCAAAATGCTCGTAGTGCCGCTTCCAAGGCAATCGCTCTTGCCGTAGCGGATTATCCCTTTTTACTGCCTGAAGCATGGACCGCCGAGGAATTGACCGATGGTCGTGAACGCCAGTTGGCGATTGCGATTCATCGCACGGTGGTACAGCGATGGATTACGCTTGAAGCGTTATTGAATACTTTTTTGCGTAAGCCGTTGGAGCACATGGAACCCTCCATGGCAGGGGTGTTGTTGACGGGCGCTGCCCAACTTCTATTTTTCGACCGTTTGCCTGTGTATGCGGTGATCAATGAAATGGTCGGGATTGCCAGCCGTCAGGTTCGTTCTGGCGCGAAGGGATTGGTCAATGCCGTGTTGCGTCGGGTTGCCGATGCTGTGGAAGTGGTGGATGAACCTTGGACTGCAGCCCCGAGGACTTTGCCTCGCGAGGGCGGTTACTTGCAGGTCAAAGAAGGCTTCTTGCCCAATCCCGCCAAGGATTTACCGGCTTATTTGGCGGTGGCGACAAGCCATCCTTGTGAACTCGTCGAACATTGGCTTTCATGGATGCCCGCCAAAGAGGTCATTGCGCTATGCCAGCATAGTTTGCAATCCGCTCCGACCATTTTGTCATGTGATGAAATATTAGATGAATCAATGGCGGTGCCACATGAAACGCCTGGCTTTGCGGTGTGGCGTGGTGATTATGGTCAGCTTCAGCAGACGCTCGCGTCTCATCGGTTTTGGCGTGTACAAGATCCGACCGCGGCGCGGGCGATGACGGTTTGCGAAGATTTGGATCTTAAAGTGATCGTGGACTTTTGTGCAGGCAAAGGGACCAAGAGTCTTCAGCTCGCCCAAGCTCATTCCCAAGCCCAGGTTTACGCAGCGGACCCGGATGCCAGACGTTTTGCCATGCTCAAAGATGTCGCAGAGCAGGTGGACAATTTGCATGCAGTGCCTGCGTCTGACTTGCCCACCGAAGCGGATCTGTTGGTTTTGGATGTTCCTTGCACCAACACCGGGGTCTTGGCGCGGCGACCCGAAGCGCGATACCGCTTCTCCCGCGAATCGCACGATGAACTCGTCGCCCTTCAACGTCGTATCATCAAGGCCTCCCTTAAACAGGTGACCCATGCGAAGTATCTACTCTACAGCACTTGTAGTTTGTGTCCCAGCGAAAACGGGCGCATGGCCCAATGGGCTCTTGGTCGTTATGGAGGATCGTTGCTTCGTGAATATCAAACCTATCCCGGCGGCACGGGAAATACCTATCACGATGGCGGCTACGTTTCGCTGATAGACCTTTCGCTATAAAGTTTTTCCGCTTGGGTCTCGTTCCTTTCCCGCCACTCGCAAAAGTGACCTGTTTTGAGTATCCTATGCTTAAGCGTGCCGGTTGGTTTATTTGTGGTGACCTCCAACGCGCGTGTTATAACCACAAAATAGATCCTATACCTGCTCGTGGATGGGATTGTGAAAGGATTCACCATGGAAACACCGTGGACTTGGCGTGTGCCGAACGGCTATTGGTCTGTTCGATCAAATCGCCTGAAATATATGCGTTGGCTGGGAAAACGAATGGGCTATACCACGTTAGATGACTGGTATCAGGCAACTCGGATGACTTTCCATAAAAACAACGGCGGCGGGATGCTCTGGACCGCATACAAAGATTCCCCATACGCAGCGATCTGCGATTGTTTTCCCCGTCGAAAATGGCGTGCGTGGCTATTTACCAGTACGCCTCAACGCTATTGGCGTGATCCTGCCAACCGACGCGAGTATATGGACTGGCTTGGCAAACAAATGAAACTGAAGTCCGACGATGATTGGCATCGGGTGACCAAGGATGATTTTTACGCCAATGAGGGGGGCGGCCTACTTAGTAACTATTATGAAAACTCCGTCTCGATGATCGTTCGTGACTATTTGAAGAAAAAACGCCGTTATGAATGGGAATACGTTTCGGTGCCACAACGGTTTTGGAGTTCTGCCGCCAATCGCAAACGCTATATGCAATGGCTTGGCAAAAAGTTAGAATTTCGTAAGCCCGAAGATTGGTATCAGTTGTCACGGACCCATTTTCACGCCAACCGTGGTGGGACGTTGTTCGTGAAGTCAGGCGGCGCGCCGTTGAACGTGATGCGGGAATTTATGCCGAAATACGATTGGAAGCCTTGGCTGTTTGCACGGGTCCCTTGTGGATTTTGGAAAACCTACGACAACCGGTTGGGCTATTTAACTTGGCTGGGCAAGGAACTGGGCTTTCGCAGGCCAGTAGATTGGTACCAAATTCGCCGGGAGGATCTCGCTCGCACCGGCGGTGGCGCGATGCTCAATATGTGCTACAACAACGCGATTTGCCGGGTGCTTAAAGAACGCTATCCGAACTATAAATGGAATCTCAAACGGCTCTATGTTCGAAACGGCTACAACCCCCAGCCCGGATTGTTTGATGATATGTAAAGAGGCGAGGTGACGAGGCAAAATAAAATCTGCCTTGTGTCTTGCCAAACCGTCATAGATTCGATATCTTTTTCAGCAGTTAAATCAGTTTAATATTAGGAGAATCATTATGTCCAGTGGATATCGCTTTTCGTTTGGGCCTTGGAACATTCATGAAGGTGCCGACCCGTTTGGGCCGATGGTGCGTTCGACGGTGGATTTGGCGGATAAATTCAAAGTGTTCAAAGATCATGGCTTTGATGCCATCATGCTTCATGATGATGACATTGTGCCAGACATTGATTCCAAATCTGCTTCACAAATTGAAGATGAAGCCAAGGCTTATCGCCAGCTTCTAGACGATCAGGGACTCGTCGCTGAAATCGTGGCGCCACGCTTGTGGGAAGACGCACGAGGCATTGATGGGCCGTTGACCTCCAATGATCTGGCTGCACGACAGTGGGGGATTGACCGTGCCAAGCGGACCGCTGACCTAGGCGATATCCTCGGCACAGACCTGCTGGTCCTGTGGCTTGCCCGTGAAGGCACCTACATCCGCGAATCCAAAAACGCGCTCGATTCACACCGCTATCTCATCGATTCGCTGAATGCAATCCTGGAACATCATCCCAAAATCCGTATTGCCATTGAGCCCAAGCCCAATGAACCCATGGATCAGATGTACATTCCCACCATCGGACACGTCATGGGCCTGGCGCATGAAACCGTTGACCCGTCTCGCGTCGGCGGCCTCATTGAAACAGCCCACTCACAGCTTGCGGGCCTATGTCCAGCAGATGATATGGCATACGCATTGAGCCTCAACAAGCTCTGGGGCGTACACCTCAATGACCAGAACGGCATGAAGTACGACCAAGACAAATCCTTCGCAGCAGCCAACCTGCGGACCGGATTCAACCAGATCCGTGTCCTCGAAGCCGCTGGCTACAAAGACATCGGCATGGTCGCCTTTGACGTCAAAGCCATGCGAACCCAAAAAGGCCCTGCCACCAGCCATCTGCCCAACAGCAAACGAATCTTCGAACTACTCGTCGAACGCGTTCGTAGCTTTGACCAGAACGCTGCGGATCAGTGCATTGCCAACCGTGACTACGAAGCTCTTGAACTGATGGTGATGGAACACCTGCTGGGCGCTTCCTAAGTCACAACGACAAATAAATAATTCAACTCCTGGCAGACGCGTTTAACGTTTGTATGCCAAGGAGCCAATGCCAAGGGGCTACCCGGACATTTGTCTTGGTAGCCCCTTGGTTGTTGGTTGGCCCCCAGCGGGTCGCGCGTTAAGATGATAGAGCCGAAAGGGGACTGATACGCATGGCGTATTTTTAGTTGCGCGTTGAGAGTTTTATAAAGTCTCATCAATTCAGTTTCCGCGAATCACAAAACGCACGAGTTTTAAACATGATGGGGCTGAGTCATGGATATACAAATGGAGCTTTCTCGGATTTTGATTCGTGAAGGCTATGAATCCCATATCGTCGAACTACGTGAAGTCGAAGGGGACCGGGTGTTCCCGATTGTCATTGGTCCTCATGAAGCGATTGCCATTGAACGGCGGTTGATGGAAAAAACATTGCCAAGGCCGCAAACCCATGAACTCTTAGAACAGGTCATTGGTCAGTTGGGTGCAACGCTTAAAAAAATTGTGATCTGTGATCTACATGACCATACGTTTTACGCACAATTAATTCTTGTTCGCGGGGGCCAGGAAATTCAGGTTGATTCACGTCCTAGCGATGCCTTGGCCTTGGGAGCCTCGTCTGAAATCCCTATTTTTGTAGCGGAATCCGTTTTAGAAGCGGTCTGTCCTCCAAAAGCTTAAGGGTCGTGAAGCTCAGGTTTTTTTTGATTTAAAATCAGATCGGCCACTTTGTTGCGATCAGCATTGCCCTCTCTTCGTTCGCATCTTCTATATTTTGGAGTACGTGTCCAAGAGGCGTACACTGTTTGTATGTAGCTATCACAACGCCGAGTCCGAAGGTCTGCCGCAGGGCCGAATTTCGCCCCCGGTTCGCCCCCGGTTCTGCCCCCGGTTTATTTCCCTTTGTGAGTTTCTTTGTATAAAAAAGGGTGGAGAGTAAATCTCCACCCTTTGGGTTGTTTTTAATTCAATCGCAGAACGTTTTACACGCTCACGGCTGCGGTCTGGGATTCGGGTAGCGAGATGTTGCGGCCATGCTCACCGGTTTCAAATAAATGCACACGATCCATCGCAACGTGCATGGTGACTTGTGTGTCATATTTCAATGCCTCAGCATCGATCCTTGCCACAAATCGTTTTTCTTTGGAAGTTTCCAGATACACATCCATGTCTTTGCCCAAAGGCTCGACGACAATGACTTTCAATTCCAATGTTTGGCCAGGTTGATCTCCAAAGCCCGGCTCTTGCCGAAGCCGGAAACATTCAGGGCGAATCCCCAAAATAATTTCTTGATTGAGATGGTCATTGACACGCGAAGCCATGCCCTCGGCTAGTTTGAGATGCACGCCTTCCCCTTCAAACCAGGTTTCGCCGTTTTCAGCAGTCAGCTTGCCTTCGATGAAGTTCATGGGAGGCATGCCTAGGAAGCCCGCGACGAATCGGTTGTTGGGATAGTTGTACACGTTCATGGGCGTGTCACATTGCTGGACAAAGCCCACGTCCATGACACAGACGCGTTCGCCGAGGGTCATGGCTTCTTCTTGGTCATGGGTGACGTAGATGGTGGTGGTTTTGAGGCGATGATGCAGATGCTTGAGTTCTGCGCGGGTGGTGACACGCAGCTTGGCATCAAGGTTGGACAGCGGTTCATCAAAGAGGAATGCTGAAGGCTGGCGAACGATGGCTCGTCCTAGGGCAACACGTTGTCGTTGGCCGCCTGAGAGTGCTTTGGGCTTGCGGTCGAGGAGATCTTCAATGCCGAGGATAGCCGAGGCATTGCGAACGCGTTTGTCGGTTTCAGTTTTTTTGAAGCCACGAAGCTTCAAGCCAAACGCCATGTTCTTGTAGACCGTCATGTGCGGATAGAGGGCGTAGTTCTGGAAGACCATGGCAATGTCACGATCCTTGGGAGGAACGTCATTGACAATTTTGTCGCCGATGGTAATGGTTCCTTCGGAGATTTCTTCAAGTCCCGCGACCATTCGGAGTGTGGTACTTTTACCACAGCCACTGGGGCCCACGAGGACGAGAAATTCCCCGTCTCCCACGGTAATATTGACATCTTTAACAGCCCGTACGTTGCCGGGATAGATTTTGCCTACGCCTTTAATCAATACTTCAGCCACGAGAACCTCCAGTTTAAAATGTGCCTTGAGATTACACAGTTTAATAGATATTAACTCTTAGAGCCAATGGCTCTTCAGGGCCATCGCATCTAAATCATGCCTTTCACAATTTTGAGCAGGTAATCGTGATTCCATCCACATTGGAGGCGTTTTGATTGAATGCCCACCTTCAACGTCTTCTCGTTTTTCAATAAATTCTGACTGAATCGTCGCAT
>JAJRRC010000091.1 GCA_024279865.1 Planctomycetota bacterium | reverse complement strand
CGGCGACGTGGTGCCTCAGGAGGCGACAAGTTGCGGGAGGCCTGGGATGAATTAGAAGTTGATTCGGTCATAATGGATTCCTTTCTGCCGGGCATTATCCCGGTTCGGTTTGGAATCCGCTATTCGTGGGCTACCGCAGCTTCGACACGCACGCCTTTGTTAATTACACCAAAATCCACAATGTGTTCGAGCAGCCTCGCACGCACCGCACCCATTTCATTGGACAAGGCCAAGTTGGTCGTCTGGTCTGGGTCTTCTTGCATGTCATACAGTTCAGACTCGCCTGTTAAAGGGTAGTAGCTCAATCGGTATCGCGCGTCTTCGACGGTTTTAACCGAGTCGCAAAATTCGCTGAAGTTCACTTGCCTCGGATGGCTCGGTTGTGGTTGCGCTAAATCCAACAAGGAGCGGGATAGACCCAAAGGACGTTTGTCGCCTGCGATGTCTAACAAGGTGCTGGCGATGTCGATATTGCCGACGAGTTGATCGCTTCGGCCGGGGGTGATGTCAGGATGATTTGATAGCATCATCGGGATATCCAATTGCCCGCGATACGGGTAAGGCCCCTTGGCATTTAAATCATAATCTCCCAATAGATCGCCGTGATCCGAAGTGAATAAAAAGGTGGTGTTGTCAGTTAAATTTAATTTGTCGAGTGTTTGTAAGACGCGTCCGATTTGCCGATCAATCTCAACGATCAATTCAGCATAGGCAAGACGCTGTTGTTCGAGTGTTTGGGGGCAAGCGACGGGGCTGCGTAGTTCTCGACAGCGAACAACTTGTGGGACAGATTGTTGAGCTTGGGCGGTTCGGATCAACGGCTTGGGCAGTGCATCCGGATCACAAGTTCCCTTCACTTCCCGTGGTGGACCTAGTGGGGTGTGTGGCCCTTGAAAACTAATAAACGCGAGCATGGGTTGATCGGGACGCGTTTCGTGCTGATCCTCAATAAAGTCAATGGCCCGTGAAGCGATCCAGTGTTCGTGGTATTCATTTTCATCAAAATCAAACGTATGGTCCTGATAGTTCCAGACGTGGGTCACTTCGGGATGCCGTTTTTTGAGCCATTGGAGGTAGGGTTCTTTGTCGCCGAGCCGCCCTTCTTCCATGGGATGATAGACATTGAATCCTTTGGAATCTAGGGCTGGGTAATGGTGTAATTTTCCAAACGCGCCGGTGGCGTAGCCCAGGTCGTTCATTCGTTGGGGAAGATATTCCATCCCTTGGCGGAAAGGTAGATCGTTGGTCCAGACTTGATGGTCACTGACGTATCGCCCGGTCATGATGGAGGCTCTGGCTGGCGCGCAAACGGTGGATGCGGTGATGGCTCGCTCAAAGACAACTCCCTGTGCGGCAAGTTGGTCGAGGTTTGGGGTGGGGACACCGCTGCAGCCGTAGAGACTTAAAAAGTCAGGCCGCAATTGGTCACACATAAAAACAACAAGATGACGTGAAGGTTTCATTTAAAAACTCATTACAAAAATAAAAAAAAGATTACGCATCACACGGGAGAGGCCCAATGCCTGCGTGATTATTTTATGGGTTCTTTGAAAAATAGTCATTCCGCCACTTTTTGACAAAATGTCCCCTTGGCCCGTCACGGATGATGTGAGTCTCTATTTTTCGATGTTATTTTGCAAGGATGCTTCCTATGTTCAATGGCTTATTTGATCTTCAAATTCGACTTGATCGCCTTGATAAGAATACCGATCCGCTCTCCAAACTCGATCAAATTATCGACTGGGAATTATTTCGCCCAACGTTGGACACCCTCGGCCACAAGCCGCGTAAGTCCAATGCCGGCTGGGGTATCGCGCACACCTTCAACGAAAGGGAACGCGAGGCCATCCACTGTCGGCATGGGAGAAACAAGGCAACCATACCCGTTCGAAAATCCGTAGTCGGATTGAACATGTCTTCGGCGTGCAGTCGATGAAGATGGGCGATACGATTCTGCGATGTATTGGTCAAACACGTGCACGGTGCAAAATTGGCCTCAGAAACTTGTCTTATAATATTGATCGCTACGCCATGCTTGTGATTGCCATGGGATAAATTGTGTCCATGCGTGGTCCATAAGCCACTCAAAATAGAAAACATCTGCTTCAAAAGTCTCTACTGAGGTTGCAATCACAACAAGGTCGGGCCGTTTATTCAGGGCAAGCATTTTATGACCCTTCGTAAGGTCTCAAGAACTTGTGAAAGAGTATAATTCAAGGTGCCCATAAGACACACAAGAATACAAATGGACAAGAACAGAGGCTTGAATATTTCAAAGGATTGAGCAACGCAATCCCAGAATTTTCCTGTTCAGGGGAAGATCTTTTGCTGTCTCCTAATATTTTGCGTGTATGAGAGCCCTCGCAAGTGAATCTTCATCAGTGACAGCTATTTAATCGTTCGTGATTACAGCAACGACACCGGGTCCACGTCCACTGCGGTGTGGGTGTCGGAGGTTAACACCCGAGCATTCCGTAATTGCACCATCAAACGTTGAAGGGTCGCTGCATCGGGGGCCACCAATTCAATTTGCTGACGATGATAATCCGCAACCCGGGCAATCGGGCAAGGCATCGGGCCACGCAAACGCACCTGATCCCCAAGCTGGGCATTGCCCTGAGCCAAAGCAAGAGCCAATTTGCGAGCCAAAGCCAGACATTTCTCATGATCCTTGTCACGCACCACAATCCGGGCCATTCGAGAATAAGGCGGCAAACCCACCTGCTGGCGTAGTTCCAACTCCTGCTTGGCAAATTGTTCATAATCATGCTTGGCAGCAAGCTGAATCGTCGGATCGTCAGGCGAAAAAGTTTGAACCACCACAATCCCAGACTTTTCACTGCGCCCAGCTCGGCCAGCAACTTGAGCAATCAGCCCAAACGTCCGCTCCGTGGCTCGAAAGTCAGGCATATTCAAAGCGGTATCGGCACTAATCACCCCCACCAAACGCACATTGGGGAAATCCAACCCCTTGGCAATCATCTGTGTGCCAATCAAAAGATCCAACTCGCCACGACCAAAAGCATCCAGGGTTTTTCGGTAATCATCCCGCGCTCGCATGGTGTCCGAGTCCATCCGGGCAAAACGAAGCTGAGGAAACTTGCGAGCAATCTCTTCTTCGACCCGCTGCGTCCCTAGGCCAAACAAAGTGATCTTCTTATTGCATTGGGGACACAACGGAGCAAGCAATTGTTCAATCCCACAATGATGACAAACAATATAACCATCCGACGCGCGGGTTTTTCGATGTGGATGGCTGGGGGAACCGGGGGAACCGGGGGAACCGGGGGAGCTTCCGGGGGTTCCGGGGGCGGGGGAGCGTTTGTGGTAGACCATGGTGGCATCGCAATGTTGGCAATGTTGAAGCCACCCGCAGCCATGATCCGGGCAGGCCACGTAATTGGCATAGCCTCTGCGATTGAGTAGTAGCATGGCTTGTCCACCTTCACGATGAACATAGTTAAGAAGGTCTTCCAAACGGCGACTGAGCAGGTGAATGCCTTTGCGATGGCGACGTTCCTCAATCATGTCCACAATTTGAACGTGAGGCAACTGATAGCCCGCCACCCGCTGGGGCAAACGCAAGAGGTGATAGCTTCCCCGCACGGTGGCGTTGTAATAGCTTTCAAGGCTTGGCGTTGCAGATCCAAGAACCACCACCGCTCCCAATTGATGGGCCCGTTTCACAGCCACATCTCGCGCATGATACCGAGGGAGCTGATCTTGCTTGTAGCTGGATTCATGTTCCTCATCCACAATGAGAATCCCCAGCCGGGGCATCGGGGCAAACACCGCTGACCGAGCGCCGATGACCACCTTGGCTTCGCCCTGCTCAATTCGACGCCACTGTTCATGGCGTTGCGATGCAGTTAGCGCTGAATGCATGACAGCTACGCTATCAAATCGTGCGGTGAACCGGGCGACCGTTTGCGGGGTCAATGCAATTTCAGGAACCAGCACAATTGCCCCCGCACCAGGCTGCACTTTAAAAACATGTTCGATCATTCGAAGATAGACTTCGGTCTTGCCACTGCCTGTCACGCCATGCAGCAGATGCACGCCAAACCCCGCATCCAGCGTGTTGACCAGATGCTCCAAAGCAGCCCCCTGCATCTCATTCAACTCAATCCCCCCCCCCGGAACCCCCGGAACCCCCGGAACCCCCGGAAGTTTCCCTTCGGCTTCTTCTCCTCCCCCGGAAGTTTTAGATGTGTCTTTTTTCGCTTCTTGGGAAGACTCACTGGGGGTTTTAGAATGGTCGTTATTTTTTTCTCCGCCAAGCCGAGTTCTGAGGTCCCCTTCGGGGGCCGAAGAGCCGGATTCCCCTTGGTCTTCTTGTCCCTCAAGAGGGATTGCTGCGCGGATGATGGTTTGCGTGGTGCTTGTAAGAAACCCTTTGGCAATGAGTTGTGTCACGGGGCTGATACTTTTAGCACCCGCCTGGCGGGCGAGGTCATGCGGGTCAATGGCCGTTTGCCCTTGCTCTGTGAGAGCTTGCATTTGAGCTAGGGCAGCCTTTTGTAATTTGCTGAGCTTGATGTTTGTGGGGGGAACCGGGGGAACCGGGTTGAGGCTGACTAGGGTTTGTTGGACTTGGCCGATGCCTCGCTTGACGGCCGCGGGAAGGATCGCGGCAAAGACCATCCCAATGGGACAGCAATAATAACTGCTCATCCACTGAGCCAAATGAACAAGGTTCACCGGCAAGCAGATGCCCGCGGGGTCACGCTTAAGGATCGCTTTGATTTTATTGGGACTCAATGAACACTGTTCATTGATTTGAACCACAAAGCCTGCCACCGGCCGATTGCCTCGTCCCAGTGGGACCATGACCCGTTCGCCGACTTGGAGGTCTGCCAGAGTGTCATCAATGATATAGGTGAGGCCCGTGGCTCCCATGTCGATGCCTTGCTCGGGCGCGACCTGGGCGTAGCCGACAATCGTGCGAGGGCCGGTGAACAGTGTCGAGAATATCTCACCTTTGCCGTCACCCATTTTCATTTTGATCCAGCCGGTCGAGCACAAAGATGCCCAAGGCAATGACAAGTAGCAAAATGCTGATCGCCCCGCCCGTCATCAGCGGTTTTTTCGGATTCGTTGCCAACATCGACAGCAGACCCGAGCAGCTCATCACGCCCATGGCACAGACCACCAGTCCAATGACTTTGAGCCACAAAGCAATCCGTTGGCCTCGGTCTTCGGGGGTCATTGCGTGACCCATCCCGATATCGCGATCTTGGTCGTAGGTATTGCCACATTCCGGACAGCCGCCCCGCAGGGGCAGGCCCGTGAGGTCATAACCGCATTTCCCGCAGATTGGTGGCATCATTGGCAACATCATTAAAAGAGATCGTATTTGGCGAACGCCCAAACCTCAAGTTTTCGGAAGTGATCAACCATCAGCAATCAGCAAGAGAGAGTAGAGCGTGTTATGCACTTTTGGGGTGATGTCCGATAAGGGAGGTATGAGCAAACAACATTATCCCAGCGACGTATCGGATGCAGAATGGTCTTTTGTGGCACCGTATTTGACCCTCATGAAAGAAGAGGCTCCCCAACGT
>JAJRRC010000090.1 GCA_024279865.1 Planctomycetota bacterium | reverse complement strand
TTTTATTAAACGTGAGGCCTCACACGTCAGGTCATGACCCTAATCTAACAAACAAGGCGTAAGGGCGAAATGCCTATCAAAACCCTACTATTCGGTATTCGAGCGAATTTTAGATGCGATGGCCCTGAATGGCTCTTGGTTTGGGTCAAAACTGGGAGGTGGCCATGGCAGGCAGGTGCAGGTCGTCGAATTGACCTTGAATAAAGCAATGGTGGGCCAAACCGCCGATCATTGCGGCATTATCGAGGCACAGGGACATGGGCGGAATGCAGACCCCGATGCCGCGGCGTTCGCCCCAGGCCTGGGCTTGTGTTCGCAGGTATGAGTTGGCGCTCACGCCGCCTCCGACAAGGAGACGAGAGGGGGGCGTAGCCTCTGCGGTCATTTGATCCAAGGCCCGGTCGAGCTTGGCCATCACCGCGCCAATGGCGGCTTCTTGGAACGCAGCAGCCATGTCGGCCCGGGTCTGATCGTCTAAATCTGAGGCAGAGCGTTCAAAATACGCTTCTCTACCCCGTCCTTTGGGTTGGCCTCGAACTTGGTAGAGCAGGGCGGTTTTGAGGCCACTGAATGAAAAATCCAAGCTCTCTTTGCCTAGCAGTGAGATCGGCAACTTGGCAGCAGCCTTGGCATTGCCCTGCTGGGCGAGCTTGTCGAGTTTGGGGCCGCCGGGGTATCCCGCGTTGAGAATGACCGCTGCCTTGTCGTAGGCCTCTCCCACGGCATCATCAATCGTGCGGCCCATCAAGGTCAGGTCCAACGGCGAGTCCACACGGTACAAACTGGTATGTCCCCCCGAAACCACCAATCCCAAGGCTGCCCCCTCTGGAATTTCCGGTTTTTTTTCGATGGCCTGAGGTTGACCCTCTTTGGGAGGTAACACCAAGTTCGCTGCGTATAAATGGGACTGAACATGGTCGATCCCGATCAACGGCAAGTCCCGTGTCCATGCCAAGGCTTTGGCTGCACTGACCGCGACGAGGAGTGAGCCGATGAGTCCTGGGCGATTGCCGACCGCAATCGCGCTGAGGTCGTCAAAGCTGGCGTTGGCTTGTTTCATGGCCTGGTCGATGACAGGCAAGATTTTTTCAATGTGCGCCCGGCTGGCGATCTCTGGAACCACGCCGCCGTACTGGGCATGAAGATCGTGCTGGGACGCAATGACATTGCTGAGGACTTGATGCCCATTGCGTACCACGGCCGCAGCCGTTTCGTCGCAGCTTGATTCAAGGCCAAGGATTAGTGATGTATCAGTCAAAACAGGGTACTACTTTGCGGTTTCGACTGCGTCAGCAGGTTGGGTTTGCGCTGCTGCTTGTTCGTCGGTTGGGGTTGAAGTTTCTTTGGACGCCTCTGCTTCATCAGGATCATCTAGCTGGGCCAATTCTTTATCCACTTGGGCGATGCGTTCTTGGAGCAAGCCTCGATGGCGAAGCAGGTTTTCACGGGCAATGGCTGTGCGAATGGCCTCGGCCCCATCTTCGCCTACTTTGATCCATTCATCGGTATCGAGTTTGGCGGTGAGGCTTGTCAGGGCTGAGGAGAGTTGGTTGTCTTTGAGATTTTCATCGATCCATTGTGGGGAGATGGTTTGAATGGTATTTTTTCCGTTATCGTTTTGGAGGACGTCGCCGTCACGTCGGATTTTGAGCATTTCACGGAGTTGTTTGGCATGCATGGGGACATAGAATCCTTCGTCGGGATTGACGCCCCATTCTTTGGCATCTTTGATTCGATGGATTTTTTCGCCGTTGGGCAGGTAGTAGTAGGCATTGGTGATTTTGAGGGCCCCTTGGTCTGATTCGAGCATGCGTACTTGCTGGACGCTACCTTTGCCGAAGGTGCGTGTGCCGATGAATTTGGCACGGTGGTTGTCGTGCAGTGCGCCGGTGACGATTTCCGAGGCCGAGGCACTGGCTTCATTGGCGATGACGACCATGGGTTTGGTGAAGATGGTTGCTTCATCGGTGGCGTGTTCGGATTGATTTTCAACGGAGCGTCCCCGTACAGAGACGATGGTTTGATCCTTGGTCAAGAACATGTCTGACACTTCGATGGCGGAGCTAAGCAGCCCACCTGGGTTGAATCGCAGGTCAAGGATCAAGGCTTTGGCCTGATGGTCATTGAGCCATTTGAGAGCTTGGCGAAGGTCTGCACTGGTTTTGTCGTTGAACTGGGTGAGTCGGATGTAGCCGATGCCCTTGACTTCGTCGAGCATAAAGTTCCAGTGATGGTCTTTGTCTCGGGTGAATCCTTTGACGGTTTGGATATTAATTTGAGCGCGGGTGATGGTAATGGTTTCTTCGTCGCCTGTTTTGTGACGGACGAGGATGACGACTTCGGTTCCACGTGGGCCGGTGAGTCGGCTGACGGCTTCGGTGATTTTCATGCCTTCGGTATCTTCACCATCAATGGCGAGGATCACGTCGCCCGCAAGTACGCCAGCCTTCCATGCGGGGGATTCTTCTAGGGGCGAGATGATTTTGACGCGGTTGAGGACATCATCAATCATCACTTCCGCGCCGATGCCTGAAAACGAGCCTCGAACATGTTTGTCGAATTGTTTCATATCATCTGGAAACAAGAACGTGGTGTATGGGTCGTCCAATGAGCTGATCATGCCTCGGATGGCTGCACGAATCATTTTTTCCGCATCGGGTTTTTCCACGTGTGAGGTGACCAGTTCTCGACGCAGTGCCATGAGCAAGCCAATCTGAGAGAAAGCGTCATTGCGTCTTGCCAATGTACTGGAAGTCCAGAGCAGCAGGTTCGCTGCCATCAGCGTGGTGAGGAGCAAAATAATTTGGCTTTTTTTACGCATGGGCGAGTTATCTCTTTTCATGGATCAAGTGCAATCAGAATTGTCATGGTTAATTTTAGGACTTCTGTTCATGTCAATCAATGCGATAGCCTGTCGTGGCAGGTATTTGGGGTGGCCAAGGGTGCTGGAGAGACGGGTTGTTCGCGGAAATTTTGCTTAGATGGGTTTGCCCATCGTGCTTAAGCGGTCTATTCTTTCAATATTGTTACAGTCTTGGTGGCTGGGGAGTTGCAACGTGATACAGATATTCAAAATGGTTTTATTGGTAACGCTTGGGAGCCTGATCGGCTGCCAGGCCAGTTCGCCTCTTCCTTATGCTGCGTCAGCCGAAGGGCCCGCTCGATTTATTCGAGCGGACTATGCCATCGTCGGTTCGAAGGTACAAGTGACCGTGGATACCAGTGGCTTCAAAGTTAAAAGCGCTTTCATGGCTCGGACCAACGGCAAACAAATCAGGTCTCAAGCCATTCAACAGCCACGTGACGGTGCGGATATGAATATCGGTTTCGGTGCAGGTTACATGGGCTCCGGCCGCAACACCGGGGCAACCCTCGGCGTTGGTTCTGCAGGCAACACCGTGCAAACCAAAACCTACATCTGGTTTGAACACGCAGGCTTGGGTGATCCGCCTTGGACCTTAAATCTCAACGTGCAAGGCATTGAAGAGGTCGTAACAATTGAACTGCTCGCCCAGGAATTGCCCGTCGATCCTTAAACTTACCTTCTCAGTAAAAAAAATGCCTTGTCTGGACTGTTGTGATGACTTTAATTTAAAGTCGCGGTCCGTTTGGCATGATTAAAACCCTACAATCCGGATAATTGGCACAGGCTGCTTTTTTGGCAATCGCGGTGGTATTGTGGAGACGATTGCTCTAGTTGTGACTTGGGATAACGTGTAACATCCGATAATTAGTCTATTGAAAGGTCGTGATGGCTATTCATTATCCACGCTTGCCGTTTGTGTTTCTTCCTTATACGCGTTTGGAATTACCCTGTTGGGGTAAATTGTTTCAATGGTTTGGTGTGGCTGATGGTGAGCAGCCCACACGATGGCGACAGGCTCCCACGACCCAAATTCTTGGCAAATGGCATCACTACCAGATGAAGCTAGATCTTTCAGACTGGTGTGATCGGCATACGTATTTCTTGGGGCGGTACTATGAACTAACAACTCAATTGGTTCTTCAAGCTCTCCTTCAGCGGGGCGATCGGTTTGTGGATGTCGGTGCCAATCATGGCATGATTAGCCTATTGGGGGCTTATCTAGTTGGCGAAGAGGGGCTCGTCGAAAGTATTGAACCCAACGCGACATGCCTTGGGCGTATTCGTGAACATATTCAACTAAATAATATCCAACATATTCGTGTGCATCCTTGTGCATTGGGGCAGGAGCAGGCGACCTTAGAACTCAGTGTCCTCACCGAACACACAGGCTATGGCACGCTGACGAATATTCCCGATAAGGATAAGCATTTAATTACCGAGGTGATCCAGGTGCCAGTTTGCACCGGTGATAGCCTGCTGGGGCATGGCTCACAACCGCCATCACTCATTAAGATTGACGTGGAGGGCTACGAGTTCGAAGCTTTGGCGGGGCTTGAAAAAACGCTTGCTCAGCACCACTGTCCAGTGATTACAGAAGTGGTGGATGGCTACCTCAAGCGTGCGGGAAATACCCGTGAGCAACTCATGGGGTTTATGGAGAACCTTGGCTACGCAGGCTATCAGATGACCACTCGTCGTCGTTGGTTTAGACACCGTTTACATCTGCTGCCGATGCCTGAAAATGCAAACGTTCCCATGAAAAGCACCGATGTGCTATGGCTTCATCAAAGCCAGATGCCGTCTCTTTTTTATGAAACAGGCAGATTGCACCAGTGTTTGTAATAGTTAGGCCTCTCAATCAATAGTTGCCGAATTTATCGAGCAATTCGATAACGTACTGATAGGTTTTCCAGCTCACGGTGGGGGGGACCGAATGGTCCGAGTGATACGCATAGGCTTTGCAGTCTTTACCCGCTTGGATTTTGGTCCGCATTTCATGTTCGATCTGGTCTCGGTCGCCGGTGGCCATGATCATCGTGTCGATATTGCCGAAGAAGCCGATCTTGTCGCCATAGTCGGGGCTGAGGTTTCGGATATCCATGTTGGCCTTGGCTTCGAGAGGTTGAAGCATATCAAAGCCCGCTTCGATGTACATGGGAATCACGCGGTTGATATCGCCATCGGTATGGAAGATGATTTTCATGTTGTTGTGATGGGCAAAATCGGCAAGGCGTTGGTGGTCTGGCCAGATTAAATCTCGGTACATGGTCGGCGAGCAGACGGTGCCGTTGGTATAGGCCATGTCGCCGTAAATCCAAAGGCCCTCGGGTTTGATGCCGTGATCGAGAATGGTCTGAAAGCTTTGAATGGTCAGGTCCGTATGAACTTTGGAAAGGTCTTTGATCCAGTCAGGGTCAGCCGCCATGGCGATTAACGATCCTTCATCGCCAAGGAGTTTGCGTGAAGCTTCAAAGCCTTCAACACCTGTCAGATAACGCCAGCGATCTGTTTGAGCGGTCTGCTTCACGAGCTCTAAATCAATCTGGACAGTATTTTGAAGCATGGCGGGCTTGAACGTGTTTTCCCAGTCGTCACGAGACAAACATTCCCAGCCCAGATGCTCAGGCGTGCCCATGCGTTTTTTCCAGAACCGACATTTTTGACCAAACTGGTCAATGACCACCCGCGTCTGGGTATCTTCTTCGACCACTTCAGAGCGGCCCGGAAATGGCGCGGGCCAACTCCACTGAATCGATTGAAAATCTGAACCTATCCACGCCCAAAGTGTCTCTTCGTTGCCGACAAATCCCTCAGTCTGCCATCGCTCAATGGTGTCCGTCCAAAAATGCTCGTAGCGAGGCACACGGTCTTGGTCCTGCCGACTGAACATGCGACAAACCCGCTCTCGTGAAGTCATCGTTGTGCTGGTCATGGCCTGAATCTCGCTTTTTATATGAAGATGAAAAAGTATTGATCTTTACATGATATACTATGGTTTGGATATAAAAATGGCTCAAAATGGCAAAAACATATCTGAAACAATTCAAAGGCAGCAGGTCGCAGATGCCTATTTTGGCCAGGTGGCCTATCCGCCCGGGGGGACGTACGGTCCCTTGGTGCAGGCTAATTTCCAGTTGGTAATAATCGAGTCCGCCCATGCCATGATCCGGGTCAATACGCATCGACTTAAAGTTGAAGCTCGACAAGGATGCCTCTTAATCCCTGGCCAAAAAGTGTATATCCAGTTCGCTCAAACCATGCGGACAGAACACACTTGGTGTGCTTTGCACAAGGCATCTCTTCCAGCCCTCGAAGCATTGGATACCTCCTCAACGCCAACAACGCCAACCATCCCCCCGGTTCCCCCGGTTCCCCCGGTTCCCCCGGTTCCCCCGGTTCCCCCGGTTCCCCCGGTTCCCCCTCAAATCGTGTCGGAGGTTTTGCCGGTGCAGCCGGTGGGTCAGATGCTCGGTTCTCTGATGCGTCTGGGATTGGCGAGCATGGAATCCGATGGCCCTGATGGTGTTCGGTTGCGGGTGCATTTGGGGCTGGCGATGTTTCATGCCTGGATGATGCCACAAGAAAATGCCACGTCGGTGCATGTGCATTTGCATTTGCATTTGCCTCCGCCCATTTTACTGGCGCAGCAATTTGTGACGGCGAACCTTCATGAGTCCATTGATTTGCGACAGATCGCCAAGGCTGCTGGCGTGACGCCCAATCATTTGGTTCGGTTGTTCAGTCGGTATCTGAAGATCACGCCTAGCCGGTATCTTTGGAAAAAACGAACCGATCAAGGCGTGGCCTTGCTGCGTGATACAGGCATGAATCTTGGGGAAATTGCTTATCGCGTGGGGTTTCGCACGCCGTTTCATTTCTCTCGATTAACCCGCCAACATTACGGCCTCTCCCCGCGGCAACTTCGCAAGCAATTCTGGGGACATCAGACGGATTGACCGCCATGACATCCCCGGAAATTGGAGAGATATCTGGTCTTATTGATGGCGGACAACTGATCGCAGACCGCTTTTTTTGTATATGATGATGATAAACGAGCCCATGCTTTATGACCCGCACTGTTTTAGAACAACTTGATACCTATGGCCCCTCGCACTGCGAGGCTCTGACCCCTGAGCAGGCGGTGGCCTATACCCGTGAATTGACCGAGTCCCAGTACGAAAATTTCACCGTGGCCAGTTGGTTTTTGCCCGCGGGTTTGCGTGAAGATTTTTATGCGGTGTACAGCTTTTGCCGCTGGGCGGATGATCTGGGAGATGAAACAGGGGACACCGCTTATTCGCTGGAACTGCTGGCATGGTGGTCTGGGGAACTTGAAGCCTGTTATGCAGGAAAACCACGCCATCCGGTTTTTGTGGCCTTGGCCCCTGTGATCGCCAAGCATGATATCCCGATCAAGCCCTTTGCGGATTTGATTGCTGCGTTTGTGCAGGATCAAACCGTGACGCGGTATGAAAGCTGGGACCAGGTTCTGGACTATTGCACCGGCAGTGCCAATCCCGTCGGCCGACTGGTTTTATACCTGTCAGGCTACCGTGATGAGAATCGCCAGCAATTAAGCGATGCCACTTGTACCGCTTTGCAACTGACCAACTTTTGGCAGGATGTTCGGCGGGACGTGATCGAGCGGGATCGCGTGTACATTCCTCGAAAAATCGCTTTTGAACATGACCTCAATATCGATGACATGGTGTCGGTCATCAAGACGGATCATCAACTCCGCAAGACCATGGGGGATTGTTGTGGCAGCGGAAGTTGTCTGACCGGCGGCGGGGTCGAGGCGATTCTTCCAGCCTATCGTCAGACGATTTATACGTTGGTCACAAAAACCTGGCCGTTGTTTGGCCAGGGCCGTCAGTTGTGGCCCCTGGTCAAGCCCGATGTGCGAACGGACCTGAAGCTGTTTACACTAGGTGGAGAAGCGATCCTTAAACGGATCGAAAAACAGAGATTCAACACCCTTGAATCTCGACCGACATTAACCAAGACAGCCAAGCTTGGGCTGATGATGCGGGCGGTCTTCGCCAAGCTCGTCGCCCCTTTGACCCGGTAGTAACCCATGACACAATCACAGGCCTTAAGCCTGCCACACAATTTGCCGTTAGACAAAGACGACCGCTTGGTCTGCCGTTCGCTCAAACATTGCCAGCAAATCACCCGCACCCACGCCAAGAATTTCTATTACGGCCTCAAGCTCTCCCCAGGGATTAAACGCGAAGCACTCTACGCCATCTATGCCTTCATGCGCGCCTGCGATGACCTCGTCGATCAACCCCCAAACCAACCCATCGATGCCTCCTCACCCACCACCCAGGAATTGGCCAAACGCATCGACCAGTTCCGAGCGTGCATGGAACAGGTGATCCAAACAGGCCAATTGCCCCCAGGAATCCAAGTCACCAAAAAATCTATTTGGCCTGCCTTTGGCTATGTGATGAACACATGGGACATTGATCCGCTGTACCTCCATGCCATGCTTGATGGTCAAAAGCGTGATCTTTCTGATCAACCTTTTGCGACCTTCGAAGATCTATACGACTACTGCTATAAAGTGGCCGGCGTCGTGGGATTGACCTGTATCAGCGTGTGGGAATATGTCGGGGGGCAAGCCACGCGTCGTCTTGCAGAACATCGGGGAATTGCCTTTCAACTCACCAATATCCTGCGTGATCTCAAAGAAGATTATCAACGCGGCCGCGTGTATCTGCCTCAAGAAGACCTCGAGCGTTTTGGTGTGGACCCTGCCGTCTTTGGCGGGAAAGAACCCGATGCGAACTTTGATCGTTTGATAAAATTTCAACTCGAACGCGCGAGAAGCTATTACGAAGATGCGGCTGGACTTGATGACTGGATCGAGCCGCGATGCCAATCCACCGACTGGGCCATGACCAAAATTTATCGCAGACTTCTCGATAAAATCGCAGACGACCCCCGTCGCGTGCTCCATGAGCGGGTTCGCCTCTCACGATTCGAAAAATCTAAAATTGCCCTCCAAGCCAAACTCCGGCCGCCACGCGTGAGAAAGAATTTCGCATCATGAGTAGTGCGTCGTCAGTGGTCATCGTCGGCGGCGGGCTCAGCGGGATCGCAGCAGCCATGCGACTTGCCCAGCAAGGTCTCCGCGTCACCCTCGTCGAAACACGCATGAGGCTCGGCGGACGAGCCACCAGCTTCACCGATCCCACCACCGGCCAATTGCTCGATAACTGTCAACATGTGCTACTGCGATGTTGTACCAATCTGCTGGACCTCTACGAACGTCTCGGCGTGGCAGATCAAATTCAATGGCACTCACGGTTTTACTTCTGCAACGCGCAAGGACACATCGACCTGCTCGAAGCAGACGACCTGCCTGCGCCCTTTCAAATGACCGCCAGCTTGATGCGGTTTAAGTCTTTGTCCTGTCTTGAAAAAATCGCCATCTCCCAAGGCATGTTGGCCTTGATGCGAATGGGGGTCCAAGGCCGCCAGGTATGGCACAGCCGCAGCTTCGGCGATTGGCTTCGCACCCATCGCCAGCCAGCGGGGGCGATTCAAAAATTCTGGGCGCCCGTGGCCATCGGGTCGTTGAATGAACAGCTCGACAACATGGCTGCCGACTACGCGATCCAGGTTTTTCAAGAAGGCTTTTGCGCCAATGAAAAAGCTGCCTATATGGGCTTGCCCACCGGATCGTTGGTCGAACTTTACGATGCTGCCGAAAAGGCCATCACCCAAGTGGGAGGTAAGGTTTTATTGCGAACCAGTGCCACACAATTTTGTTTTGAAAAGGGACAAGTCGTGGGTCTGGAAATCCAAGATCAACCCATGCTCAAAGCCGATGCGTTTATCAGTGCTGTCCCCTTTGATCGCCTGCAAAAACTCAGTACACCCGCCATGGCTCAAGCCGATGAACGATTGACCCATCTGGATCAATTTAAAGTCACGCCCATCCTTGGCATTCATATTTGGTTTGACCGTCAGGTCATGGATTTGCCCCACTTGTCTCTCACAGAAAGTCCGCTGCATTGGATTTTCAACAAAGGCATGAGCGACGACGGCAAGACCCAGCATCTGCATGGCGTGATCAGTGCCGCCAATGACTGGGTCGATCAACCTGCCGAGGCCATCCTCACGATGGTCGAACAAGAAATCCGAAAAGTGTTACCCTTTTTCCGAAAAGAATTAGCAGCAAGCAAACTTGCGCCCGGGGACGCGTCCGAGGGTACGGGGCAAAACAGGAACCCAGAGGTATTATTGCCTAGGGCAATTCCGGGGGAACTTCCGGGGCGGGCGGGGGTTGTTCATGGTCGGGTGGTGAAGGAAAAACGGGCCACTTTTTCCATCGAGCCTGGCATTGATGCCTGTCGTCCTTTGGCAGTCGGTTCCATTGAGAATTTCTTTTTGGCTGGCGACTGGACCGACAGTGGTTGGCCCGCCACGATGGAGGGGGCTGTTCGCAGTGGCTATCAAGCTGCCGCAGCCATTTTGGGGGAACCCACTGGCCTGATCCCACCTTTGCCAGATAGCAACTTGTATCAGTTGATCTCAGGCTAGCCAAAGCACTTTCAGAGGTATTCCTTGATCACTGTGGCGTATCCCATTGATACCGTGAGGATTTCTCCCTCACGCATACTGTCTTACGTTTGGGCATCACAACGCCGAGCCCTGAAGTCTGCTGAAGGGCCGGATTTCCCCCGATGGTGAATAGTTTTTTTTGCAGGGTCATTAGCTCATTAAAATACACTTAAAGAAATTCATAAAACGTTTCTTGTAAATACTTTAGTGGTTTTTTTGGACAAGTTCCAGATGTCGTGTTTTTTTATGACTTGTTCGGGATACCAAACTTTTTCCTAAAATCCTTAAAGAAAACCCTTGACAAACACCGAACATAGTGTAACCTGTCAAAAACCGAACATTGACGATCTTAAGGAGCCAAGTTATGGTGTTAGCCACGAAAACAAAGTCAAATTCATTTGGGACCAATACTCCCCGCAATGGACAAAGTAAGGGAAAATCCATGGCCAAGTCTTCTAAGACTGTGACAAAAAATATTTCTAGAACCGCCAGCTCAGCCGCCGGCCGCGCTCAGGCTTTGGATCAGGCGTTGGCCCAGATCGAACGTGCCTATGGCAAGGGTTCGATCATGCGGTTCTCCGACGGCATGACCGAAGTTTTGCCCGGTCTGTCAACCGGTTCGATCAGTTTGGACTTGGCTTTGGGCGGACAGGGTTTACCTGCCGGCCGCGTCGCTGAAGTCTACGGCCCAGAATCCTCTGGCAAAACGACCTTGGCCTTGCATGTCATTGCCAGTACGCAGAAAAAAGGAGGCATTGCAGCCTTCATTGATGCTGAGCATGCCTTGGACCCCTCTTGGGCTCGCCGCATCGGCGTGAATGTGGATGACCTTTTAATCAGCCAGCCAGATACAGGCGAACAGGCCTTGGAAATCTGTGAAATGCTTGTGCGTTCCAATGCTGTTGACGTGATTGTGATTGACTCCGTGGCGGCATTGATCCCACGCGCGGAAATTGAAGGCGAAATGGGCGATACCCACGTCGGTCTTCAAGCTCGCCTCATGTCCCAAGCTCTGCGTAAACTCACCGGTGCCATCAGTCACAGTCAATGCTCCGTGATCTTTATCAACCAAATCCGTGAAAAAATTGGCGTGATGTTCGGCAACCCCGAAACCACCCCCGGCGGACGAGCGTTGAAATTCTACGCTTCAGTTCGCTTGGATATCCGTCGTACCAGCACCATTAAGGATGGCGATGTGGCTGTGGGTAACCGTGTTCGCGTTCGCGTGGTCAAGAACAAAGTCGCTCCTCCATTTAGAACGGCCGAGTTTGACATCATGTTCGACGAAGGAATCTCCGCTTCAGGTGATCTCTTAGACCTGGCAGTCGAAAGTGAAGTCGTCAGCAAGTCCGGTGCTTGGTTTAACTACGGCGAAGTGCGACTGGGACAAGGACGCGAAAAAGTTAAAACCTTCCTCCGTGAAAATGCTGAACTATTCGAAGAAATCAAACTCAAAGTGCTCGAAGCCAACGGCGTGACCACAGGTGCCGCAACCCCCGCAACCCCACCAACTCCACCAACTCCCGCATCTGAAGACTCTGCCTCAGGGGAAAAATCAACGCCAGCTTCTAAATAAGAATCCTGTCGTGGACGGCTCGCCAATTTCGAGCCTGGTTTGAAGGCCCCTGTTTTCTTGGGATACGCGGTTTTATGCGTGTATGGAAGGGGTAACTTGCCCGTGTGTCGATGTTAAGTGTGCCGATGTTGAGAGTGACCCTGTGATGGCAAAACGCAAAGGCGCCAGACAGATGGCAGAGATTCCCAAGGCCATGCTCGACAAGCTTAATCGCGGGCAGGCTGAGTCCGCCAATCTGGTGGAATGGCTCGCGGTGGACCCTTGTAAGTTGGTCGGGCATGTCTTGCCTGAACTGGGTCTTGAATGTGATGTGGAGCCGATTTGTGAAGCACTTCACGCATACGACAAACTCACAAGCATCAAGGCTGCTCGCACCATCAGTGAAATGCTGCTCGTTCGTATCCCTTCAAATCAAGCAGGTTTGAGCATCTGTCAACAGATGGCTTTGCATCCCAGTGATACTGTTCGCAGTTGGGCTTGTTTTGTAATTGGGGGACATCGGACCCAAACATTGAAACAGAAATTAAAACGCATGGAACCCTTGGCGGCTGATGCCCATTTCGGCGTGCGTGAAACCGCTTGGTTGGCATTGCGGCCAGCACTTGCTGCGAATCTGGAATCCGCCATTGAACAATTAACCGTTTGGGCGGGTGATGTAGATGAAAACATAAGGCGGTTTGCCAGCGAAGCAACCCGGCCACGTGGTGTGTGGACGGCCCATTTGACGGTTTTAAAAGAAAATCCCGCGTTGGCGTTGCCCATTTTGGAGCCTTTGAAGGCAGATGAATCCAAGTATGTGCGGGATTCAGTGGGCAATTGGCTCAACGATGCCAGCAAGACCTGTCCCAACTGGGTTCGAGAACTAGCAGCACGCTGGGAAGCCCAGTCGCCGGTGTCGCAGACCCAGGCCATTCTCAAAAAGGGTTTAAGGACCTTGGAAAAAGCGCCTTGAAAAATATAAATATTTTGTTTTATTGGGCCGATACAATAGGTATTGATGCCTCAAGACCCTGATTACATTTTGGATATTGCAAGCCTCAACGGCAAATCTGCATCCGGAGCCGATGGAGAAAACGCCGAGGGGAGTTCGTTGCGCGGGCGGCCTTGGATTGCCGTTGATTGGCAGTGTTGTCATGTCTACAGTCGCATTTATCGAACGGCTGATGGGACATGTTACAAAGGGAAATGCCCGTCTTGCGGTTCCTTCGTCCAAGCTCAAGTGGGCGAAGGCGGCACATCCAAACGTTTCTTCCAAGCAAAATGATCGTTGTTTGATCTCAATATTATTGACCCCCTTTGATTGTGTGAATGGTTGTGACATCAGTTCCAAGCAAGTATGTGTGAGGCTCTTTTGCAAGCCGCACTCTGAGGTCCCCCCGGGGGCCGAAAAGTCGGATTCTTTTCAGATGCTACGCTGGGATTTGTGATGTTCTAGTGCATTATTGCAGTTAAATTGTTCGACATTCCGATACTTCTTCATAGTCACAATTCATCTATCAAGGAGGAGGGATCATGAACTCACCGCTCAAAGTAGTCATTGAACTTACCGCATCCCAGCGGCAGGCTTTACGA
>JAJRRC010000089.1 GCA_024279865.1 Planctomycetota bacterium | reverse complement strand
CCCCCCGGAAGCTTGCCTTTGGGTAAACACAAGCCCTTGGTAATTCCCCCCGGAAGCTTGCCTTTGGGTAAACACAAGCCCTTGGTAATTCCCCCCGGAAGCTTTGCCTTTGGGTAAACACAAGCCCTTGGTAATTCCCCCCGGAAGCTTTGCCTTTGGGTAAATACAAACCCTTGGTAGCTCTCGCGGAAGCTTTGCCCTGGTTTTTTTGAAGCTCCGTTTTTTTTAGTGTTCTGTTCGCTTAGCGGCGGCCAGAACCATTTGAAGCACACTCGCATTTGAATTTGCACAGGAAGGTTTGAAGCATGGCCAACGAATTGGAAATTAGCTATCAAGGTGTCGCATCACTGTATGCGGTGATTCGTCGTCACGATGATGCGTATGTCTGGAGCGTGACCCGCACCACGCTTGAAACATGGGCTGATAGTACGCTCGATGATTATGACATTGTCATGACCGACAGCGGCGGCGATGTGTATCACGCCAATTGGCCACCGACCATGACGGCCGGCCAGTATCGGGTTTTGTACTATCGGCGTGATGGCGCGTTGCCTGGGACCAGTGACCTGTTATTGGCAACCAATGATATTTATTGGGACGGCCAAACGACGACCAGTCAGAGTACGGTCAATTTAGATCCCAATGCACTGACAAGTTTGGAGTCGATCAAACGTTTTTTGAGATTGACCCAAAGCGGCGACGATACGTTGTTGGTGGAATTGATTAACCAGACCACGGATCGGATTGAACGCATTTGCGGCCGTCAGTTTAAGCAACGCACGTATCGCCAGCGATATCACGATGCTTCACGAACAGGGCTGGTGCTGGAGCATTTTCCCGTGGCACAGATTCATCGTGTGAGCATTGGGGCGACGGCTGCGATGACGGCAATTTACAGTGGGTCTGCGATTCGGGCAGATGTGCGGGTCAATGAGTCCGCTGTGATTTTGCGGTCGATCAGTGCTGCGGGCACGGTGAGTACCCATACGCTGGATTTTGAAACGTATCCCACCATGTCCACGCTCGTCGCAGCCGTTGATACGCAGGTTGATTGGTCTGCAACTTTAACGCGAGATGCGCCGTCGGCAGACTTGCATTTTTCGACTGCGGCCGATGCGCGAGGTCGCACGGTCTGGCTGAGTTACCCTCAGGAAGAAGATGCTGCTTGTCATTTGGATTTTGCGACGGGGACGTTGCATTTGTCGGGACCTTGGGCGGTGGGGCCGGTGCTGGTGGAATATGAGGCTGGTTTTTTAGTGATTCCAGATGACGTGGTTTTGGTGGCCAATGAGTTGGTGGCTCAGGCGTACCATCTGGGCCGTCGTGACACGTCGGTGGACCGTGAAAAAATTGGGGATTATAGCTATGCCCTTAGCGGCTTGGCGAGTTTGTCGGATGCCCAATTGGTACGTTTGCGGCCGTATATGAACATCCCTTTGGGAGGCATTTGAAACCATCATGACCAGTCGAACTCCCAACCATTTATTAGATCAAATCGTGGCGGTCCAGCGCGTCACAATCACGACGGATGCCTCGGGTTCGCCGGTGCGAACATGGTCGACTCATCTGGCTCAGTTGCGTGCGGCGGTTCAGTTTTACGAAAGTAGCTATCGTCTTTTTGTCCCTGTGGATGCGGATATTGCAGAGGCTGACCGGGTTCTCTGGGAAGGACATACCTTGGTAGTCTCACGGGTTCAAAAATCAAACAAGGCCGTGGGCGTGCAATCTATTTTGGCCAAGGAGGTGCAGCCATGAGTCAAGAATTAATTACTGAAGCGGTGATTGAAAAATTAAAGACCGCTCCATTGCTATGGGATGGTATTGGCGGGCGTGGGTATCACTTGTATGTGCCGCGTGGAACTGCCAAGCCTCATCTTTTGGTGAGTTTGCCAAGTGATCAGGTGCAATCATACTTTGAGGCGGGGGAGGATCACCATGTGAAATTTCAGATCACGCTGGCTGGTTCGCTTGATGAGGGCTTTGGTGTTTTGGCATCTTACCAGGCCATGTTGATGACGATGTTACATCGAAAAACATGGCGTTTGGATTCACGTCACACCCTTTCAATTTGGGCGGTTGCTCACAAAGAACCTCAGGTTGATGACCCGGTGGTTCGCATTGAAAGTCAGTGGGAAGCACGGTTGGTGTCGTAAGACAACGGATTTTTTTAGGAAAAAAGAGATGTCCAAAGTAAAACTTGATCGAATTGAGGGATCGTCGCTTCGCCGCATGGCTGAGGGTTTTGAAGCGGTTCGCGTGGCGTATGTGATTGGTCTGGGAGGGGACGCTTGCGGGCGTTTACGCCAGGCAGTCGAGGCAGAGGGGATTCCGCGGGTCGGGCAGCCTCATCCCACGATTGAAAATTTGGTGGTTCAGTTGGTGGCGGTCGAGCCTGATGGGCCACATGCAGCCAAGGTTTTGATTCATTACCGTAGTCGTGAGGTGGGGGGAGGCTCTGCTGGCGGCGGACGGGTTGAGGTGGGGTCCACCTTAAACCAACGACTCACCGAAACCAACTTGTCAGGCGAGCGGATTACCGTGGCCTACACTGCGACGGGTGATGACAGTGATCTTCAAATTCAAGGGACGCGGGTTCCTGCACTGAGGCCACAAACCACGTTGCAGTTTTCCCGCAATGAATCAAACAACCCTGCGCGTTTGGCTCGCCAATTTGTGGGGACGGTGAATCAGGCTCGTATTTTTGACGGCGATTCACAAACATGGCTTTGTACCGCAATCACAGGCAAAAGTTCTGATGGTGCGGTGAGCTTTGATGTGACCTATGAATTTCAACACAATGCTGACGGCTGGCAGCCACAGGTGAGCTACATCGATCCGCGAACCAATCGCCCGCCCGCAGATTTGGTTCTGGGCGTGGGCTTAAAAGAAATTGCCATTTACAAACAAACTGATTTTCGAGAATTGGGGTTAACTTTATGAACCAATCTTCGAACATCATTAGCGGGTTTGGCATCTTGGCCAGTCGTATGGCAGGGCAGTGGCTCATCGAACTAGACCCCGGTGCATTGGGAACCTCTGCCCCCACGGGAGAGGTGGATCTTTCAACGCAGATCGACTTGTCTTATGCCGATGCGCATAGCGGACAGGCCGATGCCAATGAATGGGACAGTCAAAGTACCCAGCCCAACGGCGGGACAAAGTTAACCCTGCAAACGGGGACGTCTTATGATGCCGCGGGCGACAAGGTGCTTTACGCTTTTGTGCGTGATTTGACGTTTGATGATCTGGGGCAGCTAGCCAGCGTCTCGGCTGAACGCCGCGTGAGCATTGATGTCACGGAGACGTGCTGATGGTCGTTGAGCACTTAAAACATAGTTCCACGACGGGGCACCTCGTTCACAACGCCAGTGGGCATTTGGTGCAAGCCTGTCCATCGTCTGCGCCTTGTGTGTGTCCCTCGGGCTTGGCGAATGCGTATGCGATGATGCCTGGTGTTTTGTCTGCTTGTTCGAGTTGTAGCGGCGGAAGTTGTTCAACGAGCGAAGCGTGGGATGGCACATTTCAAGAACTTAGTTCCTGTCGATGGATCGCACAAAACAGTGCTTACAGCATCCCGCCTGTGGGAGTTTGTTTTCATCTGGAAGGGAAGAATCTTTCGACCGCAGAGATCACACTCAATACCACTTTGTGCCAATGGGAAATTTTAATTAAATGTTTTGCGTCGCCCTCGCATTTAACCATTTGGAGTGGGACTAAAACCGTGGGTCAAACGCCTGCGGGGACTTATATCAAAACGGCCGGCTGTGCGGGCGTGGGTAGTTTGGTGGTGGTTTGATGAAGCTTGTGCCATGCAAACATTGGTATGACTGTGGGCTTGTTGATGGCGGTGGTTGCCGCATTCAAATTTATCATCAACCTTCGGTGGGTATCTGCATGACACGTTGTGCGGATTACGACGGACCGGACCGAGGGCTCGGCGATACCGTTAAGCGTGTGATTCATCGGGTCATGCCACAGAAAAAAAACTGCGGGGCTTGTCGTCGCCGTCAGCGTCAACTTAATCAATTTATTTCGTATCACGGAGATTCACATCATGGCAACGATTTACTGGGAAGGTAAAGCAGATGCTGTCGCGCAGGTCACCACGGCTACGCCCGGCGGAACCATCAGCACCGAAACATTCACACTGACCCTCGCAGATGCAACGGTCACCTATACCGCTCAAGGCGGAGACACCGCTGCTTTGGTCGCGGAGGGTTTACGCGATGCGTGGAATGCTTCAACGCACCCCTACTTTGCAGCGGTCACCGCCACCGCTGCGACAGGTGTGGTCACGCTCACCGCCGATACGGCAGGCGTTCCTTTTGTCGTCACCGGTTCAGTCACCGGTGCTGCAACTTTGACCATCAGCACCACCACCGTCAACGCAGGTCCCAACGATTGGTCTACTGCTGACAACTGGTCCGCCAATACATTGCCCGCAACCAACGACACTGTGATTATTCAAAATTCATCAGTCTCAATTTTGTTTGGGCTCGACCAAAGCAGTGTCACACTGACACAACTGGAAATTGATCAAAGCTATCTTGGGAAAATCGGATTGCCTGAGGATCACTTTGCCCTTGATGCAGATACGTCTGATACTTCTAAGCCTGAATACCGCCAAGCGTATCTCGCGATTAGCGCAACGGCTATTCATCTTGGTAGGCATCAAGGCAATACCAGTCCTGTCGGGTCTGGGCGAATCAAACTCGACACGGGATCCAATCAAACCGAACTGAATATTCAAAACACCGCATCGGTCAGTGCCGATGCCAATTTGCAACCCGTTCGCTGGATCGGTTCGCATGCCAGCAATGTGGTTAATGTCACGCGTGGTAATCTAGGTGTCGCCATGAATCAGCCAGGGGAAACCGCCACGATTGCAACGCTTAACGTCGGTCAACGTGGCAATGTGAGTACAGATGCAAGGGTCGATTTGTCCAGCGGTGTCACGCTGACCACACTGAACCAAGCCGGCGGAAACGTCACGCTTGGATGCAATGTGACGACGCTTGAACAATCGGCTGGCACATTAACGAGCAGTGAAGCGGCAGCCATTACCACGGCACATATTGACGGCCTTGCCTACTTCAACAGCACAGGCACGATTAGCACGCTTGTCGTTGCGCCCAACGGACAAGCTGATTTTTCACAAGACCCCAGAGCCAGAACCGTTAGCAATTGTCAGCTTCACAAAGGTGCGTCGTTGAATTTGGACAACGGCAACCCCCTGAGTATTACCCTGACCAACGGCATGGATTTTATTCGTGCAGAGCCCAACGAAACCACTTTGACCATCGGCCCACATGTTCGGGTGACGCTGTCGGCGTTTTAACGATGGGTCTGAATTTGCAACCAGTGAAGGGGGCGCCCCAGCGGTTGATAGTTTGGTTGCGGCGGCAGATTGGGATAACGCTTGAGCACAAAATCTGCAATGCGCATGCCTTCAAGTTCA
Organism: Planctomycetota bacterium; assembly: GCA_024279865.1. Classification (GTDB taxonomy): domain Bacteria; phylum Planctomycetota; class Phycisphaerae; order Phycisphaerales; family Phycisphaeraceae; genus JAJRRC01. Next base: position 24,972 of record JAJRRC010000089.1, on the reverse strand, counting down.
AAACGTCCAGGTCGATTGAGCCCTTCAAAAGCAGCTCTTGCTTCAAGGCCCGCCAGGTAGGCATCGCATTCTTGTTCCTGACTTCCTTTTTGACCTTGGATGGCATGAAGTGCTTCATGAAAAATCACTTCAGCTAACAAATTGGGATCATGGTGTTGGTATTGGCCATTGCTTTGGCGTTGGACTTTGACATACACCCGGGGTTGGCCGTTGCGGGGACGATAGGTGTAGCCTGTGTCTACAATTTCATCCGAAAAGGCCAAGTGATTTTTTTTAAGCAGTGTATTGAGCTCGGCAATGAGCAGTTGAGCGCGTTGGCTGCCGCCCCAGGTGGTTTGTTCGACTTTGGCCAGAATTTGATAGACCTGCTCAAGGCCAGTTTGTTGTACGTCCGTAGGAGCTGGGCTAGGACGCTGGCGGCGCGCCAGGCCAAAGGCAACGGCAAACATGCCGACGAGGATGGCCGCCAAAATTAAGCCATCGGATCGCGTGGTGCGGTGAAGGGTGGTTTTAGTCATAGCGAACCCATTTGGCGACGACTTTGGCCATTCGCACGATGTGGTTCTTGGGAACAATCATCGGGGCGTGGCGGCGGTTGTCAGGAATCAATTCAACATCATGGCCACGATCAAAAACACGTTTAAAGGTACAGGTATGCTCTCGTTCAGATCCAAAGCGAACGAAGACAGCGGTGCCATCAGCCATGTCTGACTGGGGGGAGCAGATGACGGTATCGCCCTCGCAAAACTCGGGCATCATGCTGTCGCCGATGACGGTAAAGGCAAAGGCGGTTGGGTCATGGACGCCACTGCCGATGCGTGGGATGTAGTCCGCTCCGATGCCGTTGTCCATTTCCATGTGTTCGTAGTCCACGGGCGGGCCCGCTGGGACACTGTTGAGAATGGGGATGCCGCCGTGGGGGTCGCCCGCATGTTGGCGAACCACTGGATGGTAGAGGCTGGTTAATTGGTCGGGGGTCATTTCAAACGCATGGGCGAGTCCGATCTGGGTTCCTTTTTTTACATCGTTGGGCGTGGCAGCAGTGCGTTCGATTTTGCGCAGGGTGTTTGGGTGAATGCCACAACGCTGGGCCAGTTCTTCCTGGCTCCAGTCTCGTTCGGCCCGTAGGGCGCGGATTTGGCTTCCAAAATGTGCCATATCTATATTTAACCAGTTTTAAAACAACAAGTCAACAAAAAGATTGAAAATAAACAAAAAAAGAAATAAACAGGGGGTTGACACAAACAAAAACCAAACAGTATACTGGGATTATTGTTGAAAAACAACATTTTTGGCGGGTGGCCAACTATCGTGGGAATGGCGATTCAAACGAAACAAGATGCCCGCCAAGGAGTTTCGGATGCTAAAAACGCAAGGCCGTCGGACCTGTTCGAGTCAGGTCAGCTCCATTTTTAAGGGGAATCCATTTTTTGGGAGGATTGAAAGATGGGTATGAACGAAGGAATTTATGACGATCAGCCAATGGGGGCTCAGCACGATTTGAGGCAATAGCAGATGGGGGATTACACCTCCGAGCCATCAATTGATATTTCCACAAAACTGATGGAGCAGCGCATTGATGCTATTCATTGTCGCCTGCTTGAACGGGCTACCAAAGGTCGCTTGACCTGGCGGGGCGATGAAATTGTTCGGGTTCATCCCGTGCGTCCAGCTTGCCCCCGGAAGTTTTCTCTCGGTGAGGCTGATCCCCCAGTGGACCCCCAAAGTACCCTCGTTTCTGAAAGTATCCTTGCCAATAAGCACGACGCATCTGTGGGGCAGATGCAGGGATCATTCACAAGCCCGGTGCTTACGGAATGCCTCGCACAATCGACGGACCGACCAGACGCGTCAGCCACACAGGCAATTTTTGCCACATCTCAATGCGACGACGATAGCGCGGGCTGTCCGGCCGCACCGCGTGAATGTCCCCATGACGAACGTGGTATTGCCAAACCGTGGGACAAGGCAACGCTCCCCATTGCTTCTTAAAACGATAAGTGCCTGAGTCTTCACTCGAACGTCCAAAATCAAACCTCGCTGCTTTGCGATCAATCGCCCGGTTGAGCAATTGGCCATACATCCACATGTTGGCATTGGTGTGGTTAAACGCTCGCAAGGCAGAGGCTGAAGGAACTTGCGTGCAGCCGCCGGTTCCATGAAAAGGATCATGCACCAGCAAAGCCCCCGCAATGACCTTGCCTTTATGAGAAACCACGGCCAATTCTGCGGTTTTTTTAAATTGAGCCAGAATCGAACCAAATAACTTTTTGGGATAGACAGGCGTGCCCAAATCCCGCATGTTCACACAGAACACATCATAAAAATCATCCAGCAAAGCCAGACTCCCCCATTGCAATTGCAGGTCGGCTTTGTCGCCCTTACGCACTTGATTGCGTACCTTGGCTTTGAGGTTTTTCCACAAAACCTCCGAAGAATCAGGCAATTCTAAGACCATTCGAACCTTGTCATCACGACATTGGCCGAAGTGTTCATGCTCGTAAGGCTGCCCGTGGCGCAGTTCTAAATATTGCACGTTGTGCTTTTTCGCCAATTCCACAGCAGCTTCGATCAACCTGTCGCGAACCTGGTCATTGTTCGCAATGAGACCGGCTTGATTGAGGTAGGGCAGACTCACCAAAAAGCGGCCAAACAAACGACTACAAACCAACGCCAACGGCAAATAGCCCGTCAAGGCTCCATCATCTTTTTGAACGGTGATCGCAAACGTGCGATGTTTCAACGCATCACGAAGTACGCAAAGCCATCGCGGGTCCATATCGCTGGGAACTTCTCCTTCATGGCGAAGCAGAAAGTCGCGGATCGTCTGCTCCAACGTCGCATCTATTTGTTCGTGAATATGAAGGGGCATGATGAAGGGTTATCCAGCCTTGGCCAGTGAGATGTTGCCAGAGGAATTTCCGGTGTTTTGATTCTTTTCCAAGGGAAGCTTCCGGGGTGCTTCCGGGGGGCTTGATGTTTTTCCAAGGGAAAACTTCCGGGGGGCTTCCCGGGGGGGGGGGATGGGTTTGGCTGGGCTGCCGACCACGCGGCTATGGGCCGCGACAGGGCGGGTGACCACAGCGCCTGCGCCGACGATGGCATGTTCGCCCACGTCGGCCATGATGATTGCGCCAGCACCGATCCAAGCTCCTTGGCCAATTTGGATCGGTTGATATTGTTGAGGTTGATCGCGGTGGGTCCCCGCTTTTTGTGGTTGGCCGTTGCCATGCTGATGGGCGCCACTGAGAATTTGTACGCTATCACTGAGCATGACATCATTGCCCAAGTGGGCCAGTCCCAGCGTACAAAAACGGCCGATGTAGACCCGGTCGCCGATGCTTGCTTGGGGTTTACTCAGCAGGCTCATGTATCCGAAATGAACATTTTCGCCGACTTGTTCCAGTACTCGTTGATAAAACGCATGTCGGGTGTACAGTCCCCACATCCCCGGCAGGCCCGCGAGTCGTTCTGATGAAGCGGTAAAGGCCCGTCTAGACCCCATCAGGCTACATCCCACGCGATATGCCAGCAAATGAGGTATCGCGGCAATGAGCCCCAATCCTTTCGCCATGTGTTTTTTGAACTGCATATTCTAAGTTATCGACGCATTACCCCTCAGTGCGTCATCCCCCAAAAACTATCGGACCCCCCCCCGGATGTTTGCCTTTGGCAAGCAGGTGGGTTCTTGCCTTTAATATGGGCTAAAATATTGATTATACTAAAGGCAGCCTTTAGTATGAGGCAGTCATGCTAACGTTATGAAAGGTAGGGATACCTATGGCAACCGCGAATGATCAAACCCGGTCTGGTCAATACATCAAACAGGTTAATGGCTACCGGGCATTCATTCCTGCACCGTTGCCGCCGGACCCACCGATCAATCTTGAGGGTGAATTGCAAGTTCTGCTTTCACGGGCAGATCGTGCACTGGGTCGTCTTGATGGCTCCATTTCGACATTGCCGAGCCCTGATTTGTTCGTATCGATGTATGTTCGTAAGGAAGCGGTGCTTTCCAGCCAGATTGAAGGTACTCAAAGTTCTTTGCAGGATGTGCTTGCTGCAGAAGCTAAAATTTTTTCACCCGATCAACCAAACGATGTTGATGAGGTCGTGAACTACGTTTCTGCCATGAATCATGGCCTTGAACGCCTTGAAAAGTTGCCGATTTCGATCCGGCTTATTCGTGAAATTCATGGAAAACTTCTTTCCGGTGTTCGCGGGCAGCATCTGACTCCGGGTGAATTACGAACCACTCAAAATTGGATCGGTTCTGGGGACTGTTCATTGGCAGAAGCTACGTTTATTCCACCTCCACCTCATGAGATGTCTGATGCTCTTGGCGACTTGGAGAATTTTTTTCATGCGAAGACATCGCTCCCTCTATTAGTCAAGATCGGTCTTGCTCATGCTCAGTTTGAAACCATCCATCCGTTTCTTGATGGTAATGGTCGCGTGGGACGTTTATTGATTACCTTTATGCTTTGTGAAAAAGAAATATTATTGAAGCCAGTGCTCTATTTATCCCATTTTTTTAAGCGTTATCGCCAAGAATATTATGAACATCTTCAGGCTGTGCGAGACCAAGGTGACTGGGAACGCTGGCTTGTGTTTTTTCTTCAGGGTGTCATCGAAGTGAGTCAGGGGGCGACTGATACCGTGCGACAAATTTTGGCGTTACGCGAAGAGCATGGCAAGATTATTGACGGGCAGTTGAATCGTGTTGCTGGTAACGGACGTCGTGTTCTTGAATTCCTTTATCAACGGCCTATTGTCTCAGTCACGGAGGTTCAGAAACTGATCAATATGACCTATCCTGCCGCCAACAATCTTGTGACGCAATTGGCGAAGCATCACATTCTTCACGAATTGACGGGCCAAAAGCGTCATCGACGATTTATATACCGAGATTACGTCAATCTTTTTTATGAGGACTAGCAGAACGCTGCTGCTGCTTTTTCTTTTGCTTCTGTTTCTGCTGGTTTGGTTGTTTTTGCACTTTGGCCCAAGTGTCTCTGAGGGTGGCGGTGCGGTTGAAGACCAGCTTGTCGGCAGTGGAATCTGAATCGGTACAGAAGTAGCCGGTGCGTTCAAATTGAAAACGGTCGCCTGACTGGGTGTCTGCTAGGGCAGGTTCGACTTTGACGTTTTTCAGAGTTTTTGCAGAGTCGGGGTTGAGATTGTCCAAGAAGATTTTGCCTTCTTCAACTTGCTCAGGGTTTTCTGTGAGGAACAAAGGGTCATAAATGCGAACTTCAGCATCGAGGGCATGGGCTGCACTGACCCAGTGAAGGGTCCCTTTGACCTTGCGACCGTCGGGTGGGGTTTTGCCGCCTTTGGTGTCCGGATCATACGTGCAGTGCAGTTCGGTGACGTTGCCTTGGTCGTCTTTGATGACATCGGTGCAGGTGACCCAATAAGCAGATCGCAGTCTGACTTCCTTACCGGGCCCCAATCTGAAAAACTTCCGGGGGGGATCTTCCATGAAGTCACTGCGTTCAATAAACAATTCTCGTGAGAACGGCACATCCCGGCGGCCGGCAGTTTCGTCTTCAGGATTATTGATGACGGACATCTGTTCAATTTGATCTTCGGGGTAGTTGGTGATGATGACTTTCAGTGGATCAAGAATGGCCATGCGTCGTTGGACGGTACGGTTGAGTTCTTCGCGAATGAGGCTTTCAAGTTTGGCAAACTCGATGAGATTTTCCCGTTTGGCGACACCTGCTTCTTCCCAGAATCGTCGGATGGCCATGGCGGGATAGCCACGCCTGCGCATGCCTCGCAGGGTGGGCATGCGGGGGTCATCCCAGCCGGTGACGTGATTGGCGGTGACAAGCTGGAGGAGTTTTCGTTTGGAGGTGATGAGGGTGGTGATGTTGCCACGCGCGAACTCCATTTGCCGGGTTTTGTAGGTAATTCCCGGGGGATAGGCATTTTCTTCTGCCAAGCGGTTGATACACCAGTCATAGAGTGGGCGATGAATTTCAAAGCTGATATCGCACATCGAATGGGTGATGCCTTCGATCCAATCGCTTTGGCCATGTGCCCAGTCGTACATGGGATAGATGCACCAGGTATCGCCGGTGCGGGGGTGGGTCGCGTGGAGGATGCGATAGAGGACCGGGTCTCGCATGACGAGGTTGGGGTCTGCCATATTAATTTTCGCGCGCAAAACGCGTGAGCCGTCGGGGAACTCGCCAGCTTTCATGCGGGCAAAGAGGTCGAGGCTTTCTTCGATGGGACGATCCCGCCACGGGCTCGCGGTTCCCGGTTCGGTGAGGTTGCCTCGGTTGGCTCTGATTTGGTCTACGGTCTGATCGTCGACATAGGCATGTCCTTTTTGGATTAGAACGATCGCCCAGTCGTAGAGTTGTTCGAAATAGTCACTGGCAAAGCAGAGTCGGTCCCAAGTAAAACCTAACCAGCGGATATCGTCTTGGATGGCATCAATGTATTCCTGTTCTTCTTTGACAGGGTTGGTGTCATCCATGCGAAGGTGAGTTTGGCCGTTGTAGTGTTGGGCGATGCCGAAGTTAATGCAGATGGCTTTGGTGTGGCCGATGTGCAGATAGCCGTTGGGTTCGGGGGGGAACCGGGTGATGATTTTGCCTTGGACTTGGCCCGAGGCAATGTCCGCATCAATGGCTTCATAGAGAAAATTACGTTTGATTGGCGTGGGATCGTCGGTCATGGTTCATCAAATCCAAATTTGAGCGGGAAAAGAACAATTGTAATCGGGCGCGATGGTGATGGGTAATTAAGAAGTTGTCAGTTATCAGCTATCAGCGATCAGTCAGAGAAAGAGCATTCAGAAAATTCGAGCATTTCGCGTCAATCATTTCTAGTTTTAACGGTGTTTGTCGTATGAAAATAGCCGCAAGCAAACTTGCGCCCGGGGGGCGTGTCTGAGAAGCTTAAAAAAACAGGGGAAGGCCCCCGGGGGGGCTTCCGGGGGGATTACCAAGGGCTTGTGTTTATCCAAGGGAAAACTTCCGGGGGGGGGATTTCCGGGGGAGCTTCCGGGGGGTTACAATCTGCGGCTATGAGTGAAAAATCCCCCAAACCGGTCGTGACACGTTTTGCCCCCAGTCCCACAGGGGCCTTGCATGTCGGCGGCGCACGCACAGCATTATTTGCATGGGCCTTTGCCCGTCAGCACAACGGTCAATTCATCCTTCGGATGGAAGACACCGATCAGGCTCGTTCCAGTGACCAGGCTGCTCAGGACATCATGCGTGATCTGAAATGGCTGAATCTGGACTGGGATGCAGGCCCGACCTATCAGAGCCAGCGACTCGATATTTACACCCAATACATCAAACAGTTATGTGATGCGGGGTTGGCTTATCCTGATGACGGTGCGGTTCGTTTTCGCATGGACAAGCATATTGCGTTTGAAGACGCGGTCTTCGGCCGTATTTCCGTTGAAGCGATTGAACTTGAAGATTTTGTCATTCAAAAAGCCGACGGCTTCCCGACGTTTCATTTGGCAGTGATTGTGGATGATGCGTTGATGGGGGTGACCCACGTCATTCGAGGCCAGGAACATTTAAGTAATACGGCCAAGCATGTCGCTTTGCTCGATGCCTTGGGTTTGGATCGGCCCGTGTATGCTCATACGCCGTCGATCATGAATCCCGACGGCTCGAAAATGTCCAAGCGTGACAAAGCCAAAGTCGCCCGTAAAGCAGCCAAAGAGGCGGATTCACTTGGGGCTGTGAAGGTGGATGCGTTGGAGCTGGAACGATTTTTAGATAAAAAAAGTGATGACATGACCACCACTTTGGCGATTGCCGAGGCATTGGGCCTCACGTTGCCTGAGATTGATGTGGCAGACTTTCGGGATTCAGGTTATCTCCCCCAAGCGTTGTTGAATTACCTGGCATTGCTGGGTTGGAATCCGGGCAACAATGTCGAGCGTTTTGACATGGCCTTTTTGGTGTCCCATTTTAGTTTGGATCGGATTGGCAAATCTAACGCCAAGTTTGATCGGGACAAGCTCTTTCGATTCAACGCTCAGGCGGTGGCGGAGTTACCTGCTGAAACTTTTGAGCCGTTGTTAAAAGAGCACTTGCAAAAGCACCACACTGCTTTTGACGCGATTTGTGCAGACGAATCAAAATTTAAGTTGTTCTGTCAAGCGTATCAGTCTCGTGCCCGTACGCTTGATGAGGTGGCCACGTTGGGACAATTTTTTATTGCAGGTGACGATGAATTGGTGTTCAACGCCAAGGCAGTGAAGAAGAATCTCTTGAAAAACGAGGGTGAAGGTTTGTCTTTGTTGGCGGCATTTGCAGACGAGCTTGAAGCCTTGGAGCCTTGGTCTGGCGAGGCGGCTCATGGGTTGATTCATTCTTTTTGTGAAAAGCGTGAAATGAACATGGGCAAAATTGCAGGTCCGTTGCGGGTTGCGTTGACAGGCAGCGGCGTGAGTCCGGACATGGATGCGACATTGGAAATTCTGGGTAAAACCAGCACCATGGCCCGGATTCGTCAATGCTTGGCAACGGTTAAGGTTAAGCAAGCTGAAGTATAGACGTGCCTAAAAAGGAATGCCGTGATGTCCAGCCAATTTTTGATCCCCAAAACCCTGCTGCCTATTTTTCAGCCTCACTTGCATCGTCTGTTGCGAGAGACTGCACCGGTGGCGATGGTCAGCGCCAATCGTTTGCGAAATTTGTATCGCATGTGGCGAATCGTCGAACGACAAAATATCCAAGGCGACATTGTCGAAGCGGGTGTGGCTCGCGGCGGCAGCGCTGTTTTCTTAGGACGATTGGCAGAGCAATCCTGTTTGCCTCGGGAGCTATGGCTATACGATGCCTTTGAACAGGGTGATGCTTTTGATGGTGGTGGCAGTAGTTGTGAAGATGTCTGCCACACGCTTTTCGATCAATTTAATCTTGACCGATCTCGCGTGCATGTCGCAGATGGCTGGTTCCAGGATACGGTCAGCAAATTTCCGGATCGACCCATTGCGTTGTTTCATTTGGATGCTCGGGGTTACGAAGGATGCAAGTCTTGTTTTGACCAACTGGGGCCACGCATTGAACCTGGCGGTTTTTTGGTGGTTGACAATTATGGTGCCGATGAAGGGACCCGTCAGGCAACCGATGAATGGGTCCATTCGATACCTCGTTCGCTGGTGAAGACGCCGTTTGGTCATACGCAATGTTGTTTCCAATTGCCTAGGGTGTAGAGCCGGTTGCGGAGATATGAATGGGGGGACCGGGGGGAACCGGGAGGAGCTTCCGGGGGAACGACCGGGGGCTTGATGTTTACCCAAGGGCAAATTTCCGGGGGGGGGGAGCTTCCGGGGGAGTGTTTGTTTCGTTATGCTAATGGGCTGTATTTATTTTCGTTATCAAAATTTTTGGATAAGCAGGAGTTCTATATTATGTCTTTAATTGTGACTGGCAGCATTGGCATTGACACCGTTCACGCTCCCACAGGCTCTGCGGAGGAAGTGCTTGGCGGCTCAGCAATTTACTTTGCCGCAGCAGCGAGCTTTTTTAATCCCGTCCGACTGGTCGCCGCTGCGGGTGATGATATGCCTGCGTCTTTTGTGGATACCTTCAAACAGTTTGACATTGACCTTGAAGGCCTTGAACAACGAGCCGGTAGCAAAACCTTCCGTTGGGTCGGCAAGTACCACGAAAATATGAACCAACGCGATACGCTCGACGTTCAACTCAACGTGCTAGGCGAAGCACCGCCGCCAGTGCCAGCCTCTTACAAAGACAGCGAATTTGTCTTCCTGGCGAACACCGATCCCGTCAATCAGATTCATCTGTTAGATCAATTTCCCAATTGTAAATTGAGCGTGGCAGACACCATGGATCTATGGATTCAGATTAAATCTGATGAATTGCGTGAGCTACTCTCCAAGGTCGACGGCTTGGTCCTCAATGACGCTGAAGCCATTGATCTGACGGGTAAGACCAATCTCGTCGAGGCGGCAGACGCGATTCTTGCCATGGGGCCCCGGTTTGTGGTGATTAAAAAGGGCGAGCACGGCGCACTGCTCAAGCATGTGGATGGGATTGCTGCATTGCCTGCGTATCCTTCGGACAAAGTGGTTGATCCGACCGGTGCGGGTGATAGTTTTGCTGGCGGGATGATGGGCTATCTCGCGGCCACGGGCGATATCTCTTTTGACAGTATTCGCAAAGCAATTGCTTATGGCACCATCGTGGCGAGCTACAACATCGAGTGCTTTAGTCTGGAGCGTCTTGATTCACTGACCCGGCAAGACATCAATCAACGTTTGGCGGTTTATAGCAAGATGTTGGCGTTGTAAGAATTCTCGGGAAAAATATTTTTACCATGAAGCGGCTGCGTTAAAAGTCAAGTTTTTTACGTATTGACTTCTCTGGTTCTTCGTGGTCATTTGTTTGATTTATTGGGTTTTGGCTGCCTGGGTCTTTTTGCTTACTTTTTTGTTTACCTTGGGCTTGCGGGCTTTTGCGCGTTGTTCTTCGGTGAGAACGGTTTGGAAGACTTTTTCCAGCAGGGCCGCTTTGATTTGATTGCGTTCTTTGGTGGTGGCTTTGGTTAGGGCCAAGACTTGCGGGGCTGCTTGATCACAGAGTTTTCGGATCTGTGTTTTTTGGGCGGTAGTGACATTGGCGGGCTTGACATAATAGGCAATGCCCATGAATAGCTTCATGCTTTCGTAGCCTATTTTTTGTTCATCATTGAGAATACTGTTAAGCGTTTTGTTGAATTTTTTCTTGGCGGCATTGCGTTCAATGCGTGCTTGGGTGAGTTGTTTTTTGGCTTTGGCGAGTGCTTGTTTGTCCTCCGATTGGCGAGCTGTTTTGAAGACTTTTTTAGCTTGTTTGTATTGCACGGTTTGTTGGCGTTGTTGGGTGTACGCTTCGGTGAGTTGGCTTTGTTGTTCATCACTGAGTTTGAGTTGGCTCGCTAGTTGAGCGTACCAAGGGGCCATGGCTTTGGCGGGGCCTTTGGCGTGAAGGGGGCCTGCGAGGAACAACGCGAGAATAAGCATCAGCAAAAAGCGTTTCATGTGTTTGTCCTTATTGAATTGAGATGAAGTCAGTATACCTTGGTCTGATGATTTTCGAAAAAAGATAGAGGGTTTGTCAGACGCGGGTGTTGAATTGACAAGGCTTTATGAAATGCGTGGCTCATCGGGAAAATGCGTTATGCGTATCATTTGTTAAAATTTCGCTATGAATGACGCTTCTACGCTTGCGATGCTCCGTTTGACCCTGGTTCGGGGGTTGGGGCCGACGTTGATTCGTCGGTTGCTTGAAGGGTTTGGCTCTGCCGAGGCGGCGTTGGACGCATCGGTTGAAGCGTTGGCATCGGTGCGTGGGATTAGTTTGGCCAAAGCGTGCCAGTGCCGCGAGGATTTTTCACGTGACGATTTGGTGGGGGCGGAGTTGGATCTGGTGGCTCGCCACGGGGTGGCGTTGTTGGGGCGGGAGGACGCGTCTTATCCTGCCTTGCTCAAATTGATTCATGATCCGCCGCCGTTGCTTTATGTCAAAGGTTCGTTGCATGCAGACGATGCGTTGGCATTGGCGATTGTGGGCGCTCGCAAATGCACGCGGTACGGCCGGGAGATGGCGGATCGTTTGGCGGCCGGTTGTGGCGGGAGTTTGTGCATTGTCAGTGGTGGGGCGTATGGCATTGACGCTGCGGCGCACCGGGCGGCCTTACGCGTGGGATCGCGGACGATTTCCGTTTTGGGTAGTGGATTGGCAGACCCATACCCCAAGCCTCATATTGAACTCTTTGATCAAATTGTCGCCAGTGGCGGCGTGGTGATGAGCGAGTTGCCGATGACCGCATCACCGCAGCCTGGGAATTTTCCCAGTCGCAACCGTATTATTTCCGGCCTCGCTCTTGGGACGCTCGTCGTCGAAGCGGCGGTGCGTTCAGGGGCGATGATCACCGCTCGATTGGCGGCAGAAGATCACGGCCGAGAGGTCATGGCAGTCCCAGGCCCCGCAGACAGTCCCATGTCCGAAGGTTGCCACAAAATGATCCGCGATGGCTGGGCCACGCTGGTGACCCGTCCATCTGATATTTTCGAGGCCTTGGGAGAAACAGGCCAATTGCTCAAAGCCACCGCCGAACAGGCTGCTGCCACGGGAACATCCACCCCACCGCCAGTGGCATCCAATCCGTTGGATGTTCAGTTGTCTGATTCGCAACGCAAGATTATTGCCGCGTTGGAACGTCCTTTGCCGATTAACGAAATTGCTCGCAGCACCTCGCTTGCGATGCACCAGATTCAGGCAGACCTGACCATGCTCGAAATCCGAGGCATCCTCGTACGCGAGGCAGGAGCCTACGCCACCACCCGCCCCCCGGAAACTTGCCCTGGGGTAAGCATTAAACCCCCGGGAGCTTCCCCGGAAGTTCCCTCGAAAATTTTTCCCCAAATTCCGGGGGCTGGTGAATCCTCCGTTCAAATACCCATTGGAGATGCGTCATGATTGCAGTCTATGACCTTCAAACCCCGCAAGGGAAAGATCAATTTCAAAAACGCCTCGATCTCTTGCAGTCGACTGCTTCAGCCTTTGGCTCTGAAGCTCGCGCGGTGGAAGAAATTGTTTCACAAGTGCGTGAGCATGGCGACGAGGCAGTGGTCCGCTACATGCGTCAATGGACCGATCCTGATTTCAGTGCGGATCGTATTTGCGTGACCAAAGCAGAACTAGAAGCAGGGTGCAATGCACTGGACCCCCAACTTCGCCAAGCCCTCGAGCGAGCCATCGACCATGTGCGTCGGTATCAAGAACATGTCAAGCCCGCCGACCCGACGCCAGTGATGATTGATGGTGCGGAACTGGGGATGCGTTACACGCCCGTGGACAGTGCGGGTTTGTGTGTGCCTGGGGGGGCTGCGGTTTTGTTCTCCACGATTATCATGCTCGCGGTTCCCGCTCAAGTTGCAGGCGTTGCCTCCGATCAGATCAGCGTGATCAATCCGCCACCCACACGCCAAGCAGGGAAACCCAAGGGGCTTTCAGAGAAACTTCCGGGGGGGGATGTTTCGCCGATTGTTTTGGGAACGTGTCATTTATTGGGCATTGAAAAAGTGTACCGCGTCGGCGGCGCTCAAGCAGTCGCTGCGTTGGCGTATGGGACGGATCAGATTCAGCCGGTGGACATGATTGCCGGGCCGGGCAATGTATTTGTTCAGCTTGCCAAGCAGCAGGTCGCAGGCGTGTGTGGAACCGATGGCGGGTTTTATGGACCCAGTGAAATTGTGACGATTGCCGATGACTCAGCCGACCCGCGTTACGTGGCCTCGGACCTGATTGCTCAAGCAGAACACAACCCAGGCAAATGTTTTCTGGTCGTCTGGTCCAAGGCAGTCCTTGACCGAATCCTAGAAGAACTACAAACCCAGACCGCCAAGATGCAGCGAGCGTCCTTCATTGCTGATGCGCTCGAACGTGAGTCGGCAGCCTTGCTCGTCGCGGATGAACAACAGGCCATGGTCATTGCCGACACGCTCGCGGCTGAGCATGTGAATCTTGCCGTGGCGGACCCCGATGCGATGTTGAAACAGTTGCGCCATGGCGGCGAGTTTTTCTTGGGTCATCAAACACCCGTGGCGGCAGGTGATTACTACGCGGGACCGAGCCATTGCTTGCCCACGGCAACCACCGCTCGGTTTACCAGTGGCATCAGTGTGACGACTTTTCTCAAACGCAGTGGAACCGTTTGCTATCGGCAAGGCATGAGCCCGACGACCATTGCGGATATCGCACTGTTGGCTGATGCTGAAGGTCTCCACGCTCACGCCAATAGTGCGCGGGTGCGTGGGTGAAAAGGAGACGTCGCACCTTGGTGCGTGGTGAGGGCAAGGGAATCCGGCCCTTCACGATGTTCAGGGCTCGGCGTTGTGATGACCGAAAGTGAACCGGCGATAAGAATAATGCCGCATGTCAAACGCTGAACGTCGTGAAGCATCCGATGAATCAACCGGTGATCAGTGGATGGCACGCATTTTATCCTTGTGATTTTTGTTGCTTGGTCAGGACCACCGCAATGGCTCGCAGTAGCCGTTCGCAAATCGCAGAGGTTTCCTGGCTGATCCGAGTCACCCGGTCACGCAGCAGTGCATGGAAAAACAGGAGCGGAACCGCCACGACCAATCCCATGCACGTGGTAACCAAGGCTTGGGAAATCCCCACCGCCAGTTCGTCTGGCCTTGCAGCGCCCTTGGCGGCACCCAAAACTTCAAACGCGCGGATCATTCCCACCACCGTGCCCAAAAGGCCTAGCATCGGCGCGATTGATGCAATGAGGCCGATGTAACTCACGCGTTGATGCAGACGGGTGAGCTGACGGCTACCTTCTTGCTCAACATGTTCACGAACCGCGTCCAGCCCCCAATCCCCTTCGTCAATGGCGTTGCCGACAATGCTGCCTAGCATGCTGGGGTCTGCTTTGCAGCAAGTTCGTAATTCGGTGAACTGACCCGTGCGGGCCAATTGAATGGATTTCTCCGCAAGATCTTCAGGCAGCAGTTTGTCTTTTTTGATTTTAAGAAACGCGTCAATGACCAACGCTGCTCCGACAAAACTCAATAAAATGATGACCAGCCCCACAATGCCGCCCGCTTGAATAAATTCAAGCACACTTCCCCCCCCGGAAGCTCCCCCGGAAGTTTGTCCTTGGGTAAGCATTAAGCCCCCGGTTGTCCCCCCGGCAACTCCCCCGGCAATCCCCCCGGTCGTCTCTGCAAAAACATGCGTGGCGCTCGTGGAGAGATGAAGTCCTCCCAGAACCATTGCGATGATAAGTAAAAGCCATGTGCGTCGATGGGTCATGGTTGACTGAGCCTTTCGTTAAGCTGTTCTGCTGCGCGTCCGAGGGCAGGGTTTGTCATGTTCGGATACAACGTTTGAGCGACACGCAGGATATCACGTGCCGCGTTTTTATGATGTAACACCACCAGTGAGTTGCACAGGCCAATCGTCGCACGCCACCAATTTTCCTTGCCAGGCGTTCCTGTTTGACGGGCAAGGCGGTAAGCTTTCACCGCTCCGGTATGCTGATGAATCCCCACCATCGCATCGCCTAGGGTCAAGGCTGCTATTGATGAACCGGGCAACTGCTCCGTTGCAGCTTTGATCCATTGTACCGCACGCTCACGTTGTCCGACGGCAAGCATCGCTTGTCCCACCGCAAGCATCAGCCCAGGCGGTCCGTCGACTTCGCTATGAGCAATCAGATCGACCAAAACTTCCGGAGCCTCAACCCGCATCAAGGTTTGAGCAAGGCCAGTCCGCTGGGCTGAGGTTAAAGTAAAGGACCACGCCTGGCGACTGAAGTCGATGGCCCGTTGACGCTGATTTTTTTCAGACGCACAAGCATTGGCCAGCAAAACCCAGTCATCGGCATGACGCTGGGTCATCGCAGTTTCTTCAAACCGTTTGATCGCTTGAGGCAACGCATCGGTTTGGATCAGCAAGGCCAATTCAAACGTCAGTATGTCGGATTGTCCAAAACGTTGTTGGGCGGTTTGCAGGGCTTTCATCGCACTGGCTGGATCATGCAACGGCGCGGTTGCGTAAATACGGGCTTGTAATAATTTGGCACTGCCAGCGATGGCCCGTTGGTTTTGTTCGAGGGCCAAAGGGATCAGGTTTTCCAGTTGTGATAACGCACGCTGGGCTGCTTCGATTGCGGTTACATCGGCAATGGAGAGAGCTTGAAATTGTTGCCATTGCCGAGAGATTCGAACATACCGCAAGTACGAATCTTTCTGGACCAATTGAGGGTGGCGATTGAGAATTTGGTCAACCGTTTGGCTCCAGTCTGCTTGCTGTTGTTCGAGCATGACCCATTGACGCAAAGCTCCCACACGAACCGTCTGGGCCAAATCACGGTCTACCAATGAGGCCAACGCATCTTTGGCGCGTTTGTAAATAGCAGGCTCGTGGTCTTGGATCGCATGGTCATACAAACAGCTCGCTCGCCACTGTAAGACCAAGGCCCGTGTGGGGTCGGACCGATCCAACTGCGTCAATGCCTTGTCCATGGCATCAATCGCTTTGCCCAGTTGCCCTGATTGCCACAACGCAACGCCATAGGCGCTGACCGCGGTAGGCCCCAATAGCAAAGGGCTGGTGGTGAGCTGTTCAATTCGCTGAACCGCTTGGGCTGGCGAATGGTCCGCAGTCAGGAGCAAAACCCAATCATTCAGTTCGTCGCTGGAGAGGATCGGATCAGAACTGATTGCGTGCAATTGAGCCAACTGTCCAAGCATGACCCGGCGGGGTGGGTTGGACAGACGAATACTCCGCATGGCGGTGGTGATTTGCGATGGCGAGGTTGCTGTTTGTGTGGCGGCCTGGGCGTGAATCCATTGCACCGCCTGTTGGGCGTGGGGCTGATTTTTGATCTGTGGATGTTTGAGCAAGGCGACTGCTTGTGGCAACGCTTCATCAGGCGCAGTCGCCAGGGTGATGTTTAACTGTTCGATGATCGCCATTCGCCACAATGCCAATTGGCCAGCGGTTGGCTCCTCTAAGAGGATGGTCAGGGGTTCAATTTTTTGACGAGCCTGATCGAATTTTTCCATCAGACGATAGGTTTTCGCTTGGCCGATCATGCCCAGTGGATGGGACTGGAGTTCCCCAAACACCTCCAAGGCAATGTCCAGATAGGATTGGCGGGTGGGGTCGTCCGTTGCGGTGGTGGCCGCTGCTTGGCGGTATAGTTCCCCACGAGCAAACAGGATGCGGGTGTGAATCGCAGTGAGTTGTTGACGTTGGTGTCGGGTGAGGGGCCCCCCCCGGCCCCCTGTTGGTCCCAGTTCCGCTAGGCCTTGTTCAATTTGTTGTTGGGCTTGGTGAAGGGCCGATAGGCCTTGGGTGAGACTTTGAGCAATCGGTTGACGGCCGTGTGCAAGTTGCTGTTTTGCCTGCTGGGCTTGTTGAAGCAGCGATTCCGTGGGCGAGGATTGGGCGAACGCAATACCAGTGAACAACCAGATGGCCAGCAAGCCGGAGCATCTCATGGAGTGGGCCTTTTGCAATCGTCGTTTGAACGTAGCACGTGCTACAGGGTTGTTTGAATCCATTCCCATTGGCGTGTGATGCCTTGCTCAAGCGAAGTGGTCGGGGCATAGCCAAGGTCTTCTTTGGATCGGGTCAGGTCCGCCCAAGTACAGTCCACATCGCCGGGCTGCATGGGTTGAGCGTCAATTTTTGCTTGTTTGCCAACGACTTGTTCGATAGTCTGGATCATTTTTTTGAGGGTCACCGGATGATCCCCGCCAAGGTTGTAGATGTGGTAGCCGTCACAGTGGGCCAGTGCTTTAAGGATGCCGCCGACGATATCGTGGACGAAGGTATAGTCTCGGCTCGTCGACCCGTCGCCGAACATCGGAATCGGCGTGCCTTGGGAGACGAGCTTGAGGAATTTATGGATCGCCAGGTCCGGCCGTTGACGTGGCCCGAACACCGTAAAAAATCGCAAGCACGTGATCGGCAGCTGATACAAATGGCTATAACTATGACAGATCAGCTCGCCCGATTTTTTCGTCGCTGCATAAGGGCTAATCGGATGGTCCACCCGGTCCGCCTCGGCAAAGGGGGTTTTGCTGTTGTTGCCATACACGCTCGAACTAGACGCAAACAGGAACTTGGGCATGACCTTTTCCCGGACCACCGCGTCGAGCAGATTCACCGTGCCGTTGAGGTTGACCTCGGCATACAGGTCCGGCCGTTCAATGCTCGGCCGCACGCCTGCCATGGCTGCCAAATGAATCACTGCCTTGGGTTGATGCGAGGTAACCAGCTCCGCGACGGCTGGCCGATCTCGCAGATCAATTTCCGCCAAGGTAAAACGAGCATTGTTCAAGGCATCTTGAATATTGGCACGTTTGTGGGCGGGGTCATAAAAATCGCAAAAGTTATCCAGTCCAACAACGAATTGGCCATCGGCCAAGAGTCGGTCTGTTAAATGGGAGCCGATAAAGCCCGCGGCACCGGTGATCAGAATAGGTCGTGGTTCCATGATGGATATAATATACCCATCGGGCATGAAATGTTCAGCGATGTTTAAGAAAGCGATCAGCCATCAGCCATCAGCGGTCAGTAAGAGAAGGCAAAGATGAAGATTGGCTGCTGGGTCTGAAGCGGTGGATTTGATTTTGACTCTGGTTCCCTTCTTAACTGAATACTGAGAGCGAATGGCCAAGAGCTTCCACAGGAATTAAGTAAAATGATCTATGCAGGCATTGATGAAGCGGGTTATGGGCCGATCCTTGGCCCCTTGGTGGTCGGGCGGACGGTCTTTGAATTGACCGATGGCCAGGAGCTGAATCTCTGGGAACGGATGCCAGGGGTGTTGTGTAAGCGTTTGGCTGGGCGCAAGGGGCGTTTGCCGATCAATGACTCGAAAAAGCTCAAAACCAAGGCCGCTGGCATCGAACATCTCGAACGTGGCGTACTGGCGTTCGGTAAAACATGGAAGCCCACGCCTGATAACCTTGCTCAATGGCTCACCCAGCTTGGCGAAACCACCTTGCCCAATTTGAAGGTGATGCCTTGGTACGCCAATGCGGGGGAACCCTTTCCCGCCAAGGTGACTGCCGACGATTTAGCTGTGACGACCAATCCCTTGCGTCATGCATTGAACAAAGAGGGGGTTACCCTGCGGGACATGGGAGCGGCCGTCGTCTGTGAAGATCGGTTTAATCGGATGGTCCAGGCAACCCGCTCCAAAGCCTCCGTGAGTTTTACCTTTGTCGCCGGCCACCTTCAACATATTTGGAATACCTACGCATCCGCCGACCAGACGACTGTCATGGTGGATCGTCAGTCGGGTCGGACGCGCTATTTGTCCTTGTTAAGGCCGCTGTTCCCTCAAGCCCAGGTAACGATTTTAGAAGAAACCCCTCAGCAAAGTAGTTATCAATTTGTAGAGGGTGATCGCCAGATGGCCGTCCACTTTCTCGTTGAAGCAGAGGAGGCTCATCTCCCCGTGGCTCTTGCGAGCATGATCTGTAAATACACCCGCGAGTTGTTCATGGCCCGGCTCAACCTTTGGTTCCAAGCCCAATTGCCAGATTTAAAACTAAAACCCACCGCCGGCTACGCTCTTGATGGCAAGCGATTTCTCAAAGAGGTCGAGCCGTTTTTCGGCCAACTTAACATTGATCAATTGATGTTCGTGCGGCAAAGTTGAGATATGGGAAAAGGGGCTCCTTGTTTTTGAGGTCTTTGCTTTGCCGTTGCGTCTCGTGCAAGAAGATGCTTCAAATCATGAATCTTTAAGGTACAATATTGGTAATGAACCATTCCATTGAGATCAATCAAGCAGTCATCAAGGCCATCTGTATCCGCTACGGCGTGCAGAAGCGATCTCTTTTTGGATCAGCGATTCATGGCAATTTTGGGCCTCAAAGTGATGTTGATCTGCTTGTAGAATTTCAGCCCAATGAAGCGGTTGGTTATTTTCGACTTGCTGAATTACAGCTTGAATTAGAAGATGCCATTGGTCGCAAGGTTGATTTACGCACGCCAGACGAATTGAGCCGTTACTTCCGCGATCAGGTCATGCAGGAGGCTGTGCCACAATATGCTGCCTGAAGATGATCGCATTCGAATTCAGCACATGCTTGATGCCACGAAGCAGGCGGTCGTTTTTGCACATGGCATGAATCAACAATAGTTGGTGGGTGACTTGAAGACCGTCTTTGCATTGGTTAAGTGCATTGAGATTATTGGTGAAGCTGCGGTTCACGTCTCTGATGCCACCAAAGAATCTGTGACCAGTATCCCATGGCGAATTGCAACCGCGATGCGCAATCGTTTGGTGCATGTTTATTTTGACGTGGATATCAATATTCTCTGGACGACCGTCTCGAATGACTTGCCTAAGTTAGCCTTGGTTTTTGAGGAAGTGTTGGTGAACAGTTGAGGAAGCCAGCAGACGTGTTTTAGAAGAAAAGGAGGATGCTGTGAACTGTGATTTTATAATGTTTATGCAAAATGTCATCTTGCCTCGCCAAGCTCAAAACCCAGATCATATTCGACTTGATGGCCAAGTTTCTGGCGGTAATCGCGAGTCTGCAGGTCGTTTTCAATATGATCAGATTGTTTGGGTTGTGCATAAGGATACGCATTATGAACCCCTATGTATTGCCTATGATGAAGCGGTAGCTGGTAGAGCCCCATTTGTTGCAGAGGACACAAAATCAGGTCAATGCTTGGTATTGAAGCCAAAACTACGATCTAAACAAAAAAACCCAAGGTATAAATATCTTTACATTTATTCATGGAAATAAAAAAAACAGAATTGAGAAAATAGGATAATAAATTCCCTTTTTCACTTAAACGTTCGCCACAGAATTGTATCATCCTGCGTGATTTCTACTTCGAGCATGCCTTGACGGGCGGTGACGAGGCGGGTGAGGTTGAGGCCTTTTAACAGGTCAGGCCAACGGTCGTGGTAGAGTCTTGATTTGCCACAGGATTGTAAGACCACGGCAGGTTGCACTGCCTCGAGCCATGAGCGGGAACTGGGGATGATGCTGCCGTGGTGGGGTAAGTCACAAATGTCCGCGCGAAGGTCCGGCTCGAGCTTCATGATTGCTTGGGTGGCTTGTTCTTGAATGTCGCCGTTGAGAAGAATACGCCTCCCTTTGTGGCGAATGGATAACACCAAAGACGAATCATTGGCTCGAGAACTTTGCCAATCCGCTGGAGGCCAAAGCATTTTTAGCTGGGTTTGGCCAAACGGCTCCGTCCAGCCGCGACTGACCACTTGAATGGGAACCTTGGCTTGCTCAAGACCTTTGAGTAAAAAATCTACCGGGCCGCCCAGAATCTCTCGGCCCTCGGCAAACATTTGTGGCGAAATTAAAACACGACGCACCTCAATATGTTTGATCAAATCCAACGTACCCCCAAAATGATCCATGTCCGCGTGCGACAGGATCAGTGTGTCAATGCGATGGATGTTAAGATTTTGCAATGCAGGGACCACACTGCGTTTGCCGACGTCGAGATATTGCTGAGAACCACAGTCAAACATCAGAACCTGGTCCTCGTATTCCAAAAGAAAACAAGAACCATTGCTCACCGCCAGCGAGCGGAGGCGGATCGGCGGTTTGTCCGATTGGGCGAGCATCGAAAACCACCCCCACCCCAAGCATAGAATCAGGCAGAATGCTAAAGATTGTCGTCTGCCTGCAAAAAAACCACAAAGGATCGCAATAACCAAGCCCAACGCCCCAAGCGTCCATGCCACGCTCGGCCCAGCGCCTAGGCCAATCGTCGCGCCCGGCCAATTCACCGCATGTTCCACAAGCAAACGCAAAACATCCGATGTCCAGCCCGTGGGCCCAGCCAAGAGAAGCCCCACGCTTGGGAATACAAAGCCCATGACCATTTTTAAATAGCCCAACGCCAACATGAGTGTGACCCCCGGCAACGCCAGCAGCGTTAAGATAATATTCCACGGCGCAATCATCTTGTAATGGAAAATGACCAAAGGCAAAGAAATCGAAAACGCCACCACATTCACCGCCAGATAATCTGCCATCCTTCGAGCCAGATGATGACGGGTCTGCTTCAGTAATACCACCGTGGGGTCAGGCCACAACCAATGACTCACCGGCTGGACAAAAAGGACCAGCCCGCCCACGGTGCCGAAGCTGAGCATAAAGCCAGGTGTGAATAAATCCGACGGCCGCCATGCCAATACAATCAAACACGCAATGGCCAGAACATCCAACGGCTGCGTGCGACGGCCGGTGATTTGGGCAAGACAAAAAACCGTGGCCATGATCCCGGCCCGTGCAATGGGAACCCGTGTGGGAACCACCAGTAAATACAATCCCAGCACAATTAAAACGCACGTGGCAGCCCGTGGCGGATAGCTGAAAAAAAGTTTTGCCACCATCCACGTCAGCCACAATAAAATTCCCAGATGAGCCCCGCTAATTGAGAGCAGGTGAGCCAACCCCACCCGACGAAAAGCATCGTCTAGCTCTGCCAAATTAGAAGGACGATGGCCCAAGAGCATGGTCTGTAACAAGCCCAGCCGAGGCGTGTGCGGTTCAATGCCAAGGTCTAAGGATTGGCGGGCCAATCGGGCGCACCAGCCTCGCAAACGGATAAACCACGCGAGACTGCCCGAGTGCGCCAGTTGTTCAAGATTGCCTCCGTGGGGCAAGGTAATTCGTCCGCCGATCCCTTCACGTTCAAGCGTTTGGCGATAATTGATTTCTCCAGGGTTGCCAGGCAGACCAATCCGCTGGGCCCAGCCCAGACAACGTACCCGGTCCCCTCGGACCAGTCGTGCGTCTGCGAGGTCTAGTTTGACTAACAGTTTGCCAGACGCAGAGCCAGCTCCCAAGTGATCCACTTTCAAAACAAACAAGGTGCTGGGTGGGCGATAAGAAAATTTGCCCATGGCTCCACGGTGAGAGCTTGTCATGTAAACCGGGCTGATGATGGTCCCGGTGACTTCTAGAAGCTGAGCTTCATCTTGCATGTATTGGCGGATGTCGTCTGCAGGCATGTAGCGATGACGTACGCCTGCCCAACTGGCAAAAAGAGAAACGACCGCCAGCAGGACCCAAAAGGGGTGTTGGCGAACAAAGCACAAGATCACTGCCACGAGGGAAATCAATAGCCAGCCTAGCAGTGGAATTGGCCATTGGCCCAGCCAAACGCCGATGAGCGCGGCCGCCATGACTCTAAGCAAAGGGCCTCCGGCCCCCGGAAGCTGTTTTCCGCCGCGAAGGATAGCGACCTCCAGCAGTCCTGAAGCTCCTGGAAGTTTACCTAGATATTCCTTTGAAATCCCCCCCGGAACACCCCCTGAACTATTCGCAGACAACTTTGCCATGAGCCTCTTATCATAACGGTTTTGTAATTATTCCCAACAGAAGCTACTATTTTCTTTCTACATTCATTCAAAAACAGAGGAAACCGACCCATGGCACTTAAAATCGCAGTTCTCCCCGGTGACGGCACTGGCCCTGAAGTAACCCGTGAAGCTTTGAAAGTCATCAAAGCAGTCGCGGAATTGGAAAAATTCGAATACACCACCGAAGAATTTGATTTCGGCGGCGACCGCTATCTGGCCACCGGCCACATCATTGATGATGCCGATATCGCCAACCTCAAAAACAACTATGACGCGATCCTCCTCGGCGCAGTCGGCCATCCTGATGTGACGCCAGGCATTCTTGAAAAAGGCCTGCTCCTGCGATTGCGATTCGCACTGGATCAGTACATCAACCTGCGTCCAGTGAAGCTGTACCCAGGCGTGGAAACACCTTTGAAGGACAAAGGCCCTGAAGACATTAACTTTGACGTGATTCGTGAAAACACCGAAGACCTCTACTGTGGTGCAGGCGGATTCCTCCGCAAAGGTACGCCACAGGAAGTCGCTACCCAGGAAATGATCGCCACCCGGTTTGGTGTGGAGCGTTGTTTGCGATATGCCTTTGACTTTTGCCGCAACAAAAAGAAAACTGGCGACGGCAAGGGCCTGCTCACCCTCGTCCACAAAACCAACGTGTTGACCTTTGCTGCGGACCTGTGGTTCCGAGCGTTCAACGAAATCGGTGAAGCAGACTATCCAGATATCAAACGGGACTACAACCACATTGACGCTGCGTGCATGTGGTTTGTGAAAAATCCTGAATTTTATGACACCATCGTCGTGCCTAACATGTTCGGCGACATCATTACCGACCTCGGTGCAATGATCCAAGGCGGCATGGGTATCGCTGCTGGTGGTAACATCAATCCCGATGAAGGCGGCACCAGTATGTACGAACCCATCGGCGGTTCAGCTCCGAAGTACACCGATCAAAATGTGATCAACCCAATGGCTGCCATTGGGGCTGCTGCGATGTTGTTGCAAAATTCAGGCCAGCAAGCTGCCGGTGATCGCATTGAAGCTGCGATTAAAAAATCCACCCCACAGATGAAGAGCATGTCTGCCGGCCGCATGGGCTACAGCACCACCGAAGCAGGCGACCTGGTGGTGTCTGAACTGTAAATAAAACCAACGCGCACGCAGTTAGCGTGCCGCGAGACGACGATAATAAACAGACGCGTGAGCCACCATGCTTACGCGTCTGTTTTTAGATGGCAGGTTGTGATTCGTGCAATGGGTCGTTTGAAAAATAGAACGTCATTAATTTGTCATCCGCATTTTTTTGCATGAAAAAAGACGCGCAAGCAAGTTTGCTTGCGGCTATTTTCAAACAAATGAAAAAACAATAACCGTACGCTAACAGCGCCCCCGGGGGCGCGTCTGTAGCGATAGTTTTACTCAAACCATGTGATCCCCGTGTGTTTCGGCAAATATTGCGTGATTAAATATTGATAGTGGCTTTGTGTTTCTACACGTTTTTGGCTACCACCGCGACTAAACCAAATACGTTTTTTATGCTGCCTGTTTAATAAGCGGTTGAGCGATTGCTTGAGGCTGATACGAATTGCTTTGACGGGACGCGTATTGCGCCAGCTGATCAAAACATGGATATGGCTTGTGTCGGTGGCAATGCCATGAGGCCGCAGTTGTTGGAGTTGTGATGCGTTGAGGGTGATGTTAATTAAGCTTTGTTGGATCGTGGCGTCAAAGTTGATGTGTGGTGCGTGTTGTTTGTTTTGATAGTTCTGTGCCATTTGTTTACTGGTTTTGAGAATACCTTGATTGCGTTGGACAAATCCTTGCATCCGGTCAGGCATCCACGAACCATGGGCATGAAATGTGAGCAGGTAAACGGGCATTCTTGAAGTGTAACAAAAGACGCGCAAGCAAGTTTGCTTGCGACTATTTTCAAACAAATGAAAAATCAATAGCTGGGTATGAAAACCGTTGCTCCCAGGGTAGATTCGAGCATCGGAATTGTACTTCCTAGCCCATACCACAAAGGAGCAACGGCTATGTCAGACGATTTTACCATGTTTATCGGTTTAGACTATCACACTCCGAGTG
>JAJRRC010000088.1 GCA_024279865.1 Planctomycetota bacterium | reverse complement strand
CTGGCGTGGCAGAGAGGGGAGACAATCGCAAAAGGAAAGTGCGAACTGCCTTTTTCGCAAGAGAGTGTCAGAGCCTATGTTTGACGGGTAAAAAAGGACCGTCAATCAAGTATTGACGACTTATGGGATGGCTGTGAAAAATTTTGTGGTGTTGGGCGAGCAGCATTTGAATTACCTTGTCTACGAATTCGTCGCCTATTATCACGCTCATCGCCCACATCAAAGCAAAGGAAATTTGCCATTGACTGGCTCGGATTTCCCCACGCTCACAAAAGGCGATATCCATTGCGAGCAACGGCTTGGCGGGTTGCTTAAGCACTATCACCGTCAAGCGGCATAATCACTTTGACTCTGTTCCTGTCATCCTGCCTGACCAATCAAATCAAAACCACGAATCAACCCGGTTGAATTGCGATCATCGTGAATTGTGATGGCTGTTTCCTTCAATATTCATCGAAACCTGTGACAATGTTGGCGGATTATTCGTCGGGCAAGGCTTGATCACGGCTGGATTTACCAATGACCTCTTTTTCGAACAGGACGCTCCGTCTCATCCCCACGCAGTGCGAACAATCCGCGTCTGTCTCTATTGAAAACGTGAACTCCGAATTTCGCATGTTTTAGTGGTGTTTGATCAACTTTTGCCGGTAAAGAACTGCTTAACGGTGTGAACCGTGACTTGCCGTCCGATCTTGGCGATGGCTTCGGAGAGTGGAATTTCTTTGGGACAAACCTTGACGCAGTTTTGGCTGTTGCCACAGTCACTGACACCGCCGACTTGTTCCATGACTTCCAAACGTTCATTCTTCAACACCGCACCGGTTTTGTGCTCATTAAAATAGAGCGTTTGGCCAATGGTTTGAGCGCCCACAAAATCGCCATCAAACTGAAATTGAGGGCAGGCTTCGA
Organism: Planctomycetota bacterium; assembly: GCA_024279865.1. GTDB lineage: Bacteria > Planctomycetota > Phycisphaerae > Phycisphaerales > Phycisphaeraceae > JAJRRC01. The sequence goes on along the minus strand of JAJRRC010000088.1, from coordinate 27,673 downwards.
GACAACAACCGCACGTCATGCAACGTGAAAGGTTGTAGCGTTCTTCTTGGGATTCGGGGGATTCGACTGGTCCGGGGCCCAGATCATGGGACCCGTCTACGGGAACCCAGCCGGAAATCTTCTTGAGATTTTCAAACATGCGGGTACGATCCACGAACAAGTCACGCACCACGGGGAATTTGGTCATGGGCTCGATTAAAATCGGTTCGCTGGCAGTGCCTGTTCCTTCAGCAATGAGAGCGTCAACGAGGGTCGAACAGCTTTGCCGCACGCGGCCGTTGATGACGACGGTACACGCACCGCAAACTTCTTCGAGACAGTTACAGTCCCAGACCACGGGGGTCACGTCTTCATTCTCAACCGTGACGGGCCGAGCGGCAATGGCCTGAAGACAACTGATGACATTGAGGTTCGGCTTATAGTCCAGCTCAAAGTCCTGATGATACGACTGACTATCAGGCGTATCCTGACGTTTGATTCGAATCCGAATGATTTTGGTATCAGCGTTGGTTTCGTTGTTTGCAGTCATGGCATCATTTCTCTTGGGTTAACTGGGGGGGAACCGGGGGCATCAAAAATTCCTGGGGCTTCCCATGTCACTTGAAAGTTTAAATCGGCATATTTGCGTGCCCAGCCTAAAAAAGCACGGGCTTCGTCCTGAGATTCTAAAAAATGATCGTCCAAATGGATCAAGACCTGCTCATTTTTATCAAACAACCAAAGACCCAGCGTCTGGGGTGAATTTTCACGCCAGTGTGCTCGGGCAATGGATTCCAACGGCAAGGTCAAAGCGTCCACATCCGGCCGAGCAATGTAAAGGCTCTGTCCAATCAAGCTCAAGGCACGCCCTTTGGCTCGCCTCAGGTCCGACACAATCGAGCTGGTTGTCATCCAGATGGTCAATCCTGTCAAACAAATCGCCACAACGCGCATCACCGGATTGGACCATTGAAGCCATAGCCAACCAATGAAAACGGCTCCGATGAGTAGTCCACCAAGAGCCTTGTTGCGTTGATAGGTCATCAAACGCTGTCGGGACATCCATTGATGCGAAAGAGGTTGTTGTGTCATTGCACAGGTCATGGTTTTTGGGTCATCTCCTAGGTCTTGCCATAGGTTCTAGCACGCGGAGGCACCATCGGCGTGGGCACATCTTCATATTCCAAAACTTGCTTGCCATCGACAAATTTCATCAGTGACGTTTTCTGGAATGGATCGTCAATACGGTCTGGATAGTCTGGTCGGTAATGGCTGCCACGGGATTCTTTGCGGGCAATGGCGGCAATCAAGATGGCTTCAGCATAGATGAGCATGTCGCCGAGCGCCCGGGTAAAGCTGAGGTTTTGATTGGTCCACATGCCTGTATCGCTGAGACAAACATTTTCGTATTCAGTCTGCATGCTCTTGACTGCTTCAAGGGCTTGGATCATGCGTTCTTCGGTTCGAATGACGGTACACGCATCGGTCATTTCTTCGCCGAGTCGTCGGTGCAGGTCGTAAGGGTTGACGGTTCCTTTGGAGTCCATGAGTTTTTGGACTTTGTCTTTTTCCTGCTGGACGACACGTTCGACAAGAGCTGGGTCCAGGTCCGTAGCGGTGGCGTTTGCCTGGGCATGGTTCACAACGCTGGACGCGCAGAATAGGCCGTCAAAAATACAGTTGAGTAGTGCGTTTGCTCCGAGGCGTGTTCCGCCGTGGTATTGGTAGTTCACTTCGCCGAAGGCATACAAGCCTGGGACATTGGTCATCATATTTGATGGATCGCCGGGGATCATGCCGATGGCTTTTTCGCCGTCGCCGGGGACGGGTTCTCGTTCTTCTTCGCTGTACACGGTGTACAGTCCACCCATGGAATAATGGATCGCTGGGAAGATTTTCATGGGGACTTCGGTGGGATCTTCACCGGTGAATTTTTCGTAGATTTCGAGGATTGCTTTGAGCTTGTCCTTGGTGGCTTGTGGGAGATGCGACACATCGAGGTAGACCATTCGTCCGCCGCCGACGCCGAAGCCTTCTTGGCACTTCCAGAAGATTTCACGGGTCGCGATATCGCGTGGCACCAGGTTGCCATAGGCAGGATAGGTTTCTTCGAGGAAGTAGTAGCGTTCAGAATCGGGGAATTCCAAAGGATGACGGCCGGAATTGGGGTGAGGCTGCCATTTGCCATCGCTATCTTTCATGCCTGGGACCCAAACACGTCCCCCTTCACCGCGAGCGGATTCGGACATGAGGCGACATTTGTCTTCGCCGGGAATGGCAGTGGGATGCACCTGCATAAATTCAGGGTTGCCCATCCACGCGCCTGCTTGATAGCAGCGTGTGGCAGCACTGCCGGTGCAGATGACGCTCATGGTGGACTTGCCGAAGACCATGCCGTTGCCGCCGGTAGCCATGACCACAGCATCGGCAAGGAAAGGTTTAATCTCCATGGTCCGCATGTCCTGAGCGACGATCCCTTTGCAATGACCCTCGTCATCAAGGATTGGCCAGAGGAATTCCCAGAACTCAAACTTGTTGACTTTATCTTGAGCTTCGTAACGTCGGACCTGTTCATCGAGGCCATAAAGAAGCTGCTGGCCAGTGGAGGCACCCGCAAAGTGAGTTCGTTTGAACAAGCTTCCGCCAAACAAACGCAAGTCACGTTCGCCTTCAGCGGTTCGATTGAACGGCACACCAATGCGGTCCATCAGATCAATAATCCGAGGCGCCCAGTGGGTCATTTCATAGACCGGAGGCTGATGCTGTAGAAAGTCTCCCCCGTAGAGGGTTTCGTCCATATGGAGCCATTCGGAATAGCCCTGCTGGCGTGCGACCTTGTTACAGGCATTGATGCCGCCTTGAGCGCACACACTGTGCGAACGCTTGACGGGGACCATGGAAAACAGGTCCACGGGAACGCCCGCTTCTGCAATTTTGAACGTGGCTGCCAGGCCAGCCAGTCCGCCGCCAACAACAATCACTCTTGGATGGGTTTGTGACATAGGAAAATTCGCCTTAATACGGTTTGGGTTGTGATGCGTTGCTTGTCGTCGCTAAATTAGTGGCCTGAGGCTTGATGAACAGGAGTCGAGCCCGAAGCCTGTACTTTTAGTTCGATGGCCTGCTTATCTTTTTCAGTGAGGTCATACTTCAAGGCTCCGACCACCGCGCCCACGGCGAAGATCGCCAATGCCAGCCCCATGGCTGCACAGAGATAGCCCCAGCGTTTCTGAGCTGCGACGGTAATGGTCACGCCCCAGGTGATCGCAGAAGTCCACAGGCCGTTGGCCCAATGGTAAACCACGCTCAAGGCGCCGACCAGATAGAGAACCACGACCAGCCAGTGGCTTTGCAGAGCCGCTGCGGTTGTGGCTGTGGACAGAGGCTCGCCGTCGACACCATGGGCGTAAAACGGGGTGAACCAGCCAAACAGATCCCAACGCCATCGCAAGGTTGCAATGTGCAGGAAAATAAAGATCAAGGCCAACACGCCCGACACCCGCTGAAGCGTGTACCGCACGTTGGCGTTCTCTTTGTAATGCTTGACATTGGACTTGCCGGTAAGCGTATAGACCACGCCCAAGACCGCATGAAAACCGATGGCCCCCCACAGCGATATTTCAATGAACAGCAGTCCAGGCAATGAATGGATAAATTCCACTTCATGCTGAAAATGGGACGCACCGAGCATCATCTGAAAGTTAGTAAACAGATGGGCGATGCAGAAGACGCCCACGGGGATAATCCCAGAAAGCGAGTGTAGCCGTCGGAAGAGCAAGTGGTGCGTATCCAAGGGTGACAATGAAGGGGTTGCGTGGTCTGACACAGGTGTATTCCTTAAGCTGAATCACTCACAGGATAATAAAGTCTGAAGATAGGTCAAAGCGTCTGTTCGTCGCGTTCGGCTGTGGACAGTTGAATGTACCGGTTCCGCAGCTCGTAAAGCGTCTGGGCGAGCATGTTTTTTTCTTCGTCGCCAAGGTTGCCTTCGGTCTTCTCTTGCAAAATACTCAAAAGGTCAACGTGATGGCGAGCGAGGCCCAGATGGGTCATGCGTTGGCCGGTGCGGGGATCGGGAATCCCGCCCAGGGCGAACAAGGCTTGGGTTGCCATGGTGCTGATCAGAACTTCAAACGAAGCTTCAGGAATCTGCTGCCCCCCGGAAGCTCCCCCGGAAGCCCCCCCGGAAGCCCCGGCCCCCCCGGCCCCGCCAGTTGCATCACCACTGGCTGAAGCTTTGGCTTTGTTGGCAGCAGCTTTTTGAGCGAGCTTTTCTTTTTCAGCCTGGGCTTGAGCTTTCCAGTCAGAATCAATGTGTAATTGGGGAGGGTCGTTGTCGGGCATGATTGGACTTTCCAAAAGGTCTAATAAGAATTTGAATACGAAGTATAGCGCGCAAAATAAACTTATGCACCTTTGCCCACCTGACGAACCTGTGGCAAACGTGTTAGAATCTCAAGGAACATTCCACATCCCCCCCCGGAATGAACCATGGGGGCTTCTTGGAACAGAGGGTTATCATGCGATACAACAGTGCTTGGAAATTTTTCTTACTCGGTGTGATGGCTCTGGTGGCAGGATGTATGCCTTATGTCAATATCCCTGGCCAACAGGGGGATCATCTGGCAGTTCATAATCCCAACCATAAAAATGTACGCAACATCATGGCTGAAGCATTAAAAGCAGTCATCGCTTATCGCCCGGTTGAGGGAAACTATCAGGTCATTTTGCCCAAGGGCACGTTGCCGATGACTTATGCGGCGTTTTTGCCTCGCCTCGGCGAACAGGCCATGTGGTCTAGCGATGGTTCCAGAGGCGAAGCACCGGTCTATGAAGTGCGTGGCCTGCGATTGCGAGGCGCGAATGCTCAAGTCGACATCATTCGCCCCAAAGGAACCACCCCGCCGCTGAATGCACAATCTCAATTGGTCACCGTGGATCTGAAATTTTTTATTGATGGTTGGCACCATACACGACTTCGCGTCTGGAACGCACCGGTCGAAGAAGCCCTTCGCATGACAGCCCCGACTTTGGAAGCGTCATCAGCCCCCCCGGTATCCGAAGCCCCCCCGGTATCCGCAACCTCCCCGTCCCCCACACTGACCCCGATCCCTTCCCTTGAAATGACCCCATAAGCAACAGGAGATGCACTGTGAAACGAGCTTGGACTCTCACCACCTTGGCCATTGTGACCCTTGGATGCCTAAACCTACAGGTTTACGCCCAGCCCTCACAACCCGCAACACAACCCGCCAACAACAGTGCGGCAGACGTCGTCGACAAGATGATGAAACGCCTCAAAAAAACCAACAAGCCCATCGAGCCTACCCAACGGCCCGCGGCTGCTAAAAATGCCAGGCCAGCCCTGTCCCCCAGGCCACAAATTGATGTGGACCCCAAAATTCTTGGCGTCGCGCCAGGCATGCCTCAGCCAAAGCTGCGACGTGAAGGGGAGTTTGTCATCAACCGCCGCGGACGACTGGTCCGGGCCAACGATGGCAATAACATGCTGTTCATTTTTAAGTCGGACTCACAGCACGCACCTGAGCCGCCGATGATCATTGTGCCTTGCCAACTTTTGCAGAATATGGAACAGATGGTTCTCAACCGGGGCGATCATATTTCCTTCTCGCTGACCGGGCAGATCCTGACCTATCATGGTGCCAATTATCTGTTGCCCACGATGATGAAGCCTGCCATTGACATGGGCAATCTGCAAAACTAAAACGTTGGGGGCGAGCTTGTCGGCCAAGACAAGCAATGTCTGTTTGCGCCCACGCAAGTCGTACATCATGCGGTCTATTTGCGCCCTCTGGGCTACATTGCGCCCTCTGATCCGCACAATCCAACGGGAATCCGACTCTTCGGAAGACCTTAGAGTTCGGCTTTGTCAAAATACAGAAAACGCTAATAGGTGGTTTTGTGACGCTCTAGAAACAACCCTTGCCTTGGCTTCTCTTACTGATAGCTGACAACTGACAACTTCTTCAGAATTTCACCCTTGCGTCCAGCTCAGTAGAAAAACGGTCTCGATTAAAAATAAAAGGGCCACACAAACGCCCACGGTAAACCAGTTGAGCTTGGTGGGGGTGCGTTTTTCAGGTGGATGAATCAGGGACAGCAACTCACAGCTATCAAAATCAAGCGTCTGGGTCTGCCCCTCACGGGCTTTGTTTTGCACAATGGCGATGATCACATTGGCATCAAACGGCGACAAACCGAGCAACTTGCCGAGCTTGATTAGTCGGCCGCGTTTTTCAGGACTCAGCACAGTCCCCTGCATCACTTGTGTCGTCCGCTGAGCCAAAATCCAACGCGGATCGGTGGCATGGGTAATCGGCGTTGCCGAGGCCACGGGAACTTCGAGCGATTGAGTGATCTGCTGTTTTTTTAATGAGGTGGGTTTGGCCTGCGAATCATCTGAAAATGATTCGTTCCAATTTCCAAAGCGTGATGATTCAAACCACATGCGTCTGCAGCAAGGTCATCCTTGTCCCTTGGCTCCTCCTGTAGAGTCTGCATCCATGCGACCCTTCTATTATATAACAAATCCATACCACCCCAAATGATCTTGGCAACCCCTACCAACTAGCCAGCTCGCCGGTGATGGGTTCCACTAGGTCTTTAATCGTCACAATGCCTACAGGCTGGCCATTTTGCTGGACCACAGCCAGTGAAGCGTGGTGTTGTTTGAGTTGCCCCAAGGCCGCCCAAGAGGCGGTTCCTGCTTCTATTTGCAAAATAGAACGACACCGCTGAGCCACATTGAGTTTTTTGTCGCCAAAGAGTGCTTCATACAAACTGACCACGCCCATCACCGACCCAGTGTCATCCAACACGGGATAACGCGACAAGCTTGACCGTTTGGCAAGCGCCCAAAGTGACTGGGCATCGTCGGATTGTTGGACCGTGACGACTTCTTGCCAAGGGGTCATTTCATCTTCGACGCATCGTTGATGCAGAACCAAAACCCGCTGCATCATGGCGGATTGTCCATCACTGAGAAGCCCATGTCCCACGCCCTCACGCATGAACATGCCGATGCGGCGACGGGGATGCGATAGGGCTGCGTCTTGTTTTTTTATACCTAGCAAACGCATAAAGACACTGCTTAGACCTGTCACCAAAGGCAACAAACCCGTCAGGGTCAAGCCCCATTTGAGAACCTGTAAAAATCGTGCAAAAGGATACACCAATCGGTCGGCAAACACACTGAACAAATCCTTAGGCAACGTTTCAGCAAGCACAAACAACAGCGGTGTCACCATCAAAACATTGTAAATAATAATCTGTCCATCGGAATAGCCCGCCCCCGCCAAGAGCTTCCCAATCGCGGCAGTGGTCACATAAGTCGCCACGTTGGTGCCGATGAGTAAAGATGCCAAGAGCGCGTTTGGATTTTCCAACAGCCGACTGAGAATCAGCGCCCGCCAATTCCCCTGATGCGTCAATAAATGCAAGCGGACTCGGTTCAGACTATAAATCCCTGTCTCTAAACCGGAAAACAGCCCACTGCTCACCACGCCTACGATTGCAATGCTGATCACCAAAAGAAACTGCATGTCGGTCATGACGTCACCTCCGACTGTTCAAGGTGCAGGTCCAGGCTCACGATCCGCCTACCTTGCATTTCATGCACCACAATGCGGAGGTTCCCCAACACCACTTCGTCTCCCACCTGAGGCAAACAAGCGAGCTTCGCCATCACCAGCCCGCCTAACGTGGCAACCCCTTGAAAATCTTCCATGTTTTGAGCCAAATGACCCTCAGAAAAAAACGCCAGCCATTCGTGAATCGCCAATGCAGCGCTGACACGGTACCGGCCGGGCCCCAATGTCTGAACTGGTGGCAATTGTGGTTGATCGTCATGACTGACAATCGGACCCACCATCTGTTCGACCACATCTTCAAGGCTCACCATCCCCGCGGTGCCTCCGAATTCATCCACCGCCACCGCCACGGTCACCCCGGCCTTACGCAACTGCATCAAGAGCTGATCGAGTTTTTGAATCTCAGGCACAAACATGACCTGACGTATGAATGCTTTTAATCCTTGGTGAGTCGTCGGCGGATCAATCAAAAATTGCCTCGCCAAAACCACACCCACAATGTGATCTTCATCCTGATCAAAAACCAGAACGTGCTGCCACTTGTGCTTGCGCATTTGCTCGGCTAATTCCGAGGGAGCATCTGCCTGGTCAAACAACGGCATATCCACCCGAGGCAACATGATGTCTCGAACCTTACGCCCCCCCAATGCCAAAACTTCACCCAAAAGCGTTTCTTCATCCACATCAATCACGCCCCCCGCTTTGCTCAACTCCACCAGGGATTCAAGCTCCGCAGGAGACAGTCGAGGAGGCTTGCCCCTAGGCGCAATGAGCCGAGCCAACGGCGTAATCACCAACATACTAAGCACCACACGAACCACCACAAGCACGCGATGAATGAACAACAACGGCAACGCAGCCCAGCGGGACCACACCATCGCATACCGAGAAGCGGTTAACTTGGGAACCACTTCACCCAAAAAAATTAAAGACAAAACCGGAACCACATGGGCCGCTGTCCATAAAACCGAACCGCCCTCTCGCTGCTGGGCCAATCGCATCAAGGCCACTTCACTGGTAATAAAAAACAGCACGTTGACCACCATGTTGCCCAGAAGCAACGTAATCAACAACGCACGATTTTCAACCAACAGCGTCCCCAACGCACGGCTCATAAAAGAGTGCTTGCCTTGCCTGGTGATTTGACGACGCTGATGCTCGCCAAGACTAAACAACGCTGTTTCACAACCACTAAAAAAACCGCTGACAACCAACAGCACCGGCAACGCAGCGATCAATAGCAATAAAAAAGGGTCCGACATGGGATATAAGTTATCAGTTATAGTTGTTAGTTGTCAGTCAGAGCCGATTTTGCTTCAAAATTACAAAAAAACGATAGCCGTTCTCCCCCTCTGCTTCTTCTCTTACTGGCTGCTGATGGCTGATGGCTTAAATCCACTGATGTTCTCGCACGGCTTGGACGACCTGTTGAGCGACATCCACCACATCCTGGCCCGCTTGGCCATCCACCAGATGGCGTGTCCCTGCACGAACCGCATCGAGGAACGTGCTGGACTGAGCGGTCAATGGGTCGTCATGACCTTCGGGAAGTTCCATGCTCAACGTTTCCTGCGAGACCAGTTCAGTGTAATCCACGTTTGAAAGGTCTCCCCCTGCAGCAACGGCTTGGCGGATTTCAGCAAGCTTGTCTGCATGGGCTGACTGGTGGATCACCACGCCTGTGCGGGCCTGGTAGTCTAGGTTCACAAAGGCATCATCGCTGAATAGACGCATCCGCCGCTCTGTTCGCAGGGCCATGCGGCTGGCAGTCACGTTTGCCACGCAGCCTGACTCAAACACCAAACGGGCGTTACAGATATCTTCGTGTTCGCTGATGACGGACATGCCGACGGCTTCCACACGTTTGAGAGGGGAATTGACCAAGTGCAGCACGATGTCCAGGTCGTGAATCATCATGTCCATCACCACGCCGATGTCCAACGACCGGAAGGTCATCGGGCTCACCCGCTGGACATCCATAAAGCGAGGCTTCAGCCCCAACGCTGCCACCGCCCGCACCGCGGGGTTAAATCGTTCGGTATGACCCACGCCCAAAGTCACCTTGTGCCGATAAGCCAACTGGGTCAAGATCGCTGCCTCATCGGACGTTTGCGCCAGTGGTTTTTCCACCAGACATGCCACGCCATGTTTCAGAAGCTGGGAAGCCACCGGCACGTGATACACCGTCGGAACCGCCACGGTCACTGCTTGGACCTGTGGGAACCGCTCTAGTAGCTCCGTCACATCTTTGCATGCAGCACAGCCATACTGGTTTGCCAGTTCATTGGCCCGGTTTTGATCCAGATCCACCACCGCCAACAGATTGGCTCCTGCAAGATTCCGGTAGGTCCGCACATGGTGCGCGCCCATGCGTCCGGTTCCGACCACTGCCACGTTGATGGGTTGCTCTTGTGCTGCCATGGGAAAAAACCTTTATTTAAAGCTTCTAGCAATTTTATTTGAGCGATTGGAAAGATAAAAGCCGTTCCAATATTGCTTATCGTAATGCGCATAAAAATAGCCGCAAGCTAGCAGCTCGCGGCTATTTTAAAAACGGTCATTCCATCGTTGGATTATTTGACCAACAGTTCAGCAATTTGCACTGCATTCAAGGCAGCACCCTTGCGGACCTGATCGCCACAGACGAACAGGTCTAGGCCGGTGACTTTGGTTCCTTCACGACTGATGTCGTTGCGGATACGGCCGACAAGCACATCATCTTCATTGGAAGCTTCCAATGGCGTGGGGAAGTTATTGCCCACACGGTCATCGACCACACGAACGCCAGCGGCTTCGGAGAGCAACTGACGAGCTTCGTCAGCATCCAGAGGTTGTTCGAGTTCGAGGTTGATACTTTCAGCATGGGCACGCATCACAGGCACACGCACACACGTCGCGGTGATTTTCACATCTGAGTTCTTCCAGATTTTGTGGGTTTCGCAGACCATCTTGTATTCTTCTTCGTTGTAGCCGTGCTCAGGAATGATGTCTGAGTTATGGCTGAACAGGTTGAAGGCATACTGACGGGGAAAAATATCACAAGTTGGTTCTTTGCCTGCGAGCACTTCGCTGGTTTGCAGTTCCAATTCAGCCATGGCTGCAGCACCGGCGCCGCTGGCGGCTTGATAGGTACTAACCACCATTCGCTTCACCCCTGCACGACGATGAATCGGAGTCACTGGCACGAGCATAATGATCGTGGAGCAGTTGGGATTGGCAATGATGCCACCCTTGCCCAGTTCGATCCCTTCGACGGCTTCGGGGTTCACTTCAGGAACGACCAATGGAACACTATCGATCATGCGAAAAGCAGAGCTGTTATCCACCACCGTCGCGCCAGCATCTGAAGCAATCGGAGCATATTTTTTGCTAATGGAACCGCCCGCGCTGAACAGAGCCAAGTCCACATCACCAAAGCTATCTTCTGTTAGCTCTTTGACGGTATAGGTTGTCCCTTTGAAATCCACGGTTTTACCCGCACTGCGAGCCGAGGCCAACAGGGTGAGTTTTCCAATAGGAAAATTGCGTTGTTCGAGTACGCGAAGGAATTCCTGACCGACAGCGCCGGTAACGCCGACAATGGCAACATGGGGAGCCGATGACATGAACGTGATCCTTATATATAACGTCCTACCAATTCTGTGCTACTCAACAGCGAGCAGCGAGCGTCGTATTGTAGCGAACCATTCGCATCTTTGCAGCCTCCCGCTTACACAGCCTCCAGTAGGCCCTCCTTATGCCTACAACCGGCACAGACCAATACCGCCCACAATAAAGAAACCAATAACTGCGGATATTCGTTGTTCTACGCACAATCGCAGGGGATACTCAGACGAGCACGCTCTTTTTCTGAGGGAAACAAGCGCGTGTTCGCTGTTGTACCAATCGCAGTTGAGTTTTCCCGTTTTCCTTTGTACGCGGCACCTTGTTTTAAGCGTTCAAATCGGTTTTATCGCGGACATTCTCATACCCGATGGGTATATTTGTAACCCACGCTGGGAAAACGTGGGATTTGTAATCATCTCTGGAGCTTGCTCCAAGAGAGACATCCCGTTGAAAGGGAGACGCTTGACCTGGACCACATTCCAAAAATACTGGCGCACCATGGTGCTGCCAGATCTTCGCCGTTTGATTAAACGCCTTGCACAGCAACGGCCCCAACGCCCAATCAAGCGTCGCGTCACCAAGCCCCCGGTCCGTCCATACCATCCCTTGATGTTCGATGCTTTGGAACAAAGACAGCTTCTCAGCGGCATCACCGCGGTCCCGACACCAACCCCCGCGGGCATGGTCGTGAACTTCAACAGCCAACCTTTGGCATCCTACGGCGGATACTTCCAGGACGTGGTCAGCAACACCCAGATTCTTGACAGTGGACAAACGCTAAGCCTCACAGGCAATAGTTGGAAAAAATCGATCTGCCTTACAACATCACCAGCCAGACCGTGCTGGAATTCGACTTCAAAAGCACCAGCCAAGGTGAAATCCATGGCATCGGATTTGACACCGACAATGTCCTATCCAACGACCAATTCTTCCAACTTTATGGCACACAAAATTGGGGAGTTCCCGCAGTCACCTCCTATGACACCACCGCCCCGGGAACCAAACATTACACCATCAACGTCGGACAGTTCTTCACCGGGCAAATGCAATTTCTCACCTTCGGCATGGACCATGACGTGGCCAACCCCGATGGCGAAATCATCTTTAGCAATATCGCCATCTACGAACAAAGTGACGGCTACCCCACCACACCCACACCGCCGCCATCCACCGCCCCAGACCCCGCCATCACGCCAGACCCAACCTATGTCCCCACCGTTGATTTCAGCACCACGCCCCTCACCCCCTATGGCGGAATCGCTCAAGATGTGGACCCCAATATTGCAGTCCAAGACAACGGACGCACCCTCAGAATCGCTGGAAATAGCTGGAAGAAACTCGGACTCCCCTACAACGTCACCGTCAACACCATCCTGGAATTTGATTTCAAATCAACCCAGCAAGGTGAAATCCATGGCATCGGATTCGACACCGATGATGTCCTCTCCAACAACACCTTCTTTCAAACCTATGGCACACAAAACTGGGGAATCCCCGCAGTCCAAAGCTATGCAGGCTCTGAAGGCACGTGGAAACATTACACCATCCGCGTCGGTGATGTCTTCACCGGACAGGTCAACTATCTGACCTTCGGCATGGACCACGATGTCAGCAATCCAAACGGTGTCGGCTACTTCGCCAACATTGCTGTTTACGATGAAACCCCCGCCACCCCGCCACCCCCACCGCCAGCAGCCCCAACCCTAGACCCCATGAATTTCAACGAATGGACATTGACCTCTTACGACACGCAAGATGTCAATGGACAAGCCCAAATTCAAAACACCGGAAACACCCCCGGAAACACCCTGTCCTTGTCGGGCAACACCTGGAAAAAAATCCAGATCGATTACAACATCACCGCCAACACCATCCTGTCATTTGATTTTAAATCAACCCAGCAAGGTGAAGTCCAAGGCATCGGGATCGACAACGACAATGCCCTCAGCAGTGACTACTTCTTCAAACTGTTTGGCACACAAACGTGGGGGCAACTCAACTACGACAACTACACGACCGCCGACGGATGGAAACATTACGATATTGCAATCGGACAGTTTTTTACAGGCAATGCCCGCTATCTGATCTTCGGCAATGATCACGATGTGGCCAACCCCACCGCCCAAAGCCTCTTCGCCAACGTACGACTAGCCGAACCGGCCAGCCCAACGACGCCACCACCGCCGCCGCCAGTAGATACATTTATCACGCCTGACGCACCGGCGAACCTTGTGCCACTGAACTTTAACAATCTGGCACTGGCCTCGTACGGCGGAACCGCTCAGGATGTCATCAGTACCCTTAACGTCCTCGACGGTGGACGCACGCTGCACATGACAGGTAACACCTGGAAAAAAATCAGCCTCACCACCAACGTCACAGCAAGCACCATGCTGGCCTTTGATTTTCGAAGCACCGCCAAAGGTGAAATCCATGGCATCGGATTTGACTCTGATGACTTACTCACCAAAGAGCAATTCTTCCAGCTCTATGGCACACAAAACTGGGGAACCCCTGCCGTCGATTCCTACAACGCGACAGCTCCTGGTTGGAAACATTACGAAATTAATGTCGGGCAATTCTTCACCGGCCTGATGACCTCATTGACCTTTGGGCTGGACATGGATGTGCCGAACCCAAATGCGGAAAACTTTTTCGCCAATGTCGTTATTTACAATGACGCTTCACAAAGTATCATCACCCCGCCAGCCATCACTTCGCCAGCGAATATTGTGCCGTTGGATCTGACGACCTTCACGGTTGAAGATTACGGAACCACCCAGCAAAGCAACGGCGACGCAGTCGTCCAAGACAATGGAGCCACCCTCAATCTCACTGGCAATACGTGGAAAAAAATCAATCTGCCCTACAACATCAATCGAAACACGATGCTGGAGTTCGACTTCCGCTCCCCCGTCCAAGGTGAAGTCCAAGGCATCGGCTTTGACACCGACAACGTGTTCGGCCCTGAAAACTTATTCAAAATCTTCGGCACACAAGCCTACGGCATCGAAGACTTTGCCACACACGCCACCGGCAGCAATTGGACACATTACGCAATCCCCGTAGGCCAATTCTTCGGCGGATTCAAGCAATATCTCACCTTTGCCAATGATCATGACGTGGCCAATCCAAGTGCAGACGCCTACTTCACCAACATCGTCCTCTATGACGTGGAAGTCCCCACCACCCCCACCTATAACACCCGCTACGGCTACGGCCTCATTGACGCGGCTGCTGCCGTCACAGCCGCAATGGGAACAGCTCCCTTGCCCGAACAACCGTATTTCGGCGGTGCAGGGCAAGCCAACCTCAACATGATCAACGCCCCAGAAGCTTGGGCACAAGGCTACACCGGCTCCGGCGTTGTCGTCGCAGTCATCGACACAGGGGTCGACTGGACCCATGCAGACCTCGATACCAACATCTGGACCAACCCCGGCGAAATCGCTGGCGACGGGATCGACAATGACGGCAACGGTCTCATCGACGACGTGCGTGGCTGGGACTTTGTAAACGACGACAACAACCCCATGGACACCAACGGTCACGGCACCATGGTGGCTGGAGTCATCGCGGCTGAAAACAACGGCTCCGGTGCCACAGGGGTCGCCTATGATGCCACCATCATGCCCATCCGGGTCCTTGATGGCGCAGGTGGCGGAGACTTCTTCAGTGTCCTTGATGGCATTCTCTACGCAGTGGTCATGGGGGCGGATGTCATCAACTTGAGCATCGGGTTTGATGGCGGACATCCAGATCTACTGGCTGCCATCGAATTTGCCCAAAGCAACGGCGTCGTCGTGGTTTCAGCAGCAGGCAATGACGGATTCACAGAACCCACCTATCCGGCGACCTATGCAAGCTCCGCAGGAATCGGCGTTGGCGCGGTCAACGGTGATGGATCGCTGGCGAGCTTTTCTAATTGGGCCGGACAAACCACCAAAGACTTTGTCGTTGCTCCGGGAGTCTCCATTTTGACCACCGCACTGGGAGGCGGCTCCGCCACGGCTGGCGCCACTTCCTTTGCCACACCTCATGTCGCAGGCCTCGCTGCGTTGCTTAAATCCGCCAACCCGCTGTTGTCCCCCGCGATGATCGAAAAATTCATCACGGATACCGCCAATTCATCGGTGGTCTTTCTGTGATTCAAGGCCATCGCGAGATGTTTACAGCGAAAAACAAAGCCCGCCCTGTTTTTCAAAATCCTTCCTTTGGTTTATGATGCTTGGTTCTTAGAGCGTGTGATGCACTTTTTCGTCTTGTCAGACGCTCTAACCCTTGGAAAATATGAAACATGGACGACTTTCAATACCGTAACGGCCAGCTTTTTGCTGAAGAAGTAAACATCAATGACCTCGTCGCCTCCGTCGGCACGCCAGCGTACATTTATTCCAAACGAACACTGACATCGCACTACGACCGACTCACTGAAGCCTTCAAAGAAATTGATCCCATCATCTGCTACTCCATCAAAAGCTGTAGCAATCTGCACCTGTGCAAACTGCTCGCCGAGCGAGGCAGCGGCATGGACGTGGTCAGCGGCGGCGAACTTTACCGCGCCCAACTGGCCGGGGCAGACATGAGCAAAGTCGTCTTTGCAGGCGTTGGCAAAACAGATGCTGAAATCAAACAAGGCATTGACGCTCAAATCGGCTATTTCAATATCGAATCCGAAGCGGAATTTGAAAACATTGCAGCCATTGCCCAGAAAATGGGGAAAACCACCCACGCAGCCCTGCGGGTCAACCCGGACGTGGCAGACCCCCGCACCCACGCCAAAACCACCACAGGCAAAAAAGAAACCAAGTTCGGCGTAGATATCGAACGTGCCAAACAGTTTTTTAAATCCTATGGCCACAACCCGCACTGTCGCCCCACTGCGATCCACCTGCACATCGGTTCACCAATCTATAGCCCAGAGCCTTACGTCCAAGCCATTAAAAAAGCTCTGCTCCTCATTAATGACTTGCGAGCTGATGGCTTTACCATTGACGCATTGGATATTGGCGGTGGCTTTGCAGCGGACTATGAAACCGGCCAGTCCCCTGCTTGGACTGAATATGCCCAGGCGATCATCCCACTGGTTAAAGACAAGGGGTTGAAAATTATTCTTGAGCCCGGCCGCACCATTTCAGCCAATGCAGGCATCCTGGTCACCGAAGTTCAATACCTCAAAACCGGCGGCAGCAAAAAATTCGTCATCGTCGACACAGGCATGCACCATCTGATTCGCCCGGCAATGTACGAAGCATTCCATTTCATTTGGCCCACACAGGTAGACCCCACACAGCAGCCCGCCAAGCGAACTGAGTCGCCGGACCTACCTGGCCTTGAATTAACCGACGTTGTTGGCCCTGTCTGTGAAAGCAGCGATGTCTTTGCCAAGCAGCGTCCCATGCCTCCGGTTCAACGAGGCGACCTCCTGGCGATCTTCACCGCTGGCGCTTATGGCATGGTCATGGCGAGCCATTACAACACCAATCCTTTTCCGCCAGAAGTCTTGGTCGACGGGGATCAAGCCACCATTATTCGCCGTCGTGAAACATATGAAGAATTGGTTGAAGCTGAACAACAGACCCAGCCAGTTGCGATTTACAGCTAGAACGTTACATTACTTAGACGTTATATTTATGGGGTTATTTAAAAATTAGGAACTACCCACCATGCAAGTAAAAACCATCACAGTAAACAAAACCGCCAAAAACAACGACGGCATCAAAATCGACGTGGTCGTCCCTCAGGCTGACACCGAAGTTGAATTGCTCAGCTATCTCCTCGCGGGCTTCATCCGTGATGCCCATGGAGCGGGTCGTTTTAAGGTCGATCTGCCTGATCAGTACCAAGTTACCTATCAGGCAGAAGGTTCCTTCTTGGTCACCACCGAGTCAGGTGTCACCACCACCAAGGGTTCCAGCCCGTTTTACTCTCCTCCCAAGCCCGTGGCAGTCGTCGCCATCCAACGCTTCGGCAAGCGATTTGATCTGGCATACGCTGCGATCAATCAAGATGCGTTCAAAGCTCAGAAAGAACCTGCAGCAGAAAACAAAGATGCAGCCAAAGCCGCTAAATCAGCTAAAAAATAAACCTTTCGGTTTATCCAAATTAAAAAAAGCTCAGGATCATTCCTGGGCTTTTTTTAATTTTAGTGCGTTTAACAGTCATTTGTAGCAGGTCTGCAACTGAAAAAAGAGCCTCGACGAGATTGCCAAGACGATGGCGGAGAACCACCAGATCGCGACACTTGCGTGTGAGGTGCTCTAATGAATGGCTAAAACATCAGCCGCAAACGAACAGCTTGCGCATCTGCTAGAGCAACTTGCGTAAATGATCTCCACTTGTATTGGGGGATCGGACGCGCACGCTGTAAGCGTGCGGCTGTTTTTCAAACGATCAGCTTAAGCATGATCATCGTTTATTTATGCAAACTGCTCTAAAAGACTCAAAACGTGGTAGAAAATTTTAGCCTCTATGAATCGAAACTGGCTTTGGCTTCGTCTAGGCTTTCGAATAGTTTAAAGGATCGGTTTAGCCTTGTGATGGCAAAAATCACTTCCACGGATTTTTGAATACCGCCTAGCCGTAATTGGCCCGAGCGTTTTTCAAGCGTGCGGCTTAAGCCGATCAACTCACCTAAAAAAGTTGATGCCACATGTTCAACCATCGACATATCAATTAAGATCAACGGACTAGGCGTGGGGTTTTTCTCTACTGCTTCTGTGACAACGCAACGGAATTGCCGCATCCAGCCTTCGCCGGTGAGATGGACTTCACAGGGCTTAATAATTACCAAGCCTTGATCTTCGGTTGTGGTAATCGGATATTTTGAATTTATTTTTCCCATAGGTTTCGTATCTTAGCATGTGCCTCGATCTCGCACACGTTGAGCAGGCACACCCATATAAATCCCCATGGACTGCGTATCTTTTGTGACCACCGCATTGGCGCCAATGACGCAGCCTCGAGCGATATGCGTACCAGCGGTCACGGTCACATTGGCGCCGAGCCAAACATCTTCATCAATTTGAATCGGAGCTGCAAGCGTCCCTGACTGAGACATCGGAATGTCGGTCACCTGATACTTGTGCCCCGCAGTGGCAAGCACCACATGGGCAGCCACATTCACATCTGGGCCGATCCGCAATCCGCCGTGGCCATACAACACACACCCCGGAGCAAAATGGGTACGAGAACCAATTTGAATGAGGCTTTGATCGGTATGGCCTGTGGAGAGATAGGCATTGGGGAAAAAATGGACCTGATCTGCAATGAGAAGTTCGCCAGTTCCCTGAATAAAACAATTGGGATAGAACGTTACATTCGAACCGATGCGACAAACTTTCAACGCATCACACATCTCAAAGCCGCGCATAAACGTCACATGATCGCCTACTTCAAGGCTTTCAGGATGCGCAATGCGTACATCTTCTGCGATATGCACATCTTTGCCACAGGATTTAAATCGTTTACGAAGGTCAGACATTGGGGAGTTATCAGCTATCAGTAAGAGCAGAAAACGGAAAACAAATAATTGGAAAAAGTGAAACTTTTGGCAAGACCAACGATGATTCATGCTTAGGCGATGACGACCAGCGGAAACTGCAATAAAGCATTGAGAATCCAAGTGTCGCATCCTCCAGTGATCCGTAATCCGCTATCCATTTCTTAAACGATACCAATCGCAATTGAGTCCCCCGGTTTTCCCCGGTTCCCCCCGGTTTCTTGTGTACGTGGCAACTTTTTTTGTAGTGATCCGCTGTCAGTGATCCGCCAGAATAGGATCCCAAAAATCTGGAAAACTGTGTCCGATTTTACCCTCTTACTGACAACTGATCACTGACAACTGATTACTTGAAAAATCAAGAACTGGGTTCTTCACCTAGCAACTGAGCCACCAATCGGGACTCACCCACGGTGGTCTGAATTTCTGCAGGAGCTTGAGCACCGGCAGCTTCAGCAAGAACCGCAGCATTCTGGAGCTGTTCTTCTTCGGTTGGCTGATCAGCGGACACAGGTTCAGTCAACTTGGCGACTCGCATATGCTGATAGTCATGGAAACCTGTTCCGACAGGAATAAGGTGACCCAGCAGCACATTTTCCTTGAGGCCTTGCAGATCATCGACGCGGCTGGCCAACGATGCATCTGAGAGAACCTTGGTGGTTTCCTGGAAGGAAGCACCGGACAGGAATGATTCACTTTGGAGGCTGGCTTTGGTGATACCCAGCAACAAGGTGGTTGCTGTGGCAGGACGACATTTGATTGCCTTGGCAGGTGTCTTGCCTTCGGCTTCAGCCTTGAGGTTGGCTTCTTTGAGTTCAGCCTTGGCGACCAGGGAATCCACGGGCAGACCGGTATCGCCTGATTCTTTCACACGACCCATTTGCGTGACCCAGCGATTGGCTTTACGGAAGCGGAATTTATCCACCACTTCGTTGGGCAGCAACTTCGTATCACCAGGATTATCCACGCTCACCTTACGCATCATCTGGGAGATGATAATTTCAAAATGCTTGTCATCAATGGTCTGACCCTGAGCGCGATAGACGTTTTGCACTTCTTCGAGCAGATAGACGAACAAGGCTTCTTCACCCTTAATACGCAGGATGTCCTGAGGCACAAGCGGTCCATCAATGATCGGATCGCCCGCATCAACAAAGTCACCGGTGTGAACCAGCAAATGGCGATCCTGAGGCACATGATGATCTCTTTCGAGACCGGATTCAGAACGAACCACAATGGTCATCTTGCCCTTACGTTTATCCGATTGTAGCTCCACCTGACCGGAAATATCAGCGATAATGGCTGCTTCCTTAGGCTTACGAGCTTCAAAAATTTCGGTTACGCGAGGCAAACCACCGACGATGTCCGTCGAACCAGCCACGTCACGAGGCTGACGAGCAAGCATGAAACCTGCGGCAATCACGTCGCCTTCAGCCACTTCGATACGTGCCTTGGCGGGCAGGTAATGGAAGTCAAGAATCTTGCCATCTTTGTCTTCGATGACGATTCGCGGATGCATTTCGCCCTTGTGTTCGATCACGACGAGCAATTGTTTGGCATCGGTGGAACGTTTGGAGGAACCTTCATTTTCCAGACGCACGGTTTCGCCGATTTTGATGTCTTCGAAGCGAACGATGCCGTCTTTTTCGGCGAGGATCGGCGTACGGTGGGGATCCCATTTCACGACGATCTGACCCTTGCGGACCGTATCGCCAGGCTTCACCATCACATAGGAACCGTACTGAATCTTGGTCTTTTCAAGTTCACGGCCCTTGGCGTCAAGGATGTACAATTCACCGTTGCGTTTCAGTGTGATCAAAACGTCATTGCCGTCTTCATCCTGCACAGGCACTTCGTTGGCGTCGCGCAATTGAATGGTGCCGCCGTGCTGTGCGCGGTAATCGGTTTCGACCAGTTCGCGATGACCAATACCACCGGTATGGAAAGTACGCATGGTCAACTGAGTACCTGGTTCACCAATGGACTGAGCAGCCACGATGCCGACCGCCAAGCCTGATTCAACCACCTGGCCGGTGGACAGATCCAAGCCGTAGCAAGCTTTACAGATGCCTTGTTTGGCTTCACAGGTCAACGGCGAACGAACCATCACGCTGTCAATCCCCAATGCTTCAATTTGAGATGCAGCATCATTCGAAATGACCTTGTTTTCTCCAACGATCAGGGTATCGGTAATCGGGTTACGAATGGTTTCCCGTGCGATACGGCCGATGACCTGTTGCCGCAACGGCATATCAATTTCATCGCCCTTATAAATCGCCTTCTTGGTGATGCCTTGCTTGGTACTACAGTCGTCATTCGCCACGAACACGTTTTGTGCCACGTCAGCGAGTTTACGTGTGAGGTAACCTGAGTCTGCCGTTTTGAGAGCGGTGTCAGCCAGACCCTTACGAGCACCATGGGTCGAGGAGAAGTATTCCAAGACGTTGAGGCCTTCACGAGCGTTGGCGAGAATGGGGGTTTCGATGATTTCACCACTAGGCTTACTCATCAAACCACGCATACCAGCGAGCTGCTGAATCTGACTCACATTACCACGAGCACCCGAGTCACTCATCAACCACACTGGGTTGAGGTAAGGGATTCCGTTCTCGTCATCAATTGGAACGGGTTTACCCTGGGCATCACGACGGTCACCTTCGAGTTCTTTGAGCAGTTCTTTGGTGACTTCTTCACGACAATGCGTCCAAAGGTCAAGCAACTGGTTATAACGTTCACGATCAGTAATCGCACCTGCGTGGAAAGCTTTCTCTACGCGGTCGACCTTTTTCTGGGCCTTGGCGATAATTTCATTTTTGGTTTCGGGAATACGCAAGTCGGTAATGCCGAAGGAAATTCCTGCCACCGTCGACTGTTTGAAGCCCAGTGCCTTGAGGGCATCAAGCAAATCAATCGTCGCAGGTCGGCCAAGACGGGCATAGGTATCGTCAATGACGCGGCTACAACCCTTCTTGCCCAGTGAGCAGTTGTAGAACGGCATACCATCACTGAGAATATCATTCATCAGGACACGGCCCACCGTCGTGAGAATACGTAGATTCTCTGGAAGCGGGGTCGGATCGGCCTTCTCAGTATTCACGATATCAATGTAACGTCCCTTGGGCAGACGCACGAGGATCGGTTCATGGATATCGATCTGCTGATTTTCGTGAGCGTGAATCGCTTCAACCGTATCTTTGAAGAAACGAGATCCTTCTTTTTGGGCTGCCTTGATTTTCTGGGACAGCGTCAAGAAGTAGATCCCCAACACGATGTCCTGCGAAGGCGAGATAATCGGGCCGCCGTTGGCAGGTGAGAAAATATTATGCGGGCTAAGGATCAGCACATGTGCTTCAGCTTGGGCTTCGATGGACAAAGGCAGATGGACTGCCATCTGATCACCATCGAAGTCAGCATTAAAACCGGTGCAGACCAAAGGATGAACCTTGATGGCGTTGCCTTCGACGAGGATCGGCTCAAAAGCCTGAATACCCATACGATGCAAGGTTGGAGCACGGTTGAGCAGCACGGGATGCTGATAGATTGCTTCTTCGAGGACGTCCCACACTTCGGGGTCACGTCGTTCGAGCATTTTCTTGGCGCTCTTGATCGTATCAACGAGGCCATGCTCTTTGAGCTTGCGGATGATGAATGGCTGATAAAGTTCCAGAGCGATTTTCTTGGGAAGACCACACTGATGCAATTTCAGTTCAGGACCCACCACAATCACCGAACGAGCAGAGTAATCCACACGTTTACCAAGGAGGTTTTCGCGGAAGCGCCCCTGTTTACCCTTGATCATATCAGTCAGTGATTTAAGCGGACGGCTAGATGAACCCAACACAGGACGACGACAGCGGCCGTTATCAAACAGCGCATCGACGGATTGTTGCAGCATTCTCTTTTCATTGCGGATGATGACTTCGGGGGCATTGAGGTCCATCAACTTTTTAAGCCGATTGTTCCGGTTGATAATACGACGGTAGAGGTCATTGAGGTCGCTGGTGGCAAAGTTACCACTTTCGAGCAACACCAAGGGACGCAGGTCTGGAGGAATCACAGGCACCACGTCGAGGACCATCCACTCAGCCTGGTTTTCGGAATGTCGAATTTGTTCGACAATCTTCAGGCGTTTGGACAGGTCTTTGATCTTTTGTTTGGAACGGGTCTTACCAATATCTTCACGAATTTGGACATTCAAGGCCTGTAAATCAATCGTGGTGAGCAATTCCTTGGCAGCTTCAGCACCCATCATGGCGACGAATTTATTGCCAAACTGTTCGTAAGCCTGTCGGTATTCGTCTTCGGTGAGAAGTTGACGTTCTTTGAGATCTGTTTCACCTGGATCAATGACGACATAATCCTGGAAGTAGATCACCTTTTCGAGGTCGCTGGTCTTCATGCCCAAGAGGTTTGCCAAATGGCTGGGGATGGCTTTGAAGAACCAGATGTGGACCACAGGTGCTGCAAGGTTGATATGCCCCATGCGTTTGCGTCGCACACGCGAGTGGGTCACTTTAACGCCACAACGGTCGCAGATAATACCTTTGAACTTGGTCCCTTTGTACTTGCCACAGGCGCATTCATAGTCACGTTCAGGGCCGAAGATTCGTTCACAGAACAGGCCATCTTTTTCCGGCCGATAGGTTCGGTAGTTGATTGTTTCGGGCTTTTTAACTTCGCCGAAGCTCCAAGAACGAATGTCATTGGGGCTGGCCAGCGAGATTTTCACAGAGCCGTAATCATTCACGCGATCGTAGATATTTTCAACCATTATTTTTGTCTTCGCTTCCGAGTTAGCGATTGTCTAAAACCTATTTATGTCAGCAAGGCATCCTTCACCAAGCCCACAAACGTCTCCATGCGAACCTGTCATTGCTGTGCAAGACATCAATGACAGGCTAATCTTCTGTGATTTACAGAATACTGCCGCCTGCGACCTGTGCTTTTTCAACGGTGATATTCAAACCAAGTCCCTTGATTTCATTACACAACACGTCAAACGCCACGGGCATACCCGCTTCAAGTGTGTTGGTACCCTTGACCATCGATTCGTAAATCTTGGTACGGCCTTCAACATCGTCGGACTTCACAGTCAACAGTTCCTGGAGAATGTAGGCTGCTCCGTAAGCTTCCAATGCCCA
The DNA here is from genome assembly GCA_024279865.1 of Planctomycetota bacterium. Classification (GTDB taxonomy): domain Bacteria; phylum Planctomycetota; class Phycisphaerae; order Phycisphaerales; family Phycisphaeraceae; genus JAJRRC01. Next base: position 3,836 of record JAJRRC010000088.1, on the reverse strand, counting down.
CACTTCCATTTCGCCGAAGCGTTGGCCACCGGTCCGAGCCTTGCCGCCAAGCGGTTGCTGGGTGATGAGGCTGTAAGGGCCCGTGGAGCGAGCATGAATCTTTTCGTCCACAAGGTGATGCAGTTTCAGAATATACATGTACCCAACAGACGTTTTCTGATGGAACGGATCACCGGTGCGACCGTCATAGAGCTGGATCTTGCCACCAGGAGGCATTTTCGCCAGCAGTTCATGTGGTTGGGGCGATTCATTGCGAGAAGCCAAGTCTGCCATGCGGTCATCCACATGCTGGTTAGCTTCTTTGATCGCGTCATGAATTTCCGTTTCAGTGGCACCGTCAAAGACAGGCGTGGTTGCCTGGAAGCCCAAGACACCACAAGCCCAACCCAGATGCAGTTCAAGAATCTGGCCGATGTTCATACGCGAAGGCACGCCCAACGGATTCAGTAGCACTTGAATCGGTGTACCGTCTTCGAGGAACGGCATATCTTCCTGAGGAACCACGCGGGCGATCACACCCTTATTACCATGACGACCGGCCATCTTGTCACCCACGGACAAGTGACGCTTGGTGGCAAGGTAAACCTTGACCATTTCCAGCACGCCTGAAGGAAGCTCATCGCCACGCTTCATATGTGCAACACGACGCTGTTTTTCCTTCTCAATGGCACCGACGCGAGGCCAGAACTGACCGTAGACCTGTTCTGCCTGCTGACGAGCATCTTTAGAGCCCTTGACCCAGTTCAAAGAGAAAGATTCGATCTGTTCAGAAACCACTTCGGTAATATCCGACGCACCGACTTTTTGTCGTGTGGACGGGTCAACCATTTCCGAGCCGGTCACTTCGTTGATCTGGTCCACCATCTGGCGGAACAGATCGGTCGCTCGACGTTCCATTTCGTCTTCATAGGTCTGCATGTCACGCTTGAGCTGTTTCTTCTGTTCATCGCTCAAGTGCATACGACGGCTAAAGCGACGTGTGCCGATGACGACACCTTCGGTGCCTGCGGTGACGACCAAAGAGTCGTTCTTCACATCTTCACCTGCACGACCAAAAATGGCATGCAGAAGTTTTTCTTCAGGGCTCAATTCGCTCTTGCTCTTGGGGGACACTTTGCCCACCAGAATGTCGCCGGGGCGGACATACGAGCCGATGCGAATGATGCCATGCTCATCAAGACGACTGAGCTGTTTTTCGCTGACATTGGGAATGTCACAGGTAAACTCTTCACGGCCGAGCTTGGTTTCGCGAATTTCCACGTCACACTCATCGATATGAATCGAGGTGAACACGTCGTCTTTCACGAGGTTTTCGGAGATCACAATCGCATCTTCGAAGTTGTAGCCGTCAAAAGTATTAAAGGCCAGCAACACGTTCTTGCCCAAGGCCAATTCACCCTGATCAGTGGCAGCACCATCAGCAAGAATCTGTCCCTTCTTGACCTTTTGGCCAAGACGGATGATTGGTTTTTGGTTGAGACAAGTTTTTTCGTTGAGGCCATGGAATTTACGAAGCAAGTATTCGTCGGCATTGTCAATGACGATGCGTTGGGCATCGACATAGGTGACGGTGCCTGAATTCTTAGCGGTGACCAACATCCCGGAGAATCCTGGGATGATCTTCTCCATACCGGTTCCCACACAAGGACGTTGTGTCTTGATCAAAGGAACCGCTTGCCGTTGCATGTTAGAGCCCATCAACGCGCGGTTCGCGTCATCATGCTCAAGGAACGGAATCAAGGATGCGGAAATACCCACAATCTGCTTGGGACTCACGTCAACATAATTAATGTCATGTGAATCCACCTGTGCCAGATCGCCATCAACACGAGCCAAAACATGACCCTTGACCAATTGGCCATCTTCAGTCAGCACATCGGTTGGAGCGAGGGTGACTTTCATCTCCTCGTCGGCTCGAAGGTAGGTCGCTTTCTCAGCAACCTTGCCATTGATGACTTCCCGATAAGGCGTCTGCAAGAAGCCATATTCATCCACCTTGGAGTAAATACTCAAAGAGGAGATCAGGCCAATGTTGGTACCTTCAGGTGTTTCAATCGGGCAAATACGGCCGTAATGCGAGATATGGACGTCACGCACTTCAAAGCCAGCCCGCTTGCGGTTCAAACCACCAGGACCCATCGCAGACAGCGTACGTTCATGCTTCAGCATCGACAGCGGGTTGGTCTGGTCAACGACCTGAGACAATTCACTGCGGCCAAAGAAATGATCAATGGCACTACTAATTGACTTGGAGTTCACCAGATCTGACACCTTGGCCAGCTCGTCTGGTTCTTTCACGCTCATCCGCTCCTGAACGGTGCGGCGAAGCTTCAAGAAGCCCTTGCGAAGCTCTTCAACAGCCAATTCGTCGAGCGTTCGGAGCCGACGATTGCCCAAATGATCGATATCATCGACGCGAGCCTTGTTCCGGTTCGAACGAAGGTCCAAGAGGTACATGATCACATGTAGAAAATCTTCTGCACGCAAATGCATTTGTGACTCATCAACATCCAGATCAAACTTACGATTGATACGGAAACGGCCGACTTTGCCCAGACGGTAACGATTTTCATCAAAGAACTTCTCAGCAAAAAGCTGACGAGCCTTGTCTACCTGAGGTGGGTTGCCCGGACGAAGCCTTGCATACAACTGAAGCAAAGCTGTTTCGTGTTCCGAAGCTTCCGGATCAACACCCGACTCAGGTTCCTCAGCCAAGGTGTTGAGAATCAACTCATCACCCACGTCTGCAATCACGTCGATCTTCTTGAGGCTAGAACCCAGAACCTGCTCGCAGTTATCGCCAATCAAAGCACCAGCCTTGACCAACTCTTCGCCAGATTCTTCATCAATGATAGCCGAGGCAGCATAATGCTCAGGTTTAAGCTTCACCACGTCAATCGTCTGCACGTCGTAAAACGTGCGGAGAATTGCTTCAGTGGTGGAAAACTCTTCATCAATGGCACGAACGAATGTCGTGGCAGGGACTTTGGTCGACTGGTCGATCCACATCATCAGGACGTCTTTTTTAGTGACCTCCAGTTCAATCCACGAACCGCGTTCGGGAATGATGCGAGCTGAGTGCAACGGTCGATCACCCGCATCCGTGGAGATGGAAAAATCCACACCAGGACTACGGTGAAGCTGATTCACGATCACGCGTTCAGCACCGTTAATAATGTACTCACCACCGCCAAGGATCACAGGAACCTCGCCCAGATAAATTTCCTCTTCAGGAATCTCTGCGACGTCCTTGCGAACAAGCCTCACACGAATGCGGAACGGCATACCATAGGTAAGCCTAAGCTCCTTACACTCTCGTGGGGTGTACCGGGGTTCATCGAGTGTGTAGTTGATAAACTCCAACTGCATATTGCCGTCATAAGAGACAATGGGAAAAACTTCCCGCAGCAGCGACTCAAGACCCATCTTAGGATCTCGGGCATCACTTTGTTTATCAAGTTGTAAAAATCGCTGGTAAGCGACCTTTTGCACTCGAACCAAATCAGGAATAGGAAGAGCATCACCCCGTTTGGAGTAATTGCGTACAGTCTTCATCAGCATGGACCGCTCCGATCATGCTAGCCATAAAATATTGGAATTGCTAGTGTTACGTTTTACCAAGCACCGATTTTCCGTTGACAAGCAGATTAGTATAGCCCAATCAAGAAAAGAACACAAGTCGACCTTCGACACTTCAAAAACGGAGCCTTTTGCGTTGTCGGGCATTTTGGACTCATCCTCTGAGGTTGCCAAGGGTATTCCCAGCCACGCGAAGCCCTGCGGTAGCCCCTTTTGCCTGACTTTTATACAAAATGGTGCGATATTGGGCCTGCATG
>JAJRRC010000087.1 GCA_024279865.1 Planctomycetota bacterium | reverse complement strand
TCGTAAAGCCTGCCGCTGGGATGCGGTAAGTTCAATGACTACTTTGAGCGGTGAGTTCATGATCCCTCCTCCTTGATAGATGAATTGTGACTATGAAGAAGTATCGGAATGTCGAACAATTTAACTGCAATAATGCACTAGCCGCACGCTTACAGCGTGCGCGTCAGGAGGAACCATCGAAAATAATGCAAGAGGACTTGGCGTTACCGTCCGGTGTGGCCGAACCCGCCTTCGCCTCGCTGGGTATCGGGCAATTGGGTGACAGTCTCCCAGACCACCCGTGGCACGGGCTTGAGAATCATCTGCGCGACGCGCATCCCACGCGTAATGGTGAACGACTCGGAACTGTAATTATAAAGAGGGACTTTCACTTCGCCGCGATAGTCCGCATCGATGGTTCCTGGGGAATTGGGCATCCCGATGCCATGCTTGACGGACAAGCCTGAGCGGGGGCGAATTTGCGCTTCATACCCCACCGGCACCGCCATGCGAAAGCCCGCAGAAATCAAACAAATCTGGCCCGGCTCAATGACCGTATCCTCCGTCACCGCAGCATGAATATCCATCCCCGCAGCATGTTCAGACTGATACGCAGGCAACGGCACATCATCGCTGCCTGGCAGACGCTCAATCGCAACGCAAAGGGTCGAGTCAAGCACAGGTTCAAGGGCAGATTGGTTCATGGAACCATCATACCCGAATCAATCGTGCCGATGAAAATGCTGTACGCGACAGCATGTAAAAAAAAAACGGTCCAGCACCCCCGCGCACGCTGTTAGCGTGCGGCTATTTTTACGATCAGCTTAAGCATGATCGTTGTTTATTGATGTAAATTGCTCTAGGTGCGCGAAAGATTTAAGAAAAGCCTTCTGCGATCAACGATCCAGATCGATCCACTTGTCTCGTGGAATTTTGAACGCCCGGCCGGCTAAAAATTCCATGTCAAACGCATGACGAAAAGCCCGATCCTTGCGGCGATCTCGCCCTTCACGTGCATCGGTGAGCTGACGCAATTTCAATGTCATGACAAAAGCTTCAGATGGCACTTTGATCTGAATCTGTGAATTGATCCTAGGTTGCTTCGATGCTGCCACACCCGCCATGGTCATGACCGTTGGATGGCTTAAATGAGAGGTCACTACGGTTTGGCCTTGCGTGTCTAGCAGGCTGATTTGTCGAGGCAAAAAAGTGGTTGGGTCCACCATGATGCGTGCGCCCACAAAGTTCAAAACATACATGCCTTGGTGCCACCCCACTGTGGGAGAGGAGTTGGTGCCTTGGGGCGAAGTTGGGAGTAAGGCCGGGGGTAAGGCCGGGGGTAAGGCCGGGGGTAAGGCCGGGGGTAAGGGTAATAATCCCAACAAGCGGGGGATGTCTGTCGGTCTTACTTTCAGGGGCAAGTTCCGCAGGCGGTTGTAACTTCCGGTTTGATGTGAGCCATAGATCACGGCCTTGTCGCCAAAGAGATCCAGCAGCCAAAAACGCTGACTATCACAGCCAGCCCAGATGAGAGGCTTGCTTAGGCCGAATTTCCCAATCGCCAGTGCCAGCCGATCAGGAACTTCGACCATGAGGGTGCTGTCGTCGCCTTGTTCTTTTTTGAGTTTGCCTTGGTCGTTTCGGTATTGCACTTTGACGGTGGCCTTGGCCCATAGCCGGTCGATCAATGCCACGTTGTGGTTGTAGCCTGCGACGACCTGTTGATAGGTGGGCATTTGAGCGGGGCGTGGGCGAGCGTGTTGTGTTCGGGAGCGTGAGCCTGTTTGGCAACCGGTCAAAAGGCACAGCAACAAAATCAACAAGACAACGCCCCGATGCCGCAGGCTCAATGTGCCTAGCTTGTCTATAGACAAATGGGCAGCCGAGGCAATCATTCGATCTCCGCTTCGAGAATTTCGCCCAATTGCTCGGTGACCTGTTGAATTTGGTCATCGTCGAGGTTGGGGTCTAAAACTTGTTGTTTGCTTTGATTGTCCCATTTGCCCATGGGGCCTTTGGACAGGTCTAGCTTGGGAGTTATGTTCCACCATGTTTTGCCATCGACTTCAACGGAGCCGTCGTATCGCAGAATTTTTTTGCGGATTAAGATCAAAGCCAACACAAAGCGAAAGGCCAATCGCTGGTCCTGTGTTTCATCTGCGAGTCGGCCAAACAAATGGTATAGCACCGAATCGTCCACAAACATTTTTTTCTTTTGAGAGGGTTCAGGGACCACCGTTCGCCAATAGCTAAACAGATGCTCAGGCCGCTTGCCTTGCTCCCAGGCTTCTAGACTGACATCCACGCGTTGAAATCCCCCCTCCCCCCCGGAAGCGACCCCGGAAGTAACCCCGGAAGTAACCCCGGAAACTTTCCCCCCGGCAGGCTGCGAGCCTTTGGTTCTTTTTTTAGATGCACCTTCGGTCGCCTCGTCTGGCGATTGGGCTTGCACTTCGACCAAAGTGGCAATGTAAGTTTCCCCAGGCTCTAAGGATTGCTCGGTAAAGGCGCAGCGGCCCGTGGTGCGTTGAACGTTGTAGGTCTGAGAGTTGAGTTGGGTCATACGGTTTCCGAAGGGTTCATGTTCGCGGTGATCAAAGCAGGTAAAATTGCTTCTCACACAGCGGCTTGTTTTAAATGCCTGAAAGATTAAGTTGCGCAGCAGCCGCCAAGGTTGTCTGGTTCATTAAGACCGCCAAGGTCATCGGCCCCACGCCGCCGGGGACCGGTGTAATCAAAGAAGCAACAGGAGCGCAGGATTCAAAATCCACATCGCCCACGTTGCCTGGATTGTAACCTGCGTCCATCACCACGCAGCCGGGCTTGAGCCAATCACCTTTGACAAAATTGGGGATGCCCACAGCCGCCACCACCAAGTCTGCTTCTCGCACCACCGAAGGGAGGTCTTCGGTGCGGCTATGACAAATCGTCACCGTCGCATGGCGAGCCAGCAATAACCCTGCCATGGGTTTGCCCAAGATGGGACTGCGTCCAATGACCACGGCCCGTTTGCCTTTGAGCGAAACTTCACATGCGTCCAACAATCCAATAATGCCCGCAGGGGTACATGACGGAAACCCGCCTGACTCATCAAACCACATGCGGGCAAAGCTGCCATAGGTCACGCCGTCAACATCTTTGGAAACGGGGATCACTTCAAAGGCTGCTCTTTCATCCACTTGATCAGGCACAGGATGCTGCAATAAAATGCCATGCACCAATTCATCGGCTCCCAGCTCTGTTATTTTGGCGACCAATTGTTCCGTGGTCGTTGAATCATCTAGATGAAAGTGGCGGGATTCGATGCCAGCCTGCTTGCATCGATTGTGCTTCATTCGGATATAGGTATGTGAAGATGGATCTTCGCCCACCAAAACCGTCGCTAGGCAAGGAGCGATCCCTGTCTGCTTAATGATCTGGGCTGCTCGTTCGCCAGCCTCTGCCATGATTTTATCTGCAACGGGCTTGCCTAGAACTCGATTGTTTTGTGTCGTTGTCATGGGCGCATTGTATAAGCAGCTCCGATGATTCTCCAACACCCATGTTCGTCATCCCAGATCACAAAGATGCAAAATGAATAAAGATTAGTCATGCTCAGACAATGCACCACCCAAAGTCGTCTGTGTTTGCAAACGATGGCCGTCATGCCTCACAAACACCACCTTTAAGGTCACAGGGTCATTGGTGTTCCAAACTTCGTCTAGCTTTAGACTCAGATGATATGTGCGTGTCACCGCATCGTAATAACGCTGTTGATCTTTGAGTGTGAGAAGTGAAATGTCCCAGCCATAGAGCTTCGTCCCGAGCAGGCCTCGCCCCACGTGGCTGCCTTTATATAACGTGAGATGAAAGACCCCGGCCGCTTTGACGGGATCGCCCATCTGATCTGAAAATTCCAGGCGAGCTTCGAACACCGACTGCTTACGAATCATGGTAAAACGCGAAGAGGGATAAACCCGAACCCCAAGCGGAACGGGCTGCCACACATCCCCCCCCCCGGTTCCCCCGGTTCCCCCGGTTCCCCCGGCTCCCCCGGCCCAAGGAGGACTTCCCCCGCTATGACCTTTGAACTGACAACCTGTAAAAATTGCCAAACTGCCTACCACAATTGCCATGGCGATGACACGACCACTCTCTCGCAAGCCTATTCGCAAATGAATACCACCTTGTTTTGTAAAAGGAACACAGATAGTTTAACCCGCCAGCTTGGCATTGCAATGACAATGACCCCAGCAAGGCCCTTTTCAACACCCAATACAAAACAAAAGGTTGCAATTTCGAGAAGTGACTATAAAATAGGCGTGCTATGATACGAATTGAGCAAGAATTAGACATACTTGAAAAGATCAGCCTAATACTTGGTGAAGGACTTGAGCTAGATCAGGTTTTTCAGCATGCAATGAGCGTGCTTGTTGAGAAAATGAGCGTCGAAAGAGCCTCTCTCATGCTCTGGGATGACGCATTGGACCAATTACGCATTATCGCTGCTGTGGGCCTGAGCCCTGAAGAAATGGCTCGCGGCCGCTACGACCTCGGTGAAGGTGTCACCGGCCAAGTCATGCAGACCGGAAAATCCCGCATTATTGCAGACATCAGCCAAGATCCCGAATTCCTCAATCGTACCGGACGACCCCAACTACAAACCAAAATCGACCAAAGACCCATCAGCTTCATCTGCGTCCCAGTCAAAGGACAAGACGGCTACGCAGGTGCCATCGCCATCGACATCCCATATCTCGACGATGTCACACTCGCAGCCAACGCCAGACTACTCACCATTATCGCAGGCTCCTTCGCCCAAGCCATCCGACTCCACCAACTCGTCAGGCTGGAAAAAGAGCAACTCATTGAGCAAAACCAGCGACTCCGCGACAATCTCGACGAACGCTATCGATTCCACAATATCATCGGCTCCAGCGCAGCAATGCAAGAAGTGCTTGCCACGGTGGGACAAATTGCCTCGAGCCGCGCGACTGCCCTACTTTTGGGTGAAACAGGCGTGGGCAAAGAAATGATCGCCAAGGCCATCCACTACAACTCCCCTCGAAAAAACAAACCCCTCATCCGAATCAACTGCGGCGCACTAAGCCCCTCCCTGCTTGAATCCGAACTCTTTGGCCACGTCAAAGGCGCCTTCACCGGTGCGATTAAAGATAAAATCGGACGCTTTGAAGCTGCCGACGGCGGCACCATCTTCCTCGATGAAATCGGCACGCTCGATTCCGTCCTGCAAGTCAAACTCCTACGCGTCCTACAAGAACGCGAACTCGAACGCGTGGGCGATCACCACTCTGTCAAAATTGATGTCCGTGTCATCGCAGCCACCAACCTGGACCTCGATGAAGAAGTCCGTCAAGGCAATTTCCGGGAAGATCTTTTCTATCGCCTCAACGTGGTCATGATCGATATCCCCCCCTTGCGAAATCGACGCGAAGACATTCCCAAGCTCATCGACTTTTTCCTAGACCGATTCAATCGAGAAAACGACCGCCAACTGTTGCGCATCAGCCGCCACATTCTAAACACACTGCTACGCTATCCTTGGCCTGGCAATGTGCGTGAACTGGAAAATGCCATGGAACGCGCGGTGGTTCTTTCCACCAGCGAAGAATTTGTCACAGACCTGCTGCCGCTGCAAATCCGCATGTTCGCCCAGCAAGGACGCGGCCCACATTCTGAAGACACCACCGAATCCATTGCCACCCGACTCGCTGAACAAGCCGTCCGCGAACACGAACTCTCCGAAGGCCACATCTACGACCTCGCCATCCGCCAACTCGAACATCAGCTCATCGCCCAAGCCCTTGAACACACCGGCGGCATCAAAACCAAAGCAGCCGACTTCCTGGGCATCAACCGCAACACCCTCAACAAAAAAGTCCGCGAACTGGGTATCGAAAACGAGAGCTAAGACACCAAACCTAGAGCATGATAAATTCCCGTGTCACACCTGAAAAAAATCCGCGAGCAAACTTCCTCCCCCCAGGCCCCCCGGGGGGAGGGGGCTGCCAAAATACCGAAAACACGACATTGGGATTCATCATGCTCTAACACACCGCGCATGAAAAACCACCCTTGGAAAACCAAGGGTGGCGACGGGAATTAAAGGAACTATTTGATCTCAATTAGGCACCGAAGGAACTGCCACAACCACAAGTGCTTGATGCATTGGGGTTGTTAAAGACAAAACCGCGGCCCATGATTTCATCTTTGAAATCAATGGTCGTGCCGTTGAGATAGAGATAACTTTTGGGATCACAGATCACGGCCACGCCATGCTCTTCAAATTTTTCGTCAGCGTCCTTGGCCTGCTCCGTGAGGTCTAACAGATAGCTAAAGCCTGAGCAGCCGCCGCCTTTGACGCCCACACGCAAACAGGTTTTTTCTGTATCCAGATCCTGCTGCTTCATAATCGTCTGAATTTCCCGAATAGCGGTTTCGGTTAAATGAATTGCCATGCTACAAATCTCCAATGAATTTTAATACAACGACAAGCCTGTTGGCTGCGTTTGTTTTTTTTAACTTTCCAAATCAGGCCTCACAAGAACCTGTTTAGCCTTCTGAACCGGTGGACTGAGCTTGGGGCTGCTTGGCTTGCTGCTTGCTCTGATAATCTGCAATCGCACCGCGAATAGCATCTTCAGCAAGAACCGAACAGTGAATTTTCACTGGGGGCAAACTCAACTCATTTACGATGTCGGTGTTCTTGATTTCCAACGCTTCATCCACGGTCTTGCCTTTGACCCATTCGGTGGCAAGGCTCGAAGAAGCAATGGCACTACCACAACCAAAGGTTTTAAACTTGGCATCGATAATCTTGCCTGTCTTTTGGTCAACCTGAATCTGCAACTTCATCACGTCGCCACATTCAGGAGCTCCCACGATACCTGTTCCCACGCCAGCGTCTTGCTTGTCCAGACTGCCCACGTTGCGGGGGTTTTCATAATGATCGATTACTTTTTCGCTATAAGCCATGAGAAGGCTCCTTTTTTTTAAGCTATCAGCTATCAGCTTCTAGTTGTCAGTAAGAGAAGAGAAAACATCGGATTGTTTCGCTCTCTATCTATTAATGTTCTGCCCATTGCACGGTGGAGAGGTCTACGCCTTCTTGTACCATTTCATAGAGTGGGCTGAGTTCGCGTAATTTATTAACACCTGCCACGACCTTTTCAATCGTGTAATCAATTTCTTCTTCGGTGGTGATTCGTCCAAGTCCAAATCGCAGGGAGCTATGAGCCAGTTCATCGCCCACGCCCATGCTTTTAAGAACATAGCTTGGTTCCAGTGACGCACTGGTGCAGGCGGAACCGGAGCTGACTGCAATTTCTTTGATCGCCATCATGAGGCTTTCCCCTTCGACCCAGGCGAAGCTGATATTGGAGGTTTGGGGGAGCCGTTTTTCGGGTGTGCCGTTGATGGCGGCACCGTCGAGTTGGCTTAGGATGCTTTTTTCGAGTCTGTCACGCAATTGTTCCAAACGGGCGGAGTCTTTGTCCATTTCCTGTTGACAGAGTGCCGCGGCAGCACCAAATCCTACGATGCCTGTCACGTTTAGTGTTCCGGACCGCATGCCACGTTCATGTCCACCGCCATCGATAATGGGGGTGAGTCGAACACGGGGACGACGTCTGCGAACATAGAGACAGCCGACACCCTTGGGGCCATACATTTTATGGGCTGAAGCGGACAGCAGGTCCACGCCTGCATCTTGGACGCTGACGGGAATTTTACCGACGGCTTGCGTGGCATCGGTATGGAAGAGAATGCTTTTTTCTTTACAGATTTTTCCGATTTCGTGAATTTCGTTGAGCGTGCCGATTTCATTGTTGGCCCACATGATGGTGACCAAAATGGTATCTTCACGAACGGCTTCACGCACCTGATCTGCGGTGATAATCCCTGTGTGGTCTGGCTCAAGCCAAGTGATGTCATAGCCTTCTTTGGCCAAGCGTTTGCAAGGGTCGATGACGGCTTTGTGTTCGTGAACCGCGGTGATGATGTGCTTGCCTTTTTCCTTGTACATCTCAGCCACGCCTTTGATGGCCAAGTTGTTGGACTCGGTCGAACCGCTGGTCCAGATGATCTCTTTGGCATCAGCACCGATGAGACTGGCGACCTGGCCACGAGCGGTGCTCACAGCGTCTTCCGCAGCCCAGCCAAAGGCATGGTTGCGGCTGGACGCATTGCCAAACTTTTCACAGAAATAAGGCATCATCGCCTCAAGCACACGAGGATCCATCGGCGTCGTTGCGTTGTGATCCAGATAAATGGGAAATGTCAAAGACATTGGTATAAACTCCGTCTAAACGCTGTCAATTCAATCTAATCATGCCACACGCCATGTATGACAACCCCCCAAACAACTTACAACCTGCCAACCTGCTGCACCGGTACATCCACCTTGGACTGCACCAAGTCCGCAAGCGATAATTCTCGCAAAAAACCTTGAATCCGATCATTCAAACGACTAATCGAATCGTGGACCGGGCATTCGCCCTGCAAACGGCACACGCCCCCACTCCTACCCCCGGAACTACCCCCGGAATCGCCCCCGGAATCGCCCCCGGAAACATCCCCCCGCAATTCTCCAGACACCTCTTTGATTGAGGCTCCTTTGGGATTGGCCTCGGCAGCCAATCCCGCAGAACAAGGCGTCAACTGTATCGGTCCTTCCATGGCCTCCAATACATCCAAAGGGTCACGTTCGCAGGATCCTTGGCGAGCTTGTACCCGCCTTGAGGACCCCGTGACGAATCCACCAAACCAGCTTTGCGGAGCTGCTTGAGAATATTCATCAACAACGGTAAAGGCAACCCAAACTGCTCCGAAATCATCTGAGCACTCGTTACCGAATCATTATTTTTCCCTCGTGTCGCCAAATAACAGAGCGACACAAGTGCATAATCCGTTTTCCTGTTTAAACTTAACATCGATCACCTATTTTCCGAAAAGCAATACAATGTAATTGCAATCGCTTCTCAATGACCACATGGTCTAATATAGTACCATATCGGTGCTAAATCAAGCCCAATTAGAACTTATCTGCCCAACCCAATCTTCGGACTGGGCGGTGTTTTTATTATAACGCGCAGCCCGTCAAAGCCCAGCGGTCATGGGTGTGATAAAAAAAACGGCCTGGCGGTGAAACGGTCACAGGGTTTGGAATAAAGATTCAAGCTGATCGGCATGGGTACGCATCGACAAAGTCTCCACCAGGCCACCGGTCGCCTCAGCACACTGTTGACGCTGCGACGCATCGGCTAGCTCACACATCGCTTGGCAAAGACTCTTCCAATCAGAAGGATTATCAATAACCCGACCTCGCACCGGTTCACCCTCGGAGACGAGCCAGTCACTGGCACCGTTAAAACGGGTACTAATCGCAGGCACCCCCATCATCAACGACTCAATAATGACTTTACTCGAAGGGTCATAAAACGTAGGCAACACCGTCACGTCCCCTGCCGCATACAACTTGGGCATCTCCCCGGTAGGCCCAACGAGGCGAATCTGTTCACGAATGCCCAGTCGAGCTGCGTCACGCAGATAATAGCCATCAATTTTCCCCGCCAAGAGAAGAACCCCTGGCAACCCCCGCTTCAGATACAACGCAAAAGCGCGCAACAACGGCATCAAACCCTTGAGCTTGGGATTCATCGCAGCAAAGACAAAAGCCACCTCGTCCTCTTGAATCTGATAGCCATTGCGAACGGATTCACGCCAACAAGCCCGCTCTTCGTCCGACACCACAGGCATCTGGGCAGCATTGGGAATCACCACCACCCGTTCGCCATTGAGGTTGTAATGCTCTTGCAATTGACGGGCGACGTACTGACTGTTCGCAGCAATCCGCAACACCTTTGGGTCCGCCAGCGTTTGAGCTTCAAGACGACGCAAAATTTGTTTTTTAACGGATAGTTGATGGGCGAGGTGCTTGCCAAAGCGAGCCAGAGGGCTGGTCTGGATTGCCAGATTTTGACGCAAGGTTTCCACCACCGTCCCGCTGCGAGGCTGCACCACCTTGGCGGCCACGGCCGTGGTCACCGATAACGTTGCGTCGTAAGCCTCTTTCTGAAGCATCGTTTGAGCCCAACGGGAAAACCGCCACATCCGAGGCCCCGTCAAACGGCCACGGGTAAAACAGCAATGCACGGTCAATGACGCATCATCCACGTTTTGAGATCGTGCGCAAATGATCGTGACCTGATGGCCACGAGAAATAAGTTCATGGGCGATCTGGGCTGTCGAGCGTTCAGCTCCACCGCCCTGAGGATCATACTGTTCAATTGCTAATGCCAGCTTCATCATGATCCTTCATCAACGCTTGCACCTCATCGAACACCATCTGCGGGTCGACCTGAGTCATACAGCGATGATCCAAGGGACAGGTTCGTTTTTGACAGGGGCCACAAAAAACTTCCACGCGAACAATCCGTTCGCCAGGGAAATCAATCTCTGACCAACGTGGGTCCGTCGGACCAAACACCGTCACCACACGCACCCCAAAAGCGGCCGCCAAGTGGCGTGGCCCAGTGTCATTGGTCACCATCAGATGACTTTGCTTAATCACACTCTTAAGAAGTGTCAGATCAATCCCCAATTCAGGTAAATCAATCAACGGCACATCCGAAGCAGCAATCACTTCATCTAAAATCTTCCGCTCCCGTGGTGCGCCAGAAACAGCCACCGATGCCCCCCAACGATCCACGCACATTTTGGCAACCGCGGCAAACCGATCCGGATACCACATCTTCGCGTCGCCATAGTTCGCACCCGGGTTCAATATAATCAACGGCCCCCCCGAAGCTGAATCATAGCCAGCTTCCCCAAGCAAAACTTGAGCCTTGGCGTCATCTTCAGGACAGGTAAAAAGCGACAGCGTGGGGTCTGGATTTTTAGCACCCAGATACCGGGCAAGACCCAGATAATATTGCAACGCAGGCACAGGAACAAAGCGCCCCGGTTCCCGTCTGGCCATCAGCCGATCAGTTAAAAGAAAGCCTCTAGCGTCCCGGTCATAGCCCACGCGCCGGCGAATCCCTGCCATGCGGATCAGCAAGGCGGATCGAAAACTATTGGGTAACAGCACGGCCGTATCAAACTGCTCTGCGGACAATTGGCGTACCAAACTCCCCCCAGTCGACCCCGCATCCGAAAGAGAATCATTGTGATCCCCCTTCTTCTTTTTGGGGGGAATCGCAATCACCTGATCCACCCAAGGACAGCCATCAAGCATCGACAACACGGTTTTTTTTGCCAAAGCAGCAATATGAGCCTCGGGATACAGCTCACGCAAGGCACGCAAAGTGGGCATTGCCATGACCGTGTCACCAATCCAAGTTGGCATCACGACCAAGAGGCGGTCCGACGGTCGATGTTGTTCATGAATGGCCATTGAACAGAAAGTATAACAAACAGGCTGCCTGCTGGCTGAACAGGCCTCTTGTAAAAAAGATTTTAAGAAGCCCCGCGATCAAAATCCATCGCCACAACAAAGCTTCTATTTTGCAATAAACAATGACAAAATAAAATCTTACAACCGATCAAACAGCAACATCGCAATCACTGACAATTGAATCACCAACGTAGTCCCCATCCAGTGCATAAAGGTTGCAAGTTCATCATAGCCCAGCCAAAGACTGGTCAATAGACAAACCCCCGCGACCATCTGCAAGACCGTGGCAAACATCCGAAGATAGGAAAATTCGCCATGTTGATGTCGGCTACTCCGCAATTCTGTCAGAATTTGTCGCAACACCCGTGCTGAACCGCTATTTTCTAAGCGTGCGGTCTCGACAGCATCGCCCTGGGGTTCCTCAGCCGCGACTGGTGTCGAGGGGGTCGCCCCAACCGCAGACGAAGCCTCTTCTTGACGTGGCAAAGCAGCGGTGGATGCCACGGATTTTTCAGCAGTCGATTTTTTAACCACCTCCGAAGAAATGGGCGGAGAGGGTTTTTGTGTTTTGGGGGAAGGCGCAACCGCTTCGGTTTTTGGGGAGGGACCGGAGGGACCGGGGGGACCGGGGGCAGAACCCGAACCCAAATCTGAACCGGGGGCGGGGGCGGGGGCGGGGGCGGGGGCGCTTCCGGGGGCACTTCCGGGGGAGGAAGACTCGCCTTCAGATACATCCGAAGACCCATCGCCTTCTTCTGGCAACGGCGCGTTCCAAGGACGAAACGGCTTGGCCTTGTCATGCGCTGGCGGCGAAGACTCTCTCTCAGCCAAAGACGTCCGAGTTGCCACCACATGTTGGTTTACCCGCTCGATGGCTTTGGGCTTGCTCCACTGCTCGTCCACCTGGTCTGGACGACGCTGCTGGGCAATGATCCGAGTCGCCTCGATTAAATTACTCACGGTAAAGTCTGGCTGAACCTGTTGTGAATCACCCTCTCCGGACAACTGCCCTACTTTGAGCGGCGGCATCAGTTCTGCATCCGCCTTGAGAAGCACCGTCCGCACGCCACCTGCGTGGCCAGCTTCGACATCGCGTAATTGGTCGCCGATCATCCAGCTTTGGCTCAGATCCAAATCCAAATCCTTGGCAGCCTGAAGAATCATTCCCGGCTGAGGTTTCCGCCACGGGTGTTCACGTCGGTATCGCTCGACGGACCCTTTGGGGTGATACGGACAATAATAGAACCGGTCGACCCGCGCGCCCGCATTTTCGTCAATGAGTTCATTGAGGCGTTCGTGGACTTTTTCGACATCGCCCACGCCATACTTCCCGCGCGCGACGCCGCCTTGGTTGGTCACCACAACGATCAAATAGCCCAATCCACGCAGAGAAGCAATTGCCGAAGCAGCTCCCTGGATCAGATTGACCTTAGCAGGATCACCCAGATCACCATCGTTGTGAATGATGGTATTGTCACGATCGATAAATACAGCAGCCTTCATAGGCTAAACAATACCACGTTTCGCCAGTTGCTTCACGGAGCAATTGCGAACATGATAGGTCCTTATGAAGTCACCCCCCACCTCCCGACGGCTCTTAATCGGCGAAATGCTCACGTTCCTCGGCCCCGTGGTCGCCATCGGCGGCGCATTAACGCTCCTTCGAACCCGTGAACCCAATCTGCTTTACACCGCCATGATGCCGATTGGCCTAGTCGCAGCCGTGGTGGGTTTTTGGATGCGATCTAAAGCAGAACGCTAAAGAGAAGGGGCGAAGATTCAATGACCGACTCTCTGGGTATTGTGTTTCGAAATGGAATCCACCAGTCAAAGGTGCGACTAGCGATGATCGTGTTGGCGGTGTTTCCGGGAGTGCAGGGGGGGGGGGAAATTGAAGCAGCGATGGAGCGGCCATGCTCGTCGTAGGCGAAGGGAGTATCCGTAATAAATTATGAAACTGGAGCGAAAATTTACTTTTCAATTAACTATAAACAATTAAAACATCACCACTTACTGACATAATGTTTATTTTTCGGGGTCCGACCCCGTTTCGTTACCACCTTTGGAATTGAATCCTGCGGTAGCCCACGAATAGTGGATTCCAAACCGGGTTGATTTTACGCCACTTGTTTTTCTTTGCAAGCCTGGGCGTGGTCGGCTGCATAATACGCTGCTTCATACTGATCTGGCGTCTTGTAACCCAATGTCTGATGAAT
>JAJRRC010000086.1 GCA_024279865.1 Planctomycetota bacterium | reverse complement strand
GTTTGCAGAATTCAAAAAAGCTTGTAAAAGTTTTTTTCGAAAACGCAAAAAATACTTGCGGGAATTGCAGAGCCT
Organism: Planctomycetota bacterium; assembly: GCA_024279865.1. Lineage (GTDB taxonomy): Bacteria > Planctomycetota > Phycisphaerae > Phycisphaerales > Phycisphaeraceae > JAJRRC01. Next base: position 33,769 of record JAJRRC010000086.1, on the reverse strand, counting down.
GATGACGGAAAACTTTCATATTCAGGCATCGTAAAAACGGGAAAAATCAACTGGAAGCAGTATATTACCCCAATATAACAATATCAAGTAGTTTCAAAGTCGTGGTGTTCCTTACAGGTATCAAGACTCCACAACGGGTATTTGGCAACCTACATATTGGTTATTTTTGAATTACGGCTTTTGTATGTAAGCAATTTTATTACGACACAATATTCATTGTTGATGGTCGCGGCGATCATTTCTGCTAAGCGGGCCCGACGACATGCAGTAGGTTTTTACCCCATTGTTCCTTAAGGGCCTGCCTCTTCATGAAAGTGCTGGCTGGATGACATTGAACATTTCATCAACATAGCTTGTGGCATCATCCACCTGAAAGAGCACCCCCAACGCTTTGATTTCATCCCTAGACATCTTATCACCATCATCCTTCGACCAGCCCAAACTGGCAAAGGGCGTATTCGACAGAATGAATGAGTGCAGCTTCAAATCCTGTGATTGCTGATCGACTGTTTGTTGAAGTCGGGGAATGTCTCTTGTGGCAAATTGGATTTTGGGATCTGATGGGTCAAAGTGGTGCAGCCCCTTGGGGTCAACGAACACCAGATGTTGCTGTTCATTATCTTGAACCCAAAGCAGGAAGTCTGGGAAAAAGTTGGCTGCTTGGAAGAACCCAAGACCAGTCACTGCCTGATTCCGTAGCAAGTAAATTTCCTTACCTTTATTCTTGCTACACCAGATCGCCAAATCTTCTACAAACAAGGCTTCGTGTTTGTCTAACGCCACCGGACTGATTTTTATCTGAGCATTCTTACCCACATACAGAAGCGGCTGATAGAGATGGCCCACAAACGGCACGGTTTTCCAGCGGCCATGCCATTGACTCCATGGGGCCAGCAAATCTGCACCAAGAGTTTGCTTAAGATTTTCAACAAACGTTGCGATCTGTTGAATTTCTTCAGTTGACTTCACTAACTCGGTTGTTTCAATCGTGTAGTCCGTCCCGTCCAAGTCACGTTCATCTATCTCAGCAACTTCAATGTACGGCGCTTCCCATCGATTGCGCGTGAACCGATAGAACCGTTCGGCATAAGCGTTGATCAGTTGCTGAGCCATACGCTGCCACTGAGATCGATTTTCATAGCGGTCAGTTCGCATGTCATCTGTTGTGGCCTGCAATTCATACCAGCCTCCTGCTGCAAGCATCGCAGCAATGGACTGACAATCCGCATGCAGTCGATCCAGACCACGAGTTGCCTTGAACGCTTCGAGCCCGAAGAGTAATTCATCCAGATTCAGCAAGGCGATGTGCACAGCCGTGAACATCTGATGCGGGAATTCACCAGCTTCACCCACCGTAGCAGATATTTTTCGATCTGAGCCAGCTATCCCCCGGATGCGTGGCAACCAGTTCAGCCTCGTTTTGTGACTGCGTAACCAAGCATCTTCTGGTGTCGTATCATGCGGCGGACGCAACTGAACCAAAGGGCCCAACTTGCGGAAGGCCTGTCCTCGTTCCACCTGCACACCGTCGATTACATCTTTAAGCCTCAGCGTCTTGAGTGTGCGTGATGGCAGATTCTTTACCACAGGTAAATCCCAAATTTGCTTCTCCATCGCCTCGGGAACTTCGTCTTTCATCCAATCACGGAACGTGTTCATGTAGCTGGCCTTGACGCCAAAGACCTGTAACGTTTCTACCTGCCTCAGATTTTTGGGTGGTATAGGGATGCCTGTCAGGACTGAAGATCGTCGCAAGCTCATGCGGTATCCGCGTAATCTCACACCACGGCCAAACAACTGAATGATCTGCGTGCCTTCTGTCTTGCCCATCCGCATCAGGCCGATAGATGAGACTCGCCATGAGTTCCAGCCTTCGGTGAACTTGCGGGAACCTACCAGTAGATTGATCGGGCTGTCATCACGGTTGATGCCCTTGAACAGAGAATCGCGCACTTGGTCGTCTTCTAGCCTAACGATACCATGCTCTGCACATGCGTCCGCCACCGCAATAGGGTCGCCCACGTTCACCACGCCAAAGGCATCGCCTTCACCGACTTTGACAGCCAGTTCGCCGGTTGCATTTTTGAGTAGTTGCACCGCCAGACTACCCCCACCCGGTGCCTGAAACACCTCACGAAGAATCCCAGCATGCAGTTCTTTAGCCAGCGCCGGTTTGTTCCCTGAGATATCTAGGTGCGGCAGACGATGTGCCAACAGGTCACACCCGTTTTGGTTCTTGAATCCTTCCTCAAGCAAACTTTGAATCAACTCAATAGATGCTTGAACATTGGAGAGAAACCCATTAACAAACAACAGCACTTCCACCACATCCGACACGGAGGCCTTGTCATCCACATTAGAGAGCTTGCCCACCACGGTATGCCCAACAAACACCCACAGCGGCTTATCCACTCGAAAGGTTTTCATGGCATCGCCGCCATCACGCCACACACGCAGTTGCTGGTAATACAGCAGTAATGCCGCTGTCAGATAGCGTTTTTGTTTGGTGTCGTCTTCAAGGTTGAGGATGTTGAAATCCTTGCCGTACCCGTCGCGGTAAAAGCTGCGATAAGCATAGTCAAAGAGAATACACCGGGCGTAGCGGTTACGCATGACTTCATTATTGCCGATGGCTTCCTTGAAGGTCGCCGAATACTCAATACAGAAACCGCCCTTGGCTAGTTGGTCACGCCGACGCATCCATTTGCCGTCTTCACCACTACCAGCCCCTCGATGGCCTTCATCGACAAGTACCAAGTTACACCCTTCAAACGCTTCGGTGGCGATGGTTGTCTTGCCATGGTCATCTTGGAATTTATGAATCGACAGAATTTTAATTGCCTGCCTCGTCTGCTCTGCGAAGAGTTCGCTAGCACCTTGCTCACCGATGGTAATGACGCTGAATCCTGACTGGGTGAATTCCACATCATGCTGGGCGCTAAGGCCGTCATTGGGAGTGACAAGAATGACCTGATCGAGCTTCGGCCACTTGCCTGCCTGATAAGCCATTTTCTGATAATACTGAAACTGCCTGACATTCATATGCATCAGCAGCGTTTTGCCACTGCCTGTCGCACACCAAAACGCCAATCGTGCCAACTGCTGCCTTGCGTCAACCTGCGTGTCGAAGGGCTCGACTTGATCCACTTGGGTTGCCTGCTCATTATGTGCTGCGATGGTCTGATTGATTTCATCGCGCAATCCATCTGCATTATTGAAATAACAATCCAGATACAACTCTGTAAATAACAACGCCAGATACTGATGATATTTCCAGTCAATCTTGGGTTGGCTGTGATGCAGACGCGATACATTGAGCGCCTGCGTATATTCCAGAATATTCTGCTCATAACTCGCCAGCCGGTCAGCAGGGATCACGCCTGCTGCCGTAGGTAATGCATTAACAATAGCATCAAAGAACTGGTGATTGCCTGTGCGTGGGTCGATCCCTTCCTCACTATCAGGCGACAATTGAAAGCGGTCACGCATGTCTTGTAGGCTACTTACGCCCAGCTTCGACATTGCCCAGTGGAAAAGCACGGTCTGCTTATGAAAGTCCGACTTGTCACCCTTGGACTTTTTGGTCGTCTTGCGTGGTTTTTTGGCGGTAGTCTTACTCATGACTGGTCTTTGCCCTTCTTACCTTTGGATCGTTTTGCAGGCGGTGTGGCGGGCTTGGATTTTGTCAATCGCTTGACATCGTTAATTGCCTGATCAAAATGCTCATCCACCGCTTGGGGCAGCTGTGCCTGTGATTTTTTAAATAGCTCAAATTCCAGCTTGGCCTTTTTCATCGCTTGATCGTGGGAAATTTTTCCAGCATGTGTGAGAATTTCTCGGTCGGTGAGTTTAATAAAATCATCGAGTTTGGAAATCCAGTTAGCCATGGTCATCGACTTACGACTCATCGCTTGCAACTCTGCAAAGTCTAGATAGGACGTAACGATCAAATTTAAAGCCTTGATCTCATCTTCAGCCAAGTAATTCTTAGCCACGACTGCGTCGGACTTTTTGGGACGCTCACTTTTCCAAGTGGTCAATCCCATTTGGGGTTTGCTAGCATCGGCACGACGGTAGATCAATTCTGCTGCGGTCTGGCCGTGGGTTGCCCAGTGCATTTTGTTCTGAACGATCTGGAAAAATGTTTTTGAAGCTTCCACGCTTGCGTCATAGTCAATACTTGTCGCATAGATATCGAGTACTTTCCGCCAAAACACCCGTTCAGATGAACGGATATCACGAATGCGATCAAGCAATTCTTGGAAGTAATCACCGCCACCGATCTGCTTAAGTCGGTCATCGTCCATCGTGAAACCTTTGACGATGTACTCTCGTAAGCGTTGTGTTGCCCAAATGCGAAACTGCGTGCCTCGCAAGGATTTAACGCGATACCCCACGGAAATAATCACATCCAGATTGAAGTACTCAACCTGCCGAGTGATCGTGCGGCTGCCTTCGGTTTGAACTGTTGCATAATTTGCAACAGTTGAAGCGCGATTCAGTTCACCTTCATCAAATACGTTGTTTATGTGTCTGGAAATAACAGACTTATCACGCCCAAACAGCTCTGTCATTTGCATTAGTGACAGCCAAACCGACTCTGCTTCGATGCGTACATCGACTCGTGTTTTGCCATCTTCAGTCTGGTACAGCAAAAATTCGCCTGCGTTACCCGGTGTGATCTCGCTGCTCACAGCATGCCTCCCTCATCACAATCTTCGAACATTCTATCGCGGAATGTTTGCTCAATGGGCATGACGGTGCGAATTTCAGCGGTGGGTTGCTCTAGCGTCACCGGACCGTTGATGTAGATCTGGTGATAGTCACGGTGTTCGCTTCGCTCTTTGGTCTGCTCGCCATGTCGGGCCATCCAGGCATCAAGTACCGCAGCATCCTGCTCAGCACTTGTCGAGGCTACCTTGCCTTGCCTTCCGGGGGCGGGGGCACTTCCGGGGGCGGGGGCACTTCCGGGGGCGGGGGCACTTCCGGGGGGGAGTTTGCGCCAGATTACTAGGATGCGGGTGCCATCAAGTAGTTCACCTTCGACACGTTGGAAGACGAACGTTCCTTTTTTCATGTCGCGGCGGAGCTTGCCTTTGATTTTGAGTCGGCCCATATCATCTGCATGTTCTGCACGTTCAAACTCGGCAGTGAATTTCTCAATCGGCCCGTAGCTATGAACCTTCAAACCCAACAGGTAATTAAACGTCTCCATCAGGTCCACCGCATGGGGCGTGATCGCGTCCTCACCCGCTAGCTGGGCGTTGATCGTATACCCCCAAGGGTCGGCAAAGGCATCAAGGTTCAACAGGTTCGGCCCCATCTCCAAGTCAAGGCTGTAGGCGATCATCGCCTGCTGCGTCGCCTCATCCGCATCCGCCAACAAATCCCCCGTAGGCGTCGGCAGATTGTTTAACGCATCTTCATAACTCTCCAATGCAAAGTATTTGACCAACGCCGAAGTCCCCTGTCCATGCACCTGTGCCTTGCCATCTTTCCATTCCGGTGAATAAAGAACCTTGGTGATACGCGGACGTATTGCGCGAGTAAATTGATCTCCCATTTCCGCGAGAATAAATTTAACACTCTTTCCTGGCATGCGGTTAACATTTATTGCTGAATGCGCTGCTGTACCTGATCCACCAAAAAAATCAACAATAGTCCCTTTAGACTCAATAGCAGCCATATGCATGTAATCGTATAGATCAACTGGATGTGCAAATGGAAAATTTAAACCCAGATTATCCAAGTCCATTTTTCCACGACTTCCACTCTTGTATAAAGAAGGAACTTGGCTACTTGTTTGGTTCTCCAAGAATGTTTTTTTACGAGGCATGTTTTCATGTGTTTCGCCAAATAAAACTAAATCTTCTTCCAAGAGCCTAGCTAGTGTAGTAGGGGTATACCGAAAGCCGTACTCTGGAACAGGGCATTCTTTCCCTGTAATTGGATGTGTCAATGGCTTGTAAAACTTGGGGTTAGTTCGTCGATCTGTAGCACTCATATTATCTGATCGAAATGGCCGACCTTGATCGTCAATTGTATTGTACGTCATCTCAGATTTTGCCAAGGACTTTTCATTTCTCAACCAACTTCGATATTCAGCTAATGCCTCAGGTATCGCAGAACCATATTGTTCAATAATCGTTTTTGCTGCAATTTGCATCGAGTCGATATTCTGCTTGCTTACTCGCACGCTTACATTTTCAATTGATCTCCACAAAACATATTCGTGCTGCGTAGCCAATCCTATTGCACCAGCAGTTGGCATTCCCTTATCCCAAACCATAACACCCGAATCAACGTAACCCAACTGATCAAATAACATTTGAAGGCGTTCAATTTCGTACTCATCAATATGACAAAGAAACACGCCATCATTTTTGAGCATGTTACGGGCAATTTGCAGTCGGTCGTACATCAGCGACAACCAACTTGAATGTTGGTAATTATTTTTGTACATAAAGCCACTTGAAGCTGTGTTATATGGCGGATCGATATGAATACACTTGATCTGTCCATCAAGCAATCTCTGAAAAAGATTCAATGCATTAAAATTGTCTGAATTAATAAAAGTGCCACAATGAATTTTGTCAAAGTTTTCACCGCCCAACACCTCTTCACTCGCCAACACATCTGCTTTGAACATTGGATCAAAGAAGCGGGTATCGACGACGAGTTTGTCGTTTTCTTCAAGATACTCGCGGGTGTGCCAATCGGCGGCGGGGAGCAAAGATTGCTGGCCGCCACTTTCGGGGCTTCCGGGGGCGGGGGCGGGGGTTTCTGGTTTGAAACCCAGTTGTTCCCATTCAGCCCACTGGGCATCATTGGCTGCAACGGTGTCACGGAGCTTGGCGGGGATGCGGTCGAGGGTGACGAGCCAATTGGTGTTTAAGACGAACTTCTTTTTGAGCCACATCTTTTTCTGGAAGTTTTCGATGGCAGCTAAAAAGTCGATGATGCTGGTAGCCACGGTGCGGATGGCTTTGACTTTGCCTTGAACCTTGACCAAATGATCTGCAGGAAGGTTTTCCAGATCATCCAATCGAACGACTTCATTTTTGATATAAAAATCCAACTCCCGTTTAAGAAATCCGCCAAGGTCCTTGTGGATGAAATAATCAAAGGTGTTGCGGGCGGTGAAGGTATCAATATGTTTGCCTAGCAAAGTGCGGGCGGGCTTCGTCTCTGTGGCATGTGTGCTGGTCGAGGCGACGCGTTTGAGCCAGGTTGTGGAGAGGGCTGCGACTGCGCGTTTTTCGGCGTCGGCACAAAACTGCTCGCGTTCATCACCCTTTTTCGGATTCTTGCCAGTGGCAAATTTGCCGCCAAAGATCGCCACCGCACCCTCGGCCCGTTGTTTGTCATGATCGGTTGGCACACGAAATTCAAACCGTAGTGTCAATTCCGATGCTGTTTCATGGATCGGGTTTTCGTGGGCGAGGATGTAGCGGCGTTTCGAGTCATCGCGTTCTTTGTTGTTGTTGGTTTCCTGCGAAGCTTCGACAAGCTGGAACCGCACAGACTTCCCCCCCCCGGAAGTCCCCCCGGAAGTTCCCCCGGAAGTTCCCCCGGAAGTTCCTGTCACAGAAAAGCGGTAGTCTTTGTGCCATTCGCCGGACTTGATGTAGTACTGATCCTTGTTGGCCCAGTGGAGGGTAACTTCTTCGCCGTTGTAGGGGATGGCATAGGTGTCGCCCTTGTAACGTCTTTTGGAGATGAAGTCGCCTTCATCGTAGTAACGACTAAAGAAGGCTAGCAGATGGTTGTAGATATCCGCTTCAAGCTGCCCCCCGGAAGTCCCCCCGGAAGTTCCGTAAGCTCCGGAAGTGGTGCCGGTGGAAGTGAGTTGAGCTTTGAGTTGTTGTATTTTTGGGAGCGAATCTGGATCAGCACCGAGTTCTTTGGCATGGGAGATCGCTTCGTCAAGCTGGTGCTGAAGCTTGTCAGATTCACCTGCACCATGCTGATCGAGGATCTCGCGGACCACATCACGGAGCTGACGATCGAGGAAGGCGGTGACTTCCTTGTTTTTAGCTGCCATGATGCGATAGATGCCAAAGTCCAGATCAGACTTGTCGAGTTCGAAGAGTTCACGGAGTTTATTTTTCAGGTCAGCGAACTTGCTATCGGTGATGGTTGTGGACATGAAGGCAATTCCTCAATCGTCAAACCACCTCAAAGCGGATGGTGAATAGGGTTTCTCTCGTGTGCTGCTGCTGGCAACGGGCTTGGAGTTGTCGGATCAGGGTCTGTCTTTGGGCTTCAACTTCGTCCTCGACATCGTTTATGTTACTTCGGGCGCGGCGACGCTGCGCTTCAAGTTGTGCGACACGTTGCGTGGCTTGATGCTGAACTTGCAATGAATCAGCTAGATCAACCTGTCGGCGGGCATCACGTAACTGCTTACGCAGGGTATCAAGCTGCTGCTGAGCGGCATCAATTTTATCATCTGCCCATTGGTTAAGCTGATTTTGAGCCTGTCTGAATCGCACATTACCTGCTTCTGAAGCACGATTAAGTGACGATTGAACCAGCAGATCATTATCCGCAGCTAGCCGTTGCATTATAACGTCATCTAGGTTCGTTGGCCCCAATACCACCCCGGGGGTGTCAAGTAGGCGATGGGTCTGTTCTTGATCGAGATTTTCACCTGTGTCATCAACAGCAGTAAAAAGCAAAAACTCTTCACGAGCATCACTGTCTAGGGTCAGTTTTTCCAGATGCAGATGCCCGCGATGACCGATCAGGGGCTTGAGCATGCTGATTTGTCGATCGTTATGCGTGACATCAAACTGCACGGTAGCGACAGGCAGCGTTTGGGACTTAGCTTTATCGAGGAGCCATTGCCCCAGCGCGCTGGAGAGTCGCAATAGATGAGCTTCAGTGGCAGCATAATCATCATCAGAACGTGCTGCGGAGATCAGTCGGTAGCGGCCGGCATCTATCTGTGGCGAAGGTGGTTTAGCAAGTTCAAGTTCCAGATTCTGTTCATCGAAGTTAGCTCGATCATCAAGCCCCCAGTGAATGAGCTGCCAGAAGCGTTCACCGACACGGTCAAGTGCAAGTTGGGCATTTTGACCTTTGAGTTTAAGCCGTTCGTGAACATCAGCATCGAAGTGTTCGAAGAGTTGCTCTCGGGCCTGAGTCATTTTTTGCGAGATGGGAACTTCCAGTTCAAGCTGTAACGCATCAAAGGCAACTTCAATTTGTTCATCGGTGCGGCATGTTTTGAGGATGGCTAGGACACGCTTTTCAAAATCAATGCCCTCCTCAATCGCGCCAAGCACTTCATCGCTGGCACCGAAGAGGCCATCAAAAAGGTTGAACTTTTGCTTAAGCAGATCATGAACGCGTCGGTCAGCCAGATTGTGTTGCGAGAGGAAGTTAACCACGACAACATCGTGCTTCTGCCCGTAACGATGACATCGACCGATGCGTTGCTCAACACGCTGGGGATTCCAAGGCAGATCGTAGTTAACAACCAGTGAGCAGAACTGGAGGTTGACGCCTTCAGCTGCGGCTTCGGTGGCCAACAGAATTTCAGCATGATCGCGGAACTCTTCAATCAGAGCAGATCGTATGTCCACGGCTTTGGAGCCCGTAAGTTTGTCTGTGCCTGCATGCTTGGAAGTAAAGCGTTCATAGGCCAACTTGGCTGAAGGGTGGGTATTGGAGCCATTAAAAGTGACAACCTTGCCAGCGTAACCATTAGCTTGCAGACAGTCGGCAAGGAAAGCTTGTGTCTTACGACTTTCGGTAAAAATCAAGGCTTTGCGTGTGGCGCCGAGTGTCTGCATGCGGTCAAAGGCGGCATCCAATGCGGTAAGCAGGGCTTTGGATTTACTGTCGGAGGTAATTTTTTGAGCGCGGTTAATCAGTGAATCAAGCTGGCTTAGTTCCCCAGCTAGAAGTCGGCCTTGAATTAGAGGCATGGATTGCTCATCGTTATTTTCACTGCCATCGACCTGTTCGAGTAGATCGTCCATATCCAAATTCAGGTCGCTGTCTTCACTAAGCTGTTCAAGCACATCCTCACCGCTGCCACCGGGCAGGCCATCTCGCAGCGTAATGAGCCGCTTACGCATAGTCAGCAGGGTACCCGCTAAGGCCTGAGGGGAGGATGCAAGTGTTTTGAAAAGGATCATTTCAATGAGATGCCGTTGCTTCTGGGGGAAGGCGAAGCTGATTTCGCGGTCCATGAAATCCAGAACATCCTGATATAGAGACTTTTCTTCATCTGTCTGGTCGAAGTGATGTGTCATTGCGTGACGTTCACGATAGTTCACATAAGGACAGTCCTTACGCAGGGTGCGTTGACAGAAATCGCTAAGACGAGTGCGAAGGCCAGGCAAGTCACCTCCGGCTTTGGTGTAACGGCTTTGAAAAGCGCTCTTGTCACCAAAGAGGTGGTCATCAATGATCCATCCCAAGCCGTAAAGTTCAAGCAGACTGTTTTGCAGAGGAGTCGCTGTCAATAGAAGTTTTTGGCGTAGCTCAAAGGCCCAACGTACGGCTTGGCCACCTTTGCGGCTGGGCTGATAAGCATTACGCAATTTATGTGCTTCATCAAAGACGACCAGATCAAAGGGGATTGCCCGCAAGTCATCCTTCATGCTGGCAGCAAAGCCGTATGAAATGACAACGATTTTGCCACAGTCGAATGGATTGGGATTGCCTTCTTTTCGTAGTGCCTTATAGACCTTGCTATCAATGACAATGCAAGGCAGGTTGAATTTTTCCGTCAATTCGGCTTGCCATTGTTTGCGGATGTGGGCGGGGGCAACGATCAGGAGCTTACGACGGCGTTCGGCCCATTTCTGGCAGAGTACGAGGCCGGCTTCGATGGTTTTGCCTAGCCCCACTTCATCGGCAAGAATCACACCTTTTTGCAACGGGTTGGAGATAGCGAACAGTGCCGCTTCAACCTGATGGGGATTCATATCGACCTTGGAGTCAAAAAGCGTCGTGCTCAGTCGATCCAGTTCACCAACAGCACCAAGACGGGTGAGTTCGTGAGCGTAGTAACAGGCTTGATAGAGGGAGATTTGCATCAGCATTTCACCTTGTTAACTCGATGCGAGGGGACAGCCGCTTCGCAGTGATAATACCCAAGCCAAGGATCATTCTGACAGCAAACCGTATCAATGAATTGAGCAGGTGAAAAATTGACACAGAACATGATGCTATTACTCCCACGGAACCCGATGCCCAAGCCTGTCCCCGGTGCTGATTTAGCCATGGCAACCATTCTTTTCTGTCGAACATGATCAACCACAACTTATCCTAATGTTCTTATTTGACAGTTGTTTGCTGCATCTGTCAATTGCATTCCGCTGATTGGAGACGCACTATCCGCAATCTCTTCAGAGGTTCTACCTAAGTCGCACCTACCTATCAAAACAACCCTTTGCGGTAGCCCACGAATAGTGGATTCCTTTCTGCCGGGCATTATCCCGGTTCGGTTTGGAATCCACTATTCGTGGGCTACCGCAGACAACGCAAAAGGCTCTCTCTACAGAGCAGTTATGAACCGTTATCGAAAGACTGATTAGGCAGGTAAAAATAGACATCCATCCCGATGCGGCATTGATGTTGCCAGTGAGTTGCTCGGTGAAGTTTATGATTCAGTGGGCCGCCATGCTCATGCCGCGATGGGGTTGATGTGTTGCTGCTGAATGCCAGTGTTCAATGGAGTTGAGGGTCGATGGTTGTCGATTGACGTATAGAACAACAAAGACCTCCTAAAAAAAAGGAGGTCTTTGTTGCATTTAAAAATGATCAATCTTTGATATTTTAAGAACCTGGGAGCAGCGGCATGGAAGCGGTTGTTTTTACACGTCGATGTTCTTTGCTTCCAGTGCGTGTTCTTCGATGTACTTGCGGCGAGGTTCGACGTCTTCACCCATCAAAATGGTGAATAGCTTGTCCGCATCGCTGGCGGCATCCCATGTGACGCGTAACAACACGCGGTTCGATGGGTCCATGGTGGTTTCCCATAGCTGTTCAGCATCCATTTCGCCCAGCCCTTTGAAGCGTTTGATTTCAACGCTTGCGCGACTGACGCTCAGGATGGATTCTGCGAGGCCTGAGAGATTGGCGACGGTGGTGATTTTGGATTCGGACTTTTGTCCTTCGCCGACGAGTTCAAAACGGGTGGGTAGTAATTCGCCTGAAGCGGATTCTTCTTGGACCAAGTTGTAGTCGTCGATGGAGAGGCCGAAGGACTCAAGTTTGATGAAGAGGCGTTGAAGTTCCTTGGCTTCGTGGATTTCTTGGCGGACCACGGTGGAGTGTGATTCACCGAGGACTTTGTCCATTTCGGGGTCGCCTTCGTCGATTTGGTTGGCTTGGCGGTAGGCATCTTCGTCGGCTTCGTTCCAGAAGAAGGTTGCTTTGGGGCCGTCGCTGAGGAGGATGTGAGGCAAGCGGTTTTCATCTTTCGGATCGTTGGCTCGTTGTTCGAGTAACGTTCCAAAATCAACGCCACGCCGACCGACGGTGCTGACGAGTTCTTCGAGTTGTGAGAGCAGGGTAAAGGCTGCTTTGAGTTCTTCCCCTGCGAGGCGACGGGCTTCGTTGTGTTCGTCGTCGAAGATGACCAGTGTATGGTTTTTGATTCCCAGTTCGCTGAGCAGTGTTTGCATGCGTCGTTCATTGAGGACGTATTCGTTGGTCTTTTTCCCGATGACTTGATAGAGCGGCGGCTGAGCGATGTAGATTCGTTCTTGTCGGACCAGCTCGGGCATGTGGCGGAAGAAGAACGTGAGCAAAAGGGTTCGGATGTGTGAGCCGTCCACATCGGCGTCTGTCATGATGATGACTTTGCCGTAGCGAAGTTTTTCGATGTTGAATTCTTCGGTTCCGATGCCGCAGGCGAGTGCTTGGATGATGGTTCGGATGGCTTCGAAGCCTAGGACTTTGTCTAGCCGGGCCTTCTCGACATTGAGGATTTTACCCCAGAGTGGGAGGATTGCTTGATAGCGGTAGTCACGTCCCCCTTTGGCTGAGCCGGCCGCGGAGTCACCTTCGACGAGGTAGAGTTCAGAGAGGGCAATATCTTTGCAGGTGCAGTCGTAGAGTTTGCCTGGCAGTCCGCCGCCGTCGAGGGCACCTTTGCGTCGGGTGAGGTCCCGGGCGCGTCGGGCAGCTTCGCGTGCTTGGGCGGCCATGAGTCCCTTGAGGCAGATGCGTTTGGCATCGGTGGGATGTTGTTCGAGCCAGGCGGTGAGTTGTTGGCCGACGTTGGAGCTGACGAAGGATTCGACTTCTGCATTGCCTAGTTTGGTTTTGGTTTGTCCTTCAAACTGGGGTTCGCCGAGTTTGACTGAGACGATGGCGACGAGTCCTTCGCGAAGGTCATCGCCGGTGGGGGTGGAGTCACCTTTGAGTAGTTTGTTGGCTTTGGCGTAGTTGTTGAGGGTTCGTGTCATGGCGGTTTTGAAGCCCGAGAGATGGGTGCCGCCTTCGATGGTTTTGATGTTGTTGGCGAAGGTCAGCAAGGTTTCACTGAACGACGTGTTGTACTGCATGGCCACTTCGATGACGAGGCTGTTGGCGGCATCTTCGCTTTTGAAATAGATCGGCGGTTCGTGGACGAGGTCTTTGCCTTCGTTGATTGCGCCGATGAAGGAGACGATGCCTTCGGGGAAGCAGTAGGCTTCGGATTTGTCAGCAACGCGTTCGTCTTCGATGTTGATCTTGAGGCCTGGATTGAGGTAGGCCAATTCTCGCAGACGGCTGGCGAGGATATCAAAGCTGAAGTCGGTATCGGGAAATATTTCGTGGTCGGGCTTAAAGCGAACTTTGGTGCCTGTATTGGTTCGTTGTCCGATGACGTGGATTTGTTCGGAGGTGATGCCTCGTTCGAAGCTCATGGTGTGGAGTTTGCCGTCACGAGCGACTTCGACTTCGAGCCATTCCGAGAGTGCATTGACGACACTGGCGCCCACGCCGTGAAGTCCGCCGGAGACTTTGTAGGAGTCGTGGTCGAATTTACCGCCTGCGTGCAGGACGGTCATGACGATTTCGACGGTGGGTTTGCCGTGGAGTTTTGGATTTTCGTGGGTGTAGGGTCCGACGGGAACACCGGAGCCATCATCGGTGATGGAGATGGAACCATCGTTGTAGATTTTGATTCGGATGTTGTTGCATCGGCCGGCCATGTGTTCATCGATGGCATTGTCGACGATTTCGTAGACGAGGTGATGGAGACCGCGGCTGGTGGTGTCGCCGATGTACATCCCGGGTCGTTTGCGGACGGCTTCGAGTCCTTCAAGGACTTTGATGCTGTCTTCACCATAGATTGAAGGGCTGTTTTGTGGTGTCGGTTCAGGTGTTGGCGCGTTTTCTTGCGTGGTCATATTCAGCCTTGGTTGAAAGGTGGAAAAGGAAGATTTTACCAGTATTTGAGGGATTGAGCGAACTAGCGGCCGGGGAGGAGTTTGGGGTGAGGTCAAGATTTGGCGTGGGGGGAAAGTAAATGAGGGGGAATTCGGCCCTTCAGAAGACTTCAGGGCTCGGCGTTGTGATGATCGCAGGAGACTCAGAATCCTCAGGGTGGAGCTTTTGACCCATGGGTGGGAGAGCTGGGAATTGAAAGGGAGGAATTTTCCAAGGGGGCAACCGAGGGCTTGTGCTTACCCAAGGACCAACTTCCGGGGGGGCAACCGAGGGCTTGTGCTTACCCAAGGGCCAACTTCCGGGGGGGCAACCGAGGGCTTGTGCTTACCCAAGGACCAACTTCCGGGGGGGCAACCGAGGGCTTGTGTTACCCAAGGACCAACTTCCGGGGGGGCAACCGAGGGCTTGTGCTTACCCAAGGGCCAACTTCCGGGGGGGGGTAAAAAAAGCCCACGCCTGGGCGGGCGTGGGCGATCAAGGAGAGGGGAGAATGGTTGGGCGTGATCGAATGCTCCGCAACTTAATAGGTGTTGCGGCCATGGGATTGTCTTTTGTGTCCTCGATGGTAATACCCATTGGGGTCACGACAGGTTGCAGCAATCCAAATTTTTTGTGTGTATCCTAGTCTGATCATGACCTGATAGGGATTGCCACAGCGATCGTATCGTGTGTAATAGACAGGACTAACCCATGTTTGGCGGTAGTAGCCGCTTTTGCAACAAGACCCAAAAAATCCGCTAAAAAAAGCGTTTCCGAGCTGAATGGAGAAGCGGGTTTGGCTGTCATGACGGCGATGGTGGCGGTTGTTGTGCCGACTGTATCGGTTATGCCCTCGGTCAGATTGACGGAACCGGTCCCCCCGGTCCCCCCGGTCCCCCCGGTCCCCCCGGTTCCCGCCATAGCCTGCGAAAGTGGGTTGAGCAAGCCCCAGACCCATGGCTCCAACGATGATGGCGTAGAAAATACGTTTGGAAGTAAAAAGTGGCATGGATGAACTCCTTTTATCAAAAAGACGGCAATCTGTAAGAGTGATCATCCAGCAGGGTCGCGACCAAGCTGATGAGCGTTTCATTCATTAGGCCAAAGCGGCAGGTTTTGGGCGTAATGACAGTTCTTTGTGGAGTTGTAAGCCAAGTCCGCAAAGTAGGTCATAGAATTTTTAATTAAAAATCAGCCCTCGGGGAAATCCACGATGTGGATCAATGTGGGTTCGGTGGGCATGCTGAGCTGGGTCTTCATGGCCTTGATGGCTTT
This sequence comes from Planctomycetota bacterium, assembly GCA_024279865.1. Classification (GTDB taxonomy): domain Bacteria; phylum Planctomycetota; class Phycisphaerae; order Phycisphaerales; family Phycisphaeraceae; genus JAJRRC01. Next base: position 18,112 of record JAJRRC010000086.1, on the reverse strand, counting down.
GAGGACATCGCCTTGGCGTGCTTGGTGGGTGAGGATGACGACGGGGACGTGGTTGCCAGCATCGATTTCATGTTGCATGACTGCTGAGATGCTGATGCCTGCTTCGCCTAGGGCGCGGGTGAGTTTGGCCATGACGTTGGGGACATCAGGGACATCGACGCGAAGGTAGAAACGGCTCGTGAGTTCATCAGCCGAGGCGACTGTTGCGGCGGGTTGGTCCGTTGGCCAGAGGTTCATTTGCCCGAAGGCTGGTGCGTAGCCTTGCCCGACGAGGTTGAGTAGATCGCTGACGATGGCGCCTGCGGTGGGGAATTGTCCTGCTCCGCGGCCGTAGTACATGCTATGGCCGGTGGCGTTGCCGTAGACGGACAAGGCATTGAATGAGCCGTGAACTTGGGCGAGCGGCAGGTCTGCATGGATAAAGCAGGGTCGTACGCCGAGGCTGAGTCCTGCGTTGGTTTGTTGTGCGATGGCGAGTAGTTTGATGTCGTAGCCGAGTTCAGCACCGAATTGGATGTCTTCGAGGTTGAGGTTATTGATTCCGATGCTGTGGACTTGTTCTTCGGTGATTTGTACGCCGAAGGCGATGGCTGCGAGGATGGCGAGTTTTTGGGCGGCATCTTGTCCGGAGACGTCCATGGCGGGGTCTGCTTCTGCGAAGCCTTTTTCTTGTGCTTCAGCGAGTGCGGTTTCGTAGGTTTTACCTTTTTGGGTCATTTCCGTGAGGATGTAGTTGCAGGTTCCGTTTAGGATGCCGTAGAGGGCTTCAAAGCGGTTGGCCATCAGGCCGAAGGTCAATGCGGTGACGATGGGGATGCCGCCGCCGCAGGAGGCTTCGAGTGCGATGGACGCGTTGTGTTGTTTGGCGAGCCTGAAAAGTTCGGGGCCTTGGGCTGCCAGCAGTGCTTTGTTGGCGGTGACGACGTGACAGCCGGCAGTGAGGGCTCTTTGGACGTATTGGCTGATGGGGTCAATGCCACCTGCGACTTCTAGGACGATGTCCATGTCGTTGGCGAAAAAGGCATCGGGGTCATTGGTGACAGCAATGTCTTGGAGTAAGCCTGTGTTCTTGGCTTTGTCCACATTGCGGACAAGGACTGCAACGAGTTCAATGGTGCGGCCGACGCGGGTGGTGTAGAGATCTTTCTGATCTCGTAATAGTTGAGCAACACCGCTGCCCACGGTTCCACAGCCAATCATGCCGACGCGAATAGAAGCTTGTGACAACGTTCTGTCTCCTGCAAAAGGTGAATCTGTGGGACAAGATACACGCGTTGGCCAGACGCGCCTACTCTGGCCACTACACCTTTGGTCTGTAACAGCGTAGAATGGATCGCTATGAACAGTTCTGACCCAGCTATAGATGATGTTGTCTTTACGCCTGCCTGTTCAATCTTTCGGCGATTTCTGAAAGGCCAAGGGCTTAAGTTTACCCCCGAACGGGCTAAAATCCTCGAAGCAGTGCTTTCTCGAGAAGGCGTTTTCGAAGCAGACGAACTCTATGATGAAATGCGCCAAGCACTCATCCGAGTCAGTAAAGCCACCATCTATCGCACGCTGAAACATCTACTCGAATCAAAAATTATTCGTGAAGTCCTCATTGATTCCAAACAGGCGCACTATCAATTGAGCTACGGACGCGAGCCGATGGCCTATCTGGTTTGTCTTGAGACCAACAAAATTATTGCTTGTGCGACTCCGCAAATCAAAGAAATCCGTGACCGTATCTGCGAAGAACACGGCTTTAATCCGGTGAGCCATCAATTGGTTGTCTATGGCATCTCCCCCGAAGCGCAAGCTGAGGCGGCAAATGAAGCAAACGAAGCAAATGAATCAAGCGATTAAAGCGTGGTCATCCAAGCATTCTGTTTTGGTTCTTTGATCCCCCGGAATTTTTCCAGATGCGCAAGCTGTCCGCGTGCAGCTTTGACAAAGCCGAATTCTAAGGTCCCCCGGGGCCGAAGAGTCGGATTCTTTTGAACGCGACAGGTGAATTCATAAACACGCTAATCTTCATCCCAGTCAGCCTCTTCCATCGGACGGCTAATGACGTATTCACCCTTGATCCATTTCCCCAAATCAAGGGTGCGACAGCGATCTGTGCAAAAAGGAAATGTCTTAACCGTTTGAGGCGCAGGAGCGTCGCAGATCGGACAGGTGTGGTCGTCTTTTTTCGGTGGGGGCGTTGTCATTTTAGAGAGTTCTCAGTCGTTTTTCTAAAGTTTCAAGGCGGTCGGCCCAGCGGCCATGCCCGGTAAAAATCGAGTCACGTTGCTCCAGACCCGCATGTGAAATGAAGATGGCCAAGCGATCCGCAGGCAATGCTTCTGCCACGCGGTCGGCCCATTCAATGACCATGATGGTCTGATCCTGCTCATCCTTCCAGCCCAATTGGTCCAGCTCCGCAGAATCGTTCAGACGATAAGCATCAATATGAATCAACCAAATCCCCCCCCCGCCCCCGGAAGCCCCCCCGGAAGCCCCCCCGGAAGCTGGCCCTTGGGTAGGGGTTGAGTCCTTGGATACTTCGTCGGAAATTTTTTCTTGGGAATTTGGATTATTGCAGGACCCCTCGCGCGGTTCGTATTCGTGCATGACGACGAAGGTGGGACTGGCGACTTGATGGGGGTCGATGTTCAGGCCGCCGGCGAGACCTCGGACGAGCTGGGTTTTGCCAACGCCTAGTTCGCCATCAAGGGTCAGGCAATCGCCCCGCTGGAGCTGGGACGCAATGGCTTCACCTAGGAGTAAGGTTTGCTCGGGGCTGGTGGATGTGAGTTCAAACATGATTCTGATCCTGATGTTCCCAGCCTCGATTGTCAAGGCAAACCCTTGAACCATCAAGGCGTTGAAGAGAAACCGTGGGTGTTTGTTTTACTTCGATCATTTGACCAATGACGCTGATCCGAACGCCGGCTGCTTCTTTGGGGACAGACTGAGGGTCCATCGTGAAGCAGAGTTCGTAATCTTCCCCATTGCCGACGGCTTCGGTCCAGTTGGCGTGGTCACGATAGGGGAGTTGGTTTTCAAAGAGGATGGCGCTGAGATTGCTGGCATCGCAGAGATGTTTGAGGTCACATCCGAGGCCGTCACTGAGGTCGATCATGGCATGGGGGCGGGTGCGGGGATCGCTTGCCAAGGTTCGGGCTGCTTGGAGGCGGGGGAGGAAATCGAGGTGATGGCCTGTGGGCAAACTGCGGCCGAGCTGGCCGGTGACACAAATCACGTCGCCGATATTGCTGCCAGATCGCAGGACCGGCTCAATGCCATCGGGTTTGGCTAAAATCGTCACGGTGAGATGCAAGGGGCCATCGCCAATAGCCATGTCGCCGCCGACGAGCGGGCACTGATACTGCTGGGCGGTTTGGCGCATGGCATCGAACAAGGCTTCAGCTCGATCCTGGCCAAAGGTGCGAGGCAAAGTCGCCGTCGCCAAAGTCGCCAAAGGCACCGCTGCCATGGCAGCCACATCAGAGAGGTTCCGCGTGACTGCCTTGCGGCCGATGCGTTGGAGTGACGTGGTTTTTAAATCCACATGAATCCCATCAATCACCTGATCGACAGCCAATAAAAGGGTCTGGTCGCCCAGCTGAATCGCTCCCATGTCATCGCCAGGGGGGATTTGAACCAGCCCGGGCAGTTGGTCGTTATGGGCATAAATATGTTGAAGAAGGTTTAATTCTCGCATGGTAAAGGCTTAAGGTTGATTCGTAAGTAGGTTTTGTTTGGGCCGTTTGTTTCCAGTTTACGCATTGCTTCTTTGAGGACAAGCCGTCTTTTGAGATCAACCGTTCCTTGTGGATGTCCGATACATAATGGTATGCCGCTGATTCTCCGTACAGATGAGTTACAACCTGGGATGCGATTAGGCGATTCTTTGATGTTCAAAGATCGTGTGATGTTGCCTGCAGGGAAGGTCCTTGATCAGTGGGATATCAATGCCGTCAAACGTCGTTTTCCCAATGTGCGTTTAACGGTGGGGGACCCGGTTCTCGATGAACTGGTGGAGTTTGAAGACGACCGTCATGATCGGACGGTGGCTCAGACTGCCCAAACAAAAATTTCTGAAGCGATGAGCCATGTTCAGGAACGGTTTAATTCCCGGACCGATGCCCGTCATATTAACTTTAAATCCATGAGTGATTCGGTGTCGGAGGTGATGGATTACATTACCGCCAACCCGGTTTCCTCAGCGTTGATCAGTCGCAGCCTCGATTCTGATAGCTATTTGTCCGAGCATACGGGCAACGTGTTTTACTTGTGCATGGTGTTAGGCGGTGCAGTGGGAGAGTACGTTGCCAAGGAACGGATAAGGCAAACTTCTGCGGGCAACCTCACCGCCCACAAAGCGATGGACCTGAAGCCACTTGGCCTTGGTGCGATGTTTATGGATCTGGGCATGTACCCGATTCGTAGTATCTTCAAGAAAGAAGGTCCGTTGTCCGTCGATGAGAAGCACATGCTTTATGAGCATCCCAATGTGGGGGCGGACATGTTGCCTGACAGCATTGTGGCGGCCGCTCGGATGGTGGTTCGGACGCACCACGAAAATTACGATGGCAATGGTTATCCACGTGGGATTCTAGGCGACAAGCTGCATGTTTTTAGCCGCATTGTCCGTATTTGCGATTCCTTTGACGCAGCTACCGCAGAACATGTTTTTCGAAAAGCCAAATCTCCAGCCAATATTTTGTGGGAAATGAGCTTGGGGCCCAACCGCCGGTTTTACGACCCCGCTTTGACGAAGGTTTTTCGAGGCTTGATCCAGCCGTTTCCCATTGGTGCAAAAATGAAGCTCAATGACGGCCGCTATGCCGTGGTGGTGAAATACAACCATCAGGATTCATTTTCACCCTATGTCATCGTCGTGTTTGACACCCAAGGCAAGCGGATTCCGCCAGAACATCTAGGCAAACCGTTTTGTCTCAATGATCAGCCGGGCCTTCGGTTTGCCAAGTTTGGTGATGAAAACCTCAGCTATTTGTACCAGTTAAAACGAGACATGGCTGGCCGTCCAGATCGCGTCAACCCACAAAGCGCTTACGAAGCCTCCGTCCCCTGATCCTCTAGGTTGTTCGCGGGGGGGGCAACCTAGAGCTTGTGTTTAACCAATGGCCAGCTTCCGGGGGGGGACCCAAGTTGTTCAACTGGCATTAGATCGTTACGATAACCTTTCGGTTGGATCTACAGTCAAGCTGGAGTCGGTCTTAAAGATGGAACAACTGCTTTCAATAACACTTTTCCTGGCAGTCGGATTTGGTTTTGTCATTGTTAATCTGACAGTGGGCAAGCTCTTACGTCCTTCGATGCCCAACCGTGAAAAACAAGCGATTTATGAATGTGGCGAACCCACCATCGGAACCAGTTGGGTGCAGTTTGACCTGCGATTCTATATCGTGGCTTTGTTTTATCTGATTTTTGATGTGGAAGTGGCTTTGATTTATCCATGGGCCGTGGTTTTCCGAGAAGCCCCCATACCCGCTCTGTGGGTGGGAATGCCCTTTATCACAATCCTCATTATCGGTTTTGCGTATGAGTGGTACTCAGGCAGCCTTGATTGGGTCCGATCCTCGGTCAACACCTCCATTAAGGGGACGACCGGTGTCGATATGGCCAGCTTAGCCAAGCGTGACCCCGAAATGCTTGAAGACGAAACAGATCCCGCTCATGGCATTCGTACCTAAATTGATTTGGAAACAATAGCACTTCCATTGGCGGTGTTTTTTTTGAGATTTAGATTTTTCTTTTAGCAGGAATCAGAATCATGCCCAATCGCTACAAATGTATCTTGTTGTTCGGAGCGCCAGGCTCAGGCAAAGGAACCCAAGGCAAAGTACTCGGAACCGTGCCAGGCTATTTTCATTGTGCCTGTGGCGATGTGTTTCGCAACATCGACATTCACAGTGAAATCGGCAAGATCTTCTACGAATACAGTTCCCGTGGTCAATTGGTCCCTGATGATGTGACTGTCAAAATTTGGCAAGAAGCCATCCATAGCCGCACCGTGACCAACGAGTACAAGCCCAAATTGGACATGCTCATATTGGACGGGATTCCCCGCACCCTTGAGCAGGCGAAGATCATGGACGAGTACATCGACGTTTTGCAGGTCGTGCATTTGGTCTGTCGAAACGAAGAGGCTATGTTCCAGCGTTTGCGCCGCCGCGCTCTGAAGGACAATCGTCACGATGATGCAGATGAAAAGGTGATTCGCAAACGCTGGGAAATTTACCAAGCAGAAACTCAGCCGGTTCTGGAGCATTATGCTCCAGAGATGATCGCTGAAGTCGATGCGGTGAATTCACCGACACAGGTTTTGCGTGAAACACTGGACATCGTCATGCCGATCCAGGATGCACACTTTGTGAAGTTTCAGGGTTAAAGCGTCTTGTTTTTTTGCTGCGGATTGCTTGTTCACATCAGCTCAGACTCGCAAGCAAGTTTGCTAGCAGCGAGACGTTTTGCATCAATAAACAACGATTAGACTTAAGCGGATCGTTTGAAAATAGCCGTGTATGAAAACCGTTGCTCCTCGGGTAGATTCGAGCCGCGGGTTTTCATAGAAGCCGCACGCTTACAGCGTGCGCGTCCGAGGGTGTCAAAGCATGCAACACACTCTACTGGCTGAACGATTCGACAAAGCGATCCCATAAATTCATTTGTTTAAGTAGATGTTCTACTGCATCGCGGGCTGCTCCGTGGCCCCCCGGTTGGGAGGTGACATAGCGGGCGACTTTGCGTACTTCCACGGCTGCATCGGCTACCGCCATCGGATAGCCCGCTTGGTTCATCGCAGGCAAGTCAATGAGATCATCTCCTAGATAGGCCACCTGCCCAAGTTCAACGCCTGCCTTTTTGCATAGCGTGCAAAAGCCTTCGCCTTTGTTTTTAACCCCTTGCATCACCAGGTCCACCCCCAGTTCGGTCATTCGCAACGCGACAGCCCGGGTGGATCGTCCGGTTAAAATGCCGATCTGAATCCCCAGCGATTGAGCAGCCTTGATCGCGAAGCCATCACGGACATGAAAACGCTTAGACTCAATGCCCTCATCGTTGACGAGGATCGAGCCATCGGTCAAAACGCCATCCACATCAAACACGATCAAGCGAATGTCCAGCACCTCATTCATGATTCAATTACTTTCAAAGCCACCAAGTCCTGAACATCAATCAGACCCAGCGGTTGGTTGTTTTCATCGACCACCGGGATTTCATCAATCCGCAGTTCACGGGCCATTTGGACAGCATCGCGGACGAGCGATTGGGAAGTGAGGTGTTTGGGGTTGGCGGTCATGACCTGTTCAATGGGAAGGTTCATGACCTGTCCACCCTCTTTGACCACGAGCCGTCGCAAATCGCTGTCGGTGAAAATGCCCGCGAGTTTGCCTTGTTCATTAACGATGAGCATGGCACCGGCCCGTCGGCCTTGGGATTTTTCATCCGCCAATTGGTAGGCTTCGCCCAGTGTCATGCCTGTGTGGGCCAATTCAAGGGAGTGACCTACCGCAAATCGCATGGCCTCGGTGACGGGCATGAGTTGACGGCCGAGCAGACCTCCAGGGTGAAACTTTCGAAAGTCTTCTGCCTTGAAGTCCCGCTTGCGGCTCACGCACAACGCCAAGGCATCGCCAAGGGCCAGCATCGCCGTGGTGCTCGCGGTGGGGGCTAGGTTATGCGGGCACGCTTCAGTGATGTTGCCGATCCAGAGCGTGACCGTGGCAAGTTTGGCCAAATGGCTGTCCGCGTTGCCGGTGATGGCAATGGTTGGGACGTGGTCTTGACGCAAGAGAGCCGCGAGGCTGATGACTTCTTCGGTGTTGCCACTGAATGAGAGCAGGACCACCACGTCGCAGCTGCGGATGCGTCCCAGATCGCCATGCATCGCTTCGGTGGGATGCAGGAAGTGGCTAGGCGTGCCGGTGGAGGCCAGCGTGGCAGAAATTTTTTGAGCAATAAAATTACACTTACCCAGACCACTAATCACCAGCGAGCCCGCTTTGTTTTCACTGGTGTGTTGGTAGGCCAGTTCGACCGCCTGTTCAAAGGCTTCATTGATAACGATGCCCTTAATGGCGGCAGCCTCAGCATTGAGGATGTCCTGTGCCCATTGATGAATTGATTTTTTTTCCATTGGATACCAAATCTTTTTTAAGCGATCAGTTGCCCGTAAGAAATTAGAACAGAAAAAAAGGAGGAATCCGAACAAAGCCCACAGACCATTTCCGATCCTGTATTTTCTCCTCTTACGGACTCGCTGACAACTGATAGCTGATAGCTGATAGCTTAAATACTGTATCATATTCAGGCAGACAAAGGGCAAAGCCCATGATCAAGAGTGCCAATACCATGCGACCGACACTAGAAGATTACCGCATCGATTTAGATTGCTACAACGGCCCCTTGGACCTGTTGCTCTTTCTGGTCAAACGCCACGAAGTGGACCTGCACAATCTGCCCGTGGCCAAGCTCACCGAGCAGTACCTCCAACACATGAGGCTCATCGAACAGATCAATGTGGACGTGGCAGGTGAATTCCTCGTCATGGCAGCCACACTGCTCGAAGTAAAAAGTCGCATGATCGTGCCTGTCACCGATGACGAAGAGGCAGAAGACGTAGAGGATGGCCTCAGCGCTTCGGACCCACGATACGAATTGGTGCAGCAGCTCTTGGCTTATAAAAAATTCAAAGATGCGGCCATGGCATTGGATGATCAGCGTGAGCAGTGGGAGCAACGCTACCCACTGATGCCCACCAAACTCTCCAAAGCGGATCGTGAACAGGCTTCCTCTACCGATGAAGCGGAAAACGCTCAGCCAGTGGAAATCGACCTTGAAGATGTCAATGTATTGGATTTGTGTGAAGCTTTTTCCCGTATCCTCGAATCCATCGGGTCCGGCTCTGCGACCCATGAGGTGATCTACGACGATACGCCCATTGCGCTCCATGCGGAGGATATTTGCGACAGGCTCGGCCGCGATGGCACGATGACCCTCCAACAAATGTTCGTCGGCCGCAAAACACGCAGTGAAATGATAGGCCTCTTCCTAGCGACCCTTGAACTGGTTCGTCAACGACGCATCCGGGTGATTCAAAATATTGCCAAAGATGAAATTAGCCTCGAAACGCTCCCCCCCGAAGATTCTCTGGAAACGGCTGAAGGAAAAACATCGCCCGATTGGCGAAACCCTCAGACCGGGGAAATCGAATACGAATGGCCCAGTGAAGAAGCACGCAAACGGGCTGAACGCCGCGTAAAAATCCGAGCCACCCGCGCCCGCAACCGTGAACTCGCCGAGGCTCAAAAAGCGGCCGACGGCGAAACAGCCGCCGATGCCGCTCAAGAAATTCAGGACACCGAACCGTTCGAAGATGCTGACGCACAGGACACTGATGTCCAAGTTGATTCCCAAGTGGATGCAAAGGAAGGCTTGGACCTAGAGGGCGGATTAGATTTAGACGATGAATTAGATATAGATGAAGACTTGGAGACAGACGGATAAATTTTTGCCATGAGCCGTGATACCAGTAAACGCCGGGTTAAATTGCTTAAAGCGGAAGAAAAAGTTTCGCATCGCTATCCGAAGCTGCGTGTGCTGAGCCAGGCTTTTTCATTGGGCACGTTGGTTCTGGTTCCTTTGTCGGGCTTGGCGCGGGTCGATTTTTGGGGCGATGAACACCGTCTGTTTTTTGAACCCACCTCGCTGAAGCAGGCCTTGGGTGGCGTGATCATTGGCATTGCTGCCATGTATGTATTGACGTTTTTGAGTAACGTGGTGGCGGGCCGTCTTTTTTGTGGCTGGGGTTGTCCGGTGGGTCAAATTTGTCGTTACGGCGATGCGGTCGAGCGCCCCAAATTGACCCGTTGGCAATGGCGATGGACCCATCTACAAGGTGGGGCTTACAGCGGTTTGTTTGTGCTGTCCGTTTTGGCGTGGTGGGTGGACTTGCGAGTGTTTTACCTGGGTTCACCTGTGGCGCTTTTGGTCATGTGGCCGTTGTTGGCCTTTGGTGTTGCGGGCGCGTTTGTTCATGGCCGTTGGTGGCGATGGGATTTTTGTAAAACAGTCTGCCCCATCGGCATGTACTATTCCATCATGTCGCCCGCCAGTTATTTTGGCATTCACTTTCGCAATCAAGAAGAGACCTGTATTGAATGCAATGCTTGTGACAATATTTGCCCGGTGTCATTGCCACCTCGCGAGTTGAACTTGCCGATCACCAATCGCACGGGCTTGTCCATCATGGACGCGCCAGGTCACAACCATTGCCTCGAGTGTGGCGATTGTATTCGCGTGTGCGAGTTCATGGTCGGCCAAGCAGGCAAGCCTTCAGCTCCTTTAAGGCTCGGCTATTTTACCGGTCCCCAGCATCAGGATCGAGACACGGCGTTGGATTCAAAAGAATAATATTGATAAGGTTTTTCTGTTTTTTTTGATCCGTAAGGAAGTTTTAATGTCAGCCCAGCCAACAAGTCAGTCTGCGGGAAACCCCAAAAACTTCCGGGGGCGACCCAATATTTTGTACATTCATTCTCACGATACAGGACGATACATTCAGCCTTATGGACACGCGGTCCCCACCCCGCGTTTGCAACAACTCGCTGAAGAAGGCGTGTTGTTTCGGCAAGCGTTTTGTGTGAATCCCACATGCAGCCCCAGTCGGGCCTGTTTGCTGACCGGTAGCTATGCCCACCAAAACGGCATGCTGGGCTTGGCCCATCGCGGATTTACCTTGAACGATTATAGGCAGCATTTGTTACACCAATTAAGCGGACAAGGTTATACCACCGCTTTGGCGGGTGTACAGCACATTGCCACCGCACGCGATGGCAAAGAGGCTCCCGAGGTGATTGGCTATGATCATTTCTTGGGAAATTATCATTCCGCCCATGAAACCGCGGTCGAATTTTTAAAGATGCCGCGGGATGAGCCGTTTTTTCTTTCGGTTGGTTTTTTTGAAACGCATCGAGAGTTCCCCACGCTTGATGAAGCGGCCGATGATCCTCGTTATTGCTTGCCACCGACACCTTTCCCCGATACCCCGCAGGTGCGTGAGGACATGGTCCGCTACAAAGCCAGTGCCCGTTCTTTGGATGCAAAAATCGGCATGATCTTAGATGCACTGGACAGCCAAGGCTTGGCGGAAAATACCTTGGTCATTTGCACCACCGATCATGGTATTGCCTTTCCCAAAATGAAATGCCACTTGCACGACAACGGCACAGGGGTCCTGCTGATCATGCGAGGCCCCGGTCAATTCACCGGCGGCAAGGTCATCGATGCCATGGTCAGCCATCTTGATGTCTTTCCCACGGTTTGCGATCTTTTGCAAATTGACCCACCAAGCTGGCTTGAAGGCCAGTCGCTTGGTCCGTTGGTGCGTGGTGAAACCGAAGATCTTCACGAGGAACTATTTGCCGAGGTTAATTTTCATGCAGCGTATGAACCTTTGCGAAGCGTGCGAACCAAACGATGGAAATACATTCGACGTTATGACCAACGAGCCAAGCCCGTGATGTCCAATTGTGATGAAGGAGAGTCGCGATCTTTCTGGATTGAGCATGGTCTATCCGATATCGCAGTCGAGTCGGAAATGCTTTACGATTTGATGTTTGATCCCAATGAAGCCAATAATCGCATTGATGCCCCATTCTTAAAAGACATCGCCAATCAGATGCGTGACCGTTTGGAACGTTGGATGCACAAAACGCAGGATCCGCTGCTTGGAGGAAGTATCTCCGCGCCTGCCGGTGCGTTGGTCAACGATCCCGACGATTTTTCGCCGACGGATGCGCCTCGGGTTGTTTGAGTGAAATCACAAAGAAACGTTTGGATTACTCCCAATTTTTAGCCCAGCCAGCTTTCCAGATTTTTAAGATTTCGGTTTCGGTATTACCAAAGCTTTCCTGAGAAGGACGATCGTTTGGTCCGAAGGTATGGTTCCAGCCGTTCCAGCCGCCGAGGGAAAAGGTGGACCAGTCAAAGCCCCATTCTTCGAAAATTTCAATCATGTCCGCCATCCATTTTTCTCGGCCGGGCGCCCATCGGACCACGCCAAATTCACCTGCGAGCATGCGGACATTGTGTTTGCGAGAGAAGTCATAAGCGGGTTTCATGAACTTTTTGAGTTGTTCTTTGTCCCAATGAATGCGGGGGGTTCCGTTGAACATTTGAAGCATTCCCGGATAAGTCTGATTGGGGGCGTAGGCTGGGTTTTCTTTTAGCTTTTTTTCCCGGATGCCTTGGTGCAGATAGCCATGGGGGGCATAGGGGTGAAAATTGTAAACCACATAAGGGTCGTCAATGGGTTCTAGCTGAGCAAAGCCACCAGGCATTCCCCAAGGTCCAGGTTGCACGAATAGCCAAATATTCGGATTCACTTTGCGTATTTCTGCAATACTGCGAGGCAACAAATCTTTTTGCCAAACGTCATAGCGACCTTCTGGAAAGTTTGGCTCACTCATAATGTCATAAGCCACAATCGCAGGTTCATCTTTAAATTCCGTGGCAAAAGCTTTCCAGAACTTGGGCAGATGGTCCCGATACGTGCCACCTTCTTCAGAGGTCCAGAAAATGTCCTGTTTGCGTCCCCAGGGAACCACGCCGACGGCAATTTTTAAATTGTTTTTATGACATGTCGGAAAAATACGACGCAAATTTTCAATCGCTTTTTTATAAGGCAACAGCGGATTCTGTTCTGTGGGAACTTCCTTGGTGCCGGGGTCTGGCTTGATATTGCAAATGATAAAATTCACGCCAAAGTCCACCGCTCGCTGAACGATTTCAGGCGTGATGCTTTTGGGATGAATGCTGATACTGCGAATCCGTGGGGGCAGCTTGATGGGGTTGTCTTGGGCTCGGGCTGTGGAACAGCCGCCTAGGCTTCCAAGCATCAAACTAGCTAGAAGAAGTGCGTTTGTTCGAAGGGGCCGAAGATTTTTGAATTCGGTTTTCATTTGGTATGAATCTTCCGTTTAATTGCAGGGAAAAGACGATAAACAGTTTATTAAATATGCCGAACAGAGTCAAGGTGCCCTTGTGTTTTTGTTTGATGTTAAAAATAAATACGAATAAAAACGTATTTTGAATAGGCAGGCTTCTTTGCGAACAAGAAAAAACAGTTTACTTTGATGGTGTTTTAGCGATGGGGTGGAAAAGAAGGTTTGGGAAGTAGGTTCTAGCTTTCAAAGGGCGTTGGGGACGCTTGGCATCTTGAAAAATGCCTTGACAGTGTTGAAGTAGAGTTCTACTCTTTGAAGTGGGTCTCAAACATGTGTCATTGGGATGCTAGGCAGAAGTATTTACCTTAAATATGGAAAGGTCGTTCAAAATGAAATTTTTTCTATCTCACCTCAGTTGTGGCTTGCTTGTTCTGGGGTTGCTCAGCACTGCAGTCTCTGCGGATGAAATTCTGAAAAACGAGGATTTTAAAAAGGGACTCTCTCATTGGGTTTTTTATGCTCACCCCAAGTCCAAAGCCGCAGTCAAAAAGCATGTGGACAAAGGTGTTCTCACGGTGGAGATTTTAGAGAAACCCCGTGGGGCGACCGATGTCCAACTCATCCAGATGGTCACATTAAAAGAAGGCCAAAAGTATGATTTTTCCTTTGATGCCAAGCAAGACACCGATCAAAAGAAACTTTTGATTCAAACAAGCTGTCTACAGGAGGGAAAGCCCTACAAGCCTTATGGCTTGAATAAGCCTGTGAAGATTTCCAATAAATGGAAAAGCTATAAGTTGACCTTTACTGCCAAGGGTCTTGTTGAAGGCAATTTGCCTACCATGCGATTGTTCTTGGGGACAATGGTTGGTTCGATTCAATTGCGAAATTTCTCGCTGGTCGAGCATGTTGTTGAAGAAGACAAACATGCAGGGCATAAGCACTGAAATGCCTTAAATTAGTTGAAGGATGAGTGTTTGCACTGAATAATTGAGTTCTGGACAATGGGGCGGCCATGGTCGATAATACAAGTATGAATCGAGCTGCAGATCCTCGTCAAGTTGTCAGAGAATACATGGCTGCATCCCGGAAGCTCCGTGAAGAGATCAAGGACAGCCCGGAGAAGGCTCGCGCTTTTTTGCTTGAAATCGGTATTCTTGTAGAGCACCAATCATCACCCAATGGCGTTCGGTTAGACAAGCGGTATCGTTAATCGTGGTAATTGCTCTTCCCTCCTTTATTCTTGGTTATCATGGTTGCGACCAAGCAATTGCAGAAAAAGTTTTTGCAGGCCAAGCAAGCCTTGAACCCAGTCAAAATGATTATGACTGGCTCGGCAATGGGATTTATTTTTGGGAGCATAATCCCCAACGAGCGTATGACTTTGCCGTGGCTATAAAAAAACATTCTCATCCCTCGAAACAGACAGTTGAGAATCCCGCAGTCGTAGGTGCAATTATTAACTTGGGCTATTGTCTTAATTTGCTTGATAGCGGCTTTATCAAAATGGTCAAACAAGCGCATTGTGATTTATCTCAGACCTTGGATAAGGCCGGAGAATCATTGCCTCAGAACACGGGTGGTTTAGATCTTGTAGATCGAAAACTTGATTGTGCGGTTTTTCGGATGCTTCATAAAAATCGCGAAGGAAACGGTGATATTCCCTTTGATACCGTTCGAGCGGCATTTGTCGAAGGTGCACCCATTTATCCCAATGCGGGGTTCGCCAGTAAAAATCATATTCAACTTGCGGTGCGCAATACCGAGTGCATTCACGGTTATTTTCGACCCTTGGATGAAAAGGGCAATCTCATTCAGTTTGGTTGAATGAGGCGATACATGATTTTGTCGATTGGTTTCTTCTTGTAGCGGCCAGTGGCTCACTTCTTTCATTTTCCCAATCGAATATTTGGGCAGACTCTTGCATTCGGCGTTAAAATGTTCGTTCTATCATTGATGAACTGAGGAGAAGCGGCCCTTCGTGGCTGACACTATTTGTATGAATGATTCTGTTTCGAACACAATAGAGCAAAAGGTGCCGACGGTGAGCCGTTGGGCGATTCATCGGCGAATGTACGATTGGGTAATTTCCTTCGCTCGTCACAAACATGCCACGCTGGCGTTGTTTGTGTTGAGTTTTGTGGAATCCAGTTTTTTTCCGATTCCGCCTGATGTGTTGTTGGCGCCGCTTTGTCTGGGGAATCGCAAGAAGGCTCTTTGGTTTGCCTCGGTCTGTACCTTGGGAAGTGTTTTGGGGGCGTATCTGGGGTATGTCATTGGGTGTAGCCTCATTGATTTGGCGTTGATGATTCCAGGCATTACCCAAGATCGCGTGGATTTACTGGCAGGTGAATTTGAAGTGCATGGCCAGTGGTATGTTTTTATTGCAGCCCTCACGCCGATCCCTTTTAAGTTGCTGACGATTACAGCTGGGTTTGCAAAAATGAGCTTGCTCATCTTTACATTGGCTTGTCTAGTCGGACGTGCGACAAGGTTCTTTGGCGTGGCATTGTTGTTCTATTGGGTCGGTCCCAAGGCAACCCCGCTGATCGATAAATACTTCAACTTACTTTGCGTTGTCTTTGTGGTTTTGCTCGTGGGTGGCGTCGCTATTATGAAATGGATGCATTAAACATGAACGTACTCGTCACTGGCGGAGCGGGCTACATCGGCTCGCATTGCGTGAAACAACTTAAAATGCGAGGACAAAACGTCGTCGTGCTAGACAACCTGTCCCGGGGACACAAAGAAGCGGTTCCCGAGGATGTGATCCTTGAACAGATCGACCTGCGGCAAACCGATGCGGTGGCTGACGTGTTACAACGTCACCATATCTCTGCAGTCTACCACTTTGCGGCATTGGCCTATGTTGGCGAATCCGTGGGTGATCCGCTTTGGTATTACGATAACAATACCGCGGGCAGTATCAGTCTCCTGCGTGCGATGAATCAGGTGGGCGTTCATCGCTTGGTGTTCAGTTCGACTTGTGCGACGTATGGCCAGCCTGACCGGATGCCCATTGTCGAAGAGATGCCACAACATCCGATCAACCCTTATGGCATGAGCAAGCTCATGGTCGAACATGTGTTGCGAGACTATGCAGCAGCCAATCCCAAGTTCGCTTTTACCGCGTTACGATATTTTAACGTGGCAGGGTCCGCTGCCGACGGAACCATCGGCGAAGACCATGGCACGGGGGAAACCCATCTCATCCCCGTCCTGCTCCTCGTTGCCTTGGGCTTACGCGACAAGGTCACGTTGTTTGGGACGGATTACCCCACGCCTGACGGAACCTGCGTACGCGATTACATCCATGTCGAAGACCTGATCAATGCCCATGTCCTGTGCATGGCGAATCTGGAAAATGGCGATCAAAACTTCTACAACCTCGGCATCGGCAACGGCTACTCTGTGAAAGAAGTCCTCGACGCAGCTAGACGCGTAACAGGTAAAAATATTCCCGTGGAAGTCGGCCCTCGCCGCGAAGGCGATCCCGCTCAGCTCTATGCCAATGCAGACAAACTCCGCGAAGCAACCGGATGGAGTCCCAATTACACCGACATTGACGCGATTGTTCAAACCGCATGGGAATGGTTCAAAACAAATCCCCAAGGCTACCCCCGCCCCCGGAAGTAGCCGAAAGTTTCCCTAGTGCTACAGTTCCGCATTATCATCAGGTGCCCTTGCCTTGTAGTGGCATTGTTTTGCAATGGCTTGATGTCGGCGTCGCCAGGCTGACCAAGCTAACGCACGTTCGACATTGTTGAGCCTGGGCCAAACGATGGCCAACATCAGCTTGCGAATCTCCGGCTCGGTCACCGGGACCAGATCAGGCCTACTTTTTTTGTCGGCTCACGCACTTGAGCACGCACCGCTGACAAAAATGCTAACGCCAACATCAACAGCGTCACGTGGCGATGCCAGCCCGTCCACGAACGCACTTCATAGGCATCGAGGCCCACCTCCTGCTTGGCCATTTGGAAGCTGGTCTCCACAGCCCAACGTTGCCCCGCAGCGATCGCAAGGTCCCCCATCGTGGCATCCAACGGTGCAGCACAAAAGTAGTAAGCCCGTTGCGTCGTGTCCTCAACGTTGCGACGTACCAGCAGCCAAGGTTGCAGGTTGCCGCGTAGATGTTCAATCGGAATGCCAAACTTCCCGGCCGCCCATTGATACACACGCTCGCCCTTGGAACCCTGAGCAATGCGGTGCGTTTGCCACTGGTCCTCGGGCACTTCATTGATGATCGCATCAACACGCTGTTGTTTGAAATTCACCCACAACCGTTGTTGTGACATCACCGCCATCACGTACGGCTGACCCCGTGATTCCAAAAAATGCCTTGTTTAACTGTCTGAACCGTATACCGCGTCAGCCAGCACCCAGCGTGGACGCAAACCCGCATCCAAGACTCGACGCAACATCGCAACAGCCAATTGCGGCTTGGTGGCAAACCTCACATCGTCAGGCACACCTGCTTCACGTCGACGCACCGCATCGCCAGACCAACTCTTGGGCAGATACAATTGTCGATCAATCAATGCCTTCCCACGCGAAGTCGCCAAGGCCAGAAACCCACCCACCTGGCAATTCTCAACGCGACCTGCCGTGCCCGAATACTGACGCTGCACGCCCACCGACTTGTCGCCTTTTTTGAGGAATCCCGTCTCGTCCACAATCAACACGCCCGATTCGTGGTGCGTCAACAGATGATCGACTGCATACGCACGCAGTTGATCCGCATCCCAGCAAGCGCGTCCCAGTAGACGTTGAAAACCATGTGGCGTCGCAGCCCCGACATGTTCCGCCAACTGCCAACTGTTTTTGCGTCGTACGTCCCCGAGCAGGCCGCGAACGTAAGCTGCCGCCCGTCTCCGCAGATCATGTCGGCCAAAGCAGTCCCCCGCCTGACCCCACATCCTCGCAAAATCAACATCCCAACCTTTGACCTCTTGAGCATCCATGCCAACACATCCAATGAAGTCGGAACGGAAGTATTCATCGACAAAATGATATGCGCAACTGTAGTACTAGAGCATTATTGCAGTTAAATTGTTCGACATTCCGAATTCCGATACTTCTTCATAGTCACAATTCATCTATCAAGGAGGAGGGATCATGAACTCACCGCTCAAAGTAGTCATTGAACTTACCGCATCCCAGCGGCAGGC
>JAJRRC010000085.1 GCA_024279865.1 Planctomycetota bacterium | reverse complement strand
ACGTCGTTGGGTGGTGGAACGGAGTTTTGGCTGGTTAAACCGCTTTAGACGGTTGGCAAGGGACTATGAAAGGCTCGCGACCACGCTCGCGGGAATGCATGTCTTGGTGTTCACAATTCTCATGCTGCAGAGACTCGTGAGTATACTGGAGAAAAGTGCATAACACGCTCTATGTCATCCTAAAGTTGACGGAATTTGAACTTGCCGACTTGGTTGGATATGTCGCCGCTGAAGCAAACCATGCAAAGAATCCTCAAGACGAAGATGATCTTAGCAATATATTTGAGTATCTTGAAGGTGTCGAGTCCAGCATTAAATTCAAAGCATAGAGATTAAAGGTTTTGGAATAATTCTCTTTGAATATGATGGATCAGCAATCTGGGTAATCGGCCGAAGCATCCGCTCGGTAACCGGCTGCGTGACGCTCTTTGACAATTTGAGTATTTGTTCCTGGATCTCCGGGGCGAGATTCAGGAGCATAAATATTTGGGTGACCCGGGCGCGGGAGATATTTTCTTGGCGGGCGATTTGGGCCCGGTTTTCGATGTCCCCGTTTTCGAGTTGGCGTTGCCACTCTTGGGCCTGTTTG
This sequence comes from Planctomycetota bacterium, assembly GCA_024279865.1. Classification (GTDB taxonomy): domain Bacteria; phylum Planctomycetota; class Phycisphaerae; order Phycisphaerales; family Phycisphaeraceae; genus JAJRRC01. The sequence continues at coordinate 15,248 of JAJRRC010000085.1, read as the reverse complement.
AGGAGCTCAACCACTCTCGGGATGGTGGGTTCTTTGGGAGGCTTGCGATTGCGGATGCGTGGGGGCACGGCGCTGACCACTTGCTTGGATTCGACCTTGCGGCTGAGTTTTCTGAAATCACCGTTTCTGAAGGTAGGTTTGGGGCCAAGGGATATTTCGACGGTCTGTTCATGATAATTGCCAGAAGTGGTTGAATAATCATGAGTTACGTGGATAATACGGAGCCAGACTTCGGGGTTTTCGATGCTTTTGTGAGTTCGAAGACTGTTACGTTCGGGGAGCCTCTTCTTTCATGAGGGTCAAATACGGTGCCACGAAAGACCATTCTGCATCCGATACGTCGCTGGGATAATGTTGTTTGCTCATACCTCCCTTATCGGACATCACCCCAAAAGTGCATAACACGCTCTAGAGCGGATCAATGTCGCATTCGCAAAGGGCACGGAGCAGAAAACTTCAGTCGCATGTGGCGATTGAGTCAGAATTTGTTGAAAAACGAGAAAACATTGAAGGTGGGCATTCAATCAAAACGCCTCCAATGCGGATGGAATCACGATTACCTGCTCAAAATTGTGAAAGGCTTGATTTAGATGCGATGCCCCTGGATGTTGGATGGGGGAAGGCTATTTTTCAAAGAGCCTTAATTTTGATTTTGTGATCGTTGATGTTTGGGCGTGGCCGTCTATCGTCCCACACCAAACAAGCTCACCGCGCAGCAGCCGTTGCCGATGCGGTCGGTGATCTCAAAGGTGCGTGTAGCGCCGGTGGCAATGGGGTATCCACGGTCGAGACATTTATCATGCCAAGCGTGAAGATCGTGCTCAGCTACTTCCTTGGTCTGTGTGAACAAGACGAGCAGCAAACCCGCGTGAAAAATATGGCTGTCGGCGTGTAATTTTTTAACGTCTGCTGCCACGGGGCTCAACAGTTCTGCCGAGTAGCGTTTGAATGGGCCACTGGTTTCAAATTGTGCCACGGTTTTGATTTCCAGCCAATACGCTTGTTCAGGGTCGGTCAGGTCCGGGGTGTCGAACAAGGTTCCTATGATATTTTGTTCGCGGAGTCCCTGGCTATTTGCATTGGGTGTGAGAACCAGGTCACAGCGTTTGCCTTGGGCTTGATTGGCCAGATGCCAATCATCGGGATATCGCTGTTCAGGCCAGATGCCGTAACCTGTTTGACGAAGGCTTTGGGCGATGATGGGATGGAGTTGCAGTTCATCAAGGCAATCTAGGCCATAGACTGCTTGCTCGGCATTTTCTGCCTCGGCATGTTGGGCGAGCCCCTTTGCCACGGCTTCGACAATGTCTGCTGCAAACCAACGCATGGGCTTTTTACCTAGAGTCTTTAAAGGCCACGAGTGAACAAAGTGTACCTGTTCTGAAGGCTCGGTTTCCAATGGGCTTGAAGTCTCGCCAAGGGAAACTTCCGGGGGCTTCCGGGGGGGTTAGCGGATGGCATAGATAAGAGCGGTCAGAGCATAGCCTGTGACGAGATTGGGATCGGTTTCCATCCAACGGCTGGACTTGTTGATCCACGATCCGTCGGTATTTTGCATGGCCTGTAATTGATCAATCAAATCATTGGCCCAGTCATGGGATTGGCCATCGGGGGTGACGATGGTGGGACTTCCCCAAGCGTTGAGCGCTCGGGCCATGGTGGTGTAATAGTAGAACAACCCTTGAGTTTGATATGGCGGGGGCATGCCTGGGTTTACCGTTACGGTATAGTTGTTTCGTATCCAGCGGTAGGCATCGACAACGCGGGGGTCATCTCGGCTGAGGTTGGCATAGATATAACTTTTAAAGCCCGCATAGGTCATTGATCCATAGGTTCGAAGTCTGCTGCCTTGAGGCGTTTCTTGGGAGCCAGCCATGGATTGAGGGACTCCGATATTGTCTTTGTTGAGGCTGGTGGCATAGATGAATCCGCCATCGGGGGCGATAGCTTTGCCATGGAATTTGTTTGAGGCAGTTCCTTGGCATCGGGTGATAAAGAGCATGGCTCGCGTGAAGGCCGGGTCATTACAGTTGAGGCCTGAGTCGTAAAGGCCTTCGAGCATAATTTGGGTGTTGGACATGTCTGGTCTGCCGTGTTTGCCGTAGCCAGCCCCGCCGAAGTAGGCATGGGTTTGGTTGACTTGATGTCCTTGCGGATCAAGGTTGCCTTGCCATTGACTTTGTATGAGTGAATTTTGCGCGCCGGTGATGAGCTTGGCGATGTCGGGTTGATCGTTGAGTCGTGACAGGGCTGAGAGGCAGATGGCTGTGTTGTAATTTTGGAGAAATCCGTCATGGAATCCTCCGTCGGGTTGGTGTTTGGACAGGATAAATTTCAAGGCTCGTTTGACGGTTGGGTCCGTTGAATCAATGTGGGGTTGATCGAGCATGGCCCGCACGATTAGCGCGGTGATGGCGGGGCCGGGCTGGGGGGTCCAACTGCCATCGTCGTTTTGGGTTTGACGTAGAAAGGCAATGCCGCGTTCGATACATTGCTGGGCTATTTTCCAGTGGGCATCGTCGACCGCCTGGGCTTGTGGCGTGACGAATAGTGTGGTGATAACGAGAAGGCTTAAGATCATTTTTTTCATGAAGAAGATTCCTTGTCCTCGTTGAGCTGTTGCTCCATTTTATCGAGTTCTGCTTGTTCGGCTTCAAGTTTGCGACGGCGGGCCGCAATTTCATTGGCCAGCCGTACCTCAGGTGGATCGTCGTGGTACATGTTGTAAGGGATTTTTGCATCAGGCGGCAAAATGTCCACATCCACAGGCGGCGGATCTTTCTGGACCTGACGCCAGGCAGCGAGAATGAATCCCAGCGTGATCACAATGAGAACACTTAATCCCGCATGCCAAAGACGTACTGTGATGGACGTTCTAGGTGGAGACCATAGACCGATGCCTGAGAGGATCAAGACCAACAGCATGATGATACAAGTGATCGTCGCACCGACAGCAGCGCGGCGATGGTCTGCTTGGAGCCCCAGCCCAAAGGTCGCCAGCGAGAGGCCACCGAGGGTCATGCTGAACACCAATAAGCTCATGCCGACTTTGTTGGGTTCTTTGAGCAGGTTCGCCAGGGTGGAGCGGTTCTGATTGCCCAATTCATTGATATCCGAAGCGGTGTGGCTGATCGCCTCGGCAGGTGTTCGGATCGGGTTCCACAAGAAACTAGATGAACAGACACAGCAGGTAGACAGAAACAGCATGATGCCCACAGCCTGTAGCAGGACGCCAGTTCCCTGTGCAAAGGCTCTTGGTGGCGGGGTGTCTGATGGATTTTGGGGGGAAGTTATTGCCATGGGTTATGCGGGGCCGCAGGGCGACCAGACTTGGCTGCAAAGAGATAATAAATTGTAAAACCTTGAAGCAGTAGTGGCGTTCCAAAGAAGATCAGGCAGATGGTTAGTGCCATGGGATCACCCTGCATGACTGCTCCGAGAATGCTCAACAGTCCCACCACGCCCAAGACCAGCGTTTGTGCGAAAACAAGGATCAGCGAGGCGAGCAGTGGGCCTGGTCGTTGTTTTTTGACAAAGAAGCCGAGGATTAAATACGCCACGCCCGGGCAGAATCCCAAGAGAAATAGCGCCAGTGCCGCAGCACCAGCCCACGGGTGAATATGGTCCAACTGTGAGGCCGTGGTCGGGTTCATGTTGGGCATTTGTTTGAGTTGTTCCAAAGGCACGACCGCCAAGATGCCATACCCTGTGGAGCAGCAGCCAAAGAGCAGAGTTTGCAGGCCGCCCAAGAACCACATAAAGACTGCCGCTCGCTTGGCGGCTGGGGAAGGGGAATCGGGGGAGCCGGGGGAGCCGGGGGAACCGGGGGGAGTCCCGTGTGGGGTGGGTGGCTGGTTCCAAGGCATTTGGGGAGGCATTTGTGTCATAATCCACTAGTGTATCTGGGATGTTCGAGCAGGCCAATTGGTCATGGCGGTGCAATTCTTCATTGAACCGACTAATATCTAAAACAATGAAAAAATATGTGATTCTTATTCTTCGAATTGGAACGGCCGCGGCAGGCTTGGCGTACATTGCTTATGCGCTGAATTGGCAGGATCATACGGATATTGAAGGCGCCTTTCATCCGGGTATCTTGACGACACTCAAAGGGGCAGACTTGCGGTTGTTGTTGCTGGGCTTTGTCATGACGGGGATGGTCTATCCGATCTTGGGTGTGCGTTGGTGGTTGTTGTTGCGGGCGCGGGGGTTGCCTTGCTCATTGTGGAATGCTTTTCGCTTGTCCATGGTCGGCTGCTTTTTTAATTACTGCATGCCTGGCACCACCGGCGGCGACTTGGTCAAAGCCTACTATGCTGCCAAGGGTTCTGACCGTAAAGCTGACGCGGTCATTTCCGTGGTGGTGGACCGGGTGATTGGGCTCTTGGGTTTATTTGTGGTGGCAGGGGTGACCGGACTGTTTATGCTTCATGAGCCGGGAGCCCGTCATGTGACGATTTTTATCTGGGGGACGGGATTGACCGGAGCAATCGGCGCATCGGTCTATTTTTCACAGCGGTTACGCCGCCTGTTTTATCTTGACAGTCTGATTCAAAAATTGCCAGGCGGAGCTTTGCTTACCAAGGTTGATGCCGCGGCCGTGGCGTATCGGCACCATCTGCCCACCGTTTTTTCAGCCTTGGGAATGGCAACGGTCTTGCACTTGATTTTAGCTTCAGCTACCGCAATCAGTGGCTTGGCGTTGGGAATGACTATTCCGCTAGGCTTACTGTTAACGGTCATCCCCGCATTGTTTCTGGGGGCTGCGGTTCCGATCAGTTATCAAGGGCTCGGAATCATGGAAGCCATTGGTAAAGAATTACTCGTTTCGCCGCCGTTATGCACCGTGAATCAATTGGTGGGGATGTTGATGCTCACCCGTCTGTATCAAATTTTGTATTCTCTGATCGGGGCGGTGTTCGTGCTGCGAGGGAATATCCATCTGCACCCTAAGGATGTTGCTGAACCCGATCAAACAGAAAATGAAGCTTCCTCCCAAGCCAACTGAGCGGTTGTCGCAGCAGCAATCGGATTTTCCAAACCCCGCAAATCCAAAACCACCGGCCCACCCCCGGCCCCCCCGGTTCCCCGCCCCGTAGCAAGGTCCAGCGTCATGCGGTATTCCTGAAGATTCAATTCTCCCTGTCCCACCGGGCAACGCAGGCGGCCTTCGGCTTGTTCATCACTGAGGCGGCCGACGCGAAGATGCTCGCCCAGTTTTTGAGCTGTCGCCACCGGGTCATCACCGGCCGCAATCACACTAGCCGGGTCCAAGGCTGCTCCGAGACAAGGTTGATTGACTTCTTTAAGCCAAACTTCGAGTGCTTCAAGCTGATCTTCTGCATGGATCGCTAACGTCACGCCATACCCTTCAGCTGCCGCCACAAGAGCTGCCTTGACATCACTCGATAAGGATTCCACAGGCAATGGCAAACTCACCGGAATATGTCCCAGGTCGCCCGCCAATTCCAGTGTGCTAACCGCCACAGACATCGCTCGGTCCACACAATCCGAGGCCAGGAAATCTTTGCGAGGGATGAATAAATCCAGCCCGGCCAAACGTAAACTTTGACGCACCAGCAAGGCGTTTATATCTTTTCGGGCTCGTTGATCCAGTTCACGCGCACGCAATCCGCTGAGCGTGACATCCAGTTGGACCGCTTCAAAGTTGCCCCTGCCGATTACGCGCAAGGCACTACGTACATCATGGCCACCTTGTGTGATCCAAGGTCTAATCGTTGGCGCAAGGGCCATGTCCGATCCGTGTCCGAGAATAAGCATGGCAAAGATTCTACAACAATCGAATGATCGTAGGTAGAACCGCAAGCTTGCCGCGAGAAAACTTGTCTATAGTATTCAAATGAAAATTTGGGAAGACGAAAGACAATAGCCACAAAAAACACAAAAAAACACGAAAAATAGAGATGATTTTTTAACCTTAGAGCATCTCACACTCAAGTGTCGCGGCTTGATTGTCAACAATAGCCTTGGCAACCAAGTTCATGCCGTTTTTCCAGTTGCAGGACCGCTACACATGACCGTGAGGCGTTCTAAAACAGGAAGAAAAACATTGTGTTGAGAACCCTCACAAACTTCTTTGCGACCCTGAATGCTCTTGATGAGCTTACTCTTTTTTAGTGTCTTTTTGTGTTTTTTGTGGCTATTCCTATTCCGGATTTTGCGGGCTACCCCATGATTTTAAAGAGTGCATTGATATCTTCAAAAACAAAATGGGGCTTGATGACGCTGGCCTTGAGTGTTTCTTGTTGTGTCACGCCACTGAGAACCAATGCCGTGGTCATACCCACATTTAATCCCCCTTGGATGTCAGATTCTAAATTGTCCCCGACCATCAAACATCGCGTTGGATCGACCTGAAGTTTGCGGCAAAGTTCTTCCATAAACATAGCGTCAGGCTTACCCATGTAATGAACCCGCTCCTCTGGGACCAATCCCGCATAGATGAACATGGCCGCCAAACTGCCCGAACCAAAGGTATAACCCTCTTCAATGGGATAGACCCGATCCTTGCAACTGACCAATAACTCAGCCCCCTGACGCAGGTGGTGGACCGCGACTTCCCCCAACGCCAAGTTCAAAGGAACTTTGTCCGCGTGCATGTGGCTAGCCAGTAGCACCGCATCGCAGTGTGTTTGCCGATCTGTCACGCGAACGACTTTGTCGTCGAGCATCTGTTCGACTGCTTGGCCAGCAAGGGAACAAACATGAGGAGAATCCCATTGTCGCATGACACGATCAATCATGGCCATGCCCGCGGTGTACAGATAGTTCGGATCAAGATGAACGCCCATGTTGGCCAGCCGGCCATGGATTTGCTCCGGCGTTTTCCATGCAGCATTGGTTAAACAAGCATAAGGCAGATGAATAGCTGCCAGTGTTTGGAGCAGGTCGACCACGCCCGGCAAGGGTTTGTCGCCATGATAAAGTGTGCCATCCATATCCAAAAAGATTGCATCAAAATCAGTTAAACAAGCAGGCATGAGGGGTCTTCCAAATGGAGCGGCGAGGCAATTTTGCAATGAAGTATTTTTGAGCTAGTTTGCCAAGGAAATGGTCATGAAAGTCGCAGCTTAGATGAATCCCTCTGCTTCAACATGACCTCAATGCTTGGCCAGAACAGGCGTATCCTTTGTTTTTATTTCTGTATCAGTAATCATGGCAGCACCTCTTTGATGGTTTGAACCGAAGCCTTGTAACCGATGGATACAACGGCCTGAATCAAGGCGTCAATGTCGAGGTTGTCGCCGGTAATCACCGCTAGCTTGCCCGTCAGATCGACGTCGGCATTTTGAACGCCGGCAGTTTCACGTAGTGCATCTGCGACCGCCAAAGCGCAGTGCGAGCAGGACATGCCTTCAATGTTCAGGACGGTCTTGCCCGCGAGATCGACCTTGGGTCGATTGCCAAAGCGTTTGACCAATACAGAGATCACGAGCATGGCGATCAGGATTTTCCCACTGATGTGCTGGATCAGGCCGATGCTGCCAGTGCCATGCTCATGGGCCCCTGGGATCATGGCGCTGGCAGCGTCGGCAAAGAGGAAGTCAAATCCAAGCCCCGCCATGACAGCGGTGACCGCGACGGTCAGCAGGTAGATGACGGCAGTTTTTTTGCCGAGCAGTTTCCAGGTGACCGCAATGGTTGCTGCGTTTGTCGCGGGGCCTGCGATGAGGAACGCCAAGGCTGCGCCGGGTGACGCGCCCATGTGCATGAATCCGATTGCCATTGGAATTGAGCCCGTCGAGCAGACATACAGCGGCGTGCCGATGATCATCATCAATAGCATGGCAACGATTCCGCCGCCGAGCAGGGGCTTAAAGGTACCGGGATCGACCAGCACGGTAATAAGCCCCGCCAGCGCGATGCCGATGGTTAATGACCACGCGATGTCAGCTGGTAGCGTGAGGAACGCATAACGCAAGACCTGACGGACGCGCTGCAAAAACGTGGGACGTTCGGATGTTTCACGATGGCAATCGTCGTCGGTGTCCATGGCGTCTGGTGCGGGCGATGGGTCGTTGCCTGCGATGAGATCAATGAGTCCGCCGCCGATGATTCCGCTGATCATGGCGACCAGCGGCCGCACGATGGCAAACACAGGCCCTAGCAGCGCCCAACTCGCCATGATCGAATCGATACCTGTCTGTGGCGTCGCCAATAGAAATGAGGAAGTCGCACCGCGACTGGCGCCGTGTTTACGCAGTGATGCCGACACGGGAATCACCCCGCACGAACAAAGTGGCAACGGCACGCCGAACGCAGCCGCCTTGATCGAAGGCCACCATCCACGCCCGCCGAGATGACGTTCCACCCACTTGGGCGAAATCAATACCGACAGCACCCCAGCCACCGCGAAACCCAATAGCAGGTAAGGCGACATTTCTGCTGTGACCAGCCACATCTGTTCCAATATGTTGAGAAATGTGTTCATTGCCTTGCCTTGGCTAAAACCTTCGGTCTGTTCAGATACGTCATCATACGTCGTGGTGAATGTCAGCGGCAAATCACGACGGAAGCTTGTGCGGGCGATTGTGAAGGGAAGGTTTTCCGGGTGAACGCCAGATTTTCCGCAAGCTAAATACCAGCATCAAAAATCCGCCAGGCACAATGGTCAGGTAAATGAAAAATTGAGGGTACGGGGTCAAGCCAAATGTCTGACTCAAAGCAAAAGTAATCAGCGAGGCTGGAATGATGAGCAGGACACTCAGAAGATTGAGCGGGCGTATTGGGCCATGTAGCTGTTGGACATAACTTTCAGCATCCGACCCATGCAGACGGTGGCGGCGAAGACCCGTCCAGAGGATCACCAGCAGCGGCGGCAAAACAACCCATGCAATGGGATAAGCCCCAACCACCGTGGTCGTAAACTGAAGCAGAAAAAGACCCACAATCAAGACGATTTCGATGAGGTGCGGGGTGAAGGGACTTGGGGTCCATCGATTTTGTAACCAGTAGCTCAAGATAAGAAAAGGAACAAAGGTACTCATCAGCGACCCCAGACTCTCCAACGTAAAAGGAATCACATCGGTCGAAAGGTCATAAGCCCAGAAGGGCAGCCACAAACCGGCAAAAATGCCGATTCCCATACTCCATGCAGCGGCGCGGAGGGGAGATTTATTCAGTAACGCGAGGCGTAAAGCATACCAACCCACCCAGACAGAAATCATCGTGTGCCAGGAAAGGCCCGTATCAGAAATAGTCATGGGCAGGTTTTCATAAGTGGTCTGGACCAGAACCCCTTCCGTCAGCCAGCCGTAGAGCGCGCCCGCCAGAAAAAGTGACCAGAGCGTATTGACGCGAAAGCGATCAACGACCATCAGAAAAAGATACGTTGCCAGCGAATAGTAAAACCAGGTGGTTAGAAAATCGGACAGCGTTCTTGCGCCCCAGAACAAAACCTCGGAGTAGAAGACGAGTGCGTAACTGGTGGATAAAACAAATAGCCAGCGTTTGAACATGAGACGTTTTTCCTTACCAGCCCCGTGCTTTGGCTTCGGCGGCCCATTGCCCCTTAAAGGGGGGGATTCAATTCCGAATCGCAATATCGGGACAAAAAAATAGACCCATCGGGGCGGGAATGGAAAATTGTAGTTGTTCAACGACCTCGAACACCACCCGGAGCTGATGAGGCCCTATCATCATCTTACCGAACAAAAACGCGAGGTCATCTACAGATACCAATTCCGAAAAAAATCGTGCGAATGGTTATTCGCGGAGACTGACATTGATAAGGTTTGATGAAAGCCTCAACGCGTACATTATAGATGCGATGCCTATTATACCCGATGGGTTTCACAGAATTGTTCACATAGTCGGCGTGATTCAACGTGTGTTTGGAGATGGCGTTTGTTTCGTTCTATAATTACCGTTTTTGCACCCGTGCAAACAGGGTCATGAAATCAGGGTAGAGATTGAAATTGGTGGTCAGGTGAGAGTCAGTTAACTCCAGCCCAAAAAACAGCAAGCCTGCGTCGAACACGCCATCCACTTCGCCAATGATGCGGCGTTTGCCTTCGGTGACGATGGAGAGCTGCCCGGTATAGGAGACTCTGTTTTGGACATCGTTTGAGGGAATCAGTTCCAGGTACACAGGCTCAATCACCGCTACATATTCAGAATCAATTTTGCCCGCATATTCTTTGTCTAAATGGGTTCGCAGTTCTTCAACCAGTTTGACCTTGAGATGCTTTGCTTTGCCTGTCATGTTGTTGGAGACAAACGTGCCTCCGAAACAAACGATCAAGGTCATGACCAGCAACATCCCCGTGCCTGTGACGGTGGGGGACACGCCTTTGGGGGTAATAATGCGGAACAGATCTTTGAGGGTTCCAAGTGTGGCAGCCAAAAACGGCGGTAGATGCCAGGCTCGGGTATGGTGTGGCCCGGTCGCTTGGGCAGCCTGCTCAAAGGTCATGCCTGTGGTGAGGTTGTAGCCACAATGGGGGCAAAGTGTTTCATCGGCGGGCATCTCTTGGGTGCAGGCGGGGCAGGGTACTGCATGCTCAAGGTCCTGAAGGTCCGATAGAGACTGCATCAGTTTTGCCGCAACGGGATTGGCTTTGAGTTGCGAATCAGAGACCTTCTGCACATGATGGCAACTGGGGCAACGTACATTTTCCCCACGTTGATCTTCGGCGATTCGTATTTTTTTTTGCAAGCATGGCATTGAATGTGAAACTGGGTCATCGAATATGATTATACGATTTGATTGGGTTGAAAGAGAAATAATTTTTCAAAAGGGTCGTCGATAAGACGATGACTGGGTTGTGTGATGCAAAATGCTTGTTGGATATCTCGTCGGCCTTGGCTGGGGGGCGTTTTGGCGATCTTGGGATTGGTCGTCTGTTTGCTGTTGGATCAGTGGGTCTATGAAAAGTTTGGGTTTTGGGATCACGATTATGATATGGGGTCCGAAGATTGGTATCGGGCATTACGAATCCTAGGCAGTTTTTCGACATGGCTGGTGGTGGCGTTGATCTTTGGGTGCATTGATTGGGGGCGGCGAAAGCAGTGTGGTGCAACCATTGATGATGTCTTGTTTCGTCCAACGTTGTTGCTCATCACGGTGTTTACTTCGGGGATTGTTGCTGAAGTCTTAAAAGTTGTTTTTCGACGGGAACGGCCCCATGCCGGCGATGACACATTTGTTTTTCGCTCTTTTGCCGATCAATGGTATCGAGGTGGAGGGCTCTCCATGCCCAGCAGCCATGCTGCGGCCGCGTTTGCCGCGTTGGTTTTAATGGGCATTTGGTACCGTTCTGCCAGGAGTATTTTTTTCTTGCTGGCGGTGGGGTGTGGGGTGACCCGTATCATCGCGGGGGCTCATTTCTTAAGTGATGTATATGTAGCAGCCTGGCTCGGCGGCGGGGTGACGGTTTTCTATTGTCGCTGGCTCACCAAGGACAAGGTAAATCCCTTGTATGTCACAGATGGAGCTTGAAGGCGATTCTGCTAGGATAATTCTAATTGTTGCTCTGATTGTCTGAGTTGATAACTTTTATATTTGTTGAAAATACCATGACTGATTCTACTGCTCCGTCGCCTGTTGATTATTTTGAAGCGGCCGTTCGCGTTCGTTATTGTGAGTGTGACCCGATGAATGTGGTCCATCACAGTGTCTATCCCATCTGGATGGAGATTGCCCGGACGGACATGCTCGCCCGTGATGGCGAAGCTTATGCAGATCTTGAAAAGCAAGGGGTCTATTTCGTCGTTGCTCGCTTGAACCTTCGGTATCGCAAGCCTGCGCACTATGACGATAACTTGACCGTTCGGACTTGGATCACCGCCTGTTCACGTGCGAAAATGGATCATGCCTATGAAATTCGCCGAGGCGATGAGCTGATCGTGACCGCACAAACAACCATGGTTTGTGTCGATAAACAGGGCAATGTTCAAGTCATCCCCGACAATGTCGGAAAGCTGGCTCGATGAGTTTTTCCGTTTTTTCGGGGCGTGGCTAGAAATTTCTTTTTGATAAAAGCATGTGTAGCGATGTAAATAAAAGCATGTGTAGCAATGTAAATAAATTCAAAAAGTCTGTCGTGGCTTAGTCGAATTTTGGCGGTGACGTTATTACTTTGTTTTTGTAAAGTCGGACGCTCTGAGGTTCAGGCTGGCAATCACAAACGAATGACTGTTCTGTTTATCGCGGTCGATGATCTGCGGTCGGAACTTGGATGTTATGGAATGTGGTGGATTCAATTCCGAAGCGCAACGCCGGGGAATATGTACGCTCCGGAGGATGTGCCTGACGTTGCGATGACGCGGTGGGGGGAATTGCGAAGTTACTATGGGATACCGAAGAAGGGGCCGCTTTCTGAGAAAATGGCCAAGAAGTTGATTCACTGTTATTACGCATCGGTGTTCTATATGGGCGCGCAGGTCGGGCGTGTGATTGCCGAGTTAGAACGGCTGGGTTTGCGTGAGAATACCGCCATTGTGCTTTGGGGCGATCATGGATGGCAGTTAGGTGAGCATGGGCTGTGGGCGAAGCATACGAATTTTGAAGTTGCTGCGCGGGCACCTTTGATTTTCAGTATCCCGGGCCAAAAATCGATTGGTACGCCCAGTCACGCACTCGTCGAGTTTGTGGATATTTATCCGACTCTCGCGGCTGCCGCAGGGTTAAAGTTACCCGCACATCTTGAAGGTGACAGCTTGCTTGGTTTGTTGGATGATCCAGAAATCCCATGGAAGCAAGCTGCTTTTTCGCAGTACCCACGACGCGGTCATCAAATGGGGTATTCGATGCGAACAGACCGCTACCGCTATACCCGTTGGGTGAAGGGCGATCAAGACCGTGTCGTTGCTCGTGAGTTTTACGACCACAAAATCGATCCTGACGAAAATTTTAACATCGCGAACAAGCCCAGCAATGCGCAAGTTATTAAACAACTTGATGCACAAATGAATGCTGGCTGGCAAAGTATGCGTCAAAAAATACAGAAATAGAGTTCTGAGTTCTTTATTTTAGGAACTTTCCGGGGCAGATTGTACTTTGCGTGTGAAGCCAAGTTGATTACACTATAGGTAGTAGATTTTCGCACATGGATAAAGAGACAAAAAACAGCTTATGACGCACCTCACCCTTGGCGAACTCGCCTCTGACGATGACCCTGGCAGTACTTCGGCCGATTCGGCTGAGGATGACCAACCGGTTCAACTTCACATTAGCTTGAATGTTCTAGATGAACAGCCTTCTGGCCTACTGGCTGGTTGGTTGGATGTTCAATTGGCAAAAATAGCCTCTCTTGCTGGCGTGCATGGGGGGGAATTGTCTGTGGCTGTGGTGGATGATCAACAGATGTCCGATCTGCACGAGCAGTTTATGAATATTGCGGGGCCGACGGATGTGCTGACCTTTGATTTTCGCTCCATGCCAGGCCAAGGGCCACTTGATGGTGAGCTGGTCCTCTGTTATGACGAGGCTGCCCGTCAGGCAGTTGACCGGGGCATTGAAGTTCAAATGGAATTATTGTTGTATGCAGTGCATGGTTTGTTGCACTTGCTTGGGTTTGACGATCAAGACCCTGCCGCGTTTGAGTTGATGCATGAAGAAGAAGACCGTTTGTTAACGCAAGCGGGGTTCGGGGCAGTGTACGCCCATACAAAAAAACCAGAGAAAGATGAGAATTGACCGTGAATGATCCTGCGATATGGGTAGGTTTGCTTGCATGTGTGCTGGGCTGTTATTTCAGCGCCTGTAATATTGCCTTAAAGACCTTGAGCCGTTCTCGTTTGGCTGACCTGCTTGAAGATCAGGTTTCGGAGGCCAAGCTGGATTTGTTTTTAGCACGGTCGAGTCGCATCTTTTTGATGCTGGGGACATTTCGAATTGCGATGAATCTGGTGGTGCTGCTGGCGGCGTTGCACTATATCGACGACAACACGACGTGGCCTTCCTTGCAAAAAGAATTGATTGCGTTGTTGTTGGCTGCTGTGTTGGTGAGCGTGTTCAGTGTGGCGATTGCACTTAGCTGGGCTCGTTATCAGGCTCAGGGAATCGTGGCGTGGTCCATTTCCTTGTTGACGGTTTTGTTGTGGCTGTTTTCGCCGATGGTGACAGTGCTGCATCTATTTGACCCGATTGTGAAACGGATTTCCGGTGCTCACGATGACCCCGATCACGATGCCAGTGAAGAGGTCATGTCCGTCGTCGAAGAGCACGAAAGTGATGGCACGGTTGATTCAGATCAAAAAGAAATGATCGAAGCGGTGTTTGATCTCTCTGATACGCTGGCAGATGAAATCATGACGCCTCGCACGGATATCGAAGGCATTGCTTATGGCCTCTCGTTAAACGAAATACGAGATACGATCATCGAGGCGGGCCATAGCCGAATTCCTGTTTATGGCGAAAATATCGACGATATCCTCGGCATCCTCTATGCCAAAGACTTAATCCAACTCGTCAACCAAGCGGACTTGTCCGAGTTTGACCTAAAACCATTGTTGCGTGAAGCATTGATGGTTCCTCAAAGTAAATCAGTCCGAGATTTACTCACGGAATTCAAAGCCGCCAAGGTTCACATCGCCATCGTTCTCGATGAATATGGCGGAACGTCCGGCTTAATCACCATCGAAGATATTCTCGAAGAACTCGTCGGTGAAATCGAAGATGAGTACGAACAGGAAGAAGAAAAGCCTTCGATCCATCGCATTGATGATCAGCAGGTAGAAGTCGATGCCCGGGTTTATATTGACGATCTCAATGATGAACTGGACTTGGAGCTGCCCGAAGAAGAAGACTATGACACGGTGGGCGGATTTGTGTTTGCAACCCTTGGACATGTGCCTTCCCAAGGTGAAACGTTTGTGTTTGATGATCTGGAAATTATGGTGACAGGCGCGGAAAAGACCAAGGTATTGTCCGTCAAAATAACAATGCCCCAATCCAATGGTAAGAAAAATCACAGCAAACAAGCATCACAAAACTAAAACTTGAAAAACCACAGCATGCGAACGGCGTACACGTCTAAAGGGCACCTTGAATTATACTCTTTCACAAGTTCTTGAGACCTTACGAAGGGTCATAAAATGCTTGCCCTGAATAAACGGCCCGACCTTGTTGTGATTGCAGCCTCAGTAGAGACTTTTGAAGCAGATGTTTTCTATGTTGAGTGGCTTGTGAACCACGCATGGACACAATTTATCCCATGGCAACCACCAGCATGGCGTAGCGATCAATATTATAAGACAAGTTTCTGAGGCCAATTTTGCACCGT
>JAJRRC010000084.1 GCA_024279865.1 Planctomycetota bacterium | reverse complement strand
CGGCGACGTGGTGCCTCAGGAGGCGACAAGTTGCGGGAGGCCTGGGATGAATTAGAAGTTGATTCGGTCATAATGGATTCCTTTCTGCCGGGCATTATCCCGGTTCGGTTTGGAATCCGCTATTCGTGGGCTACCGCACGACAGGCATCTCATTCTTGTGATAAAGTGTTTCAAGAGTTGTGATGGCGTGCAGCTTATCTGATGAATGGATTATACCAGTGCTCAAATTGAGCAAGGCAGTTAATCGATCAAGAGCAATGTGCCAGAGTTTGGGGGGTTCTATTGTTTTGTCTGGGGAAATAACTATTTCACCCGTTCCACTAAGCTCTTTTGCATCCCATGTGTCGATCCAATCCTGTGCCTCTTCTCGATTCCATGGGACAAATAAGACATCAGCTTGTCCGTCCAATGCGTCAATAGCATCTAATAATTTCTGATATCCATAAAGCGCTAGGATTGGATCATTGCACGAAGATATACCGGACATTCGCATGGTAAATAATCGCAAGGTTATACCGCTAATATCAAGCGTGTTGTGTTTTGCAAGGTCGGCAAAAAGTGTTCCGAATTTTGACCCGTGAAGGTTGTTTAGATTCTGCTTAGAATGCACAGCAATTACACCAACATTGTTACACTTTGAGGCAGCTGACATGAGGCATTTGGTTCCCGCAATTAACGATTCTTCGTCTGGCCCGTGTGAATCAATATAGAATGATTGTCCTTTGCGTGACATTATTTTTTTTTCCTTGAATTTAAGGGTATCCCCCTGGTTTGGACAGTTGGTTGGCCTACTTAAGGGGAATTTTGTGTTTCATGTTTATGTTGCTGATGCATGGGGAATTGTGGTTGATGCACGAAGCCATAGACTGGGGTTGGCACCGGTGCGGGAGGGTTGGTGTAGATCAGGATTTTCCCACGCTTGGGCATCACTTGCTTGGCATTCTTTTTGGCTGGCTGTGAAGACGCTGCCTGAGACGGGGTTGCCTTTCCCTCGGCAGTTTTGTCGGCCTTGGTCTCTTTGGGTTTTTCTTGCATGGTGAATTTGATCAGGAAATAGCCATCCCAGTCCAGGGGCATCAGTTCGGCTTTGCAGTAGTCAAGACCCTTGACTTCCACACGCTGAATTTCAATGGGATCGGCTGTTTGTACCACGCCACTGACGTAACGAATTTGAGGGCCTGCATAGGGAGCGAACATTACCATGCGTTGATCTAGGCGCAAGGGTATTTCGTCGCTGCCAGTGAAAACCTTGTGCATCCATTGTGCCATCGGGTTTTGAGATTTTAAAGCTTTCTTGGCGGCACGGGGGGAACCGGGGGAGCCGGGGGTACCGGGGGCAGGCTGGGTAGTAGCGTTGCCATGGGCACTTCCGGGGACGGGGGTTTTCTTGGTCACTTTGACCACCACGATATATTCTTTGGGAGCTGTTGCGGGGAAGTTGGTCTTGATGCGCAGGGTGCTTTGCGTGGCCTTGCTCAGATCCTTAGGTAGCACAGCCCACGTGCGGTCATTTTCTCTTTCCGTGGGTAATTCCTTGACCTGTAATACAGCATGATCGTAATCCAGCTCGACCACTTTGATCTCTAAATCAGGCTTGCCGGAGAATCGCAGGATGCGTGGGCCACTTTTTTTGTCGGTGGTCCACTGCAATGTTTTGGGGCCAAACCGGGCAATCACGGGAATGTTCACCGTCAGCTTGAGCACTTTCAACGGCGTCTTGGGATCATCGGTCTTTACGGTGATCGTCTTTTGCTGCCAACCTTCGCGGGTTCCAATATCGAAGGTCACTTTGATCCTGCCTCGTTCGCCTGGCTCATAGATTTTTTTGTCTAGTTTGGGCGTGGTGCAGCCGCAGGAAGATTCCAAGGATAGGATTTTTACCGGCTTGTCACCCTTGTTGGCAAACCGATATTCCACGTGAATCTGCGTATCCTCAGGCTTGGCATCAATGCGATGTTCACTTTCATAGAACTTCACCCAACCAAACGAAGTCGTGGGCATCAAGAACATCGCTACGACAAAAAACAATAAAGAAAAACGACGAATCAACATAAAAAAATCTCTTTCATGAATGCTTCACAAAGCACAAGGCAACACAATAAAAAATCAATCCCCCTTCCCACGGATTTCAATCAATGAGTCCTGACCCCCTTTTCCCTTTTCCTTTTCCCCCTCCTATCTGACCCAAATGGCACATTGCTAAGCACACGAAAAAAACAAAAACAACCACAAAAGCATCACCACCCAAACCCATCACGCTTTCACCAAAAACAACTAGAACAAAACCCACAAAAACTATCACAAAAATTATATTATTTAAAAATCCAATTCGTTTAAAAATACCGGGAAAGGACATGAAATACCACGCTACAACTAAAAATGAAACTATCAAAAAATACAATAAAAAAAAGCTTCTTATATCCCACAAAAAATCACCTAATGACTCTTCTGAATTTCCCAAATCCACAAAGAGAAATGAAAGAACACGCAAAGCCACCTCACAAAACAAAGAGACGTATAGAAAAATTTGAAATATTAAAACTTTTTTATCCACAGAAATTGCATTCATACTACATATCCTAAATTCTAATTTTCATATTTATTCCTTCGATAACGCGTTGCAGACTTTATTAAAAAAATCAATCGCAACAAGGAGCATGATTCCCGCATCCAAAACTGCAACAACCAAGCCATCCCCTCCTAAAACTATTTTTATGGCGGCAAAATCTCTAGGCGACACACTAATTGACAAGCCATGAAAACAAAAATCGCATAAAAAATAGTACCTCCCAACACCATTACGCCTGCTCCAAACGCATATGGAATCCAGAATGCGAGAATGATGGCAAAAACGACATTATCCAGCAAGCTAATTTTTTTTAATATCCCGGGAAAGGACATGAAGTACCATGCAACAACCACAAATGCAAGCATTACAAAACACAGCGAAAAAAACACTCCTGTATCCAACCAAAAACCACCTCGTTTTTTTTGGGGATTCCCCACAAAACCTGAGTCCAAGGCCACAAGACATGGACCGGATCCACAAAACAAAGAACCATACAACAAAATTTTAAATATTAAAACTTTTGTTTTCATGGAAACTACATTCATGTGCCTATCTCCTCTAAACAATTTCACACAATCAGACCTTCAACATCACGGCGATGACCGTAGAATTGGATTCCGTTTATTCACAGGTGATTTAGACACATTCCATGTTCGGAGACTCTGGCTTATTGCCTGTAACTGAGCTTTAAGTATTTGCCATGGCAACTTAATCAGTCCCGGTGCCAAATTGCATTTAGAATAACAGGCCCCAAGTTTTGTAAATGGCATACGATATCCCATCAGACTTGCATATTTATAGCAGTTCAGATGCCCTCCGGACGGAGTCGCACCGGATACATATGATTTCCTCAAGCAACTGCGAACAACCATAGACCAAAGAGTATTACCTGCACATTTGCAAAAGCAATTAGCATTTGAGAACGCATAAGTATAGGATTTGGGATAGCAACAAGAAGCATTAGATGCAGGCGTAATACCTCCAATAAACGTCGAAAAGCAAATTTTCAATCGATTTTGGCACATAGCTTTAGTCCCCCCTCTTGTTCGGCATCGATTAAAACGAACTCTGCAACTTGACAGGTTTGCATTTATCGTGTTATTTGGATCTGGACCCAAAAAGAGCCCCAAATAATCAACTTTAAAGACAGGCAAATTATTAACAAAAACATAGAGTCCAGCTCCGCCCTTTTCTTCAATCGGATCGCGATTCAGCCATCTGCCCCATACGGTATCATAGTACCGATACCCGTAGTAACAGAATCCTGTCTCGGCATCGGTGTACTTGGTGCTGAAGCGGAAGGGGTTCGCATCAGCAGCTGTGCCGGTGACGCGAATTAGCTGGCCAAAGGGGGAGTATTCGTAATTGGCCGCCACCCCCGGAAGTGTGCCTGCGGTGATGGCTGCGGGCGTGGGGATGTGGACTAAATCAGTCACGTTGCCATTGCCATCGTAGCAGTAGGCGTGTACCTCATCGTCACTGGACGGATTGACGGTGCGGGCGAAGAGTAGGCCTGCGATGCCGCCAGCTCCTTCGGGTGTGCCGGAGAGGTCGGTGCCGTGGGTGTAGGTGCGGAGCGGGGTCAGGTCGCCGCTTGGTTCGGGAGTTAGCTCGGCAACGAGTAACCAGCCATCATAAACATAACGAGTCACGGCCTCCAAGGTATCGTGCTGCAACGTGGTGGTATTGTAACTGTACACCCGTTTTTCAATACGACGGCCGGTGCTATCGTAGATAAACGTCAAACGCTTCATTAGTATCTGGCCATCAGCCCGGTAGACCGGTTTAGGTAGCAGTTCGATCAATCTATTTTCGCCATTGTAAACATAGGTCCAACGGTCATCACTGGTCAGATTGCCATCGTCGTCATAGGTCGGCGTGACCAGTAATGCAGGGGTTTGGCGGGTGATGATTTTGGTATCGATGGCATCTTCACCGTTGGGGCCTTGAGCATTGCGAACGCCAGTGACGGTGGCGTCGATTTCCGCACGGTTGCCGGAAGTTCCCCCGCCCCCGGAAGTGGTATCAACTTCTAATTCTGCATAGAAGGCTGCATCGGTCGTGTTGGGAATCGCTGTTCGGGTCGTTTGAGCGATGTGTGTACCGGCAGCGGTTTGATGGGTACTACCGGGTTTTATCGGTTGTGTGCTGTCGAGTTGCACGGTCACCGTCGCGTCCTGTTGCGATTGGCCCAGCACGCTCACGTAGGGATGATTGTTGATCTGGGTGTACTGGTTAAGTAGGTTGGATTGATAGGTGGTATTACGCTGGTTTAGGCCGAACTGATCACCGCCGGTGGAAACCTTGGTGCGGTTGCCGATCTGGTCGTATTGGTAGTTGTATTGATAGCCAGGCAAAATCGTGCCTGCTGATGTGAACTTGGCTGCACCCGATAGCTGACCTAACGCGTCATATTGATAATCCCAATAGCTGCCGTCGGTCATTTGAGCTTGGGCGCGTTGGCCTTGCTTGTTGTAGGTGTAGCCGTAGCTCGACAGCACGGCAGCGTCTGAAGCACGCACGGACTGATGATGGGTAAAACGGCCGAGTTGATCGTAGGTTTTGCTTGTCGTGAACATGTTGGTCGTTGGTAATTGTTGGCCATCGGTCAAATTCGTATCCACTGCATAAACAACATTGTCGATCATGTTGCCTGAATTGGCAAGGTAATTGTACGTGGCAAAGTTGGTGCCATCGGTGACGGTGCTCAGGCGAGAGGCTGCATCGTAGGTGTAGCCAGTCGTGTGATAGGAGGTCATCACACCAGTGACCATGCGGGAAGCGGTGACACTTTGGCGGCGAAGCTGGGCATCATAAGCGTAGCTGAGCTGTGTGCCTGCCAGGGTATCGGTACTTCCGGGGGTTCCGGCCCCCCCCCCGGGGGCGGGGGTCACGGTCATGGACGTAACAAGATTATTCGCCCCGTCGAGATAGGCGTAGCTGGTCAACCCTGCTGCGTCGATGGTGCTTTGGCGGCGGCCAAGGCGATCATAGACGTAGGCTATATCTTGCGTGGTATCGGAATAGTCCACGCTGAGCAGTTGGCCTGCGGGATCATAAGCGTAGGTCGTTGTGACGCCCCGTTGCCAGGTGCGGGTTTGTAAGCGGCCCGCATTGGTGTAGGTGTACGAAGTCCCTTTGCCGTCGTCGTAGATTTTGCTGTCGAGGAAGCCGCGATAGGGATTGTAGTGCCATGTGGTGGTGGCCTTGCCGGAGACGCCGGTGCCGGTGGCTTGGTTGAAATCTTTCCAAGTGACCAAGGTTTTTCGACGACCTTGGGTGTCGTAGGTGTATTCCACAGGGTAGCCGCCCCCGGAAGACCAAGACTTGGCGAGTTGGCCTCGGTAGTTATATTCACGATGCTGCAAGGTTCCGTCGGGCTGTTCGATGCGCGTCTGGCGTCCCATGTTGTCGTAGGTGAACCGCGTGGTTTGGGCAGTTAAAGGACCGGCATCATCCGGATCCACCGTTGTAACCGCGACGATCTGATCTGCATCGTTATACGTATAAATCGTGTTGCCAGCGGTCTGGGTCCGCAGGTCTGTAATCGTCGATTGACGGCCATGCGCGTCGTAAGCGTAAGTCTGCTGCGTGAGAATCACAGCATTAGCATCATAAGAAGTAGAAGACTGAAGGTAGCCATTGGTCGTGATGGAGACGGTATAGCTTCCATCAGGATTGGTGGAAGTGGTAGTTTGAGTCTGCGCAGCTCGATCAAGCACGGTTTGAGTGTGCGAAACAAGCCCCCCGGAAGCACCCCCGGAAGTCGCCCCAGCAGCAACCGTCACAGACCACGTTTGGTAGCCATCAATTGAAGATTCGGTGTAGCTCGTCAGTGTGCCAGCGGTAGAGACCAGATCGCTATCCGTCCAAACGTAGGATTCGCTACGACGGACGGCCACGGTGTTATCCAATGTGCCTTGAGCGAGGAGCAGTGAGGCAGATTTGGTGATGCGGTCGATGCCGTAGTCGATGATGCCGTTGCTGTTGAGGTCGATGGCAGTGATGTCCTGTTCGCCGTCAGCATTGTAGCCGTAGAGCGTGGTCACGCCATCAGGATCGACCTGTTTAAGCAAGCGGCCACCCCCGCCCCCGGGGCCCGAAGTATCATCATAATAAAGACGTGCCATGGGATTGTCTGTTAGATCAGCGGGGGTGGCATCTGCATAGACCGTGCAAACCGTGCGGCCAAGCATGTCCGTGAAGGTCATCTCCCATTGGGTCTGAACACCATTATCGCCCATGGAAATGACTTTGGCGTATTGGAGCGTGGGCGCGTTTTCAATCGGAGCGACGGCTACGCCATATTCGTAGAACGTGGTTGCAGTGGCACTACCCGAAGTCTTGTAAAGCGTGTCGTCCTGGTTGTAAGTATTAACCACGGTCGAGCCGTCGGGGTTTGTAACGGTTTCAACACGACGTCCTTGGGGATCACGGCTTTCTGTGTAAGTTGTTATATTCCCCAAGGCATCGGTACTGCTAAGCAGACGGCCTGATAAATTATAGGTCATGGTTCTCTGAAGAACCGCTTGGCTATTGGTATCAATGCGAGATTGGGTCAAAGGACGATTTGCCACGTCATAAGTGGTGTAAAAGGTGATGCCGTTGCGGGTGACTGTTTCACGACGATCCAGTGCGTCGTAGCCAAAGCTGGTGGCGATACCCAATTCGTCGGTTGTTGCGTCAAGCTGACAGCAGCCATAGGAACTGGTGGTGTAGGTGCCACGCACAAGATCATCGCTGCGTATCGCTCGCCCAGCGGAATCGAATGTGGTGTTTTGGGTATGAGAAAGCAACACACCGGTTTCGACGTCATACGTCTTGTACCAGGCAGTGCGTCCTTGAGCATCTTCATAGACTTCATTTTTCGTGCCTTTGATGACGGAGGTGGGATTGGCAGCATCATTGGGGACGCCGGAATAAGAAGTGGTCAGCGTGCCGCCGTTGCCGTAAGGGTTTAGGGTTTCACTGGACAGACTCACATACACACGACCGTCGGGATAGGTGATACTGTGAACTTCGCCATCTTTGGCTCCGCCGTAATACACTTTGGTGGTGGTTACCAGATTGGTCGGGTCAAGAAAAGGGGACATTCTACTTGTTTTCATCTTTTTTTCGCTCCATTAAAGTAGAATGTCCCCTTTTCCTCTGCCCTTTTCCTCTGCCAAGCAACAAGCTTGAAGCCCGCGATAACTGACGGGATATATGATCCCAAAAATCACCGCTCACCGGGAGACACGGCTTTCATAGTTTCTTTTCTGTTCCCCCTTTTCTGTTCCCCCTTTTCTGTTCCCCCTTTTCTTCCCCCTTTCTATTTCTCCGCTCCTCCGCTCCTTCACCGCTGAAACGCACTAATATTTAGAATCACAAATTGAAATAGAAACCAACATATCGCAACTACGGCCGAAACATTGCGTATTTTCACATTTTTGCCATTGCCTGTTTTTATCGTTGAAACAAATAAAAGAATTATACTAAACAGCCATCCCATGATCACAAAAAAACATCCCACATAGGCCACATAGTCAGCATAGGCCATAAAACTCACGGGAAGATTTTTGACGTCTAATGCCATAAAAAATATATTAATTAAATACATCAATAATGTTACACATAGAACTTTTTTCATATTCTAATCCAAATTAAATTTTATGTAAATTACTTACATGGAAAAATTCTATCGCTATTTTCATTGCTTGTTGCTGTGATTGAAAAATCAACACCAAGCCCACAGGCGTTAACCAAATCGTCTGTAATTGTCATTCCTAGGTAATTAAAACTTTTTCCATTATCAAAATTCGTAATATCAGAGGCACTAAAATGAATATTTAGACGTACAAAAATCCGCGTACAGCAACCTTTTTTACCACATTCTTTTTTGCCTGAATCAAGTAATTTGCCTTCATTTGATAATTAAGAATCATATAACTTGGCAAGGCCAAGCCCTGCCATGTTCCATACCCACTGAACAGCATTTTTCTTTGCGAACATGGCAAATTCTGTATTCCAAGTTTAATAGAATTGTTCTCCATTTCCCAAATATCTCTTGCAATACCATTTCTAGTCGCACTAAAGCGATCAAATCTACTCATATCTAAAGTCATTGGAGCACCATTCCCATACAAATAATGATGCCAAAGCAATGAATTCGTAGTGGTCAAAAGACCAATAGTTGATCCCTTAGCCATCATAGAAATCCATTGCAATGCAAGTTGACACTTAGTCTGTGTCGCGGGAACATCAAGAGTTATTAGACTCAACCCTAACACATCATAATTATTGTTTGGATTGTTTATAGAGTGACCATAAACGTTCACCCCTCCATCTTCCTCAATCGGATCCCGATTCAGCCACCTGCCCCACACGGAATCATAGTACCGATACCCGTAGTAACAGAATCCTGTTTCCGCATCGGTGTACTTGGTGCTGAAGCGGAAAAGATTGGCATCGGCGGCAGCACCCGTGACGCGGATTAGCTGGCCAAAGGGGGAGTATTCATAGGTTGCATTTACCTCGACTTGTGTGCCTGCGGTGATGGCTGTTGGGGTGGGGATGTTGATTAAATCAGTCACGTTGCCATTGCCATCGTAGCAGTAGGCGTACACATCATCGTCGCTGGTTGGGTTGATGGTGCGGGTGAAGAGCAGGCCTGCGATGCCACCTGCTCCTTCGGGCGTGCCGGAGATATCGAGGCCACTGGTGTAGGTTCGTAGCGGAGACAAATCGCCAGTGGGTTCGTTGGCAACAATCGCGGCAGGAGTTAGCTCGACAATGAGTAACCAGCCATCATAAACATAGCGAGTCACGGCTTCGAGCGTGTCGTGCTGCAACGTCACTGTGTTGTAACTGTACACACGTTTTTCAATGCGACGGCCCGTGCTATCGTAGATAAACGTCAATCGCTTCATTAATATCTGGCTATCAGCATGGTAAACAGGTTGAGGGATTAACTCTACCAATCTATTTTCGCCATTGTAGACGTAGGTCCAGCGGTCATCGCTTAATAGATTACCATCGTCGTCATAGGTGGGTGTAACCAATAGCGCAGGCGTTTGGCGGGTGATGGTTTTGGTGTCGATGGCATCTTCGCCGTTGGGGCCTTGGGCATTGCGAACGCCTGTGACGGCTAGGTCCAATTCAGCCCGCCCCCCGGAAGTTCCCCCGGCCCCGGAACCTGTATCTACTTCCAATTCTGCATAGAAGGCAGCGTCAGTCGTGTTGGGAATAGCGGTTCGGGTCGTTTGAGCGATGAATGTGCCAGCGGTGGTCTGCTGGGTACTGCCCGACTTGATGGGCTGCGTGTTATCGAGTTGCACAGTTACCGTCGCGTCCTGTTGGGATTGCCCAAGGACGCTCACGTAGGGATGATTGTTGATCTGGGTGTATTGGTTGAGCGTATTGGATTGATAGGTGGTATCACGTTGGTTGAGGCCGAAGGGATCGCCGCCAGTGGATACTTTGGTGCGGTTGCCAATCTGGTCGTATTGGTAGTTGTATTGATAGCCGGGAAGGATTTTGCCCCCGCCCCCGGGAGCAAACTTGGCCGCACCGGATAGCTGACCTAACGGGTCATATTGATAATCCCAATAGCTGCCGTCGGTCATTTGAGCTTGGGCGCGTTGGCCTTGCTTGTTGTAGGTGTAGCCGTAGCTTGAGAGGACCGCACTATCTGACGTGCGGACAGACTGGTGGCTAACGAAGCGGCCGAGTTGATCGTAGGTTTTGGTTGTGGTGAACATGTTTGTCGTTGGTAATTGTTGGCCATCGGTCAAATTCGTATCCACTGCATAAACCACATTGTCGATCATGTTGCCTGAATTGGCAAGGTAATTGTAGGTGGCAAAGTTGGTGCCATCGGTGACGGTGCTCAGGCGAGAGGCTGCGTCGTAGGTGTAGCCAGTCGTGTGATAGGAAGTCATCACGCTATTGACGAGGCGGGAAGCAGTCACACTTTGACGGCGAAGCTGGGCATCATAGGCGTAGCTGAGCTGTGTGCCTGTGAGAGTGTCCGAACTTCCGGGGGTGCCTGAAACCGTGCTTCCAGGGGTGACAGTCATAGAAGTTACGAGGTTATTGGCACCGTCGAGATAGGCGTAGCTGGTCAACCCGGCTGCGTCGATGGTGCTTTGGCGGCGGCCAAGGCGATCATAGACGTAGGCTATATCTTGCGTGGTATCGGAGTAGTCCACACTGAGCAGTTGGCCTGCGGGATCATAAGCGTAGGTCGTTGTGACGCCCCGTTGCCAGGTGCGGGTTTGTAAGCGACCGGCATTGGTGTAGGTATATGCAGTACCTTTGCCGTCGTCGTAGATTTTGCTGTCGAGGAAGCCGCGATAGGGATTGTAGTGCCACGTGGTGGTGGCCTTGCCGGAGACGCCGATCCCGGGGGTCCCGGTGTCCTGGTTGAAATCTTTCCAGGTGATCAGGGTTTTGCGACGACCTTGGGTGTCATAGGTGTATTGCACGGGGTAGCCAGTTGTGCCATAGGATTTGGCGAGTTGGCCGCGGTAGTTATATTCACGATGCTGCAAGGTGCCGTCGGGCTGTTCGATGCGCGTTTGACGGCCCATGCTGTCGTAGGTGAATCGGGTAGTTTGAGCAGTTAAGGGACCATTGCTTCCGGGGGCAGCATCTGGGTCTACCGTTGTGACAGCGACGATCTGGTCTGCATCGTTGTAGGTATAAACCGTGTTACCAGCGGTCTGGGTCCGCAGGTCTGTAATCGTCGATTGACGGCCATCAGGCGTCCTGTTCGAAAAAGATGCCCTCGGTAAATCCAGACCGGATCGGACCTTGCCTAACGAATAATCAACCAGCGTTGTCACAGATTTCGATGAATATTGGAGGGAGCAGCCACGGCAATTCACGATGGGCGCAATTCAACCGTATCAATTTTTTGCTTTGCTTTAGTGGTCAGGCAGGATGACAGGAAAAGAGTCGAAGCGATTATGCAGCCTTGCGATAATAATGCTTCACCAACCCGCCAAGCCGTTCATCGCAATGGATATCGCCTTCGGTGAGCGTGGGAAAATCCGAGCCAGTCAATGGCAAATTTCCTTTGCTTTGATGTGGCCAATGAGCGTGATAATAGGCAACGAATTCGTAGACAAGGTAATTCAAATGCTTCTCGCCCAACACCACAAAATGGTTCAAGCATTCGTGTTTGAGCGTTTGTACAAATCGCTCGCAATAAGCGTTCAAATTCGGACTTCGGATGGGCAATCGGATGATTGCCGAGCCTTGGGCTTTAAGAATCAGATCGAACTTGCTGACAAATTTACCGTCACGATCTCGGATCAGATGCGTGATGGACAAGCCTTGTTCATCAAGACAAATACAAAAATTTCGAGCTTGTTGAGCCACCCATTGGCCCGTGGGATGCGCTGTGGCAGAAGAGACCCAAACCCGTCGGCTATCGACATGAATAAAGGCCAAGATAAAGTACTCAACGAGGCCACGTTTGGTCCAGATTTTCTTGGACAGGAAATCGCAGGCGTACAAGGTTTTTGCGTGTCGCTTAATGAACTCATCCCATGTGCCAACGCCCCGCTTCGGTCCTGGGTCGTAGCCCTCCTCTTTGAGGATATTCTGGATGGTGGTGCGTCCAATCTTGCCCAGCCCCAGCTTCTTCAACTCGCCCAGAATACGGCTACCCCCGGAAGTCCCCCCATCCAGTTTCTGCTGCTAGGCGAAGAACGAATTGCCGAACATCCAACCGGGTTCTAGGCCGCCCTCTTCTCACAAGGGTCTTGCTTTTCTTTTCGTCAGACAACCATCTTGCAAAGGTCCCGGGGGCGGGGGTGTACGATGGATATCAATTCTGTGATGGCAGAACCCACGAGTTTGCCGAACTTGAGAAGTCGCCTTCGCTCAGCTGGCGTAATACTGATCTTCTTGGGCAACTTGTCTCGCAGGATTTGGTTTTCTATTTTGAGATATTGGACTTTCTGGATAAGCTCATCGTGGGTACTTTGAGCCAGAATAAGGAAAAATGAATGCAACAGGCGGGTCATAACAGCTTTTTCGGTAACTCGAGTACTCTACAGGGGAAGGCGATATTTTCGAACACAGCCAATCGACTGAAGTATAGCCAAAACGAGCCGATTGGGGCTGGCCATGTTTATGATGCGATTCGAGCACGCCAAAGCACTCAAAAATTCTCTGAATCTGTTAACCCAGTGTCGCAAAATGACCCACTTCGAACTTTTTAACCCGCTGGTTAACAGGCAAGAGAATTTTCGAGAGAACACAGATGGCATGGCCATGGCAAACAAGGCCGGAAAAATCTTTGGCCGAGGCCAAAACGGCACCATCCGGCCAAATCGCAACTTATTAATAATAAGCAATTTAAAATCTGGTTAATAGCGAGAGAACGATGATTTCTCAAATGCGATTTCAGAGAAAAAATTCGAAAAGGGTTGTGAACGGGGAGAGTAGTGGTATGAATGCTATAATCTAAACTTCATACCAACCCCCAATCACTCGCGGAGATGACCGTTGAATATCCTTAAACCCACCGTATGCCAACAACCACTTGCCCAAGCGCATCAACAAGCACTTGAGAGCCATGAACCATTGTTCGTTCCCTTTGATGTTTATGCAGATGACCGAGGCTGGTCACACATGAATCTCATGCAAGGCATCATGAACGAGCAAGGCCAAATCAATATCTCACAAGTCTATCCCAACGTCATCAAAGCGTGGCATCGCCATCAGTGTCAAACCGACTTTTGGATTTGCCCACTGGGCCACATCAAAGTCGGCCTACACCGCGATGATGGTAAAACTTGGCAAATCGTCATCGGCGAAAAAAATCCTGGGATCGTCATCATCCCCCCGACTCTGTGGCATGGCATGACCACCGTGGGACCAGACTCCGCTCTGATGATGTATTACGTGACCCATGCGTACAACCCACAAAACCCAGACGAACAACGCCGTGAGATTGATAGCGTAGAAGGTTTTTCTTGGGGCGTTGATCACAAATGACCCAATCTCTGTCACACCAACCCATTCTCCTCATCGGCGCAACTGGCATGCTCGGGCGCGCTTGGCAGCAATGTCTCCAAGACCAAGGACTCGCCTTTGCAGCCCCCTCAAGCAAAGAGCTAGACCTCACTGACCCCGATGCCATTGAACGCTACCTTGATCCTTCCGTCCAAACCGTCATCAACTGCGCTGCCTACACCGCAGTCGACGACGCAGAAAAAGAACAAGCTCAAGCAACCGCACTCAACGGCCATGCCGTCGGAAACCTCGCTCGCCGTTGCAAACAAATCAATGCCACGCTCGTGCATTACAGCACCGACTATGTCTTTGACGGCCAAGCTCAAACGCCCTATCCCACGGATACCCCCCGACAACCTATCAATGCCTATGGCCAAAGCAAAGCTGTCGGCGAAGAACAAATCCAACAAGCAGGCTGCAAACACCTCATCATTCGTACCAGTTGGCTGTACGCACCCTGGGGAAACAACTTTGTCCGCACCATTGCAAAACTTGCTCAAGAACGCGAAACATTGGCCGTGGTCAATGACCAGCTCGGCCGCCCGACCAGTTGCCAGACGCTTGTGGAAGTGACCCAGCAACTGCTACAAAAACAGGCCATGGGTATCTACCACGTCTGTGATGATGGGCAATGCACCTGGTATGAATTCGCCCAAGAAATCGTCAGCCTCACCGCCGCAAACTGTGAAGTCACCCCCTGCTCAACAGACGCGTTCCCCCGCCCCGCCACACGCCCGGCCTATAGCGTGCTCAACCTGACCCAAACCCAAAACACCGTCGGCCCACTGACCCACTGGAAACAAAATCTCAAAGCAGTCTGCGGCCAACTCGCAGCCTTCAGTAAAATATAAAACAACGTTTAAAATATGACCCCATACGCTCCAACCATCCACTCTCAAATATCTTCTCTGACTGATAACTGATAACTGATAACTGATAACTGAAAGCTTAAAAAAGAAAGCATTAAAACCATGAGTCAACACCTTCTCGTCACCGGCGGATGCGGCTTTATCGGCTCAAACTTTATTCGATTTGTCCTTGAACAACGACCCGATTGGCAGATCACCAATCTCGATAGCCTGACCTATTCAGGCAATGGTGAAAACCTTGCTGACGTGGCGGACCTGGACCAATATCATTTTGTGCATGGCGACATTCGGGACGACGAGTTGGTCAAACAGCTCATTGAAAAAACCGATGCCATCATCCACTTTGCCGCTGAAAGTCACGTCGACCGATCCATCCTTGATAGCAAGCCGTTCATCGAAAGCAATGTGCTGGGAACCCAGGTGCTCTTAGATGCAGCTCGACGCAAAGAAGACTACCGCTTCATCCACATCAGCACCGATGAAGTCTACGGAGACCTGCCGCTAGACCGACCGGACCTGCTCTTCACCGAAGATTCCCCCATCTGTACGCATAGCCCTTACTCCGCGTCCAAAGCAGCCTCGGACCTACTCGTCGGAGCTTATCACCATACCTTCGGCCTGAACATGAACATCACCCGATGCTCCAACAACTTCGGCCCCTACCAGTTCCCCGAAAAAGTGATCCCCCTATTCGTCACCAACCTCATCGAAAATGAAAAAGTTCCACTCTACGGCGACGGCAGCAATATCCGCGACTGGCTCCATGTGATCGATCACTGCGAAGCCATTTTAGCTGTCTTTGAAAAGGGGACCTCCGGCGAAGTCTATAACATCAGCGGCAACAACGAACGATCCAACCTCGAACTCACCGGTGCCATCCTCGATGCCATGGGCAAAGGCAAAGATATGATCCGCCCCGTCGAAGATCGACTCGGCCATGATCGACGCTATGCTATTGATGCCAGCAAAATCAAAACCCAACTCGGATGGGAACCCACCCGGTCTGCCTGGCCCCAAGCACTGGAACAAACCGTTCAATGGTACATCACCCATGCCACTTGGTGGCAACGCGTCAAAACCGGCGAATATCGAACCTACTATCAAAAACAATACGGATAACGCCCCGTCCAACGTAACGGCAATCCTGCACAAAACCCCCACCCGATCCATCATGCGCATGATGGACAGGAACCACGCTCCCCCCGGCAAGCTTCAGCGGGATATTCGCCTCTGCGCCATGCCAAGGGAGACCCCTCACGATTGAATTTGTTCGATCACTGATGTGCGCAGCATCATGCGTGAAACGTTCAAATTGACTTTTCATCGCGGGACATCTCCTACGCGATGCGTATACAATGTTTGCCACGGCCGTTGGTCGTGCATCAAGCCAACCAACCTTGAAAACTAGACCACCTGACATGACTGATATTCAAAAACAGATCGAACAGCTTCGCCGTGAACTACACCGCCACAACCACCTGTACTACAGCAAGGCCAAGCCCCAGATCAGCGATCAGGCTTATGACCGACTGCTGGCTCAATTAGCCGAGCTTGAACAAGCACATCCAGAATTTCATTCGCCCACCTCGCCCACCGCACGCGTGGGAGGGGAACCCATTGAAGGTTTTGTAACCGTTGACCATGCTGTCCCCATGCTCAGCATTTCCAATACCTATGACCAAAAAGAACTCCAGGCGTGGCATCAACGGGTGCTTGGTGGATTGGAACTTCCAACGGTCGATCTCTTTGGGCAAGCGGAAATAACCTACCTCGCAGAACCCAAAATCGATGGCATCGCCATCAGCCTTCGATACGAACAAGGCAAACTCGTCCAAGCACTCACCCGAGGCGACGGCCAACGGGGCGACGACATCACCGCAGCAGCCAAAACCATTCGCTCCATCCCCCTAGAACTCATCTCACCCTCAGAAGGCCTTCCAGAAATTCTTGAGGTTCGCGGTGAAGTGTACATGCCCAATGAAGAATTCGACCGCATCAACCAGCAACGCCAAGCGATGGAGCTGGACCTTTTCGCCAACCCACGCAACGCTGCCGCGGGCACACTCAAACTCAAAAATCCAAAAAAAGTAGCCCAACGCCAATTAAAATGTTTTGCGCATGGCCTCGGCCTCGTCAAGCCCAATCCCTACCTTTGTTATGCGGATTACCTAGCGGCCATCAAAAACATGGGCCTACCTGTCAATGAACACGTCAAACCCTGCAAGTCGATTGATGAAGCATGGGCTTTTATTGAATCCTTTGAAAAAATCCGCGTCACCTTGTCCTATGCCACCGATGGCGTGGTCGTGAAAGTGGATGACTTTGCGTTTCAAAAAATGCTGGGGACCACCGCCAAATCGCCCCGTTGGTGCATTGCCTACAAATACCCTGCCGAGCAGGCAAAAACCACGCTCACGGATATTACCTGGCAAGTTGGCAAAGGCGGCAGCGTCACACCCGTTGCCGAGCTAGAACCCGTGTTCGTTGCAGGCACCACCGTCAAACGGGCCACGCTGCACAACATGGACGAAATCCAACGGAAAGATATCCGCATCGGAGACCGGGTCATTATTGAAAAGGCAGGCGAAATTATCCCCCAAGTCGTGGAAGTGATTTTGGCAGAGCGGGCTGATGATTCCAAGGCCACCGAAGCAATCACAGCGTGTCCTAGTTGCCAAGGTCCACTGCATCGTGAAGAAGACGAGGCTGCCATTCGATGTGGCAATCCCCAGTGTCCTGCCCAGATATGCGAACGGCTCATCTGGTTTGCCGGCCGAGGTCAAATGAATATTGATGGGCTAGGCGACAAAGTCGTCCGCCAGTTGGTGGATGCAGGACTGCTCCGAACCTTTGGCGATATTTACACATTACATGAGCACACGGAATCTATTTTGAAGCTTGAACGGTTTGCTCAAACCAAGCTCGACAATCTGCTCGCTGGCATCGAACAGAGCAAACAGCGGGGCTTGGCGCATGTCTTGGCAGCACTGGGGATTCGTCATGTAGGGTCAAAGGCAGCCCTCCTAATCGCCCGTCAATATGGAAACATTGAAGCCTTGGCCCAAGCAACACAGGAAGAACTCGCCAACTTTGAAATTGACGGCCGCAAGTCAGGCATCGGCAATCGCATCGCCCAATCACTCTTCGAATTCCTGCACGACCCCACAAGTGGCCAACGGATCATCGCTCAATTGCAAGCTCAAGAGGTCAACCTAACTGAGGCCATGCCCGCCGTAGCCGACGAAAACCTCTTGCTGGCAAACAAGACCGTCGTTATCACAGGCAGCTTTGAAAACTGGGATCGACACACCCTAACTGAAAAATTACAAGCCCTTGGCGCCAAAGTCACCTCCAGTGTTTCCAAAAATACAGACCTCGTCGTCACAGGCGCCAATCCGGGCAGCAAACTGGCCAAAGCTCAAAAATTGAACCTCGAAATATGGGATGAACCGACATTTAATTCGAAGCTGTCGTAGCGTATAAAATATTCCAACTGAAACATGTTGCACATTATTACGGTAATACTATACTAACAAAAAAATACGATCATATTGCTTTGTAAAATGAGTTATCGTTTTACAAAATCCCTAATAATCTGTTATCATTCGTACCGATTCGAATACCCATTTTAATGATCTTGTGGAGATCCCTCATATGAGTAGATCGTTGATTCGCCTGTCACTTTTTTTGGCAACATTCGCGTGCCTTGTCAGTTTTTACACTTCAACGGCCCGGGCGGGTTACATTGAAGAAAAAGACGGCAAGACCATTATCCACGTCAAAGTCTTCAGGCTACCCGACCCCACCCAGACGGATACTGCCAGCCGTGCCAATGCCGCGGGTGTGAAACTATTCAAAAAACGATTCCCCGAAATTTTTCGGGAAAAATACCGAGACATCTATAAAGCCAATCCCAAAAAATACGGCCATTACAACTGGGACCATGTTGAAATAGAACTTGAGCCCTTCTCTGGCATTGTAGTCGAAGGTGTTGAGAATGATTTGCTGGCCATTGCAGGCAACATGTCCGCGGACATTCTCTACATCAACTTCCGTAAAAGTGACAACTACATCCGCAATGGGTTTTTATATCCATTGGATGAATGGATGGACAAGCTTCCACAAAAGGACAAAGACCGTCGCATCCATCCTAAAATTTGGCCTGTGATCAAACGCAAAGGGCCAGGCGGCGTTGAGCGTACTTGGTCGCTTCCTTATGGTGGTGCTTTGGGCCGCGTTCTGCTGTTCAGAAAAGATCTCTTTGATGAATACAAAATCCCGTATCCAGACATCCATTGGACATGGGAACAGATGCTTGATGCGTGCAAAATCATCACCCGTCCTGAATTAGACCGCTACGGCCTGCGACTGGGACGTGGCCGTCATGAATCATGGTACTGGTGTACGTTCCTCTGGTCCGCCGGCGGCGAGGTCATGACCTACAACAAAGAAACCG
Source organism: Planctomycetota bacterium (assembly GCA_024279865.1). Classification (GTDB taxonomy): domain Bacteria; phylum Planctomycetota; class Phycisphaerae; order Phycisphaerales; family Phycisphaeraceae; genus JAJRRC01. The sequence continues at coordinate 18,790 of JAJRRC010000084.1, read as the reverse complement.
ATGAGTGGCGATGTGTATTCGACACCCTCGAAGCAGCCAAGGCATTGGATTTTTATACCAGACTCAGTGCGGAGAAATGGATCGATTCGGCTGGCAAAGTCCGCCGAGGCTACAGCAGCAAAGATGCGTCTGATTCCCATCGTAAATGGGCCGAAGGCAAAATTGGTATGAAAGTGGACTACATTGATGAAAAGCTCTTTGCAAACATCAATCCTGATATCACGGGCATGGTCCCTGTTCCCTTGGGCCCTCCCAATGCCCAAGGTGTTCGTATACGAGGCGGCGAACTCAATAGCCGCATGATGGGCATCTTTGGCGGGGTCAAAGATGCTGCCGTACGCGATGCTGCTTTTGAGTACATGTGGTTTTATGACAGCGATGAAGCCTTAAGGGCTAAAACAAAAATCATGGTCGAAGGTGGACTGGGACGCTTCCTTAACCCTGATGACCTTGACCGCTATGGCTACCCTGAAATTAAACGCCTCTCCCCCAAAGGCTGGTCTGATATTTTTAAAATTGCAGTGGAAACCGGGCGTCCTGAGCCTTACGGGAAAAACAGTAATTTTGCCTATCAGATGATGACCATCCCGATGCAGCAGGCTGAGCAATTGATGCTCCGCGAAGAACTTCCCACAGATGACGCAGAACGCCTCAAAGTCATGCACCAATTACTGATCGAGGCCACCAAAAAAGCCAACGAAGTCATGATCGGCATCCTCACTCCCCAGCAACGCAAGTGGCGAAAAATCACCGCAGCCTTGGCTTTAATGGCCATCGGAATTGCCTTTACGCTGGTTTTTCGAAACATTTTTAAAATTTTCACCCCTCCCGCCACAGCCACCGGCAAAAAAGGAGGTGGCTGGGAATGGCGAAAATACTGGAGTGCTTATTTACTACTGATCCCAGCAGCTCTCACAATTTTACTTTGGCATTATGCCCCACTGGTACGCGGTTCGTTCATGGCCTTCATGGACTACAACGTCATGGGCAATTCCAAATGGACCGGGCTGGAAAACTTCGGCAACGTGTTATGGGATGCCAGTTGGTGGCAAGCTCTGTGGAACTCCATGCGATACAGCACGCTGGTCATCTCGTTGACCTTTCTCCCCCCGATTATTCTGGCAATTTTGCTTCAGGAAGTCCCTCGTGGCAAGCTTCTTTTTAGAACCCTGTTTTATCTACCGGCCGTCATCACCGGCTTGGTGACTTTACTCTTGTGGAAGATGTTCTATACCCCAACAGAATTTGGTTCTCTTAACCGGGTTTTAATGAATATCCCTGCCGTCGCCTATGTCGTGATGGGCTTGGTGATGCTGTATCTGTTTTTGACCTTTGCCAAACGGTTGCTTTTTCATGAAGCAAAATTACCCGCGATTGGTTTTGTGGTGGGCGGCTTGGTCATTTTTTATGCTTGTATTTCACTGGCGAGCCCGATCCTCTTTCCAGGAAAAGAGGCCTTTGGCACCACTGCCGCACAATTTATCCCACGGCTTTTCACGTGTCTTTCTGAGCCTTATAAATGGCTCAGTGATACTCGGACAGCCATGATCGCCTGTGTCATTCCGATGGTATGGGCAGGCATGGGACCGGGGTGTCTAATCTACCTTGCAGCCCTCAAAGGCATTGCTGATGACTTCTATGAAGCAGCGGATATTGATGGGGCAAACTTTATCGACAAAATTTTATTTGTGGTTTTCCCAATCCTCAAACCACTGATCCTCATCAACTTTGTAGGCGTCTTTATCGCTACATGGATGGCCTCGGCAAATATCCTGGCGATGACGGGCGGCGGCGCGAATACCGAGGTTGCTGGCTTGAAAATCTTCTACGAAGCATTCACCTATCTGAGAATGGGGCCCGCCACAGCCATGGCATGGCTATTGGGCTTCCTGATGATCGGCTTTACCGTTCATCAACTGCGTATTCTTTCTCGCCTTGAATTCAAAACCACAGGCGACAAATAATAATCGTCTCCCCAGAACAAGAAGAAAAATCAGATGCCTATTATTTCTCAAATCGGTCGGCGACACTTTAAAACCCGATGCCTCATCGGAATCATTTATACCATGCTGATCCTCGGTTCAATCAGCATGGTCTATCCCTTCTTACTTATGATGGCAGGCAGCACCAAAAGCACCGTCGATATCAAGGAACTTCGGATCATCCCAGGCTATCTGACCGATGATACACTGCTCTACCGAAAATATATCGAAGGCCTATTCAATGAACGCCTTGAAGAATTCAAGATCACGTACCAAACAGACGACCTCTCTTTTGAATACATCAACCCTCCAACACATGTCAACAATCAACTTGCTGATGTATGGAGCCAATTCATTGAAACAACAGACCTCCCATACTACGCCAAGACCACCGGGTTTATGGAAGCCTATTCCTCTAGGGGCATGCAACCTCACCTCCAACGAAAATTAATGTCGCAATTAAGCGAAGAATTCAACGGAGATATTCGCGCGATCAATAAAGAGTTGGGATCTGAGTTTGCCAACTGGAGTGCGTTTTATTTATTCCCCACCAAATATCAGGGACGACGCAGCGTTCCGGCTCATGATCCATTTAGCCTGATGGTTCGAGATTTTGCCAGCAAACAATCCTTAAACAACCAATATATCCCAAGCATTGAAGGCTACTACAAAACCGTCTTCCTGCAACCTCAATATTCCAATCAGATCGAATTCTATAACAACTCCCATCAAACCAATTACGCTTCTTATCAAGACATACACTTAACACGAACCTTCCCCAACCACGGAACCGATGCAGAGAAAAAAGACTGGGAACTGTTTGTTCGCAGCACGATCAACTTGCTATGGATCAGAGCAGATCAAAAATCCTTGCCTAGCTACCATGCCTTTCTCAAAGCCAAATATAAAAACCTTGCAACGATCAATCATAGATACGAAACCAGCTATAAGAGCATTGATGATATTCCACTGGTTACAAGGACTGATGTAACTAGCCTGCAAACGGCAGACTGGGCCTCTGTCATTGAAGGCTGGAAAGACCCAGACACCCAGCACATGTTCATGCTTCCCATCGAGTCTTTGCGTATCCATAGTCTCGATTTTATGTTCCGAGATTTTCTCACCGCAAAATATGGCAACCTCACGCAAATCAATGCGGCACTGGGAACAAACTATCAGCAATTCCTTGATATTCAAATGCCACAGATTCAGTGGCATTATCGTGAATTCCAAAAAATCAAAAGCGACTTAAAATGGGAATTTACGATTCGAAATTACATCACCGTTATCAACTACATGGTGCTGCATGGCCGAGGCGTCTTTAATACGGTGATCTACTGTTCACTGGCAATTCTGTCTGCCTTGATCGTTAACCCGATGGCAGCCTATGCGATGAGTCGTTATTCGATGCCTTCGACCTATAAAATTCTCTTGTTCTTAATGATGACCATGGCATTCCCGCCGATGGTCACGCAGATTCCAAACTTTTTGATGTTGCGAGAGTTGAACTTGCTCAATACGTTCTGGGCATTGATTTTGCCTGGCCTGGCCAATGGGTATTCGATCTTCCTGCTCAAGGGCTTTTTTGATTCGCTGCCCAAAGAGCTCTATGAGAGTGCGTGTCTCGATGGAGCAAATGAATGGGTTCTCTTCTGGCAGATCACGATGAATTTATCGAAGCCTATTTTGGCGGTGATTGCGTTGAGTGCGTTCAATTATGCTTATACCAACTTCATGTTCGCACTTCTGATCTGTCAGGACGAAAAAATGTGGACGTTGATGGTTTGGCTATACCAGCTTCAAATGCGAAGTGGTCCTGGCGTGGTGTTTGCGTCGCTACTGATCGCAGCGTTGCCGACCTTCTTGGTTTTTGCTTTCGCTCAAAACATCATCATGCGAGGCATCGTGGTTCCGGTGGAAAAATAATCCAGCGTCAACTTTGCTATCATCTGGGACATGGACGAGTCAGCGAACCATTATTTAACGCCTTACCACCAATGGGCCTCGGAACATGGCCCGGGTTTTGGCGTGACATTGTGGGCCAACCGTGATAGTCAATTTCGACGGTTTCGCGTTTTTTCAGAACTCGTTTATTTCCAAGACAAGCGTGTTTTAGATGCAGGTGCCAGCCGCGGGGATCTGGCTGCCTGGCTTCTTGAACAAGGCTTGGCCTACGCTCAATACACAGGAATCGACGGGCTGCCCGAGGCCATCGATTTTGCCAAGACCCGTCAATTGCCACGAGCCTCTTTTACCTGTGGCGATTTTCTGGCCAACCCACAGCTACTGCGCACAGACAATCCGCAAATTATCTGCCTCAGCGGCACGCTCAACACCATGACCGACCAACAAGCTTTCACCCTCTTGGCCAACGCGTGGGATGCTACGGAGCAAACACTCATCTTCAACTTTTTGGCAGACACCTGTCACCGTGATGCGCCTTTACAGGATCACTTTGCCCGCCGCTTACCCACCTTCAAACTCTTGGACTGGGCAATGCAACAAACATGGCAAGTCGTCTTTCGGCAAGATTATTTTGATCTAGGCCATGACGCGACAATTGTGATGCAAAAACCATCGTAGAGCGTATCCTACATCATTTCTTGCCCCCGGATGCGCCCCCGGATGCGCCCCGGATGCGCCCCGGATGCGCCCGCCCCGCCCAGACGCCACGCTGTTAGCGCGCGGCTACTTTTTATACGACTCACCTAGTCAGAGGTGGTAAGTATTTATGCAAAACGCTCTACGCCCCACGCACGCAGCTACTCGGCATCAATGATCCGAATCCGCTGCTCATGACTGTTGGCGCGTAGCCTCGGTGCGTACATGGCAAATAACCTCGCGGGCAAAGCATGGAAAACGCCAGGCGTTTGGGCACGCAAACGATAACGCATCAAATGCTCGCCACGTCCTAAATTATTGAGGAAAAAGACGACTTTTTCATCACGCAATTCCATGTAGCTATGAAAACCTTCCTGGCCTTTCCCGCCACTACGCAACGCCACCGGCTCACAGCCAGCAGGCTTGGGATCTTCCACCGCCAAATAGGTGTAATCGTTGTCACTTTCAAGACGCAATTCCACTTGTAGCAAGTCGCCACTGGCAATGGTATCGCCATCAGCCAGTTTTATCCTGCGATATCGCAACCGTTTTTCAGCCACGGCCTGTCCCTTGGCGCCATCCACATCGACCCCAAAGGGAATTTGTTCCAGACGGTAATAGGTTCGTTGAACATGCAATTCGTGGCCTGCTGCGGCAATGGGTTCACGCATATCAAAATAGCTTAGATAGGTATTGAAATACAATGCGCCACGCCCGGACTTGGTCATTTTAAGCGTATGCTTTCCACTGGTCAGGACAGAACCTTTGAGGATAAACTTGTTATCAAAATGAAAAAAGTTCTCACGGTGAATCCGCACGGTTTTGGTCACTTGGCCGTCATCAAAATCCAATGTCAAAGTAAAATCAGGGTCTGCTTCGCCCGTGGCGTTCACAAAATCACTTATCGCAGCAATACATAAGGTGGTATCACGGGTGGATTGCCAATAGTAGCCGTTGCGGCGATTGTTCAGGAGCCATTTCACCACGCGGGGGGCGGCCTGATGCTTGGGATCAACTTTGACCATGGCCCGTAAAATCCACGCATGGGTTTCAATGTCACTGTTCCACCAATACCACCAGCCCTTCTGAGGTGTTTTGAACCAGGTAATCTGAGTCTGGTCATTGTCCTGACGGTACTGCATGATGTTTTGCAGGACGGTGGTGGCCTTGTCCGATTGATCCAGATTCGCCAGCGTCAAACACAACAACGCTTTGCCATAGAGGTTGAGCTGATCCCGACCGACCCAAAGTTTTTCAACCCAAGGCCCCGATTTTTTCGACATGGACAACACATACGCCACAAAAGCAGTCTGAGCATGAGGTGACCATGTTTTATCATTCATTGCCTGTGTAAGATGATTAAAGAGCCAGACACTGCCTCGGGTAATTGGGTTGCCATGGATTTGCACGCCTGCTTCTTGGGCGCTGATCAGAGCATAGAGGACATAACTGGTCAGGTAAGCATTTGATTGGTTGTCTTTCCACCAACCCCAACCGCCATCACTGTTTTGCATTGAGCTGATTCGGGTCAGGCCCGTGGCAACAATTTTATCCAATTCTTTCTGGTCAAAAACCGGGGACTGTAAATAGGTATGGCCAGCACGCTTGGCTTCATCTTGATGACCTCCAATCCCCTTGAGGTCTTCAAGTTTAATTCCCATGTTTTGCAGTGTCTTGCGTGTCAGGACGGCCGGGAGAAAACGGCTCACCGTCTGCTCGGTACAGCCATAGGGATAATCCAAACAGTAAGGCAACGCATCGAGCATCGCCCCGACCAAACTCGGAGCAAAGCGAACTTCCAGCGTCGTCAGTTCCGGACGACGCTCTTTGGGAACGTCCAGCTGCACCGTGATCGTCTTGTTCATAACTTCCGGGAGCATCGAACCGGTGGTCGTGATCTGACGCATGATCCCATGCACCAAAACAGGAATCGTCATGGCCATCGCATCTGAAGCATCCCCTGCCAACGCTTTCACCACAATACGTACATCACCTTCTCGCTTGACCTTCACACGCCAATCGACGCGTGCTTCATGGTGGGCTTCTAAAACAATTTGCCGACGTTGGGTGGTCCGGTCCAACAAGGTGATCCTCTCGGCGGGCAATTCTAAACTCACGGTGACCGTTTGCTGCGTGTCGAGATTGTTATGAATATTGGCAGAGAGAACGACTTCATCACGCTCGGTAAAAAAGCGTGGTGTTTGCAAACGGACGAGTAATTTTTTGGTGCTGACGGTTGAAGTCTTCGCTTCGCCGACTTGGGTTTTTTGTGTCATGGCCCAGGTATTAATCTGCCAGGTGGTCAAGTTTTCAGGCACCACAAAGGTGGCCTTCGCCTGGCCGGCAGCATCGGTGGTGAGTGTGGTTAACCACAGTGCCGTGTCGGCAAAATGTTCACGCACCTGCGTTGGGGCTGCTGGAGGCGAATTGGCTGAGATATCTGCCTCATTTTTGCTCTGACGTTTTACTTTTTTTTCTGACTTCACCGAATCCGCAGCCATTTCAAGTATCGGCGTACTGGCGGGCATGGAAGACAGACTCTTTCGCACACGCATCTGGCCCGAAGCCATCGCGTGATGACGACGACCCAGTAGCTGTCCGAGTTGAACGTCTTTGATCAGACGCCAATCACTGACAGCCGGCCCCCAGTAACCATGCCAGCTAGGTGGAATATTGCCAAGCGATTCAAATGGGCGTGTGAGATCGCCCCATGTTGAAAATTGTTCAAACAAATTGGTCGTCAAACGCTGTCGATGGTGATTGACGCGGCCGTGGAAAAAACGCGCGATGGGCGATTGGGTTTGACCTTGAATATAAAGAAGAGATTGGTCAAACGCCCCCACCGTTAACTGCGCAGAAACAGGCTTGCCATCAGGCCCACGGGTCGTCACCGAAACCGTGGCCTCTTCGCCGGGCTGATAATTGGGCTTGTCCGTCTGCACGGTCACGTCCAGCACTGCCTTGACGGGCGGCACGCAAAGTTGCCGCTGCTGTTGATACACACGGGCATTGGCGATGGTGGTCGCTTCGATAAAAAAGTTCGGCCGCTGCGTGGCATCAATCGGCACCTCAACCATACGGCTACGCCCGGGCACATGGATCACCTGCCAATTGTGTAAAACGCCATTCTGTGCATCGGTGCTAAGAAGGACATAGCTATCTGTCTGCTTGGTATTGATCAGCACATGAGCCACGTCGCCGGGCTCATAGGTTCGCTGGTCTGCAATGATTTCCAGATCATTAAAACGATGCAGCTTGCCATCAAAATCTTCTCCGCAAACCCATACAAGCGCATACCCCTCCACGGCCTTCCCCCAAGCGTCTGGCGTGACAAACGTAAACTGAAGCTGCCCACTTTTTTCATAACGATACACAATCGTCGCTCGTCCTTGTGCGTCGGTTTGAATCGTGCGCGTTTCCAACAACGTCGCATCAAGATCGGCATTGTTGGGACCACCCCATGTGACTGCTTTGATCGATAAAATGCCTTGGGTTTGCACAGGCTTGCCGTCGGGGCTGACACATTGCAGCGTGAGATTCATCTGTTGACCAGGCCGATAGTAGCCCTGATCGGGCTGAACGAATGCGAAAAACGCTTGACGGGTGACCTTGATTTGTCCTTGACCGACAATGACCCGTCGGGATTGATCCCGAACTTCCGCTTCGATGGTGTATTGATGATCTTGGTCCGGATGGTCCCTCAACGCTGCAGCGGTGTTGATCGAGACGGTCAGGTTTCCCTTGTCATCGAGTTGGCCCGTCCCTTGGCGTACCAGTTCACGGACAGGTTTGGTGAAACCATACCACCAGTTTGGCGCGATGAAACAGTGCCTTGCTCTAGGCCACCAGTCAAACCAAGGGGATTCATACCACGTCAGCCCATAGCCTTGCCCATAGAGCCAATTCCATCGGCCTTGGGGATATTGACGATGTTGATAGGTTTGACGATAGATTTTGTATTGGACTGTCGCATGGGTCACGGGCTGTCCAAAGAAGTATTGACCATGAATGGTGGCTTTGAGGGTTTGCCCCAATTGGGCGTGGGTGGTATTGGGTTTGACGGTGACTTCAAACTCAGGTTTTTTGTATTCTTCGACGCGAAAGGTGTTGCCTGTGACCTGGTTGTAGCCATGAATTTGAATCCGGTACAGACCCAGCGTTGCTTCTTTATTGAGAGGTAACTGAGCATGAATCGCGCCATACGGATCGGTTCGCAAAGATAGTGATTTGATTTTATTGCCACGCGGATCATGGATCGCCAGACTGACGGCTTGCTGAGGCAGGTTGTGCCATTGCCCTTCGCGCCATTGTCGAAGCCAAATTTTAAATTGCATCTTCTGGCCCGGCCGATACACCGGCCGGTCTGTCATGCAATAAGCTTGGCTGTGGTTTCTCTGAGAGCTTGATAACGCACGATACCAGTATGCCATGCCTGTATAGGCAAATCGGTTGCCTTGTTCATTTTTCACTTGAGTGAGCAGGTACAGACGACTGCCTTGGTTTCGTTTTTGATTGAATAACGCGAGACCTTGCGCATCGGTTTTAAGCTGATAAAACTTGCGGTGATGGGTGCTTTGTCTTTTTTGACGATGCCAGACGTTCCATGTTTCCATGATCGACAAATCAGCCCCGGCAACAGGTTTCCCCGTCCGAGCATCACTCAAAAAATAGAGCCTCCCTTGGTCTGTCTGTTTTTCCACAACAGCCAAATCACTGAGCAGCACCACCGCTCGGCTATCCCCCTGGTAACGTTTGGGCAACGTCACAGGAGGCTCTTTCAGAAAAGCATAAACCAAGATGCCCCCCTGCCCACGAAGAGGTGTTTGGCATATTGCTTTTGCATGCCGAAAATCTTCACTGGGTTTTAGATCCACCGACCATCGGGCAACTTCTTCCCCCAGATGTTTGTCCATCAATGTGCGTAGCCAGGCATCTGCCCCATGATTGCGTGTGAAGTAGTAATGCCAATTTTGCAACGCCCCTATTTCACGCATCCCTTTGGCTGAATCCAAAGGCTGATGGCGAATATCTTGAAGAAATCCTACCACGTTGATTTTTCGAGCGACGAACCAAATTTTGGTGGCATTGCGATAGCTCACTTGCAAGGCAGCGTCTTGCCCGGCCAACTGCACGCCTGAAGATTGCAAATGCACCTGTGGCTGACGGATGAGCGACGCATTGCTTGAAGCCCGGCTGGCCCACTGACTTCGTGGATCATTTCGTTTCAAAGCTTCGTAAGAAGCCAAAGCCCGACTGTATTGTTGACGGGACTGATGGTAAAGACCTGCTGCATAAAGTGCTTGATCGGTCTTGGCTTTTTCCAATAACGACAACACATTCCACTGAGTCGGCAAAGTCACTGAACGCAAACGGCCGCCTGCGAGAATCAATGCTTCGTCATGATCCAATTGCCATGGCCCAAAACCTTTCCCATCCGTCTCGCCTAACATGCTTCGATAACGATTGGCACGGTCCATCCCAAAACGGCTGCGTGCGAGCATGGCTTGTCGATACCAACTGAGCTTGGCAAAAGTTTGCTTGGACGTGGTATCCAGCGTGCGAATTTCAGCCAGCAAAAAAAGTGCTTTTTGATCGACCGCCAGATCATCAGCCCAAGCCTTGGGCATCGGTGGGAACATCGGCTCACCTGCGTCATCAACCCGCAAACCAATGGGGCGTTTGCGTTGCCATTGCCATTGATTTTGTTGTTCATCAAAATCTTCTTCACCCGCCGTCTGGGCGAGTGTATCGTCACGTTGCCCCCAGTATCCGAACCAATAGTGAGGTTCATTTTCAAAGATGCCAAACCTTGTACAAGCCGATGCCAGATCAAAGAGGCAATCCATGCGTTCCTGAAGATCGCCCTTTTGCGTTGCATACAGTTCACGTGCTTTTTGCAAGTGTTTCAAGGCCAAGGCCCGATCATGGCGATGGGATTGTAGGCGAATGCCTTGCTTGTATTGGCCTCGATAAAATTGGCCTCCGGTGCGTGTCCCCCAATGGGGCAAGGCTAGGTAAAGATTCCCAACCAATCGCTGAGCCGCGGCTTCATCGACAGTATTGGCGGTTCGTTTGAGGTAACGATGGGCAGCCTTTAATGCTTCATCAAAATCTTGCAATCTCAAATAGCAAAGAATTTCTCGTTGGCTGGCTTTGTGAGGGTTGGTCTTCACCTCACGGGCATAAGCCTCTGCTGCCTGCTTATAATTTTTTGCATTGAACAAAGCCTCCGCGTCAGGAAACCGCGTTGCAGCAAGCATCGCGCCAAAGATTAAAAAAAGCGTAACGCCAAGGAGAGTTTTTTGTTTCATGGGATCTATTTCCGTATGCGTGTCATTGCTCCGGTCAGACGCATCACGAAGCAAGAAGTTCCTAGGCAGGTCTATCTTTTGTTAAAACGAGAAAACAATTGCCACAAAAAAATACGTTACAAATTTTTGTAAACCTATGGCAAAGCACTCAAATACTGGACCTTCTGGCGGTTCTTTGTCTTTACTTTTTCGGCCACTATTTGGGCAACTGATCTGGGGCTGATGGCGGGGTGATTTTTTCTTTTTCGGGGGTAATGACCACAATCACGGAGTTTTGCAGGTACTGCTTGGCAATTTCGCCAAAGCCTTCGGGGGTGATTGACTTCACGGTTTTTATAAATTGTTCGCTGTCGTTGAGCCCGACGCCGTAGAGAACGTTGAGGGCTGCTTGGGTCGCGCGATCGCCGTTGGATTGTTTGCCTAGCATTTCACTGGTCAAGACCGCAGCCTTGGCGCGGCCGAGGTCTTGGGCGGAAATGGGTTGCTCTCTGGCTCGATCCAAAATCGTTTGCGTCCGATTGATCGCTTCCTGCGCGGTCTTGGGTTGCGTGTTAAAACCCACAGCCACATAGCCCTTGGCCATGCCTGAAACCTGATAGGCCCAGATCGCATAGGCTAGGCCGGGCCCTTTGCCTCGCAACTGGGCTTCAAGCCAACCTGATGGAAAATCACTCAACACCCGACACAACACCGATAGCTTCGGAAAATCCGGGTCTGTTCGCTTCACGCCCGGTCCCAAGCCAATCTGCACAGCAGCCAGTGGCTTACTGGTTTGAAACTGATGGATACCAGGATTCATGGCGGTGGCTTTGGGAAGCACGAATGGAACTTTTGCCTTGGCGGGCATAGATGCGAAGAGTTTGGTAATTTGCTTGCGGACTTCCTTGAGGTCCACATCCCCAAACACCGCGAGAGTCGTTTGTGAGGCATCAAGGGAATCTTGATAGTGGGTGCGTAATTGGTCTGCGGTCAGATTTTTCACCACGTCTGCATGACCTGAGATGAGGCTACCCCACGGGTGATTTTTGCCGAAATAAGATTGACGAAAACGAAGTTGCAATTCGCCTTGCCATTGATCGGTTTGACGGTCAATGGCAGCCAGTAGCCGTGGCTGAAGCTTGTCCCATTCGTCTGCGGGGAAAGCAGGATTTAAGACCACATCTGCCATCAGATCCAAAATAGTCGTCAAATCATCCTTCAGACAGATTGCCCGAAGATAAGAGGTGTTATTGCCACAGTGACTGGTCAGGTGAGCGCCGATGTTTTCCTGCGTTGCTGCAATTTGTAAAGCTGAACGACGGGCGGTCCCTTTGGTCAACATCGACGCGGTCGCATTGGCGAGTCCTTCTTTGCCTGGGGTGTCTGCTAGCAGTCCGCCGAGGCTGTACATCTGCACCGACACTGCGGGGACCAAGGTGCTCCGCTGCACCAATACGCGAAGCCCGTTGTCCAGTGTAAAAGTTTCGATTGGGTCAATGGTAATGGGCGTGACGGTGCGGGTCGAAGCTGCCATTTTCTGTTGAATACGGTCGATGCGTCGCGTATTGTCTAAAACGATTTTGTTCGAGGTGGCGACCTTGGCGACCACTTCTGTGGGCCGTGTGATGGGCTGAGGTTTTTCGCCTGGCAGAAGTTGTACTTCAATCAAACGTTGATTGACAAGAATTGCCTTGGCGGCAATCTGTAAGTCTTCCTGCGTGAGTGATTCGATGGCATGAGCGTAATGGGTCATGTAGTCAGGGTCTGCCATGCCACAGAGATCTCGTCCCAGTTGATCCGCAAGCGCATGGGCAGATTGGCCATCGTACGCCACTGAAGCAATGGTTTTGCGTTTGGCTTTTGCGAGTTCTGCTGCGGTGACCCCTTGATCTAACAAGAGTTGCACTTGAGCGAGAACCGCAGCTTTCACCTCGGCGACGGTATGGTTGCTGGCCATTTCACAATCCACTGCAAAAAAGCCCTGTCCCCAGTTAAAACTCAGGTTGTACGCACTGATGGTATTGACGAGTCGTTGCTTGTTGCGAAGTGTCTGGGTCAAGCGACTGGACTCGCCTTGGCCCAGAATAATGCCCAGCAAATCCAAAGCATGATCGTGAGGGCCACCCAAACGGGTCCCCGGCCAAGCCAATCGCAAGCGAGGACGCTTCACCGTGGCCTGACCGCTTACCTGACGAGGCTCGGTCAATTCAGGCTCTACGGGAAAGGATAAGTCAGGCAATTCCTTGGCTGGCACGCTGGCCCAGAGGCGGGTGATCTGATCAATGACCTGTTGCTTATCAATGTCCCCCGCCACGACGAAGACCATGTTGTTCGGCACATACATGCGATGATAAAAATCATTGATCTGGTCACGCGTCACTGCCAGAAAATCGTCGAGGTAACCAATCGTCGGATAGCGAGCTGGATGGGAAGTGTAACGAGCCTGCTGGGTCAACTTCCACAGCACACGGCCCGGGCTGCCCATGCCATGCTCAAACTCCCGCTGAATCACTTGACGTTCACGCTCGTACTCTGCCTGATCAATCGTCGCGTTCTGCATCCAGTCAGACAACAGATCAATCACGGTTTCCGTGTGATCGCTGGTGGTGTCAATGTAGTACCGCACGGTATCAAGTCCAGTGGCAGCATTGGTTTTGGCACCGATCTGGCCGAGCAGGATGTTGGACTGGGCTTCGGTACGATTTTTGGTACTGCCGCCGGACAGGAGATGTTCGAGAAAATGGGACAAGCCCGCGCCCGTGTGTTCCTGTTCATAAATGGACCCGGTGTTGACCCAGACCTGAGCGGAAACCACCGGGGCAGCATGTAATTCCTGTGCCACCACAATCATACGATTGGGCAACGCCACCACCAGACGGTCCGAACGGTCATGCAAAATCTGATAGGCCAACGGCTTCCCTTCAGCAGGTAGGGTTAAAAACAAAAGCGAGAGCAGCAAAATGTATTTAGTCATCACAAGAAATTCCTTTTATCAATACCCCCCGGAAGCCCCGGAAGCCCCCGATTCCCTCCAACTTTCCCCAAAGCCCTCCAAAGCTTCAGCCAACCGGTATTATACCAATCGCGATTGAGTTTTCCCCTTCGCTTGTGTACGCGGCTACTTGTTTTAAGCGTTCAAACGGTTTTCATCGCGGACATTCTCATACCCGATGGGTATAAAAGCCCGAAGCAGTATTGTACTCGCTTTTTCTGGGCCTTTGAGCCCTGCTCAGGTTAACTTCCCAACCGATACGACCGATACAAACGGCAGTTCGTTCGTATTTTCGGAGATTGATGTATGTCCCAAGTCACTGCTGACCAGCGATTGGCTCGTGAAATCGAGTTTTTTGAAGAACACTACGCACAGGAATTTGCAGCAGGCATTGAACCGTTATCGGAATATGACCGAGCGCGTTACACCGCCCCGCCAGCGAATACCATCTTCCCGCGTGAGTATTACTATCACCTGCTGGCCCCGCTCCAAGGCAAGAAAATCCTGGAAATTGCAGCAGGCAACGGCATCGATGCCAGTCTCTGTGCCCACAACGGCGCCGAAGTCCATGCTTATGATCTCAGCAGCGAATCCATTAAAATGGTACGCCAACGAGCCACGGTCAACGGCGTGATTGATCAGGTCCAGACCCAAGTCACAGGCCATTTTGACCAAGCCTTCGAAGGCGAAACCTTTGATCACATTCTCGGCTATGCGACGCTACACCATCTGCCATTTTTAGATTTAGCCCAGCAGATCTACGACCGACTCAAGCCCGGCGGATGTGCGGTGTTTGCTGAACCTGTGGTGAACAGCAAGATGTTAGATCGATTGCGTCAATGTGTGCCTTACTCATTTTTTGATCCCACGGAAGATGAAGTACCACTCAACGATACGGACATTGCTCTGTTTGCTGAGCCGTTTGACCGGATCGAACGACGAGATTTCCAATTGACCAGCCGCATTTGGCCAGCCTTTCCCCAGATGTGGTCTTTGGTGGTTGGGTTGCACAAGCTCGATAGCTATCTATTGAAGCTTCCCTGGATGCGACGGTTTGCTTCGGTCAGCGTTTTTGCCTTGTATCGCGACAAATAATACGCATCGTATTATGATGTACGCGTTGAGATTTGCATAAAGGCTTATCAATTCCGTCTCCGCGAATAACCATTCACACGATTTTTTTTTGTAGGATTGGTATAAGCGAGCAGGCTCTGAGGCGATCCTTCTTTTGAATCCTGTTCAAGATACTTTTTGCACCCGTTTGACTTCCATACCTGCTTTTTCGCCGGTTCGAAGTGCGGATGTTTGATCGGTGGCCTGAACCATCAATTCTGTTTGCAAGCCTGTTTGCTGATCAATTCCGATGACCTGATAGCGCATCATATTTTTACCCGCCAGCGAAGCCGTCGCACTTGGTTCGATATCCATGCTCGGCCGATAGTTCATCCGTTTGACCATCCAGTCAATCTGCTTGGACACGATCCCTGCGTAAAACCGCAGTCCATCGATAATCAATGCGCCTGACAAGGCCACTGCCCCAATCAAGCAAAGCACCAAGCCTCGCAATGTTTCAGCGTCACTGCCGCCGGAGACCCATAAGTAAAGACCGCTAGCTCCCGTCAGCAACGCAATTCCAAAAAGAATAACTGCTCCTACCATTACAAACCTTTCTATTATCAGCTTATCGGTCAAGAAATGTATGCCAACATTGTAATGCACAAGCCTTAAAATGCACAAGTGCGAATATCATCTTGCACACAAAAAACTCTTGGGTATAAAGACAAGAATTTTGCTCAAAAGGGGTCCCTCCTTTACACTTTGGCCCCTCTTAGGAGTCAATACCCGATGGATTATGTACAAATTACGGATGCGGATCGCCAGGCCATGCTTCAAACCATTGGAGCAGACTGCGTGGAAGACCTCTACGCGAATTTAACGCCTGAGATTCGTTTAAAAAGAGACTTGGATTTGCCGCCGGCCCGTAGCGAGTTGGAACTTCAACGTGATCTGGGGACCATGGCAGCGGATAATCACACTGCTGCAAGCCAAAACTGCTTTCTCGGCGGCGGCTGTTATGACCACTTCATCCCAACGGTTGTCAATGCCATGGCCGCCAAGGGCGAATTCGTCACCGCATACACGCCTTATCAAGCCGAAGCTTCACAGGGATCGCTTCAAGCGTTTTTTGAATTTCAAACGCAGATTTGCCGGCTGACCGGATTGGATGTTTCCAATGCCTCGATGTACGAAGGGGCCTCGGCAGTGGTCGAAGGGGTTTTGATGTCCCTCAATGTCAGTGGCAAACGCCGCGTCCTCGTCGCCAGCACGCTCAATCCGCAGTATCGCAGCGTGTTAAAAACCTATTTAAACGACCTCGCCGTTGAGTTGATTGAATTGCCTGCCACAGACGGGGTGATTGCTTCGGACACACTGAACAAGGCATTGGATGACGATACCGCTTGCGTGGTAATTCAGTCGCCCAATGTTTTTGGTTGTATCGAAGATTGGTCAGGCCTATTTGAACAAGCTCACGCCAAGGCCAAGACCCAAGCCGTCGCGGTGTTCAATCCCATTGCGTCGAGCCTTCTCAAACAGCCCGGCCAGTGTGGTGCTGATATTGCTGCAGGTGAAGGCCAACCTCTTGGCATCCCCATGCAATACGGCGGTCCCTATCTGGGACTGTTTGCTGCTCGTAAAAAATTGATGCGAAAAATGCCAGGCAGGCTCATCGGACAAACCACCGATTCCCAAGGACGAAGGGGCTTTTGCCTCACACTCCAAACCCGCGAACAACATATTCGCGGCGCCAAAGCAACCAGCAATATCTGCACCAACCAAGGACTACTCGCCATTCGCGCCACCGTCTATATGAGTGCGATGGGCAAACTAGGCCTGCGAGAAATCGCCAGTCAGTGTTACCACAAAGCCCATGCGTTGGTGGACAAAATTCAACAACTCGACGGATATAAGCTAGCATTTGATCGGCCGTTCTTCCATGAATTTATGATCGATTGCCCTGTCTCAGCAAGAACCGTGATCGAAGCGGGCAAACAGAAAAACATCCTTGCGGGCCTAGCCTGCGATGAACTTGGTATCGGCCAGGACAATCAGCTTTTAATTGCGGTTACTGAAAAACGCACCGCTTCCCAATTAGATGAATTGGTAAATTTGCTCAAGGAGGTGATCTAAGATGACTTTGGATCCCAAACAATCGCCCCCCTTAATTTTTGAACATGACCCTCAGACAAACTCCACCTGCATTGGTGTGGACTTGCCGGCATTGGATGTCCCCACAGCAGACTTGCCTGCGGCATTGATGAACGAACAACCGCTGAACTTGCCTCAGGTGGGCCAAATGAATGTGGTACGACATTACACAGCTCTGGCGGGTCGCAACTTTTCAGTTGATGCGAACTTTTATCCGCTGGGTTCATGCACCATGAAGTTCAACCCGCCGATCAATGAAGCAGCGGCGGCAATGAGCGGGCTCAACGATGTACATCCGTTACAGGATGATGTCGATGCTCAGGGAACTTTGAAAATGCTCTATGAAGTGCGGACCTGGCTCGCGGAAATTGCAGGTCTTGATGAAGTCTGTCTTCAACCAGCAGCAGGCGCTCATGGGGAATTCGCAGCCATCAAAGTCATCCGCGCGTACTTCAACGATCCCCAAGGCGGCAACGCCCCACAACGACGAACCGTTCTGGCTCCGGACACCGCCCATGGAACCAACCCTGCCAGCTGCGCCATGTGCGGAGCGGGCGTGGTCAGCGTGCCTAGCCGTGATGGCCACGTGGACCTCAAGGCCCTGCAAAGCATGGTCAACGATGAAACCGCTGCCATGATGATTACCAATCCCAATACCTCAGGCCTCTTTGACGGCCAAATCGGTGAAATCGCAGACATCCTTCACGAAGCTGGCGCGTTACTCTATCTCGACGGCGCGAATATGAACGCCATCACCGGCGTGGCGAGGCCGAGCGACTTCGGCGTCGATGTCATGCACTACAACACCCACAAGACCTTCAGCACCCCTCACGGCTGCGGCGGACCGGGTTCGGGACCCATTGCCGTCCGTGACTTCCTCGCTCCTTACTTGCCGGTGCCACAGGTCATTCAAAAAGACGACGGCTCCTATGCTCTGGATTCTGAAAGCTACCCCAAGTCCATCGGCAAGGTCCGTAGCTTCTTTGGCCAAACAGGTATCCTGCTTCGCTGTTGGGCTTATATCGCGGCGGCTGGTCCTCAGGGCATTCGCAACATTGGACAGACGGCCGTCCTCAACGCCAACTATCTGGCGGCTTGTTTGGAAAAACGCTTTGCGATGCCTTACTTCAGCACCGCCAACAAACAGTACTGTGCCCATGAATTTATCACCGTGCCCAAGGACCTACTTGCTCAGGGGATCACACTTATCGACATTGCCAAACGCATGATCGACTTTGGCATCCATCCCCCCACCATGCACTGGCCTGTTCATGATTGTTTGATGATTGAGCCCACGGAAACCGAAAGCAAAGAAACGCTTGACCGGTTCGTTCATGTGATGCACCTGATTGCAGATGAAATTGAGCAAGACGCTCAAATTGCCAATCAAGCGCCCCACCATGCGTCTATCAATCGACTCGATGAAGTGGCTGCGGCACGCACGCCGACGCTGACGCATCTAGCCTAGAGCGTCACGGGACGACCTGTAACGATAGTAACTCAGAAGAATCCGACGCTTTGGAAGACCTCAGCATTCGGCTTTGTGCAGAGGGTCTGTTTATCACTTTGGCGATTGAAGGGTTCTTTGAAAAATAGTCATTCCGCCACTTTTTGATAAAATGTCCCCTTGGCCCGTCAAGGATGGCATGTGTCTCTTTTCTCTCCTTCCTTTTGCAAGGATGCATCCTATGTTCACCGGATTATTTGATCTTCAAATT
>JAJRRC010000083.1 GCA_024279865.1 Planctomycetota bacterium | reverse complement strand
GCATAACGAAAAACAACAGGCAACACAAAAACATGACAACCACAGCCAACACAAAATTTTAACCTCACACGGATAAAAACTGTAAAACCTGAAGGTTTCGCCTGAAGGCGAGGGTTTTAAACCCATCGTGGTGACAATAAATGGCTGAGGGCAGAATCGGCAGATCGTCGAGAATGTTCCCGTCGTGTACGGAACCCTCTGAAATATAGATGAATTCGGGTATCGAGCCTTTGAGATTCAAGAGTGTGTGCATCTTGACCGCAGCTTTGGTTTTGCGAAAATGGGCCCACGGAAACATCGAAAGACACAGGTCGATGGTGGTTGAATCCAATGCATAGATGGTATTGTCCAGGTCGAAGCCCAAGTCGGTATCGACGTAGAGATCGGTCGCCTTGGCAATAAGAGTTTGTGCGAAGTCGGCATAAATTTGCCAGGGCCGGATCTGGTTGGCGTTGGCCAATGTATTGCGGAAAATTTGTTTGCTGCGGAATCCTGCATGATAAAGTTTTGGGCCGAATGTTTTGAGGCAGACTTCGATATCGCGTAGAGATTCGCGGCCTGTGAGTTGAGCGAAAGCCATGCATAGATACTGATCGAAACAGGAGAAGGTTTTGATTTTGTAATGGCCGTGGTAGCGTTGTACACATTGATGAAAATCGTCGCGTGGCAGAAAATCCATGAGTTGAGAAAAGAGGGTTCGTCCGGCATTCATTAGCTGCTCCTTGTGTGGGGACAGCTAAAAAGTATACCTCGGAGTTCAAATCGATTGGAGTTGTTTTTTGATGTAACATCATGCAGTAAACTAGATTATAAGAATCTAAAAACCCAACATTGGGACAGCAGTGATACGGCTTAAACCTTTTGCCTACGGGTAAAAGGCAACAAGCTCTTCACCATGCTTTTAACTTAGCCCTAGAACAAGATCTTCAAAATAGGATTTTGGATTTTGACACAACTGCAGCAGAACAAGCTGCAATCATTTCATCCAAACTCCGAGCGATGGGGCAACTTGTTGAAATACGAGATGTACAGATTGCAAGCATCACTGCCGCTCGCCGCGGCACTTTGGCGACCCGAAACACCAAGCATTTTATTGATTCAGGCATCTCGCTTGTGAATCCGTGGGCATAGAGTTCATCTGCTTACGGCGACGTCATGGCCTATGAATCTGCATCATCACTGCCCGGCCATCAAATCCCGATAAGGTTTCTTGTTTTCATAATAAACCCGTTGCCTACTTTGTAATTGCTGAGCATACCCCCCCCGACCTCCCCCGGCTCCCCCGGTTCCCCCGGTTCCCCCAACTGCCACCACCGCACGGCCAATCGCTTTCAACGCTTGAGGGAACTGACCTGTCTCTGCGTAAGCAGCAGCCAAAGCGTCCAACAAAAACGGATGGTCCTTGGTCCGCAATGCACAAGCCTGCTCGGCCAGTTCAACGGCACGTGAGCCGTCACGCATCAGAGCTTGGGGGTGTGTGCTGAGCGTCCAAGCTGCGATGGCCAACAAGCCTGAACCTTGCTTGGCATTGCCTTGTTGAATGAGGAGTTTGCCAAGGTATTCATTGGCATCTGTGTGCGAGGGGAACAAGCTTAACACTTGGCGGTAAATGGCTTGAGCTTGACGGAGTTGGCCTTGGGATTGAGCGATACGGCCCAGGACGATCATGGCATCGAGTTGCTGAGCGTTCATGGCCAAAGCTTTGCTGGCGTGCTCGTTGGCTTGAGGGAGATTGGCGAGGGCGAAATAACTTTGAGCGAGTCGGGCATGGACCTGATCGCTGGGCATGACGGCCAAGGCAGCTTGAAATTGTTCAATGGCCTTGATGTCGTGATTTTGATATTGCAGGGCCACGCCTAGATTCATATGTGCCCGGTAAAACCCAGGGCGTGAGGTGAGGGCTGCTTGGTATTGGGTGATTGCTTCATCGAGATGTTTTTGTTGTAGAGCAAGGTTCCCCAGATTATTCAACGCTTCAGCATAGCCCGGTTCCACAGCCAAGGCTTGTTTGAATAACTCACGGCCTCTGGCTTCATCGCCCTGCTGCACTTTGATCACGCCTAGGTTGTTGTATGCCATCCATGCACCAGGGTTTTGCTTGATGGTATGAAGCCACAATGTTTCAGCGTCTCGATACGCACCGATCTGTACCCAACTCAATACAGACAAGAGAAGAATCACCATCACGGCCACAATCGGTTTGCGGGAAAGAGCAACCGCGACCAACGTCAAAACGCCCAAGCTGGCCAGGTATTGAAAATGGTCTGCGACATAGGAATACGTAAACGGAAAAACATCGAAGAAACCCAATGCGGGAAACAGTGTGCCACAGAACAGGAACCCCCCCGCAGCGAGGCCTCGCCTTTGGAACTTAGCAGCGGACGAATCTGTTTGCTCACGACCACGACATGCTCCAACCCCCAATGTAACAAGGACCGCCAACACGCCCAGCGGGAACAACCATTGCCACAAGGCCGAGGCATTGATCTGCCAGCGAGGATAGGTGAACATCAGATCGCTGGGCCAAATCAGTTTGGTGAAATAAAACGTAATGGCCCTGCCAGCTATGAGAACTCGCTCCCCAAGCGAATGGTCCCAGCCTGCGCCGTCTGCCCCGACGTGAAATTTTTCCATCAGGACCGTGACCACCCCAAAGCCGATGCCGATGATCCACAGTGGGAGCAAAGGAACCAAATCACGCTTTAAATTAATGCGACCACGTTGCCACCAGATCACCACGAGAATCGCTGCGGGCAAAGTAGCCACCACGGTTTTACTTAGCAAAGCAGCAACAAAAAACGCAACCGCTCCCAACCAAACTCCCTTGTGTCGGGTTTGATCAAATCGCCAATACATCATGAAGGCTGCCAAATAGAACACGCCTGACAGAACATTTTTGCGTTCGGTGATCCACGCGACCGATTCCACATGCACCGGATGCACAGCAAACAACGCCGCAGCGATCCATGTGGGCCAACTGGGCAACCCCAATCGTTGAAGCAACTTCCAAAAAAGCAACACGCCCATCGCGTGCAATAACACGTTGACCAAGTGATAGCCAATGGGATTGAGGCCCCATAGTTGGTGTTCAATCCAGAAGCCTGAAAACACCAGAGGGTAATACTGAGGCGTCGCGCCAGGACTGACCCATATATCGACTAGGCCATCAATGCTTTGGAGTGTGGGATTGTGGGTAACGTAAAAATCGTCATCCCAGATATACCCACACTGCACGACGCGGCTATACGTCCCTAGGGTTAACAGGATCAGAAGCATGCCTGCGATAAAACGATGCTTATCAATGCGGTTCGTCATGGCTTGGGACATTGGGGTATCCTATCATGTTTGGAACCCTCATTATGCGTTTAGCTTCGATGCTCAATCCGTCATTTTTGAAACGCTGGCACTTGCCGCTGACGGATCGTACGATCCTCCTTGCGCCGGTGGTGGGTGTGGTGGCAGGGCTTGGAGCGATTGTTTTTCACCTGATGTGTCTGGTGGTGACTCATTACAGCTTGGCACAAGCGGTGGGTTACGAACAGGGTGGACCGAGTAACGAGACAGAATTTTCAGAAATTTTCGCACTCGCTCCGCATACTTCTTTTACATTCAATCCTTGACTGCTGTTACTGATTCCAACGGCTGGCGGTCTGATTAGTGGCTGGCTGGTCTATAAATTTGCTCCTGAAGCTGAAGGCCATGGCACCGATTCGGTCATTGATTCTTATCACAACAAACGAGGCTTCATTCGCTCGAGAGTCCCTCTGATCAAAATGATATCCTCGGCCTTGACCATCGGCACAGGCGGGTCCGGCGGCCGCGAAGGCCCCATCGCCCAAATCGGTGCGGGCTTTGGATCGTATCTGGCAACCATCCTTAAATTAAGCAATTCCGACAGACGCGTCTTAACCGTCGCGGGACTGGGAGCTGGCATTGCAGCGATCTTCCATGCACCCTTGGCGGGCGCAATCTTTGCCATTGAAGTGCTTTACCGTGAGCCTGACTTTGAAGCGGAATCCTTGTTGCCCGCGTTCATTGCATCGACGGTGGCGTACTGCGTTTTCTGTCTGGCGTTTGGGTTTAAAACGTTGTTCCTAGTTCAGGCGATGACGTTTGACAATCCGCTGTTGCTGTTGCCGTTGACAGTTTTAGCAGGGGTGATGGCCATGGCGGGCATTAGCTATGTCAAAGGGTTTTATGGCATTCACAATCTGTTCAAAAAGCTAAACCTGCCCAACGCGCTCAAACCAGCGGTTGGGGCGTTCCTCACAGGGGCGATTGCCATTGGCCTTTACTTCGGCCTCGCATCCTTCGGCGAAGATGCACAACATCACAGCCTCAGTGTCTTGTCTTTTGGCTATGGCTTTCTCCAATACATTCTCACCAGTGACCTCTCCCACAATGTGACAGGCATGATCGTCTTGCTCTTGTGCGTGGGCATCGGCAAAGCTTTAACCACCTCACTGACCATCGGGTCAGGCGGATCAGGCGGCGTGTTCGGACCGAGCATGGTCATCGGCGGCGCGCTGGGCGCGGTCGTCGGCCTGTGTTTTCACATGCTCCTAGGCGACAGCTTCTCCACCAATGAAATCCGAATGTTTGTCATCCTAGGCATGGCAGGATTCTTCGCAGCAGCAGCCAAAACCCCCGTCAGCACCTTGATCATGGTCTCAGAACTCACCGGCAGCTACACCCTGCTCTTGCCTTCAATGTGGGTCTGTTCCATTGCATATCTCCTCAATCGAAAAACCTCCATCTACATCGAACAGGTCTCCACACGGCTCGAATCACCAGCCCATCGTGGTGATTTTATTATCGATATCCTCGAAGGATTGACCGTCCGCGATGCGATGGGCCAATTGACACGTGATTTTGTCAGCGCCTCACTGGATATGCCACTCAAAGAAATGTCCCGATTCTTCACCGACACCCGACAAAGCTGCTTCCCCGTCCTAGACCGTGAGGGCAAGTATTACGGCCTATTTAGCCTCAACGACATTCGCCAATTCCTCTATGACTCGCCCTTGGCGGAACTCGCAGTGGCCCATGACCTCGCCCAAACCTATGAACCCATTAGCCTGCAAATGAATCTGTCAGACGCAATGAGTCTGTTTGCCAAGGGAACCTTTGAAGAATTGCCCGTCGTCGACAGCAATGACCCCGAAAAAATACTGGGACTCCTTCGGCGTCAAGACCTTATCTCCACCTACAGCGCTCAACTCTTGGCGATGCGCAGTGACGATGTCGAACTACCCTATACCGTATCATGACCACACCCAAACGCTACAGCTTCGGCCATGCCAAACGTCTCCACGGCAACAGGGACTTTGGACGTGTTTTTGACTTGGGACGACGCAAAACCTGTGGTCCCTTGATCGTGGTCGGCATCCCCAACCAACTCGAACACAATCGCATGGGATTAAGCGTTTCACGCAAAGTCGGCAATGCCGTCAAACGACATCGCATCAAACGCCTCTTACGCGAAGCCTTCCGACTCAACCAACACGACTGGCCCAAAGGCTATGACATGGTCGTCGTGGTCCGCCCGCATCAAACGCGTCCCCTGACCGACTATGAACGCTGCATGGAAACAGCTCTCAACTCGATCCATCAAAGACAGTCCCAATCGCCAAGCCAATAACACCCACGTCTTTATCTTTCACCTTTGACAAAAATTCGATGAAGCGTTTGCCCTTCAGATATCTGCTGGTTGTTACGATCAAACAAACAACGCTCTTTGAGAACCGGTTTGTCCCAGGCCAACGGCTGGTAACAAGACGCGACCATGGCATCTTCAAAACGATAATCCGTTTCATCCAGTACCATCAAACCCCCTTGTTTAAGATAACGATCCAGCTCGACAAGCTGCTGATCAAACATCGAAAACGGATAAATTTGAGAGCTATCCTGCGGATTCAGCGTTCGATTTTCCGTACGCTGAAGAACTGCCATACAGAAAATAGCGTCATAGGTATTTTGCTCCTGCCATCTGGGATCGTCCGTGTGAAAAAAGGTCCTTTGTTCTGGGACGCTATGTTGTTGGCAGGTTTTGATATTCCATGGATTGATGTCGATGCCGACGATTTGGGCGTGGGGAAAATATTGACCCAGCGTTAAAACTTCTTCACCGGTGGCACAGCCAAACGAAAGCAATCGCACCTCCGCGTCTTGAGGATAATAGATTTGGCAAGCCCCAAACACCTCGGGATAGCGGTTCATGGCTGTAAAATTAAAAATCTGATGCAGGTTCCCTCGACGTTCTCGACTCAATCGCCAGAGCGAGCGAAACTCCGGTTTTAGAAGCAGTTTCAGGCTATCTCCGCCCCACCGCCATAACGCATGCAACACACACCTGACAGATGAATAGCCGGGTTTGTCGAGGCTTTCATCGCCTCAAGGCGACGACCGAGGCCTTGCCGCCATCGGAAAACCGTCTGACGCAGAGAGTTGGAATGAAACGAAGTAACCTGAACCATGGCATTGAAAAGCATCGACCGAGGCGGGACTGTAACATCAGTTTTTCAGGTATACAGCCATTAGACGTATCACCTATAATACCTTCTCTGAATATTCTTTCCGGAAAAACAAAGCCATGCGTCATCTTTCCGCCACCAAAATCACCACAGCACGTCCTCGTCTTGCCTTTACGCTTATTGAGCTATTGGTCGTCATTTCCCTTATCGCTCTGCTCATCGGCATCCTCCTGCCGGCACTGGCATCGGCGAGAACTGCCGCTAACGCCACCTTGTGCCTCTCACGCATGAGACAAATCTCAATCGGCTACCTCATCTACGCCATCGACAATAAAGGCATCGGCGTCCCCGGAAGAATGGCGAAAATCGGGGCCAAAACAGACCCCGCCAACCTCTACCCCGTCGGCAACGGCATGCAATACCGCCCCCGATGGTTCATCGCCATGGGAGCCTCGGCAAACTTCTATGCCTACAAAATCCCAAGCACCGACCCTGCTGACGACAACACCAAAACCGTCGACAGCGATGTCTTTGTCTGTCCGCAAGTACCCGATCGTATCAACAATCGCAATTACGCCTATGGCTACAACTTCCAGTTCCTCGGAAACACACGCAACAAAGTCAGCGGCAGCGGACCTATCAACTTCCCCGTCAAAGTGGAATTTGTGCAAGGCTCACAAACCGTACTCGCAGCAGACTGTCTGGGAACCGCAGCAGGCAAAGCAACCACCGCCCGCACTCCCTATCAGGTCGACGGCAGCAAAAATGTCTCGGCCTTGAGCAACCACGGCTGGGCGCTGGACCCGCCCCGTCTCACCGCCAACTCAGACTACTGTGACAATGATAACCGGGCTCCCCAACATCGCTCGGCACCCGATGAAAGGCATCTCGGTGCCGCCAACATCTCATTCGTCGATGGTCATGGCAAACGCATGACACGAAAAGAACTGGGCTACACAGACAATGCCGACGGCTCCGTGGCAGCCAACGGCGGCGGCGGCGCGCACAACCGCCAGTTCTCCGGTAACGGACGCGACGAAGATCCACCCGATATCAATTAGAGCGTTTCACCTCAATTATTTTCACAGGGGGTCTATTTTGTCATGTGAAAAATAGCCGCAAGCTTACAGCTTACGCGTCTTGTTGGTCGTTTTTTTCATAAAGCAAAAAACATTGATGTGAACGGCTCTCACAACAATCACACGCTCGATACCATTGCCTCGTGCATGGCCCATGCTTGGGGAAGCAGGTTCGCCAGATCAATCGCCTTCATGCCGCGTGCCCCGTATTGCTTGGCCCAGAGGTCCGCAGCCAAGCCATGGAGGTACACCCCCAAGACTGCTGCTTCAAAGCCGTCCATTTCCTGAGCGATCAATGAGGCAATCAGTCCGGTGAGGATATCCCCGCTACCTGCCGTGGCCAGTGCGGGATTCCCTGTGGTATTCACATAGTGACGATCTGCATCAGCCACCACCGTTTGATGCCCCTTCAGCACCACCACTGCATGGTGAGCTTGCGCCAAGGCTGTGGCCGCGGCAGGACGATCTTCCCAATCAATCGACAGTTTCAAAGCCTCGGCCAAACGACGAAATTCCCCTGGATGGGGTGTTAAAATTTGCGTGGGCCCGCCTTCCCCCCAAACTCCTCCCACCACGCCAAGCCGTTGGCCTGACTGAGCCAGTGCATTGAGTCCATCAGCATCAAGCACCGTCGCTCGATTGGACTGCAATAGCTGCATCACCAATACGCCAGCTTCGGGGGATTGTCCCAAGCCCGGCCCAATCGCCCAAACTGCCTTGGCATCTGTATGGGCAATCACCTCCACCGCAGCCTGATCCGATGATGAAAGAGCAATCCCCGTGGCACTGGGTTCCATGCTTAAAATCCATGGCAACAACTCGGCTGAGGCCGCCAACTTCACCAATCCCACGCCACCTCGAAATGCGGCCGTCGCACACAAAGCAGGCGCGCCGAGCATTGTCGAGCAGCCTCCCACCACAACCACCGTTCCAAAGACACCTTTGTGTGCTTCAACAGGACGCGGCGGACAGACCGGAACAAGAGAATTCAAAGGGTTGTTTTCCATACCTTTAATTTAATCGACATGGCCTAATTTTTCACCCTCTTTTTTCAAGGCCTCTCTCAATCAACCGGAGCTTCGATCAAATTCGTCTCCTGAACTTTCAATTGAGAGCCTTGGCGTTGAAGAACCAATGTCTTTAAGGCTTGAGGCCCGATGGTGATTTTGGTGGTCCCCGCCACATCACCAAGGGTGACCGTGGCAGTCACTTTTTTGGAAGATTGATTCCAAAGACGAACCACCAAACCCCTGCCTGTTTCTGTTTTCTTTACCGCAGCGACGGACACAGACGCAGGAGATACACGGATAAAGGGTTTTGCTGGCTTGGAAGCCTTAGACGAGGTGGGATGATGAATGAGCCATGCTGGAGGAATATTCATCGCTTGGGCTTCACGTGAAACAGATTTCTCATTAAATTCCTGGCCCACCACGATGCGATAACGTGCTTCATGTTCACCCTGATCCTGGCGAGGCCAATGACGCACGCATTCGGTATCCAACTTGGCATTGATACCCGGTGAAGCATACACAGGTGATCTCAAAACACTTGTATAAAGCGTGTTTTTTGCAATGCTATGGCCATGCAGCCCGTCATTGAGAATGGCCACGTAACGCCCCTCATCACCGGCCTCGGTCACAGCGACCCATCGCTGATTCACATGATCCACATGCTCTGCACGAACTGAGGAAACCTCCCGCGTGACCGCACTGTAAGGCATCTCGCTCACCGTCGCTGCTGCATCATAAGCCAACGGCATTTCTAACTTCAGCATGGTATCGCGTTCGTTCCAGAAAATACGATCATGCACTTCGAGCCAGCCTTGCGTGACTGAAAGAATATACCGACGCACCACCGCAGAACGCCCCATGATAAAAACAGCTTCGACAATGGTTCGAACAGGTCCTTGCTCAATAATCCGAACGGGCGACATACCTTTGGTACGCTCTGGGGACAAATACGGAGGCGAGAGAATTTCGGCAGCCTCGGTTTTCGTGGCAAGCCGAAAAGTTCCACGAGACTTACGCCAATAGGTTTTACCTTGGTTAAAGGCTTCTTTGTTTTTAGCCGTGACAGGGTCGCCACAATCCCAGGCATGATCCAAATCAGCCCACGCACCTAGACGCAAAGCACCGGGCTTTAAAAAACTCTTTCGTCCACCGGCAGGTGCCAGAAAATCCAGGAGTCCTGTCCGTGTATTGATTTTTGCACGAAGTACTTTGCCTTTGAACGTCAAATGTTCTTTGGGAACACGTGGAGCCTTCCAGATCACAGGCTTCTTCCGCTTGGTCCACGTGGCATCCAAACGACGCATCTGAAACGGCTCAAGTAACATCGGGACCACTACCTTCACCCTAAAATCAAGGGGAAACGGGCTCACTGTCTGTTCACGCTGAAGGGGAATATTTTTCCCGGTATGCCCATCATGCAAGTCGATTTGGGCTTCGCCGTATTTTGCCATGGCATTGGAAAATGTAAATTCACATTCAAAATCAGTCTGGATCGGAAAGCTATGGGGGTTCCACACAAAGATCGGCGTGGTCTCGCCGAGAGCTTTCTTCTCATCTTGAAGCAGACGTAAAAACGCTTTCACCCGGAGCCTTCGTAGCAATTCAACACAATGGCCAAAGCGTGCATGAGCATCTTGTTCGACCTCAGCGGTGCCGCTGCCTGGCAAAATATCATGGAACTCGCCAAAAAGAATATCCTTCCACGCATCTTCCAGGTCCGCCTGGGGATACTCATCTTTGCCCTGCCACCAGGCCATGGTCGCCATGCGTTCGGTCGAAGCCATCAAGCTTTCACATGCCCGATGCGCCTGTTTGATTCGGTGCATCGAAGTGTAACACCCCCGAAAACAGTTCTGCAATTCACCTACAATCACAGGCAACGTTTCTCTTTGCTTTGCAACTGGCGCAAAGAAAGCTTCAGGTGTCGAATGAATCATTTCGTACTGAGGGTGGTCTTTGGAAAAGCGTTTAATTTCCTGTAAGTCTTCACGACTCGGCCCGCCGCCGTGGTTGCCAATTCCCCAAAGAACCATTGTCTGCGGCTCATCTTTATAATTGGTTAAAGCCTGCTTAAACTTGGCATACGCGTTATGCTGGGTCAGATAGTGGTCATCAGATCGCCGAGCGATGACCTCCGAGCCAGACCGGTCACGCCAGCGGAAAGAACTCGTAGGCAGTTCCCACTGAGCGGGATTGGGCCTGCAAAAAATATACGAATCAAATCCACATCCCGCCAAAATCTGTGCATAACCTTCGGGCTGACCAAAAGGGTCCATGTTGTAGGCAGTGGTGGGCTCAATGCCAAAAACCCTTTGAAAATAGGTTTTTCCAAAAAGAAATTGGCGAATATGGCTCTCCCCCGACGGGACATTAAGGTCCGGCTGAAGCCAACTACCACCTGCAATATGCCAACGTCCAGCTTTCACCAGTTTTTGAATGCGTTTCAATAACGCAGGGTCATGTTCCTCGACCCACTGATACAAAATCGCTTCGTTGTGGCAGAAGACAAATCCCTTCACTTGATCACAAAAGTCACATGCAATTCGAAACGTCGAAAGGGTTTCAGTCAATCCATCTTCCCAAGGCCAAAGCCATACGGGGTCCAGATGGGCCTGACAGATCATATGAACTTGTTTTTTAGGTTGAGTCACTTTGTATTTGTCTCCACTTCTTGTGATTTGTGTTATTTAATATTCATTGCAGGTACAGAAATCGTTGATTGACGCACCACCAGTTTGTATGGGATTGATTCTTGACGTGGCCAATTGGGCATGGCATCACCTTTTTCGATTCGCTCAAAAAGGAGTTCTGCCGCTCGATGTCCGACCGCTCCAGAAGGAGCACGCATGGTCGTCAATGGCGGCACCACAAGAGAAGCAATCTCCACGTCATCAAAGCCGACAATGGCGACATCCTCAGGAATTTTTAAACCCATTTTCAAAATCATTGCCATGTATTGTGCAGCCAAAAAGTCATGCTCCACCACAATCGCTGTCGGACGGGAGGGCTTCTGCAAACAGGCGGTCAATTCCTTCACGCCAAACTCACCACCGTTGGTATTGTCCACCGTTAAAATCAATTGAGGATCAAATGCGATCCCCGCTTCGCCAAGCGCATCTTGATAGCCTTGGAGTCGTTTTTGGCTGTTGGTTTTCCATGGCTCGGGCATTTGCCGCACAAAAGCAATGCGGCAATGGCCCAATTCAAGGAGATGGTTCACGAGGCGTTTGCCCCCTTCGCGCCCAGCCATTAAGACCTGTGTTAATGACGTGTTTGGCAATTCTTCTTCCATGATGACCACGGGAATGCCACGAGATTCAGCTTCTAGGAAATGGGCATCGTCCCCTAGCTCTCGTTTACCAAAAGGGACGACAACGATCCCTTCCACACGCCGTCGATTGAGCATGTCGAGGTAATCTTTTTCCCGTTGGATATCCATGTCCGTATTGCACAGGGTAATGTTGTAGCCACGTTCAAAAGCCACCTGTTCCACCCCGCGGACAAGCTGCGAGTAAATGGTGTCACCGATCATGGGAACCACCACGCCGAGCATGTTCGTACGTTGGCTTGCTAGGGTTTGAGCCACAAGCGAAGGCCGGTAATCGTACTTGCGAGCCGCTTCAACAATTCGCTGGCGCGTTTGAGCCTTCATTCGTCCACGATTGCTCAACGCCCGCGAAACCGTGGTTGCCGAAACGCCCAAAATCTCAGCCAAATCATGAATAGTCGTTGATTTTTTAGTCTTTTCAGCCATGCGGACTCCAGTGAGCAATCGGTTGCTCAAGCTTGAACAACCGATTGCTCACATTCTATCCCACGACCCACACGAGATCAAGAAAATGAAGTTAAAAGTTCCCTTGACACCTACAACTCATCTGACATGTTATATTTCAAGGCTAGCAGCCAAGACCACCAAGGGCTTTGGTGCGTCTTTGGGATTGATCTTTCAGACACGTTT
This sequence comes from Planctomycetota bacterium, assembly GCA_024279865.1. Lineage (GTDB taxonomy): Bacteria > Planctomycetota > Phycisphaerae > Phycisphaerales > Phycisphaeraceae > JAJRRC01. Next base: position 14,562 of record JAJRRC010000083.1, on the reverse strand, counting down.
TTAGAGCTATTCAACAACGGACCCCTTCCCTGATGCCATCAAAAACAGACAGACACAAATCGCAAGTAAACTCATGCGTCAGCATGGCCTTGCGGCCCATTACGTTATTTCAGGACATACAACCCATGACCCAACTCATTGACTTATCACACCCCTTAGAACACGGACAACGAACCTTTGCGGACGACCCGAAAGTCAGCATCACCGTCCACAACACCGTCTCAAGCATCGGCTACAACATGACCCATTTGAACTTGGGAACCCATCAGGGAACCCATCTTGATGCTCCGTTTCATTTTTACGACGACGGCAAAACCATCGATCAAATGACGCTAAACCAATTCTATGGACCAGCCACACTCATTGATCTATCGCCAGGCTCATCCCTCAAAGCCAAAACGCCTCTCACCATCGAAATGTTTAAAAAGCATGAAAACCTGTTTCAGCCTGATGCCAAAATTATTTACCGCACCGGCTGGGATCACATGTTCGCCAAGCCTGAATTCTTCAGCGACTTTCCCACGTTGACCCTCGAAGCAGCCCAATGGATGGCTGACAAGAAAATCGGTTTCATCGGCATGGACACGCCCACCCCCAGCACCGATTGGCTCGAATGCCACCACATCCTGCTCAAGCAAGGCACGGAAATGGTCATTGTCGAATCCCTCACAAACCTAGACCAATTACCCAAAAAATTCACCTTTATCGGCTTTCCGATGAATATCAAAGGACGCGATGGCTCCCCCATTCGTGCTGTCGCAATTGTCGATTAGAATACAGAATCACAGAAACAACGCTCAAACAATGTCGTCAATATCAGCACGGCACATCACCAGCCAACGGGACCGCCAAGAGCAATACAAAAGCCAATCGCTCAATGGCAAGTCGCGATTATTTACCCAAAAATTCAAATAGACGCAGTGAAAAAAAGTGGGTCAGACCGCTTGGATCGCCAGCAATGTCTGGTCATCCATCGGACGGATGCCGCCTTCATGAATACGAACGGATTGATGAATGGAATGGACCGTGCAATCAGGATCGCCCATGCAATGATCCAACGCCCGCTCGATGCCTTCAATATCAAACATCTTTTCATTTTCATCTTTGGCTTCGGTAATACCATCGGTGTAAAACAACACCGTCTGGTTTTCCGCCAAGGTGATCGTTGCTTCAGAAAAAGAAACATTGCCCACAATGCCCAATGGGAATTCGCCCACTTCTTCAAGACGTTGAACCGCCCCACCTAGGCCTGGATTTTTTAAAAGCAACGGCGGATGTCCCGCTCGCGCATAGGTCAAGGTTCGCTTGACAGGGTCAAAAAAGCAAGCACCGCTGTGACAAAGGACGACTCAATGCGTTTGGCGCTCAAATGCTCATTGGCATGAGCGAGCAACTGGGCTGGCCCATCGGGTTGTTTGGGATAGGTATGCAAAATGGCGTGCATCATGGCACAGACGGTGGTGGCGGCAGGCCCATGTCCTGAAGCATCCGCCATCAGAATCGCCCAAGGCCCCTTGGGGTCATCCGTCAAAGGATGCACATCGTAAAGATCCCCTCCTGCGGTGTCATAGGTTTTAAAGTCGGCAGCCAACTTCAGCCCAGGAATTTCTGGAAGAGACGCAGGCATCAAACCCTGCTGAATCCGAGCAATCATCTGGACTTCCCTGGCAATACGTTCATTGGCCTGCTTTAACTGCTCTGCCATCCGCACGTGCCTGACCGTCATGCCCACCAGATTGCTTCTGAGTAAAATATCACCATTGCGGGTCGGGTTAAAAGCATCCGCTTCAGGCGAAAGCAACACACCCCAATTCAAGGCTTCACCTCCATCAAAAAGAGGGATCGCCAGTAAGGATTTGTAACCTGCGAGCCGTTCACCCAACACGGGGTCCGATGGCACACTCAAATTTTCGATCCACTTGGGGATTGGCTCTGCAATCAATTCGCCAAGCAGCCCTCCCGTCTGTGTCGGCAAATGATCCCATTGCTCCCACGGATTGGTGGTGTCAGCGAGCAATTGATCTTGCTCTTCATAAAACCGGGTGATCTTATATTCGCCCGGCTCTAAACCACGTACAGACAAAGAGAGAAAGCTCAACTCTTGGCCAAGATTCCGCAATCCCTGACCATAGGTTGCTAAAACTTCTTGTGGCGTTTGAGCCATGCTTAACTGTTGAACCGTCTGTAGCAAAATGGCGGTGCGAGCATCATCAAGCCGGTGGAGATCATTCATGTGGCAAACGTTCCTCTTTCAAAAAGGGAATCCGTACAAGCCTTCTTCTGCTCTGTTTCTTACTGATAGCTGATAGCTTTCAAAACTTTCATCGCGGACATTCTCATACCCGATGGGTCTACCCGTTGATTTTTTCATCGAGAAACGCATTCACCTTATCTAGGCTGATTCGCTGCTGTTCAAGGGTATCACGATCTCGCACGGTGACTGCTTGATCTGAAGCGGTATCACCATCAATGGTAAAACAATAAGGCGTTCCAGCTTCATCCATACGGGCGTAGCGTTTGCCGATGTTCTGTTTCACATCAAGTTGGACGGTATATTTGTTCCGTAGGTTTTGATAGAGTTTTTGTGCGATTTCAGGCATGCCGTCTTTGTTCACCAGTGGGAAGATGCCTGCTTTGATCGGAGCCATGCGTGGCGTGAACTGCATGACAGCCTTGGCACCCTTGCGATCTGGGGTGGGCGTGTAAGCTTCACACAATAACGCCAGTGTCCCGCGATCAGCCCCAGCTGAGGGTTCGATCACATGCGGAAAGTAGCGTTCGTTCTTTTCCTGATCGAAGTAACGCAGTTTATCGCCTTTGCCACAATGCTTGGCATGTTGGGACAAGTCGTAATTGCTGCGATGGGCGATCCCTTCAAGTTCGCCATAGCCTGGGGAGGTAAATGGGAATCGGTATTCCACATCACAAACGCCAGCGCCTTCTTTGGCGTAATGGGCGAGTTCTTCTTTGTCGTGTTCGCGCAAGATCAGGTTGCCCCCGGCAAGCCCGACCTTCTGCCACCATTCATAACGGCTATCACGCCAGTACCGGTACCATTGCTCTGCTTCATCGGGATGGATAAAGAATTCAATTTCCATCTGTTCAAATTCACGGCTACGGAACGTGAAATTCCGGGGGGTCACTTCATTGCGAAAGCTCTTGCCCATTTGTGCCATGCCAAAGGGAACCTTCACGCGACTGGTATCAACGACATTCCAAAACTGGGTAAAAATGCCCTGCGCGGTTTCAGGCCTAAGGTAAGTCAGCGAGTCATCATTTTGAACCGCCCCGGTGTGGGTCTGAAACATCAGGTTAAACGCACGCGGCTCGGTCAGGTCACAATCGGTATGTTCACCTGGCTTTTTGCTGGGTTTTTTTGCACATTGCATCTGGTCGATATGGTCAGCCCGAAATCTTGCTTTGCAGTGCCGGCAATCGACCATCGGATCATTGAATCCGCCGATGTGGCCTGAGGCTTCCCAGACTTTGGGGTGCATGATAATGGTGGTATCAACCGGGACGACATGGATCGGGTTGTGATCCAAGCCCGCCGGTGGACAAGTGATAATATCGTTCCACCAGGCATCTTTGAGGTTTTTTTTGAGTTGGGCTCCCAATGGGCCGTAGTCCCAGAAGCCGTTGATGCCGCCATACATTTCTGAGGATTGCCAGATAAATCCACGCCTGCGGCAAAGAGCTACAATATCATCCATACTCTTGATTGTGGTATTTTCCGCCATACTTCTTAATCCTTAAAACAAGCTGTCCACTATTTTTATTTCAACACTCAGCCATCAAAGCCCTTCAAGGCCAGTCGCTGATGGTTGATAGCTTGAATATGATAGTCTTTTGAGCTCACCGATGGAATAAAGGGTCGGCGATGACGGTTGATCTTGTGTTGGAGATATTAAATGGACCAGACAATTCACTTGCAGTTAAGCGCTACCCATGATCCTTTTGGAGCAAGGCTTCGCAGCGAAGGCCATACGCTTGAACGTAGCGAGCTGCTGACTTTGCAGCTTAATTTAGGGAAAATGTGTAATCTAGCGTGTCATCACTGTCATGTTGAAGCGGGCCCCCATCGCACGGAAATCATGACATGGGAGACCATGACACAGATTTTGGATTGGATTGATTTACATCCGAACAGTTCGTTGCAGACGATTGATCTCACGGGTGGCGCTCCTGAGATGAACCCCCACTTTCGGCCGTTGGTGGTTGAACTTCGCAAACGGGGCCTGCATGTCCTGGATCGTTGCAATTTAACCATCCTTCAAGAACCAGGCCAAGAGGATACCGCTGCGTTTTTAGCAGAGCACCAAGTCGAGATCGTCGCCTCCTTGCCATGCTATCTGGAAGACAACGTCGACAGCCAGCGAGGCCAAGGCGTTTATCAGGAATCAATCACCGTTCTGAACCAACTCAATACGCTAGGTTATGGCCAACCTGATTCAGGGCTACATCTCAATCTTGTCTACAACCCCACAGGCTACAACTTACCGCCAGACCAGGTAGCCCTGGAAATTGATTACAAACGAGAATTAAAAGAACGTTACAACATTCTTTTTAATCGTCTGTTCACCATCACCAACATGCCCATCGCGCGTTTTGAACATGCGTTAAAACGCGATGGTGTTTACGATTCGTACATGACCAAGCTCACCGAGGCTTACCAATCCGTCAATGTGGAAAATGTCATGTGTCGTCAACTCATCAGTGTAGGCTGGCAAGGCAGCGCGTACGATTGCGACTTCAACCAAATGCTTTTGATGCCATTAAACGGCCTTCTGGGCACAGAGAAAGTGGTTGAAACCAAATCCCGCAAGATATGGGAATACCCCCTTGCCTCGTTGCTTGGCAAACAGATTCAGACGGGATCGCACTGTTTTGGCTGCACCGCAGGCAATGGTTCAAGCTGTACAGGCACGTTGTAGGCTCCCCCCCCCGGAAGTTCCCCCCGGAAGTTCCCCCCGGAAGCCCCCCTCTCCTCAACAAAATGACGGGGAGACTTCTTCTAAAAGCGTCCCAAAGACTCTCTGTATCCACATACTTCTAGGCTGTTTGATTGAGGGGGTTATGTGACGGCCCAAAGTGATTGGGTAAATGGCATGGGGAAGAAAAAAAGTTGCCTCAACTGACCGGCTAGTGGGGGGGTCCAGGTTAACTTGAGCCAGCCGAGGCAACTTAAATTTCAAAAATCTTTTTTCCCCTAATGTCTGCTATTATTATCGACACAAAACAACAACTTAACTATGGGGTTATTACCCCTTTTTTAAAACAGGCTTTTCTATCAGTTGAGGGGTAAATTGATAGGAAGTCCATTTTTCAACCATGGCAGCAATCTGATCCATTTTGACCGGTTTGCTTAGGTAATCACTCATCCCAGCGTCCAGACATTTATTGCGATCCCCTTCCATGGCATTGGCGGTGATTGCCACAATCGGAATCTTTTCCTTGCCATCAATACGATTGCGAATTTGCCGGGTGGCTTCAAAACCATCCATGAGGGGCATCTGACAATCCATCAAAATCAAATCAAAATCTTGACGGCCAGATATGTCCAACGCTTCACGGCCATTGGATGCCAGTTCCGCGGTTAGCCCCAATCGGCTAAGCAGCCTCAAGCAAACCATCTGATTGATCTTGTTATCCTCAACAAGAAGCAACTTTGGAAGAACCGTATTTTGTTTGGATTCAGACATCACACTGGGTGTCGGATCAGGTGCAGCCACCATCTCAACGGGTTCGGGGGACGGACGCGAACATTGCTTCATGCACTGTAAAAGCTGATGCGGATGCACGGGCTTGCCAAGCACATTTTTAATCAACTGTTCTGCGAGTTGTTTTTTGCATGGCCGTTGCCCCAATGGCGTTAACAAGATGGTATGAAGCGGAGCATGTGAATGATCTTCGCAAAGTTGTTTAATGAGACTGAGGCCCGATTCATCTGGCAAGTTTTGATCCACGATCAAATAATTGTAAGCAGTCTCTGTGGTACGTGCGGTACGAACAGCCTGTCGTGATTCAATGGATGACACAGCCTGTTCGCAACGATATCCCTGACGACTGAGAATATCACAAACCGTTTGGCGTGTACGGGCATGGTTAATCACCACCAGCACACGTTCATCAGAGAGTATCGGCACAATCACATCCATCGGTTCATCAAGCACTTCAAGCCTCGTCGTAAACCAGAAGGTACTCCCAACACCCAGTGTTCCGGTTGCGCCGATGTGTCCACCCATCATGTCAACGAGCTTGCGGCTAATGGCCAATCCCAACCCTGTACCACCAAATTGACGTGTGGTCGAACCGTCCGCTTGCGTAAACTGCTCAAACAAAGTTTCTGCACTTTCAGAATCAATTCCAATACCAGTGTCCTGAACTTCCATGCGGAGAACCATTAAGTTGTTTTCGCATATTTCCACATCCACAGCCAAGGTAATCTCGCCTCGCTCGGTAAACTTGGCGGCATTGCCCAAAAGATTCACAAGCACTTGCCGTAACCTTGGAGCGTCGCCGTTGACTTTGCGGGGCACATCTGGATGAATTTGGCAGCATAATTGCACGCCCTTGCTCCAGATTCGAGGCCCCATCATATCCGTAACTTCAACCAACAATTCGCGTAAATCAAAATCTTCCTGACCCACCTCTACCTTGCCTGATTCAAGCTTTGAAAGGTCCAGCACATCATTGATCAATGCAATCAAGGTGTCCCCTGACCGACTGATGATCTGTGCCAACTCAAGATGTTCTTCGTCGAGATCCGAATCATTGAGCAATTGAGCCATGCCCATAATGGCATTGAGTGGCGTTCGGATTTCATGGCTGATATTTGCCAGGAATTCAGATTTAACCTGTTCACTGCGAGCTGCCTGGACCGCCAATTCATTGGCTCGTGAAACAGCCACTTCCAATTCAAAATTAGACTGCGTTAATTCCTGGGTGATTTTTTCTGCCATTTCCTTGGCAAGACTTAATTGCTCATGGGTCTTCTTATCGTCTGTAATATCGCGAAGGATGCCGGTGAAAAATATTTCGCCTTCAAATTCAAATTGACCCACCGCCAACGACATTGGGAAACGATGTCCATTGCGACGAATGGATACAACCTCACGAGCAAGGCTAATAATGGTGGATTTTTCGCCCTTCAAATAGCGATTTAAAAATCCATCATGTTTTTCAGCCGTCTCCGCAGGCATCAAAACACGAACATTGTGGCCCACCAGTTCCTGTTTGGAAAAACCGAACATCCGTTCAACCGCAGGATTTACGAATTGAATAGTGCCTTGGCTATTAATCGTGACCACACCATCGACAAGCGTATTGACCACCGCCCGGTAACGCCGGCGTCCAGCATCACTTTCAATGGCAAGTTTTTCATGTTCCTCAGCCAATATTTGCAATGACTGGTTTTGAGCTTCACGCTCACGGGTATTCACTTCATGATGCTCAGCCATGCGGTTAAAACTTTGAGCCAACTCGCCAAATTCATCTTTGCTATGCCATTGAATTCGATGCGACAAATCGCCGTTGGCGATACGTTCGGTCCCATCAACCAATGTCTCAATCGCCCATTTGGCATAACGGTTCACACTCCAGAAAATGACGAGGCCAAAGAAAATAGCCACACAAGCAACCATGACAATGGCGGTTGCGACTTGGTTTGTTTTGGCCACAAGCTCTCGCTCAGCCACGTCAATGAGGGATTGTTGAGACGCGATAATTCCGCCAAGATTTTCTTCAATTTTGTGAGCAACCGGTCCAGCTTCATAACTCAAAAGATAAACAGCTCGATTCCAATCAGGCTGACTCCGAAGCTCAATTGCTTGGGTTGCTTGGGTGTAAAATTCTTTTCGCTGCTCCGAAAAACGAGTCCATTGCTTAGATTGCGAGGGGGTAAAAATATCCAAATGTTCTTTGGCAGACCGAATCGATTCGCTATTATCTTCCCAATGACGGGAAAATTTCTGCGTAAACACGTCTTTGCCCGTATACATATAGGATTTGAGCATGCCCACTGAAAGAGCAAAAGAACTACGAATATTCGCGAAGTCATACAACAGATCTTTACGATTGCGATGAACAGCAAGTGTCGCCTCTTCATCGATCATCGCCGTAATCTGTTCCACTATACGGGCTGAAACCACCAGTGTTTTTGTCGACACCAAAGTCTCGGCAGGCGTATTCTCAGGCGACTGATTGATTGTTTCAATCTGATCTTGATGCTGACGCAAGATTTTCAATTCCATGAGTACGGTGCTGAGCTTGCGTTGATCTGAAATACTAGGCCAAGATTTCGAAGCTTCAGTTAATAAATCCAACCGGTCATGAAGCGTACACCATGCTTTTTTGCGCTCAACACGATAAAGATTTGCCGCAAAGGGGTCTGCCCCCAGAATCACATGGCTACGCAATGCAGCCATCCCTCGGTTCAACTGTGTCAAAACCGCTTGGCTATCTACCACAGACGTGTGATAATTGTTCAGAACAAAGGAAAGCCGCGTATTAAGCCTATTCATTGCCGTCCATGAGAACCATGCACTAGAAGCTAGAATTAAGCTTAATAAACTCACTCCGATACCAAGTTTTTGTCCAATCGTAAATCGCACTGATATATGGGTTCCTGTTTTTCAGAACCCGGACCCTTCATGTTCGGCATCAGAACAACACAATACCGCCCTCCATGGTTCAGTATCGGAAAACACAAGAGGCCTCTTGATCTCAAGGCACTTATTTGAGCAAACCAAATTCTCTCTGACTGCTTCTCTTTCAGCCGTAAAGGCGTGCGCTCTGGTAACATAGCCTCTTTAACCCATCCCTTATGGAGTGAAATGTTGACCCTCAACCAGGTATCTTTATTTGCGACAACGACTTTTGGTCTTGAAGCAGTTGTTCGCCGCGAGATTGAACAGCTTGGCTATACCATTGAGCAAACACGCAACGGACGCGTCGATTTTATCGCACCTTTGGCGGGAATCGCCCGATGCAATCTTTGGCTCAGAACCGCAGAACGGCTATTTTTGAAGGTCGCCGAATTTGAAGCCATGGACTTCGGCGAGCTGTTCGACCAGACCACGGCCCTACCTTGGGAACAATGGATCACCCCCGAGGGCAATTTCCCCGTCCGTGGTCGCTCCGTCGACTCCACCTTGGCCAGTGTGCGAGCCTCCCAAAAAATCGTCAAAAAAGCGATTGTCGAACGCCTCAAGCTGCATCGCGGCGGCGACTGGGTCGAAGAAACAGGACCTGACTTTGCCATCGAATTCTCTTTTCTCAAAGATCAAGTCACCCTCGCCATTGATACCTCCGGCGCAGGCCTGCACAAACGAGGCTACCGCGTCTGGACAGGCCCAGCTCCGCTGAAGGAAACCCTCGCAGCAGCGTTGGTGCAATTAAGTTTCTGGAAGCCAGGCAGACGTCTGATCGACCCTTTTTGTGGTAGCGGCACCATTGCCATCGAAGCTGCCCTCATCGGCCGCAACATTGCTCCAGGCCTTGATCGACAATTCGCCAGTGAAGCATGGTCCTATGTGCCCACAGAACTTTGGGAGCAAGCTCGAAGTGAAGCCCGGGCCGCCCAGACTCCCCCGCTAGACCCCAAAGTCCTCGCATTTGATACCGATGCCAATCTACTGACCCATGCCCGTGAACACGCTGAAATCGCAGGCGTTGGAGAAGACATTCACTTTCAAAGTCAATCTTTTGAAGACATGGCCAATCAGAAGCCTTATGGTTGCGTGGTCGCCAATCCGCCTTATGGCATTCGACTTGGAGCTGATGAACAGGAAATTCACGACCTCTACCGGGACATGCCTGACATTTTCGCCCAGCTCCCCACTTGGTCCTTTTTTATTCTGACAGCCTATCCAGAATTTGAACGAGCCTTGGGTCAATCCGCCACCCGTCGTCGCAAGCTCTACAACGGCCGCATCGAATGTACCTTCTATCAATTCCACGGCCCCAAGCCCATCGCCCGTCAGGGAAATAACGCTTCAGAGAAAAACTCTGACAACGTTGCAGTGGACACCAACATCGTTTCTGAAAAAATCGCCAACCCCAAACAAGTCTCCCAAGAGCAAGTTTCCGGGATGATTTCCGGGGGGACTTCCGGGGGGACTTCCGGGGGGACTTCCGGGGACGTAGGCACTTCCGAAAGAAAACTTCCGGGGGGGGGGGTTTCTGGGCGGATTGCGCCGGGGCAAAAACCTGCTTTTGGTGGCTTGCCCCATCGGACACAAGAGCAGGCTGAGTTGTTTAAGAATCGCTTACGCAAACGTGCAAGACATTTGAGGCGTTGGCCCAGCCGTCGTGGCATTGATTGTTACCGTTTGTATGACCGGGACATTCCAGAAGTGCCATTGGTGGTGGATCGGTATGCGGATCATTTGCACTTGGCGGAGTACGACCGCCCGCATGAGCATTCCGCGGCAGAGCATACTGCCTGGCTCGAACACATGAAAGCTGCCGCGGCAGAGGTCATGGACGTGCCGCTGAAACATGTCTTTCTCAAACAACGACGACGCCAACGAGGCTTGGCGCAATACGAACGCGTGAGCAAAGATTCCTACTACCTCAACGTGCAAGAAGACGGGCTCACCTTTGAGCTGAATCTTTCAGACTATGTGGACACGGGCCTCTTTCTCGATCACCGTGAAACTCGCAAAATGGTGCGACAAGAAGCGGCCGGCAAACGCGTGCTGAACTTGTTTGCTTACACCGGTTCGTTCAGTGTCTACGCAGCGGCAGGCGGTGCCAAAACCACCACCACCGTCGACCTCTCCCACGTCTATCTGGACTGGGCCACACGCAACATGGAAGTCAACGGCTTTCCCCTAGGCAAAAAACATCGCATCATTCGCAACGACGCAGTTTCCTTTTTGAAGCAATTGGATAAAAACCAAACCTTCGACTTGGCCATCGTCGATCCCCCTACTTGGTCCAATAGCAAAACCACCGAAATAGACTGGGACATCCAGCAAGACCACCAACCCTTTTTAGACAAGCTGGCGGATCATATCACCCCCGGCGGCGTGGTCTATTTTTCCACCAACTTCAGACGGTTCAAACTTGATGACCAAGTGGCGGACCGCTATGCCATTGAAGAATTAACGCACAAAACCATCCCCGAAGATTTCCGCAACAAACGAATCCATCAGTGCTGGCGCCTGGTGCGAAAATAGTCCCCAAGCCGTTACCGCAAAGACAAACTCGCACGCACGCGGTCGACCAACTGCTCTAATTGTTCAACAGGATAAAGCCAAAACGGCCAATCGCGTTTTTGCATGATTTGGCCATTGGCATGATCCCTGCGGGCATGGTGAACCTGCTGATGGGCTTGTTCTAATAAGCCTGAATGCTGCTGCCCCAATTGTGTGTTGATCGCGTGGAGTTGCTTAAACAGAGTTGCTTTTTGCGTGGGGTCTTGCGATGCTGCCATGGCCTTAAGCACCGCACGCTTGCGGTCGCCAAGCGAGATATCCACCGGTGCATAACGATCCAAATTGTGCGGCAAATGGTGCTGATACCACACTGCCTTCTCCACCGCATCCCCCCGAGGTACATCGAAATCCAAATACAAATCCGCACTGACCGTGACCATCGGACAAAGCTCTTGCCCCGTCCAAGAAGTCCACCAATGTTCGGTCATCTTGTCGTACCGCCAGCCCCCTTTGCCATGGATAAACAAATCGCACAACGCACTCCGCATCAAAGCGGTCAAGAGCAACGCACGCGGGGCCAAAGTCGCATCCTTCAGATTCACCACCTCGCCCGTCTCATCAACAAGCAACGGCTTCGAATCTGCAATATCCACATAAACCCGCTGGCGAGGCTTTTGCCATGCCACCAACCAGACCGGCAATTCAATCCGGTCCGGCTCAACCGTCAACGGTAAAACCCCTGCCCCCGGATCAGTCGCCACCGCAGCATTGTAAGTCTGAACAAACTTCCGGGGGTCTGACAAAACACGTTCAAAAAACCGATCTGCAACCGGCAGTTGCATCAAATCCGTTGCAAAAAGAAACGACACCGGACCCACCCACCGCTCCATCAGACGGCAAAGAAGCACCCCCACCTGCTGAGCCAAATTGTCACAAACAGGCAAGTCACCCAATGCGTTTTTTAACGGCTCAAATTGTTCGCCCTCAGGCAATTGCCAATCTTCAACGGCCTCAAGACCCCCCCCCGGAACCCCCGACATTTCTGGCTGCGATGATAGCCGTACCGTTTGCATCTGAAGTGTTTGGCCTTGCACCACAGGCACCACCACCGAGGTCATCGGATGCACATCATGGTCCACCACCAAATGCACCCCCCCGCCCCCGGAAGCTCCCCCGGCCCCCCCGGCCCCCCCACCACGGGAGTTGGCGTACGTTGTCATCGCAATGTCTTTGGCAAGAATCCCCGGATGCCAAAACCAGGCTTGGTGGCCCGTGGCAATAATCGGCAAGGTGGGCTTTAAAGGCGCAGTCCCAAAACGGGCGGCGTAAAAATTGACCTTCTCGCACAAGGCCACACGATCTGCGGATTCGCCCTGACCCCCTGTTTCCCACTGAGCCAACGGCGGATCTGCATAAAACGTATCAAAACCGTTCATGAGCGACAGCCAAATGCATTGAACCGATTGGGAAACTTAACCAATTCCGTTGCAAAAACATCGTTGTAATGAGCCAAACGCTTATCCGCATCGTTCAACGGCCCACCAAAACTACGGTTGGGGTCCACATAAATTAGCCTGACAGGAACTTCCCGAATCACCAGATCATGAGCCACCGCCTGGACCCAAAACTGAAGCGGAAACGCATAACCCGTCTCGCTTAACTGCAACTTTTTAATCGCATCAACCCGGTAAGCCTTGAACCCACAAAATCCATCCGTCAACTGCAAGCCCAACGTTTGATTCACCTCTTCGGTAATAATCCCATTGATCTGACGACGATCCGCCGGCGGCGGTGTGCCACATCGACAATCATTGAGATAACGACTGCCACTGACAATGTCCGCATCGCCCTGCTCAATCGCTGCATAAAAATCTGGTAAGCTCTCAGGCTCATGCTGTTCATCACAATCCATCGTGATAATCCAGTCATAGCCATAACACATCGCCCACCGAAAAGCATCGATCATCGACTGGCCATACCCACGATTCACCGCATGGCGAATCACATCCACCGGCTGCTGAGCAAGCAACATCGGCGTCTGATCCGACGACCCATCATCAATCACCAAAATATCCTTGGCGTACTGACGTACTTCATCAAGGACCTTGGTCACGTATTGTTCTTCGTTGTAAACAGGAATCGCAAGCAAAATACGCATAAAAAAATCATTTCTTTAAAGAGGCAAAGATTAAGCAACCATTATAATACGGATCAACCGCCCACTTCAAAACAAATCACCCATCAATGCAAGCAGACGTTCATGTAAAAACAAACTTTTACAAACGCGTGTTTATTCCCAGAGTCAAGGCAACCGCTTACCCCCGCATCTTTTGCAATGCAATCAATTGCTCAATCGGCAAAACCTGCGGCCTCATGTCCGGGGTAATCCCCTTGGGCCACGAACCATCACGACCTAAAATCGACCCCAACTGCTTGCGACGCTTGCTAAACAACACACGCAAAAATTCCGCCAAGACCAACGGCTCATCCGTCAACGGCTCCGCACGCTTCACCAACTTCACCACAGCCGACCCCACCTGAGGCTGAGGCCAAAAGCAGCCTGCCGACAACGTACAAACCATTTCAATCTGGCACATCGCACCAATCAAAATCCCCAACGGCCCATAAGCACGGGTATTGGGCTTGGCCACCAAACGATCCGCCACCTCACGCTGAAGCATCACCACCGCCTGCTCCATCAGAACGTCCTTCTCACAAAACAAATTCACCAACAACGGCGATGCCACGTTGTAAGGCAAATTAGCGACCATCCCAAAAGATCCCTCCCCCAACGCAGCCAAGACCTCCGGGTTCAACGTATGCTTGCTCGATAGCACATCCCCCTCAATGAGTGTGTACTGGTCAGGCCACCCCGCGAGCCTCACATCTAAAATCGGCCACATGTCTTCGTCCATCTCCACAGCCACGACCTTCGCCCCAGCCTCTAGAAGATGTTCGGTCAAAGCGCCCGTTCCCGCCCCCACCTCCAGTACCGTTTGGCCCGGCTCGATGGCGGCAGCCTCTAAAATCGCCCGCATTTTGTTGCCATCATGCAAAAAATTCTGCCCCAATCGTTTTTTGGGATGCAGACCATTCGCTTCAAGAAGCGATTTAATATCACTGAGTGTTTGAACCATGGGTGCTTTATACAATATTTCACAGCCATCCCATAACGAATTAAGGATTTGTTGATCTATTATTTAAAACAGCGGGCCATCGGGTTATCCTGTGTGCGTCTAAAAACCCACAGGAGGCACCGATGAAACCCACTAAAGCCAAGTATACGACCCTGCACCAAATCTGCAATTTAATTCCAGATCACCTTGTTTCTCGACTCGCCAAAGCACATGGCGTCGACCAAAAAACTCGCACCTTTTCTCCTTGGTCGCATGTCGTCGCG
>JAJRRC010000082.1 GCA_024279865.1 Planctomycetota bacterium | reverse complement strand
GACGGCGACGTGGTGCCTCAGGAGGCGACAAGTTGCGGGAGGCCTGGGATGAATTAGAAGTTGATTCGGTCATAATGGATTCCTTTCTGCCGGGCATTATCCCGGTTCGGTTTGGAATCCGCTATTCGTGGGCTACCGCATGTAGCTCATTAGAAATGACATGGTTCTTGCTCATTGGAAGTGTTGCCCACCGTCGGCTATTGACGGCTATGGAAACACTTATGATGAGCAGCAAAGAACGTCGTCGGTTGTCTATTTTGAGTCAGGTGCAATCGGGTCATTTGTCATCCACAGCTTTCGGTTATATCTCTTGCGGGGCCGGATCATGCTCTGGGAGATGTTCCCACACAGTTCTTTGACCTGAATCAAGATCCCTACCAATTCCACAACATGACGCAAGAGGTTGAACATGCAAAAGAAGCCTCGGTTCTCGATGCCAGATTGCGCCAATGGAACAACTTAATCCCATGGAGAGTAGCGGATTCACATTGAGCATAAAAAGCTCTATCGAGAAACATGCCATGCGAGAAGCTGAAATCTTCTATTGACGTTTAAAATGAATTATTTTTCAGACGAATCGTCGAGTTGGAACAGGTCGTCGTCTGAATCCCCGGCCAAGTCTAACATTTCCCCCTCAAGGTCCGGCAAATCATCGTCATCAAGATCTAAATCGACTTCCAATGTGGCCATAGCGCCATTGGTCTCTTCTGCGTCGACAACCACTTCCGACGCGGTGTTAGTCAAGGCAGATGGTTTTGTCTTAGAAGTTTTTTTGCCGTCGACCTGTGATTGCAATGGGGCTGTGGGGTTGTCTTGTGCTGCGAGTTCGAGGTCTTGACCTGAAGCATCAAAGTCAGAGTCTGCCGAGGCATCGGATTCACCTGATTTGGATTTTTCAGATTCCATTTTTTGAGCTTTGGCAATGAGTGTCATTGAGGAATTCACCACATCGGGTTTCCCATTGACAATCAGTGTAAAGACCACAGGCCCCAATTGAATTCGATCACCTGCTTTGAGCATTGCCTCGGTGATTCGTTTATCATTATGCAGTGTGCCGTTGCTTGATCCGAGATCGCGGATTCTGATTTGATCCTCTGCAACGAGGATCTCGCAATGTTTGCGTGAGACACTGTGCAAGGGAATACGCAGACCACAAGTGTTATGGCGACCAATCACCACGCGTGGCAATTTAATGGGGAATTCCCGTTTGCTGCCATCTGCTTTAACTATGACTAATGAAACATCCATGGAAATACCTGTGCCGGATGACATGAAGTTAACCGTACTCTCTTATCAGAAGTGTACCGGTGATTCGTCCTTACTTCAACCATTTGAAGGATTAAGCCCTTCTGATGTCCATTCGTTGTACCTACATATTCCCTTTTGCTTCCATAAATGTCACTATTGTGATTTTTACAGTTTGGTGGCTCCCTCGGAAAAAAAGCAAGATTTATACCGTCAATTTACGGATCGTATGATCGAAGAGTTGACCCTGCGGGCGACGGAGGTGATCGCCAAGCCCAGGACTCTTTTTGTGGGTGGTGGAACGCCTACGCTACTTCCAGCTAGCCAGTGGGAACGGCTTCTGGAGGCCCTCAAAACAGGCGGTTGGCTCGATGCAGTCACCGAATTCACCGTTGAAGCGAACCCTGAAACGGTCGATCAAGAGTTGCTTGCGATTTTGGTGGCGGGGGGTGTGAATCGCCTGAGTATTGGTGCACAATCCTTTAATGAAAAGCATCTTAAAACGCTTGAGCGATGGCATGATCCCGCTCGTGTCGCTGAGGCGGTGGGGCTTGCTCGTGGCGTTGGCATTGACAATTTGAATTTGGATTTAATTTTCGCCATTCCAGGTCAGACGCTTGACGAATTTGATGCGGATTTGGAGGTAGTTTTGGCTTTGGAGCCGACTCATTTGAGTTGTTACAACTTAACTTTTGAGCCTCAGACCGCGTTGATGCAGCGGATGGAGATGGGGCAAATTGAGCCGTTGGATGAATCGGAGCAGCGGGAGATGTACGAGCATGTGATCGCCAAATTGGCCTTGGCAGGGTATGAACATTACGAAATTAGCAATTGGTCAAAATCAGGCCAGCGATGTCAGCATAATCTTGCCTATTGGGAAGGGGACAATTGGTTGGGGGTTGGGCCTGCTGCGGCAAGTCATGTGAATGGCCGTCGCTGGAAAAACGAGCCTCACTTGGGACGGTATTTATCGCATCGTCCCGGGCCGCCGGTGGTGGATGTGGAAGAGTTGCCGTTGAATGAGCAGGCAGGCGAAAAACTCATGATGGGCTTGCGTTTATTTGAAGGCATCCCCATGGCCAAGCTTACTGCCATGCTTGAACCTCAAGACCCACGTTGGCAAATGATCGCCCAGCTCACGCAAATGAAAATGCTTGAGCAAACTGCCACGCATCTGCGTCTGACACGTCAGGGATTATTCGTTGCGGATACGGTTTTAAGCGAACTGCTTTGATTCGGGATAAATCACAAGATTTTAGTTTGCAGCATGATTCGGCTGGGGGGAACCGGGGGAACCGGGGGAGCCGGGGGAGCGGTCAAAATTTTGCCAAGGCTGTTTTTGGCGATAGCGGTCCAAACGCAGTGTGATACCTGAGGCAAGAGAGGCCTCCCCGCTTTGCTGGGCGATGTGAAACGCTTTTTGAGCTTGCTCAATGGCTTTGTCGAATTGTCCGGTCGCTGCATACGCAGCCCCCAGCGTATCCAAAACAATTGCCACACGAGACTTCGTCTGGGCCGCCACCTGCTTGGCCAGTGGCAAGGCCGATGTTTGCCCGTCAATGGCTCTGAGCCAAGCCAAATCATTAAGTGCTTGAGGCCATTGTGGGCGTTGTTCGAGTATCTGTTCTAACATTTTCCTGGCATGATCAAATTGTCCAAGGTGTCCCAATGCCTCCGCTGCTTTGCGGGCAGCATCTGTGCGAGAGGGTTCAAGCTCAACGGCTTTGCTGCAATGCTCAAAAGCGTCCTGCCATTGCTGGCGTTGAGCGTGGGCAAACCCCAGCTTGGCGTGTGCGGCAGCGGAGTTGGGCTGCTCTCCAAGGACTTTGTTGTAGTACATCATGGCCGCAGAGAGGTTGCCCTCTTGATGGAGCAAAATGCCAAGGTTTAACATCGCGTCCCCAGGGACCGGGTCAAGGACAATGGCTTGCTTGAGATATTTGCGTGCGTCTTCGTTTTTACCTTGTCTTGCTCGGACCATTCCCAAAGCGCTGAGGGTTTTGGAATCCTTAGGCTTAAGTTCAAAGGCTTTTTCTGCGAGTTCTTCTGCGCGTTTAAGATCGTTTTTAATGAGATACGCATGGGCGAGTAATGCAATCGCGCTGTGCATTTCGGGATCGCGGGCGAGGGATCGTTTTAAGTGGACGATGGATTGATCCACGTCGCCATGGGTCATGCAGAATCGCCCCAGTTGAAACTGGACGCGTGCGTTTTTGGGAGACAAGGCAGCCGCTTTGGTCGCATAGAATCGAGCCAGATCAGGGTAGCCCATATCGAAATAATGGGTTCCCAAACTAAAAGCGTCTTTGCTCAAGTCAGGCTGAAAAAGCATCGACTGATAGTAGTGGTAGATTGCTTGGGCCGGTTCGGTATTACGCAGGCTGTTGGCCAGATTCAGTTGAGCGACTTCACAGTCAGGATAGACTTCAATCACATCTCGCCAGAGGATCGTACGGTTTTCGTAGAGGTGGGCATGGTTCCATGTGCGAGCAAAAAGAAGCGAACAGAATAGGATGGGAATGACCCATTTAACGGGTTTGCCTTTGAAAATCTGGTGGGGGACATAGTGAATCACACTGCCCATCACCGCAATAAAGCCAAAGCTCGCCCAGTAAACCCAGTGGTTGGCGACGTAAGACAAACGCATGTAAGCCACGGTGACAAAGACCAAGGGCCCAATGCCCACCAAAAAGAAAGCTGCTGCCGCCAGGGGGCCCGCTGTGAAGCGTCGACGCATCAGCCATAGAACCAGCAGCACCACGCCCAGAGCAATCAGGTCCACCCACTGGGTCAGGTCCGACGCATCAGCGGTCCATCGCGGATAGATAAACCGCAAGTCGCCTGGGAAAACAAGTTTGCTGCTATAGAACCAGACGGTTTGCCCTAGCAGGACCAAACGGTCCGCAAAATCAAGTCCCAGATCCGTGTTGCCTGCACTGTAGTTTTCTTCGAGAAATTTGGTTAAATAGCTAAAACCGATCCCCAAAACGAAGAAGGGAATAAGCTGCGTTAGATTCTTTTTGAGTTGGCCGGGGCGTTTCCAAATTAAAATAAAAAGCAACGCCAAGGGCAGTGAACTGGCGGCAGTTTTGCTAAGCAAGGCAGCCAAAAACAATCCCAGTGCTGCCGCATATCGCCACAACGAAGCAGTCGTCCGATGAAAACACCATGTGATAAATAAATTGGCCGAGGCCAGAAAAAAGAAGCCCGACAACACATTCTTAAGCTCCACCATCCACGCAACGGATTGAACATGAACCGGATGCAAGGCAAAGATGAGGCCCGCCAAATACGCGCCGCCTCCACCTCCGGGGAAACGCCCACACAATAACCACAACAAACGCCAAAGCAGCAAGGCATTGGCAATGTGCAAAATCACATTGACCAAGTGATAGCCCAAGGTCTTAGAACCCCAGAGTTGGTATTGAACCCAGTATCCCGTGGAGGTCAGCGGATAATATTGGTGCTGATAGTCTTCGGTGACATTGAACCATATCTTATGCAAGCCTTCAGTGGTCCGAAGTCGTTTGTCATTTTGAATATGCTTAATGTCATCAAAAATATAGCCGCCTTGCATGGCGGGGCTGTAAGCAACCAGTGTACAGATCGCCAATAGGGCAATGCGGATCAGTGTATGACGGCGAGGGGCTATGTTGAGGCTTTGTCCCTCTGGGGCAAGGGGCAAAGCGAGAGATTCTGGCTCGGTGGGCAGATCAATCAACTTAGGCGAAAGGTTTCAATGCGTTGTGAATAGGTTTCGATTAAAGCGTTGAGCTTGGCGGCAGCTTGCCCTTGGGGGGTTTCGCCATCGGTATTTTCGATTACCTTGGCGGCCTGTTCGCGTGCTTGGGCGATGGTTTTGAGGGTTCGTTGGTAGATCACATTTTGGGCTTGTGACATTCGGTTGAAGGTGGATTGGAAAAAGTCCATTCGATCCGCGAGCAGTTGCTTGCCTTTGACCTGTTTGGAGCGTTGGAGCAGGAGTTTGAATTTGCTTCCCAGGTCATGAAAGGTCATCAAAATGGACGATTGAAGATTGATTTTAACGACCAGTTTCGTCAAGTATTCAAAGTCCACTGCCCGTTTGACATCTCCCCGTGCGGTTTGGCAGGCCTCTAGGAACACAAGAGCCTGGTCCATTTCCTGTTCCATTTCTTTGAACAGAGGCTCAATGTCTTTCGAAAATTGTGCAACGAGGTTTTTAAGTTCGTCGACGCATTTTTGTTCGGCTTGTTTTAAGCGTGCCTTGGCCTTTTCTTGATCTTTGACCAATTGGTTTTGACGTTGGTGGGTTTGTTCGATTTGCTGTTCTAGCTCATCGAGAAATTCAAGGGTGAAATCAATTTTCTCAGTTAAGAGGGTTCGTTCAGCCTGAACTTTGTTGCGATAGGCTGTCTGCACTTGCAATTGGGCGGCTGTTTTTGAAGCAGCACGCTCTGCTTGGGCGGCTTGATCGAGCAAACGCCATTTTTGTGAGCTGGTAGCCACAAACGCTTGGCCTTTTAACTGTTGGGTTTTGGCTTTGTGTTTGTTGACTTGGGCTTGGAGCTGTTGGATTTTTTTATAATAGGCAAGGGACTTGGCATCGACTTGCTCGCCTTGCTGTTCGCTGCGATCGAGTTCGAGATTGGTTTGTCGTAATTTTTTACGCAGTGCTTCAAGCAGATTCGCATCGTCAGTTCGAAGATGATGGACTTGTGCATGGGTGCGGCCGACGGCAACCAGATAGCTCATTAACACCACACTTCTCTCAGAAACGGTGGTCCAAGCATTTAAAATCTCTCGAAGCTTGTACCGGGCATCGGAAGCTTGAATGTCCGAAGCCAATCGTCTGGCAGCTACTTTTTGAGACTCTGTGCCTTTAGCTAAAATCGGGTCCAGTGCAGCCATCGCCAGTGCAAGTTTTTCCTGGCGGTACGCTTGCGTGGATTGACGGGTGGACTGGGATTGCTTGGCAGCCTGCGTTGTAGGGGCCGTAGAGGCTGGGACGTAGCCTAGTTCCACTTCGCGAAAAGCATCCAATGCGATTTTAAATTGTTTGCGTCCTTGATTACGACGGGCAGCCTGCTGATCACAACCTCCCAGGAGGATCAGAGACAGACAAACGGACATCACAGCGAATTTCAAATTCAAGACAAAGCCCTTCCATGGTGAGGATGGTTCATAATCAGTTTAGTCTGTATCAGAGGGAAGTGTAAATCCATGCTTCTTTTATCGTTTAAGGGTATTGGGTATCGGGGTGCTGGGAGGGGTGTTTTGAGGGACCTCATAATCGATCCCATAGTCTGGTGCTGGGGAGAGCAAAGAGGATATCCATCCGTGAATTTGACGGTAAAACAGGTCGTTTTTTCCTTTGAAGGGTGCTGGGCCCGTGCGGCTACGGACCGATGGATGAGGGAATTCAGCATCACCTGTAGCGAGACCAAACTGTAGCAGCAGTGAACGTTCAGGTGATTCACGGTCAATCATGTCAAAGATTTTGCCGTTGCGTGTGGTTTTGTATTGACTGAGGATGTAAAAATTGGTGTACGCGAGGGGGGCCGGGTGCCTGCCAGAAGCCTTGTTAAACAGGACAATACCCGGAGCTTCGGGATTGCCATGGCAATCATTGGTCGCACAACGATTGAGGATGTATTTTCGGTGGATGGCTTTGAATTGTTGAAAGACTTCAGGGTCTTTGACGATTTTGGCTTTGGGATAATAATCACGAGCCTTGGCATCAAAGAGGACTCTGAGTTGTTGATAGCCTTTGAGTTGATTGAGAAATTGTTTTTTGCTGCGTGTGGTACTGGGAACTTTGTCCTGGCCTGCGTACTGTTCAAGAAAGTCTCGTAGATCTTTGGGCTTGAAAACAATTCGGGGTCGATTGGAAAAATTAACTTCCCATACCTTGAGCAAGTTGATTTGTTCGTCTGACAACAGCGGCGTGGTGAATTTTTGTTTCACGCGAGAGGTGGAGTTTGGCTTGGAAGTGATGGTTTTGGTGGGCTTGGTAAAAACTTTTTTCGGTGTTGGTTGTTTACGTGAAACGGTGGGAGCTTTAGAGGCTGGGGTGGCCTGCAAAGATTGCTTGTTTTTGACGACTTTCAATAGCAAAGGGATCCGTGGGTCGTCAGGGAAATCTGCTTTTAAAGACTGTAGTTCTTTAATCGCCAGCGTGTAGGCTTGTTTTTTATAGTAAAGCCATGAAACGAGCTTGTAACGCCCTTCAAGATCATCATTTTCCAACGCATCACGCTGTTTTTTATATTCCTGGGCGACCGAATCAAATCGCTTGATGGATTGGATCTTGGCGCGATCGAAACGCGAATGAATCCCTGCAATGGAAATGGTGACGACTTGTGGGCTTTCTGAGACCAGAGAGCCTCGAATGACGCGGCCATTGGTCATTTTTAATTCGACCGTGGTGGCTTCAGCGGGGGTGATAAGCCAAAGCGAGGCCAGCATTGCCAAAACAATGAACCTGCTCGCGGTGAAATGCGGATGTTTCAAATGATGCCTCCTGTGCAGAAGCCGTCCGTTTCTGTCAAGCTATCCAATACTAATTACACATGTCAGCAGGGGAAAGTTTCAAGTAAAAGGTTTCCCATTTTGGTTGGCAAATCATTGCCTCGCTGTGTTTGTATTGTGACGGCATCTTTTTTGAGCGATGCCAGACGACGGTTCGAAAATATTTTAATCTTCTTTGTATAACAATTTTTGCGCCATGGTAATCAGACGCTCAAGTCGCACGGGTTTAAGCAGATAGCCATCAACGCCGATGGTTTCTGCGTATTGCTGATGTCGCTTGCCTTCATTGGCGGTCACCATGATGACCAAGGGCGGGTTGGCAATACGTTTGATTTTTTCCAGAACCAAAAAGCCACTACGCTTGGGCAGCATCATGTCCAGCACCATCAATTCGGGGGGGTCTTGCTCGCAAATGCGGACTGCGGTATTGCCGTCACCACAAATCTGTGTCAACGCGCCTTCAGCTTGTAAGGCCTGGTCAATGCTGTCCTGGACTTCTCGGTCATCATCGACAATCAGAATTTTTTTATCTTCTAGCCGTAAATCATCACTTGTGTCATCTACCATGATTTTATCGTTTCCTTGCTATTTGTTGGGTCAGTGTCCATTATCCACCAGCCCTCACGTGGTGTAAAGCTACCGAGGGGTTGGTTCGAGCCCTGTCGCGACTGATTCGAGGGTTGCTTGGTCCATCCAAGGCAACGATTCGAGGTTCCGCCGCAGCGACGAGGGCATCGGTTTGCCTAGGCGTTCGTGGCGCGGGCGGCTTTTCCAGCGACGGTGCATCCAAAGATACTGAGCAGGCCAGCGGCGGACCATTTCTTCAATCGCACGCATGTACCGGGCAGTAATGTAGTACAGCGGGTTCGAGGCCGCCTGCCAATCTTGAGGATAAATAATATCCGTCGTGCCCAGTTCATAGCCCATTTGGTCATTGCACCGTCTGGCGTATCCACAGACGATGGGGACTTTTTGGTTCATCGCCAGTAGGCCGATGGATTTGTAGGTGCTGGCTAATTTTCCGAAGAAGGGCACGAACAGGCCCCGGTCGCCTGCATTTTGGTCTGCGATAAAGCCCAGCGAGCCGCCGTTGTTGAGTACTTCGAGCATCCGGTCGGTGGCATCCCATTTGGTAATGATGCGCAGGCCTCGTTTTTCTCGTACGCCTGTCATCCAGTCATTGATCAGTGAGTTGTCCAGCGGCCGGGCAATGGCGTCCAGTGAATAGCCCATCAACGCGAGCATGGTTCCCATGACTTCCCAGTTTCCGAAATGGCCTGTGAGGAGGATCACGGGTTTACCGCTGTTGAGTAGTTCACAGGCAGGCGACAGTTCATCCATTCGAACTTTGGCGAGCTGTCCCCAGCTATCGTGGTGCAGGACCCGTGGGCTATGGACCAGTTCGACCACCAGCTTGAGGAAATGTTCACAGGCCTCGGCAGCGATTTTGTGTTGTTCGATTTCAGAGAGGTTGGGAAAGGCCCGGTTAATATTTTGTATCGCTCGATCTCGATGCCGTTTGTCCACGTGATAAAAAATGCGGCCGACCATTTCTCCCAAACGCATGTTTGCCCCCAGAGGTCTGATACATGCGAGCATCTCGACTGTTCGAACCCCGAGATACTGGGACCACAAAGCTGTTTTTGTACGGGGAGGCGCCATTGCAATCCTATCGGTGGCTCAATGCTTTATGGTGAACGTTTGTGGCTGAGTTCGACGTGTGATACGCATTGCGTATTTTGGTTGCGCGTTGAGAGTTTCATAAAGTCTTGCCAATTCAGTTTCCGCGAATCACAAAACGCACGTGTTTTGAAAAGGATTGGTATTAACGGCGATAGTAGCCGACCATGGACAAGAACCGGTTCTGATTCAGGATCGGGATCGAGAGTTCCCTGGCCTCCTTGATGAGCCCTTGATAGGCTTCATAGCGTTTTAATTCCCGGGTGTGCTGTTCAATGGCGGTGGGATCGACTTCATTTTCATCCGGTGCCTGGGGGAAGAGGGGTTCTTCTCCAAGAACCAGGAAATCCACGTCGTAGGTGAGTCCCGAGCGTTTGGATTGTGGGTCGTCGGCAATCAAGAGGCCGCCCCAGCGAACGATCATGTTTTCAACACGACGTCGATCTGTTTGAGACGGATGGCCGATGCTGTCCACATCAAATTCGCCGAAGACATAAAATTTAAATTTCAGGTCCGGGTCGTAAACAAGGTTCGCAATCAGATCGCCAGGAAAGACTTCTTGTCCTCGGCTTCGACGGACCACGCGGGCGACCGAGGTGGATTCAAAGACATTGATGATTTCAATGGTGGCTTTGCCTCGGTATTTTCCTTCTGCATTTTTAACAATGCCTGTGCGGGGATCATAAATTTCAAAGGTGATGCCCGGGATCATGCGATTGGTTCTGCCCAGATCAATATAGACGGCATTTTGTTCCACAAGGATAGAGGCGATTTTGCCATCGACCAGTGTGGAAGGGTCTACTTTGGCACCTTGGCTGATACGGCTATCGTGTTGGCTTTCAAGTCGGGCAATCCGCTTTTTGAGGCCGTCAATTTCAGAATTTTTTTGACCGACCAAACTCGCTTGGTCTGCGGTATTCTGCTTGGCCTGGTTACGAATCCGTTTGAGCTGGGAGGCCAATGATTTTTTGTCTCTATCTGCTTTGGTCCTGAAGGTTTGGTAGTCTCTGTTGATTTTTTTAAGTTGGCTTTCAAGCTGTTTGACCGAGGCGCGGTAGTCTGATTCCACGCGATTTTTAGCGGTTTCCGCTTCGCTGGCGCGTCGGTTGGCAGCTTCGTATTTTTTGGTCAGTTCACCTTCGAGCTCTTTGGCGGAATCTTCTTCAGCCCGCAAGCGTCGGATTTCTCGCATGAGTGTCTGGCCATCGCGGATGTTGATCCCTTCCATATCTTGAAGGATCGCTGCGACGTTGGTTTCCGAAGAACCAATGATGATTTGTTTGAGTTGGGCGTTGTCTGCGAGCAGATGTCCCACGACTGATTTGGCAGGGTCTTGACTCATTTCTCGAATGACATCATTGCCGCTGCGTTCATTGGCGTTGGCAAAGCGTTCGAGTTGTGCCATGGACTTGCCTGCTATTTGTTCAGCTGCCTCGATGCGTGTGTAAAACACAATTGAGAGAACCAAACAGACCACAAATGCGATGCCCAAAATCACTGAAGCCCATAGTGTTCCGGTCGATCCGCTTCCTGTGCGTGCCATAGGCATGCTCCTTGCCACATGAATTCGGGATAATAAACAGAGGGCTTAACCAAGCGTAAGCCACCCTGATTGAAGCCTTAAGTGTCGTCGGCGAAGCTGCTTTCGTCAAGCGCATGGCCTAAAATAAGTTGATCGGGATTTTTAAGATAGATGAAAAATCGCGTTTGGGTTCGAATGACTGTAAAATCCAGCGACTGAACCAACCCTTGGGAATTTTAAAGGACTGTGATGAACGATATTCAGAAAAGTTTTACAGGCGATCTTTCGTCGGACAAAATTGATGCCGAACTCGAACAGGAACTGGCGGCCGCCATGGGCGACCAGACCGTCGAGCAAATGATGCAGCAAGCCATCAACAGCGGACCCTCCAAGCCCGAAGCTGAAGCATCCGATGACGATGCGGCCTCTGAGCAGACGCTAAAGTCCAACGCTTCGGACCCCGTCAGCATGCAAATGCAACGCGGACGGATTACCTCTGTGCAGGGGGACGACGTGTTCGTCAACCTTCATGGGATGGATCAACACCTCCAAGGTGTGGTCCCAACGGCCCAATTTGAACATCCTCCACGCCCAGGCAGCATTATGGACTTTGTCATTCAACGAATTGACGAAGCTGAGGGCTTGGTCCTGTTATCACGCGAAGGGGTCGTCGGCAAAGCTGCCTGGGACCAACTGCGTCGCGGAGCAGTGATCGAAGCACGCGTCACACGTTCAAACAAAGGGGGCCTGGAGCTAGAAGTCACCGGCAAGATCAAAGCCTTCATGCCCGCTAGCCAAATTGATATGCACCATGTCGATGACATGGACAGCTACATCGGCCAGAAGCTCACCGTCATGGTGCATGATATGGACCAACGTGGGTCCAAACTGGTCGTCAGTCGTCGCAAATATCTCGAACATCAGCGTAAACGTCTCGCCCGCAAGGCATGGGAGACGCTTGAAGTCGGGCAATCCGTCGAGGGCAAAGTCGCTCGCCTGATGCCTTATGGTGCGTTTGTGGATATTGGTGGGATTGATGGGCTGTTGCATGTGGCAGACATGAGCTATTCCCGCATCAACCATCCAGACGAAGTGGTCAAAGTGGGCGAAGCAGTGACCGTCAAAATTTTGTCGATGGACCCAGAAACCAAAAAAGTTCGCTTGGGACTCAAACAAGCTCAACCGGATCCGTGGGAAAGCCTCAGTAGCCGTCTGAATGTGGGCGATCAGTTGACCGTCACGGTGACGCGGCTGGCAGATTTTGGCGCGTTTGTTCAGATTGAGCCAGGTCTTGAAGCTTTGTTGCCGTTGAGTGAAATGAGTTGGAGTCGTCGGGATAAAACCAGCGATCTGGTGAGCGAAGGCCAAGCCGTTCGCGTGGCGATTCTTTCGATTGATTCTGAAAAACGTCGCATGTCCGTGAGTCTTAAGCAAGAGCAGGGAGATCCTTGGACCGGTGCGGAAGTAAAATTTCCCCGCAATGGACTCGTCGATGCAACGGTTCAAAGTATTACGGACTTTGGCGCGTTTGTTCAGGTCGAGCCTGGCGTTGAAGGCTTGGTGCATATTTCAGAACTTTCCACGAAGCGTATTAATAACGTCGAAGACGTTTTAACGGTGGGCGACAAAATGCAGTTCCGTGTGCTTGAATGTGACGAAGAAAATCGCAAGATTCGCCTGTCTCTCAAGGCTGTGGATCATCTGCCAACAGAACAAGCTTCGACATCAACACCCGTGAAACGCGCATTGCCCAAATTCAAGGGCACGCTTAAAGGTGGCATTGAGTAACACCGCTATTTGTGATTTGTATTGAGCGATCAGTAAGACAAAAAAACCATGTTGTAAATCCGCTATTTGGGTCAATCGTCAATGTGTTTTCTTGCTGACAGATGATCGCTGGAAACTGAAAGTTTCATCATGCAGCAACAGCATATCCCCAACCTGCTGACGATGGCGAGGCTTGGCCTTGCGGGTATCTTTTTTCTGGTGATTAACCAGTATCGTTACTCCATCGGAAATAGTGCCATTCTCTGGGTTGCCATGGGAATCTATATTGTTGCTGCCCTGACAGATATTGCCGATGGCTATCTGGCAAGGCGATGGCGTGTGGAAAGTACCTTTGGACGCATTATGGACCCCTTTGTGGATAAAGTCCTGAACATCGGTGCGTTTATCTATTTGGCGGGTTCCCGCTTTGTCGATCCACAGGCAGTGACAGATGGCGATTTCTTTACCATGATCAGCGGCGTTTACCCTTGGATGGTCGCGATTGTTTTGTCTCGTGAACTTCTGGTGACCGGCATCCGTGGTGAAATGGAAGCTCAAGGCATCGAGTTCGGAGCCAATGTCTTTGGGAAAATCAAAACGCTCGTCCAATGTATCGGCATCCCGTTTCTCATTGGGATTGTCGCTCTGGACCCCAAAGCTGATCCTTGGCAATGGACTGCCTGGGTTCGAGATATCTGGGTCTACAGCATCGTGGCTATCACCGTTCTTAGTGGAATTCCCTATGTTATGAATGCTCGAAAAGCAGTTCAGCAGCCAACGATGACTTCAAAATAAAAACCGCCTTCTAGAAACAAGAACTGTTTATCTATTTTATTGTGAGTTCTTGACATTGACCTTATGGAAGTGATAATAAATAGGTGTAAACCATTTGTTAATAAATTCTTATTTTTATTTTGTGGCTTAGGGCTTTGATATGGCATCCATTCGTGAAATTGCTCGATTGACCAATGTTTCGCCTGCCACAGTTTCCAAGGTCATCAACGGCCGGCCGGGCGTTCATGTGAAAACAGCCCAGCTCGTGAGACAAGCCCTTGAAAACGCCAATTATCAGCCCGCATCCAAGGCTGTTGATTGGAATAGAATTCTGGTGGTGGTGCCTAACTATCCCTCAATTTTTATCAGGGGAACCTATATTTCCACCATTTTGGCAGGGGTTGCAGAGCAAGCCCTCAGTGTGGGGATGTCTATTTCTGTTAAGAAGTTACCTCCTGATATTAATACGGTTGCCGATATCAATCAGATGTTATTGCAGGATGGTAGTTCCGGGGTCATTTTGCTTGCTTTGCGTGACGGTTACCAGTTTGCGGATTTGTTGGGTGTGGAGAAATTGCCTCATGTTGTGGTTGGCGAAACAGTCCATCAGCACGAGGTCAATCAAATTCTGCTCGATGATGCGTTGTCAGCCGCCCGTGCAACCGAGTTTTTAATCGAGCAAGGGCATCAACGGCTGGGCGTGATTGTCGGTCACCGCAGTGAAATCGGTCACATTCGACGGCTCAATGCTTGTAAACAAACCCTTCAAACCATGCTTGGTGACAAAGGGGTCCTGTACGACATTTCTTGTAAAAGTACGGATATTGATCTTTGTCGTCGAGCCTTTGGCGAACTGTATGATCGACCCGAACCGCCCACCGCCATTATCTGCTTTGATCATCCTGCAGCCATTGGGATTCTTCAGGAAACACGCCAGCGAGGCATTCGAATTCCCGAACAATTGTCCTTGGTTAGTTATATCAACGAAGGGACCGCAGTGGTGCTTGATACGCCCTTGACTTCATTGATGGTGCCAACCCATGAAATGGGACGCCAGGCAGCCTGCATGTTGCAAACACTGCTTGCAGGCAATGCTGATGGGAAATCCCCAACAACCTCCCAGCATCAAGCAACCTTGATGCTTCCAAGTCGTTGGGTCCCCGGAGCCACCACCGCGCCACCAGCATCGCAGGTGGCGGCAGAATGACTCGTTATATGAGTTGTTTTTAGTTGCGTTTCGGAATGGAATCCACATGGATTGGGCTAGGTTTTTTTTGTTATGATTCAAAATGAATTTGTCGTCTATTTACTAGACATGCTTCAGAAGATGAGGTCTCTCGAAGCAAAACCCCTGTTCCGCGGCCATGCTATTTATTGCCAACGGCCTTGTTTTTGCAATTGTTGATGATGGTTCGTTGCATGTAAAAGTCGACCTTATTGTTAACACTTTGTTTCCAAATCAAACCATGCCCCGGTTTTTATGCCTTGCGGTAGCCCACGAATAGCGGATTCCAAACCGAACCGGGATAATGCCCGGCAGAAAGGAATCCATTATGACCGAATCAACTTCCAATTCATCCCAGGCCTCGAGCCACTTGTCGCCTCCTGAGGCACCACGTCGCCGT
>JAJRRC010000081.1 GCA_024279865.1 Planctomycetota bacterium | reverse complement strand
TTTTCCAGAAAGTGGGCCAACGCAGGTTCAAACGAAGACAATTGTTCGTTGTTCATGGCAAAATCCTCCAAGATGACAGGCTCTTGAAGAGTTTATCGGACAATCAAGACAGAATGCTTGAGCAAATATAGCGCTGTCGTGATAGGAACGACGACAGCGGTCTGATTGATTGGGATAGGCCCCATGCACGACAAGAGGGTGGTGCATCAACGCATGGCCCGCTTTGATTTCATAGGGAACCAACTTGCTTTCATCGACATTTTTAAGATGAACAAGATTGGCTGAACCTGTTTTAACAACTTTCGATTCGCCCGCAGGTTCCTTGTGGCTGCCTGGGATATACCAAAGGCAGGAGATTGTCCTGATCCGCGTTATCGAGCGCGATCCAGATGGTCAGAGGCGTGTTCCGGGGGGTCGCATTGAAAATAGTTGTGATCCAGATGCCACTTGCTCGGCGCGCCGTCGCCGGCGGGTTTGAAAAAAATCTGATCGTGAATCAATTGCACCTTCTGACCAAGAATCGAGTGGTGGGCCTGAACAATGGCCTCGTTCTGATACAAGTCTAGAGGTGGTCCCCAAATCTGTATTAATTGGGCTTTAAGGCTTTTTTGAGGTAAGGGCAGATGGTGTTGAGGCCACCCGCGATGCATATCCAGATGGTGCAGAAGGTCGGATTTATAAGGTTGTCGATCAAAGCCATGCCCAACAGGACGACCAACGCAGCAGGGGGTCCGAGGTTAACGTCAAGCCAGTAGGCCGGGGGGCAACTTCGAATGAACATGACAATTGGGACGACAAACAAGGCAATCAAAGCTCCCGTTCCGACCATGCCGAACATCCCGGCAGAAAGGCCGATTAAGCTCCAAGGCACACGGGTTCGGTCAGGGTCCACCTGTTGCCACCAATCCCACTGTCCCCAGCCAAGCAAAGGACGTTGAGCAATTTTATCCCGGTTGATCGCTTCACCATTCAAACGCCAGCCAAGGGTGCGGAGCCTGGACACGGATCGAATGCGTTGAACATTGTGTTCACCAATAAACTGGCCTACCAGTCGTGCGCCGCCGCCAAACAGCAGCCCGCCCAGTAAAACGCTGCCTAGTAAGACGAGCACAATCGCCCATTTGGGGATGCGTTTGCCTCGGCGAATCAGTTCATACAATCCCATACTCGCAAGTAGCAGGACCACTGCCCCTAGAGATTGACAAAAGATGCTTGTTAAAACCAACCCCGCCACAATCACAGGTGGCGCTACCGATAAAAGCCTAGGTAGCTTGCCGATCCGTTGAAGCCAAAAGGCAATCAAAGCTCCGCCAGCCATCCAAATACCCAGTTGGTTCCCATGTTCAAGCAAAACAATCGGGCGAAAGCCCAGCGTGCGTTCAATGCCATCGGTGAGGTAGGGTTGGTAGCCATAGACCAAATTATAAAACACGGGGCCCGCTACTATTTCAATCAAACACAATGGGACATAGACCATTGTCACCATGACCAACGCAATGCACAGTTCATGTAACGGCTTGAGATCATTAAAATACACCCGTCCCAACAGGTACGGAATCCCCCATGCGACCATGTGGTAGCTCACGCCCATTCCCATGGCTTGAACTGTGAGGTCATTGCGCAGCACACTCAACGCAGGAACTAAGCACCAGATCAAAATGGGAAGATCAAACAATCGCGGGCGAAAATGTTTGAAAACACGAGAATCAAAAACAAGTACGCCCACGAGCGTACTGATCCCAATGACCGTGGATTTGGTGAGCCAGAACATCGAGAGATAGGCAGATCCCATTCCCAATGTGGCAAAGGCTTCGTCACCGAGATGGGAGATGGCACTGTAATCTGCTGTGGGCAAAATCGCCCAGCCGCCGATGAGGCTCGCTAAAACAGCTCGCCTTGGGCTTAGCCATACGAACATTGCCATCGTCAATACAAACCACAGGCCAAAAACAAACAAAATCATTCAATCGCGTCCTCTTAAAATACAACATCCCTATCTTCTGGCGCGATTATACAGTCCGCTTTTTGGTGAAATGAAATCGAAATGGGACAAAACCATTGCTCTGTCGGTCCCGATGCAACATAATCGATTTAAACCCTATGTTCGGAGAGAGGGACGCGACTATGTTTAGCCTGACACTTGCTTATGCCAATGATTGGAACTCGACGCGATTGCTGGGGAGCGGTTCTTTTGCCATGGCTGCGTTGTTTTGCGGGGGTGTTTTTTACATGTTGCACCGTCGTTGGATGAAAAGAGAACGGCCGGTCGGTCGAGGTCTTTGGTTAGTATTGGCGTTGGTGCAATTGGCCCTGTTGGCTGAAGTACAGTTAAGTCTGCGGTTTGATCTGGGGAGTTGGTTGCGGGACAGTTTGCGTGACCAAGGTATGTACGAAACCCGTCGCGGGTTACAGGCTTTGATTTTAGTGGCGGTGGCAGTGGTTGGGATTCTCGCCAGTGGTGGGATTCTTTACCGGTTGCGCAAGCAGGGCCGTCACACGCTATGGGGCGTGGGGGGAACGTTGTGGAGCCTGGGGCTATTTATTTTGCCAGTGGTTTCATTGCACCAGATAGACCGGTTGCTGTATCACCACATTGGGCCGGTCATGTTTATAGGATTGTTATGGGCAGTCGGGGCCAGTTGCGTGATTTACGGTGCGTTTGGGTTGATCAGTCAGCTTCGAGTTAGTCCAGCTGATTGGCGCCGCCCTGGGCCACGAGGTTCGAAGCGTGATGCAAGCTTTCAAAGGTTCCCGCATCAGTCCACCAGCCCTCAAGCACATCGTACGTCAGGTCGCCGCGTTTGAGATAGAAGTTATTCACATCGGTGATTTCTAATTCGCCACGGTCTGAAGGTTGCAGCGTGTTGCAGAATTCAAACACATCGTTGTCATAAAAGTAGATGCCTGTGACAGCCAGATTGCTGACGGGTTGTTCTGGTTTTTCAATGATCTGATTGATTTTTCCATCTATCACTTCCGCGACACCAAAGCGTTCGGGGTCGGTCACTTCTTTGAGCAGGATTTTAGCACCGGCGGTTTGGGTGAAGAATTCGCCGGCCGCTTGGCGAAGATTTTTTTCGATAATATTGTCGCCGAGGATCACACATATTTTTCCGCCGTCGGCAAAGTCTTCCGCCAGTTTCAAAGCATCGGCGATGCCGCCTTCACCTTCTTGATAAGCAAAAGCCAAGTGACGCACGCCCAATTCTTTGCCGTTTTTGAGAAGCTTGAGAAAGTCTCCCGCATGTTCCCCGCCTGTCACGATCAGAATGTCTGTGATCCCCGCATTGACCAAGCATTGGATCGGGTAATAAATCATTGGCTTGTCATACACAGGCAACAAATGCTTGTTGGTGACCGAAGTCAATGGCCTTAAACGTGAACCCAAACCGCCAGCAAGAATCACACCCTTCATCGTTTTACTTCCTTTTTTAAGAATAACGCCTTCATGGCCAAGCTCCCCTTTGGGGGCGGGGGATGATCTTACCAGAAGACTTGCGGTATCGGGAGTTTTCTGTTCGTGGGTATGACAACTCCTGTCTCCTTAAACCCCTACAACTCCTCTTGCCCGAAATACCCTCCCTCCGGAAGTCGTGTTGAAGTCGTTGCTTGGGAGTTTTCAAATCTTATTTGAGGGCGTTTGAAGTAAATCTCAACAAAAGACAAGAATCTTTTGTATTCTGGTGTGCTTTGAGGCCTTTTCGGAAATGAGGTTGGCCTAAATGTCTGTATCACAAGATAAAAGTGCGGCTCGTAGTGTGGTGATTTGCGTTGTGACAGGGATCGCTGCGGTGATGACCTATTACTTGCTGCCTGGAGACATGAATGAATTGGCGCGTCGGACAGCAGCGATCTTCCTGGTGGCGGCCGTTTTCTGGGCGACCGAAGCGTTGCCTTTGTATGCAACTTCACTTTGTATTATTGGGATGGAAATTGTGTTCCTCGCAGACTCAGGCGGAATGGCGGGGACGTTGCCAACGCACTCAGCTTGGCCGACGGATGATGCAGGCTTGGCGATGCATTTGGGATACAAAACTTTTTTAAGTTCATTTGCTTCGCCTGTCATCATGCTTTTTATGGGAGGATTTTTACTGTCCTCTGCCGTCACAAGGCATGGGCTAGACCGGGTCATCGCATCCAAACTATTACGCCCATTCACAGGAACTCCCTTGCGAATGGTTTTTGGCGTTCTGGGTATCACCGCATTTTTCTCAATGTGGATGAGCAACACCGCCACCGCAGCGATGATGCTTGCGATTGTGGCACCCTTGCTTCGGCAATTGCCCAAGGATGATCGGTTTCATCGAGCCGTCATTTTAGCCGTCCCATTCGGTGCGAACATCGGCGGCATCGGCACGCCCATCGGTACACCTCCCAATGCCGTCGCACTTGGTGCCTTGCGAGATGCGGGTTATCACATCGGTTTTCTCGAATGGATGATGATGGCGGTTCCGCTGGCGTTTTTGCTGGTGGTGGTGACGGGTTTTTTGCTTTATTGGCTTTATCGTCCGACACAAGAAATTGCGATTCCACAGATCGAGAAAGCTCCCAAGCTTGACGGGTCGGGTCGTATGACTTTGTTGATCCTTGGATGCACTATTTTATTGTGGTTGACCAGTAAATACACGGGTATTTCAGACGCGGCAGTGGCCTTGCTTGCCGCGGCTGCACTGACGACTTTTCGGGTTTTGGATAAAAAAGATGTGGACAACATCGACTGGAATGTGCTGCTTTTGATGTGGGGTGGCCTATCCTTAGGCGGAGCGATGCAAGCCACCGGGTTGGTGGATTATGTCATGGGCGCGCCCTTGATCCAGAATATCAATAGCATGTCCGGGCCTTGGGGTGGTTTTGTCTGGGCCGCTTGTATTATTTTTATGGCAGTGGGTTTAGGAACCTTCATGAGCCATACTGCCGCGGCAGCCTTGATTGTGCCGATGGTCATGGGCTTGAGTCCAGATTCACCCGTGCCTTTTGTGGTTCTTACCGCATTGGCTGCCTCATTCGCCATGGCGATGCCGGTTTCGACACCTCCCAATGCCATTGCGTTTGCCACGGGAAACATTCCCGCGGGGACGATGATTCGTTCAGGAGGCATTATTTCGATCATCTCTTGTTTGACCTTGTTGGTGGGGCATCAGGCTGTGTTCCCCTTGGTCTTGGCGAATTCGCAGGTGGTGCGAACCACGGCCCGTCGCGTGGCGGTGATGGTTCCTCAAACGGGAGACCGTGCAAGCATGGGAGCCTTGCAGATGAGCGGCTACGAAATGGCGGAACAAAAACTCCGTCCTCGTGGCATTACCGTACGCTATTTTGATACCGGTTCGTTTGGAATCCAGTTGGCGGGACTTTATGAAAAGGAAGTGTTGCCTTGGAAGCCTGATGTGATTGTCGGGCCTTATAGTTCCGAAGCTGCGTCGAGTTTGGCCAAGGCTGTGACGGGCATCCCCGTGATTGTTCCGACAGCCAACGTGGACCGTTTGACTCAAACCAAAGGGTCTTCTTTGTTCCGTATTTCTCCGCCAATGCAGATGATGGCTGTGACCGCAGCGGACTTTTTAGTCTCACGCCAAGGTAGCATGCCGATGAAGCAGATTACAATCTTGGCTGAAGACAGTCCCTACGGCAAAGCCGCCAGTGCCGCCATTGCAGGCAACTGCATGATGAGACAATTACCAAAACCCACCTCAACTTTTTTCCAGAGAGGCCAAGTCCAATCACTTGCGATTGAAAATGATGAAGAAGTGGTCTGGATTTTGGTGACCCGTCATGTAGAGGATGCCAAGCAGTTGATCAAACGCTTGCAAAATAAAAAATTTGTCTTGGGATTCGCAGGCGCGTTTTCCACCCCCGCGTTAAGACAAGGCCAGTTTTACTGCGTTTCTCAATGGAATGAGGACAGCGAGGAACCTTTGACAAGACAATTTATGCTTGATTATTTGGCCCGCTACCAAACACGCCCGCAGTACCATAGCGTTCAAGCGTATTCGGCCTTGCAGGCGGCTGGCATTGCGGTGGAAATGGCGGTGAAGGAAGAAATATCGCCTGCCACGGTATTGCAAACCCATATGATTGGCACACCCATTGGACAGGTGCAATTCATCGATTTTGCAGGCTATTACCAACAAAACCCTGCTGCCACGGTGATCCAAAAAATCAATGTTGGCCAAGTACAAACAATCTTCCCTCTCTCTCGACAATAATCAAGCATCGGCCAGGTTAGGAAAGCTTTAAAACGTACCAATCACCCACGCCTGGGTCTGTTTAAACGCTTTCGCTTCTGAAGCATGGCAATGGGAATAATTGGGGATATCCTTCTCAATTGAACCGTGGCCTGTGAATCCTTGATTGCTTGTAACTTCTGATGGGATTGACCTCTAAACGCCGATGTCTGCGATGTAGGGGATGCTACAGGTATTTTTTTAGCATTCATTGAGTATTATAGATAGCTAGTCAACAGGAGGACGTGTGTTGAAACGGATTTTGCCTATCGTGGGGTCGAGTCATCGATTCGCTTTGGTCTGCATGGTGATGTTAAGTTTGCTTGCTTCTTTGGCCCAGGCCCAAGAGCAAGAATCTGCAGGGAACGTGAATGCTTTGATGGCAGATCAATTAATCCGTTTGGCTGGCAGTGTTCTGGGGGGCGACCCCGCAGCCGTCAGTGTGGACCGAATCATCCGGGCAGGACTCTTGGTCGATTTGGCCATTGGAGCCAATCCCGCTGATGCCGAGGCCTGGCAGTTTCGTAAACGCTTAGCCACTCTGGCCGGTGACGATGAAGCTGCGATGGATGCTTTGGGGCGGTATTGCCAACTTCGCCCAGATGATGATGCGGCTCAATATGACCTGATCATGGCCATGGTTCAGAAGCATCAGACCCTTGAAGCAAGAACTGCTGCGGTGGAACATGCGTTTGAAACTCAAGGTGCTTCAGGTCTCAGCGATGCGGTTCAGTCGCGTTTGGCTTCGTATTTGGCGCAAGCTGCTCGTGAAGCGGGCGATGACCAACGTTTTGGGAAATGGCTCAAAGCTGCCGTCCAATTGGATCGTTCTAATCGTCAGGCAGCTCGATTGATCTATGACTTGGCGGTGCTACGAGGGGCTTCGGATTTTGCAGTGGGGCAAACGCTTTTACAAATGATCACTGCGGACCCGTTGGATGATATGGCCCGTCACATGCTGGCGGACTTGCTGGCAAACAGTGGGAATTATGAAGCGGCTGAACGTCAATATCGCATTGCCAGTACCTTTGGCATCAAAGAAGGCGGCGACCAGTTCCTTACAAACTGGGTTCTTTCCCTAGCAGCCATTGGACGATCCAGCGAGATGCTCGAGATGTTGGGCACCCTTGGGTATGAAGCAGGCCAAGCCGACGCCAAGGCCATGCCTTTGGATATTCAAATTTTACGATTGGCGGTCCTGCATCAGGACAATCGAACCGAAGAAGCAGATGCCACATTTAAACAAGTGCGTGATTATTTTCAACAGCGCGTCGACATGGGGGACGTGGACGCGGCTTTGGAATTGGCCTGGTGGACTGCCATGTTTGGGCCTCGCGTTTCACCTGGATTTGAAAAAGCAGTCTCTTCTTACGCCAACGCCAATCCTGGCAAGCCGCTGATTCAACGCACGCTTGGCTGGGTCTATTACCGCACCGGCCGAATTGAAGAGGCTGCCAATGTGCTGCATTTACTTGCTGAAACTGATCCTTGGGCTGTGTATGGCCTAGCCAAATGTGCTGCGGCCCAAGGCAGCGAGCTATACAGCGGTTACTTGCAAAAAGTCATTCGCATGGATGGAACACATCCTGCTGCCATGCTCGCAGCCCGTGAGCTGACTGCCTCAGGTATGACCCCTGATATCTCACCTACCAGCACTGCTTTGGTCAATGCCATGGGTAAGTTGCCTGCAAATGTCATGACGCCTTCAATGAGTCGTAATACCTGGACCATGCTTGACATTAGCGTGCCATCGACCACTTATAACTATTTAGACCCGATCATTGCTACAGTCAAGCTTCGGAACTTAACGGACATGCCGTTGGGATTGGGGCCAAATGCAACCATTCCAACCAATCTACATGTCTACCTCTCGCCTTGGCGCGGGGGACAGCCTGTGGCAGGCGTTTCGCCAATCCAAGTCGATCTGCGTCAAACGCTCAGCTTGAAATCTCGTGAAACGCTCAGCGTCCCCGTGCGGCTAGATCGCGGTGAGTTGGGACTCCTTCTCTCTCAAAATCCTGCGGCATCCATTGGTTTTAGCACCACTGCCATGCTTGATCCCAAGCCCGCTCCCAGCGGCAGCGGCATCCGCACCGGTCCGCTCGGCGGCTATGCTCTGATTAAATTTGTGGATC
The DNA here is from genome assembly GCA_024279865.1 of Planctomycetota bacterium. GTDB lineage: Bacteria > Planctomycetota > Phycisphaerae > Phycisphaerales > Phycisphaeraceae > JAJRRC01. Next base: position 67,812 of record JAJRRC010000081.1, on the reverse strand, counting down.
GACGGGTGGTGAGACCCACCTCGGATCAAGTAAATCAATGGATCGCATCCTTCAACGCACCCACCGATGCGTTGAGCCATATGAAGCTGATTGCTCGCTTGTGTCGTCTGATGGATTCGCTGAATGCCATGGAGAAAACCAAAGGTGAAGCTACCCGAATTGCCCAGGCAGTCAACGCTCAGTTCGCCAACTTAGGAACCCTTGGGCAAGCTTGGACCGTTCTCTTTGCACCCACCGGCATAGAAGGTCAACGGCTCGTTCCACATGTTCATCAATTGGCTCGCCAATCGAATGACCCTCTGGTCCGTATTGCCTATCTGGCGGTCCATGGCCAATCTGATCAAACAGTCCTTCGAGCCGCAGCCAATCATACAGACCCACGGATCGTCGCTTTTGCCAACGCACTGCTACAAAAACAAGGCCTCGTCGTCACAACCCAGCCCACAAACTAACCGAGATATTGTCAAAAGTTGTGGATGGTTCATGATCAGGCGGCCTGTTGTTTTTCTCCGTCGGTGAACGTAACACCAGCGATCACATCTTGAATCAACGCATGTCCATTGAGCCGTCGCCATCGCTTTTGAGCAGACTGGCATAGCTTGAACACCATGGCTAAACAGGCTCGGCGACTTCCATTGCCCTTGGTCTTTTTGTGGCGCAATCGCACCGTTGCAAACGTACTTTCAACCCCCGGGGGTTGGATTCGTGGTACGAATATGACACCAATGTTCCGCAGGGAAATCATAAAACGTCAACAACTCATCACGATCCTTCTGCAAACACTGTGTGGCTTTGAAATACTTCGCTTCATACGTTGCAATGAACAAATCAAACGCATCGTCCGCCCGAGCCCTTCCGGGGGCCATCCAAATCTGATGCAGCTTTTCTTTGGCTTCGTCCTGCAAGCACTTGGGTAATTTATCCAACACGTTAGCCGTCTTGTGAACCCAACACCCCCGGGGGCGTTGTTCCTTTGCCCCCGGAAGAAGTTTTCTTGCAGCAGCCCAAAAGCCCAATGCGCCATCAGCAATCACCAGCTTGGGATCAATCGTCAGGCCTTGATGTTTGAGGTTCAGTAACATCGACGACCATGACTGCTCGCTCTCTCGAAAACCGTCCTGCACGGCAATCAACTCCTTATGCCCATCGGCTGTAGCACCCATTAAAACAAGAATACATTGGCGATTTTCCGGGGGTTCTTCCAAACGAATATTGAAATGAATGCCATCCGCCCAGACATAAACATAGTGCTTGTCAGACAGATCACGCTCGGACCATTGGCTGTGTTCCTCTTGCCAGGTGGCGAGCAATCGTGTGATGGTGGTGGCACTGAGTCCAGGGCAGTTGGGACCCAGAAGAGCTTGCAGTGATTCAGTGAAATCTCCGCCCCCGGAAGTAGCTGATGCCTTTGAGGTATAGCCGGGGAATCAGTTCCTTGATGGCTTTGGCTTTGCGGAGATAAGGTGGCAGAATCTTCGACGTGAACCGCTCGCGTTCTTCGGGTGAGCGTCGATCATGCACCCGAGGCATGGTTACCTCCATGGGCCCCACGCCGCAGCACTTCGGTTAAGGGATCGTGGATTGTGGAACTGGCTGGTGGAAACGAAAACGATTCGTTGGTAAGGTCTTGCATGGTGGCGTACTCCTTGCCCGTGTGGGCGATGATGGATGCTTCAACACACCCAAGGTACGCCGCCTTTTTCATTTCGTCATCCACAGCTTTCGGTTATATCTCTCGGGGCACAGGGCATTGTTGTTCCGTTGGTCAACACTGCCGCGGAAGCCCAAAAAGCGGTGGCTGCTGCCAAATATCCACCGCAGGGTGTCCGTGGTTTTTGTTTTTCTCGCATGAATAATTATGGTTTGAATTTCAATGGCTATGCTAAGAATGCCAATGACAATATTGCGGTTGTCATCATGATTGAGTCCAGAGAAGCGGTCGAAAATATCGATGAGATCCTAGAGGTTGAGGGTGTTGACGGCGTGTTCATTGGCCCTTATGACATGAGTGGGTCTTATGACTTAACCGGCCAGATCGACCATGAAGTGATTCGCAATGCCTGTCGAGTTGTGGTTGACGCTTGTGCCCGGCATCATAAATCAGCAGGGCTACATTTGGTGCACCCGACTCCAGAATCGATCACCCAAACGCTTGCAGATGGTTTTACTTTTATTGCGATTGGAGTTGATATGGTCTTTTTAAATCACGCATCTTCCTTGGCTCTAAAAGATGCCAAGCAGGCAATGCGAGAGGGTGCTCTTCGACAGGAAACGTATGTGTAGAATATTTGAAACTGTCGGGTAGCGTTCGTGTTCTTACAAAATGCCTTGTTGCTTTAATTGGGTGATGACGCTGCGGGTGACTTGTGTGACTTGCTCTGAATCAACTACGTTTTTAGGGATTGGACAACCGCTCACGGGTTGATCGACGTAGCCAAAGTCTGCCAAAATACACTGCAATTGCTGGGACAATGTCGCGTTGTCGATTTTCTGAACATCGCTTAACGGCTGACGGCTGGGGCCTAGCTTCAGGCCACGTAGTTCAATGGCGGTTCGGAATCCTTCAGGGAAATCCGCTGAATAGAGCATCGTATCAAACAGTTCTAGCAGGCGCATTTGTAAAACTCTAGCTTCTTCGATTTGATGATCGCGTGTAAGGTCGTAGAGTTTGCGAGTCAACTCTGGGACCACGCCGCTGGTAGCGTTGGTTCCGCCGTCACAGCCCATGATTAACATCGGGACGAGCACTGCTTCCCAACCTGTGAGAAATACAAAGTCGGGCCGACTGGGTTTGACTGCCGCCATCATGCGTAGCATAAACGCAAGGTCGCCTGAGGAATCTTTGATGCCGATGACCCGTTCAAACTCAGCGAGCCGTTGAATCGTTGGCACGTCAATCGGCGAGGCAAACATGGGGATGTTATACAACGTGACATCAATGGGAGATCGCTTGGCGATTTGGCTGAAGTAGGCGTAAACACTTTCGGACGATAGTTTGTAATAGAAGGGCGACACAATGGCGACGGCCCGGGCGCCAAAGCTTGCATAGGTTTCACAAGCGTCCAATGTTTCATTGATATTGGCCTCGGCAGCACCTGCAAGTACAGGGACTCGGCCGGCAGCTTGTTCACAAACAATTTGCACAATGCGCCTTCGTTCCGTGGCATTAAAGCGTGTGAATTCGCCGGTGGACCCATTGGGATACAAGCCGTGAATGCCTCGGGCAATGAGCCAATCGATGTAGCGGCGCAGTTCGTCTTCGTTGATGTCGCCGTGCTTGGTGAGTGGGACCATGTGTGGCGTGAAGATGCCGTGTAGTTTTGTTTTCATGTTCAATTTTTACCTGCGATATCCCAAAGCTGCTCCGCCGTCGGGGCAGATGGCTTGTCCTGTCATAAAGGATGCTTCGTCTGATGCGAGAAAGGCGCACACCTCGCCGGTTTCTTCAATCGTGGCCATGCGTCCGATGGGATGCCAACTATCGACCATACGCAAGGCTGCCTCTGCGTCGTATTGGGTATCCGCCCAATCCTGCATCAAAGGAGTCATGACGCCTGCTGGGCAGACGGCATTGACGCGAACTCCTTTGGGAGCCAAGTCCAAGGCCAATGCTTTGGTTAATCCGACTTGTCCTGCTTTGGTGGAGACATAGCTGACGGCTTGTTCTTGGCCGATGAGTCCGACTTCGCTGGACATGTTGATGATGTTGCCTCGGGTTTTGAGCAGGTGGGGGATGGCAAATTTACAGCCCATGAACGTGCTGGTGAGGTTGAGATTGATAAGGTCTTGAAAATCTTCCACGCTGATCTGGTCAATGGTCATGGCCGGCGGATGCCAACCTGCGTTGTTGACGATGCAGTCGAGTTTTCCGAATGCTTCAACGGTCTGTTCGATAAGCGAGGCCATTTGTGTTTTGTCTGAGACGTCGCAAGCGATAAATCGGGCGGTTGCGCCGGTGCTGACGAGATTTTCTTCCGCTTGTTTTCCAGTTTGGGGGTCGCGTGCAGCGATGACCACGGTGCAGCCATATTTGGCGAAGACTTTGGCGCATCCCAGGCCGATGCCTTTGGTTCCGCCGGTGATAATGGCGACTTTGCCTTGAAGTTTCATGATGTTTGCTCCAGTTGATAGAAATCAATGGCAGTGTTGCCGAAGATTTGTGCTTGTTCTGTTTCAGAGAGATTGGTTATGTTTTGTGTGAGGGCATCGACAACGCTGTCATAGGTTCCTGCGAGTAAGCAGACGGGCCAGTCACTGCCGAACATGAGTCGATGGGGGCCAAAACAGTCCAGTAGGTATTTGGTGTAACGGCTTAAATCGGAGGGTTTCCAATTGTCCCAGTTCGCTTCGGTAATCATGCCTGACAGTTTGCACGAAACGTTGGGGCAGGCTGCGAGCTGGGCTATTCCCTGGGCCCATCGGTTCCAGTTGTCGTGTGTGGCAATGGCGGGTTTGGCGATGTGGTCAATGGCAAAACGCAGGTCTGAAAATTGTTTTGTTACTTGAACCGCAGCAGGAAAATGTTCCGGGCGAATCAAGAGGTCGTAACAAAGTCCGCTATCAGATATCGCAGCCAAGCCTTGCTGTACATCTTCACGCAAAAGCCATTGGTTATCAGTTTCATCATGAACCTGATGGCGAATACCAACAAGGCGTCCCGGAGCGGCTTGGAGTTCTTTGAGCTGTTTTGCGACATCACAGGCGGTAAGGTCCACCCATCCGACCACGCCTGCGATTGAGGCGTTTTGTTCAGACAACTGTAAAAACCAGCGTGTTTCGTCGATATTGCTGACGGTTTGGACCAGCACGCTGCGGTCGATGGCATGAGCTTGCAGGTGTGGAGCAAGGTCTTGAGGCCCAAAGTTTTGATTGAGGACCTCTAGTTGGGGCGTCATCCAAACATAGTCAAAGCGATCCAGCTCCCAAAAATGATGGTGGGCATCAATTCGCATGTGCTGGCTCCTTGTTTGTCCAAAGAATTTTGGCGACTTCTTGACCGGTGCGATCAATATGTTCTGCCATGAGTTTCGTGGCACGTTTGGGGGCATTTTTCAAAATGGCCCCAACAATTTGCAGATGTTCATAAGCTGCTCGTTTTTGAACTTGGTTTCGGTTGCCCAGCACATCCCGCACTGCTTGCATCAGAATTTCATAGCGTTGGATTTCTTCACACAACCGACGGCTGCCGCAGTTTTCCGCAATTAACTTGTGTAAAAGAAGGTCCGTCTCAATGGCGATTTGGGATGAGGTGGGCTGATCCCTCTTTTGTAATTTTTGAAGCTGGGCTTCGAGTTCTTGAAGAGTGTCCTTGGGGATTTGTCCGCAAGCACCGCGTATAGCCTCGACTTCGAGAACACGACGAAGTTGATATATCTCTAATAGTTGGGCCGGGCCAAAGGCTTTTGCGACGGCTCCACGGTTGGGGCGGATTTCGACCATGCCTAGGGCTGCCAAATCGACCATGGCCTCGCGGACAGGGGTGATACTGACCTCGAGTTGCTTGGCAAGGTTGCTGAGGATGAGCCGCTGTCCTGCGGGGAATTGACTTTGGATCATTTTGACAAGCAGTTGCCGATTGACTGCTTGTCGGTATCCGCCGTGTCCGAGTGGTTCTAAAGGATTGACTTGATTCATAATTTATATTTTATATAATATAATATCCAAAAGCAAGGAGAATAAACTCGTGGTACAAATTCAAACAGATTCTCATCAGGTTGCAGCGAAGCATTTGGTTTCACTGACCTGTCAGATTCTATTCAAGCACGGCTTAACAGAGCAGAATGCCCAGTTGGTAGCAGACTCTTTGATTGAAGCCAATTTGCGTGGGATTGATTCCCATGGCATTGCGCGTTTACCTCATTATCTCAATCGTATTCAACATCAGAGTATTAAATCCACCCCTCAAATAACCGTTCAGCAAGTTGCCGAGGCTTGTGCGGTGGTCGATGGCGATCATGGCTTGGGACAATTGGTGATGGCCAAGGCATCCGACGAGGCAGTTCGCCTAGCTCGAAAAACAGGGGCCGGCTGGGTTGCGGTACGCAACTCTAGTCATTGCGGAGCCCTTGCGCATTACGGCTTGCAGATTGCCAAGCAAGGCATGATCGCCCTGGTTTTTACGCATGTCGATCCTATGGTCTTGCCTCACGGCTCTAAAGAACCTTTTTGTGGAACCAATCCCTTGTGCATCGCAGTGGCGGGGGAGGGTGATGAACACTTGTGTTTGGATATGGCCACCAGTGTCGTTCCTTGGAACACCGTCGCCAATGCCGCACATGAAGGGGGTCCCATTCCCAAAGGGTGGGCCGTCGACCACGATGGCAAAGACACCACCGATGCTTCAGGCGTGGCAGCGTTGTATCCCTTCGGAGGCTACAAGGGTTCAGGGCTTGGCCTGATGATTGATATGTTGTGTTGCTTACTGGGGGGAACCCCCTTTGGCCCGGACATTCCTAAAATGTATGGCGACCCCACACAGCATCGCCAACTTGGTGGCCTTATTGGCGCTATTAGCGTGAACCATTTCACGGATAGTCAGGCCGCCCAAAAGCGGGTGAGTGAAATGATCTCCCGATGGGTCAGTCTTGCACCTGCCGATCCGAATGTGCCCGTTCAATATCCAGGGCAACCCGAAATCATAGAACAAAAACATCGTCTCGAGTACGGGGTCCCTCTCGGCCTAGAACTATTTAAAACCCTGAATGTCTTGGCGAAAGAGCATGGAGTTGATCCCTTGCCTTGAGCCTTTGAATTCGCATTGATCAACCTTGATGTAGTACATCGTGATAGAACCGACTCAACCATATTCCGTGATCCCAACGGAACAAAACAACAATATTTTAACTATGGAGGCGATAACAAATACCGTTATCGAACACAAAAAAGATGGCAAAGAACAAACAAACAGAAAAAACCATGAAGTGGTGGCAAGACGCGCGTTTCGGCATGTTTATCCACTGGGGCCCTTACACCGCATCACACCATGATTGTTGGAAAATGTACGATCAAGGCACCACCGTTCAGGAGTACATGGAACGGTTTGAACCCAAATTCACAGGCGAAAACTTTGACGCCCGCAAAATGGTGGCTTTCGCCAAACGCGTGGGATTTAAATATGTCGTCATGACAACCCGCCATCACGACGGCTACTGCTTGTGGGATACAGACACAACTGGATTTTCTTCGACCAAGCTCACACCCAAACGAGATTTTATCGCGGAGTTTGTGCAAGCGGCTCGTGATGAAGGGCTCGGCGTGGGCTTGTACTATTCCTTGCTTGATTGGCGATTCCAATCCTACTGGGATGGCCCGAAAAACAATCCCGCTAGCTGGCGTACGTTCCTGGATTTTGTCCATACACAGGTACGTGAACTGATGAGCCGTTATGGCAAAATTGACATGCTCTGGTATGACGGCCAGTGGGGAGAAAACGAAAAAACGTGGGGCTTTAAAGTTAATGATGAAAAATTAGCAGAGATTTGGGAAAGTAAAAAGCTCAACGCGATGGTTCGAAAACATCAGCCGGGCATTTTGATTAACAAGCGCTCATTGTTGCCAGAGGATTTTGGGACCCCTGAAAAAGATATTGTGCCTGAAGCGAGGCCATGGGAATTATGCGACACCATGGGATTCTACTGGGGCGGCTCACGCTACGACAAAGAACAAAAAACAGCCCGGAATATCATTACCCGTCTGGCTTACTGTGTGGCTCGCAGTGGAAACATGCTCCTAAATATTGGCCCCAAAGAAGATGGCTCAATGATGGCCTGGCAGCAACGCACCCTCGAACAGGTCGGCGAATGGTTACAGAAACATGGCGATTGTATTTACGGCTGCAGCGGAGAATGGCAACGCCCCTTTAATATGGGTCTCGCTCCATGGAGTAGTACACGCAAAGGCAATACGATTAACATGATTATGTTGCGTTATCCCGGCCGTCAATTTGAATTGTCCGCGACCAATGACTACCGCGTGGTCTCAGCCCACTTGGCAGATACAGGGGAAAAACTCCAAGTAACCCATGAGCCCACACGCGATGTGATTAGCGGATTGCCCGCTCGATCTCCGGACCCGATTGCTTCGGTGGTTAAACTTAAAATCAAACCCAAAACTCCCAAGCAACTTGCAGCAAGACGAGAAATTGGTGTGGCAGACCCAGAAGCAGCGTTAGCTGAAGTTTTGGCCCAACGTTAGGCTGCTGAGCATCATTGCAGAAAGATTTTGTTACATTGAATACAACACAATCCAAGGCTCGCACGCGGGGTGTTGACTGACGCGGTATACAGTTCAGGCCGTAAAACAAGGCGTTTTTTGGAATCACGGGGTCAGCCGTACGTGATGGCGGTGGCGTCACAACAACGGTTGTGGGGGAATTTCAACAACAGCGTGTTGATTCGATCATCAATGAAGTGCGTTCGCAGACGGGCTGGCATCGTCATGGGACGCTGTCGATGTTGGCGTTAGCTTGGTTCGCCTGGCGATGCCGACATCAAGCCATTGCAAAACGATGCCACGACAAGGCAAGGGCACCTGATGATAATGCGCAACTGGCGTACTCGTGGGATTGGTATTACTGAATATCTTCAAGCAGGGGAGCCAAGCCTTCAATGACCACTTGGTCCCAGCCCATTTTCTTGACCAACGCCTGACCTGAACGGATCAGAGCTTGGCGTTCTTTGTCATTGTTAGGCAGATTTTTAATCAAGGCATCGGCTAGTTCCACCGCAATGCGTTTTTCAATGGCATCGCGTTGATGTTGGCCAATTTGACGGAAGTGTTCAAGCGACTGGTTGCCGTTGTGTTCGGTGTAGTCGCCGACGAGGACGTTGGGCGTGGCTTTGCTGCCGGTGGCATGACGGACAAACCCTTCGCAGCCACAGACATTGGAGATGACGCAGATCGCGCCACACGCCAGTGGTTCCAGCGGGCTGATGCCGAAGGGCTCGTAGACTGCCATGCCGAATTCCACGTCCGTGGCACTGCGCAGCGAGGCAAAGTCCATGTCCGCGGGCAAGTTGGGGCCTAGTCGTTTGGCATCCCATCCGAACTGATTGACAAGGATGACCTGGATATTGGCATGGGTTTCATTGAAGGAGTGAATATCGTTGTTGAGATCGATTTCAGGCCCCACAAGATCGGGATAGTCATGGCGATGATGCCGAGGCCAGCCGTAATGCTTGACCATGCTATTGATATCTTGAGGTCGACGCACCCCACCAGCTGAGGTGAGGATGAACAGCACGCCTTTTTTATTTTGTGCGCCAAGCCTTGAATCCAGCTCATCACAGACCTGGAGGTCTCGCCAGAGGGCTTTGCTGATAACCGGGCGAGTGACGTGGGTCATCAAGACATCAGGCGTAAATCCGACAAGCGTGGCGGCGTAGGCTGCCAATTGTTTACGGGCGTGGTTGCGAATTTTCAGAGTCGTTTTATGCGTTGGCAAGCCGTTGTAAACCAGCGTGACCGGCTTGTCATCAAAATGATGGTTGAGAAATTTCAATTCGTCGCGTGTGCGGTCGCCCACCGCAATGATGCCATCGCATAAATGGGCTCGGCTTGCTAACGCATGACGAAGATTATGATCCAATGGGCCGAAAATATCTTCGACGTAGAGGTTCATCTTTCGCGCACAATCCATCACGCTGTAGAACATGGAGTCATGGCCTTCGTGGTCTTCAACGATGCGTCGGGCGGTGGGGCATTCATGGGCGTGATAAACGGTGCGGAAGTTTTCTCCACCATCCATGATTGCTTTGAGTGCGGCAGGCATTCCCATAAATTCATGGCTAAAAAGGGTGCAAGGCAAATCGTCATCGGTCAGCAAGCTACGCAACGCGTAATAGGCAGGCTCAGCTAGCCGGGTATATTCTTCATAGTCCCATGCGTTTTCATAGAGACTACTGTTTAAGCCAAACGTTTCCCATAGGCGATGTTTAAAGACATTGAGTCGATCTTTGTTCACGCGAAAGACGTCGATGAGAATGACTTCTGCTTCACCTTTTCGGTTTTGAGATGGCTGATCGTAGGTCCGTTTGCCATAGACGATGGCGACGTTAAATGCCCATTCAATGGGTCGGAATTTGTCTGCCAATCCCAGTTCATCGATGTTGTCCACGCTGCTGTAGAGGACCGTGCCATGCTCGCCGAGGCGGGATTGAGGGTCTACCTGGTCATGTCCCATCATCGGGCCGATGAGGATGGAGCGTTTGACCCGCTTTTGGTATTCGGGGCTGATCATGAGTCCTTCGAGAACGGTCCCGATGCCGCCGATCTGCTCGACGGCTTCATGGGTCACATGTGCGAGGGTAAACATGGAGTCGGACTTGGAGGTCGACTTTGAAGTCGTCTTATTTTTTTTTGTAGTCATGGTTTCGTTTTCTAAAATGAAAGATTAACCCGGAGGCAAATCACCTAAGTTGACCGCAGAGGTTTGGGGTTCTGCAACTTTGCCCGCTGTAGGAGTATTGCTGCCGGTGTTGGTATTGCCTCGTGACATGGCGATGACCCCAGTGCGGGCCATTTCCACAATGCCATAAGGCTGAATCAGTCGGACAAAGGCTTCAATTTTATCTTCCGCCCCAGCCAATTCGATCATGATCCGATCATCACTGACATCCACCACTTTGGCGCGGAATAAACTGGCCAGTTCGATCAGTTCACTTCGTTTGTGGGCGTCTGCACTAATCTGAACGAGCATCAAATCGCGTTCGACAAAGGCTGCATCCTTATAATCTACAACTTTGACCACGGGAATGAGTTTTTGCAGTTGCTTGCGGACCTGTTCAAGGACCGCATTGTCACCACAGACCACAATGGTCATGCGTGAGAGCAGAGGGTTTTCCGTGCGGCCGACAACCAGACTGTCAATGTTAAACCCACGGGCAGCAAACATGCCTGCGACCTGGGCCAGAACCCCCGGCTCGTTGGTGACCAAGGCAGCAATGACATGACGATAAATTAAATGTTCACTCATGATGGACCACATCATACGAAAATGTACGGATTCTCCCAAATTTCATACCCTGTCACGCCCGTTGCTTTTGGAAGCATTCTGGCACAAGTGCTATCATCCCACAGGGGGCAGGGGGAGACGCGTTCCCTTTTTTTGAATAGAACATTGGATATAGAACCATGAATCAAGATCCTTTTGCAGAATTAGGCTTGCCTCGCCAGATGGACCTTGATGAACAAGCGTTGTCCTCTGCTTTTCTGGTTCGTTCAGCCAGTGTGCATCCGGATCGTTTTCTTGACCCACTGGATCAAGCAGACGCAGCGGAGAAAGCTGCAGCCCTCAACGAAGCTCATCAGGTATTACGCGATCCCGAAGCCCGCGCCGATGCACTGGTGGTTCTGCTGGGCGGTCCCACAGCCGAACAGGAAAAAACCTTGCCGCCTCAGCTTCTGATGGAAATGATAGAGATTCGTGAAGAACTCGAGCAAGCCCAGGCAGACCAAGATCAGCCCACTCTCACACGACTGGCCAATTGGGCCCAAGAGCAAAAAAAGGACCATCTTCAGGCCATTGGAGCCTATTTGGATCAAGGGGCCGAGGCATCATCTCTCAAAGCAGCTCGCATTGAACTGAACGCGTTACGTTATATTGAGCGTGCGCTTGAGGCATTGTCTTCGTAAAAAATTGCAACGGGTGATTGATAGGCATCGCATTTATTATGTGTGCGTTGAGACTTTCATAAAGCCTTTTCAATTCAGTCTCGGCGAATAACCATTCGCACGAGTTTTTTGTGAGATTGGTATTGCCCCCAATTTGAAGAACTTAGGGATTTGACCATTTTGCTTTCCCATGTCACAATAATGGTTTAGCACAGGCCGTGTGCCAGAGTGGACTAATGGGGCGGATTGCAAATCCGCTGGGCTTGTCCCGTCGTGGGTTCGAATCCCACCGCGGCCTTTTAAAAAAAAAGCTACGGGGCGTAGCTCAGCTTGGTAGAGCACCTGTTTTGGGAACAGGAAGTCGCATGTTCAAATCATGTCGCCCCGATTTAAAAAGACGACGTAAGTCGCACAATGACAACTCTTTAGGCGTTTCGTTAAGCAATGCCTTTCTCCTTCGAAAATCCAACAGAACACCTGCTTTTTGTTGCTGCGCGCACCCCAGGCGCACCCAAGGAATTCACTGCACCCCTCATATCCAGTAACGCGGGGTCGGTATAAAGGTTCGCTGTGAGCTTCGGGTCTGAGTGCCGCATCAGCTTTACCGTTGTGGCCAGCGGGACACCTTGTGCCGCCAGATGTGTACCAAATGTTTTTCGCAAGCTACGTCGGTAGGCCGCTCCCGCGGATGTTTTAAATGGAATCTCGGCTCGCTTGAGATCGTTGAGCCAAACACGGGCTCTTGGTTTTTTCGAAAAGACCAGGTCTACAGGATCACCCTGGGCGGCAAGTAGAGCTTGGCAAAGGTTGTCAGGAATTGGCACCGTTGCTGCTTGCCCGTTTTTTGACTTAGAGGCGGGGATCGAAATCCAGCCTGTTTCGAGATCAATATCATGCCATTGAAGCCGGGCAATTTCTGTGTGACGAAAACCCGCTCGGCCGGCAATCCAATACCACAATCTTCTCCACCCCATAATTTGAGGGCATTCAATGAGGCGTTCGAACTCTTCAAAACTCAATGCTCTGGCATGACGGTCTTCATCGCCTTCACGCTTGAATTTTGTGAATTGCAGCGGATCTTCGACAAGGTACGCATTGGCATGCATCCAGCGTGAGAACGCCTTGATCGTTCGCAAGTAGATATTGCCAGTGCGTGGTGAAAAAGGGCGAAGGTATCGAGTGACGCCTTGCCGATTGAACGCTTTTGGGTTTTTCCATTTCGTCTTTTCAATACACTTCGTGATGACTCGATGAGCCTCTTTGATGTGGGCTGGGCTCAATGATCTGGAGAGCATGTCGTCGTGGTATTCCGCCAGCACCTGCTCGATTGGCATCAGTCCTTTTTCTCCAACGAGGACCTGGCGGTCTGTGACAGACCCTCGTCGCATTTGAGCATGGATGTCTTCGTGCCTCATGTAGAAAGCCCAAGCATCACTTTCATTGTCAAAAGTGGCTTGTCGCCGTGCTTTTGTGATGGGGTCCCGGTAGACGACGTACCACTTGTTTCGATCCGGGCGGAATTTGGGCTTGCTCACGCTATATAATTTAGCGTGCCGCACCACTTCGGGCCAAGAGGTATTTGCAGCTTCGGTCATATTTCCTGCATTACCTTCCCACGCACGGTTTCGGTTACCTTGAATTTTCCCTGTCCGGTTCGTTTGACGAGGTGAAGATCCATCCGCCCATAGATTTTCCACAGCCGCTTGTTCTTTTTGAAGGCCGTAGTTTCCATACCCTTGACATCAACGTAGTAAGGGGTGCTTTCTGCGGGCATGATGAGAAAATCAGGGCGATACCTATTTTCTCGGATCCCCAGATGCACGATGGGCTGCTCGATCACGTCGATGATCTCACCGCTTTTGAGAAGCAGGTCAAGAACCATGGCGTATTCCATCTCGGCCTTGGAATCATAGGCTTTGCCGTTCCACGTTCGCTGTTCTTTGGGAGCAACGCTGTACTTATTATTTCGCACCATTCATGGCCTCCCGTTGCAACCGTGTGCCAACGCCGGTGTAGCGTTCGCCAATTTCTCGAAGCTCGCGGGCCTCTCCTTTTCGGGCTGCATCACGTTCGTACACATCGGCCATGGCGTTCATGACGCGGCCTGCTTCAAGGAGCCGTGTGCTTGCTAGATCAGTCAGTTCAGTGGTAAGGGTGGTAGTGTGTGCCATCAGTATGCGACGACCTCCTGTAAAGGCTGCGGGGTGTTAGATGTTCTCTGGTGGTTGGGCGTGGGTGAGGGTGGTGAGCTTTGGAGCATGACGCCTCGCTCACCCATGTGGTCGACTTTTTGACGGGCCGATGCGATCTTGTGTGACAGGTCTTTTTCGGACCAAGGAGGATCACACTTCGATTCATTAAACCAGTCCATCACACGATGAACAGCGTCCTCATCAAGATTGAACCGCCAACAAAGACAGGCAGCGTAAAACGTCTGGCCGTGACCGCCTTGGCCACTGATGGCCATGGGAACTTTGCCCAGATATTTAAGGCAACGTTTTTCGGCATCAGACGGATCTAGCTGCTGGTAGTTGTTGGGATTGGCAACTCTGCGGGGAGGTTCCTTGAAAGGCCATGCCGGCAGGTGGGCCATGGAGATTTGGTCGGGGCCTCGTCCCGCATGCCAGATGTACGGCAGGCCGGTGTCAGGATGAAGCGAACCAACAGCTACCACCTGTCCCGCATCGGCTCGCAGATCCACGCCTGGCATTTTGTTGCCTTGCTTATCCCGCAGTGTTCCTGCACGATTGTTGATATGTTGCCCTTGGGGAGCTTGATAGTACAGATGCCAACCTTTAAGACTTCCGGTGTCCACGGTGACGGTGGGAGGGAAGTCCTCAGGGGTGACTCCCGCCTTGTCGGTGTCGATATCAATCACGACAACGCCACTGACCTGGCCAGTGCGTAGACCCACGTTTCCCTTTTTACTCCAACTATCAATCCAATGCCGCGGAGATGGCGGAATCTTCTGCCAATCGTCAAGGATTGGTGCCTTGCCATGGAGCGGGGTGTAGGCCCAGCCACGTTCGAATCCTGCCATTGTTTCTTGTAATCGATCAACCATCTCTATGTACCTTTAATACGAAGCGCACTCAGCCAGTGCTGGGCGGTGTTGCCCCCCGCCCCCGGAAGTTCCCCCGGTCCCCCCGGAAGTTTTGTTCCCGGAACTCCCCCCCGAACCCCCGCGGGCATGGGTGATCTGGTCAATCATTTGACTGGCTTCGTTGAAGCGGATGCCTTTGGGGTCGTGCCCATGTTTTTTGAGGAACTTGGCCTGCTTGAATGTGCACCATCCGTGGTCTTTACGTTTGATGATGGTGCCGATGAGTTGCTGAGCTTGGGTGAATGACATATTGGCATCGTCGCACTTGATGCCGTTGCGTTCGAGCATGGCCATCATGCGTTCTGATGGTTTTCGGTGCATGTTTTTGGCGGTTTCAGGACGTGGCTTGATAGCCAGCACATCGAATGGATCAATCAGGTCGGTGGTGAACTGAGCCTTGGCTTGCACCGCGGCACGGCGAGCCTGTTCTCGACGTTCAGCTTCCTTCTCCTCACGGATTCGTTCCTCAGCCGCTTCGGAGAGCATCTGCATCGGGTCCACAGCCTTGGATTCTTCTTCTTCTGCCATTTTCTTGGCACGCTCAATGATGTTGTCGTCGTATTCACCGCCCAGAATATCCGTGCAATTGATTAGCTTGTGCTTGCCTGCATTGCCTACGAAATCGATCACCTCCACGCATGGCTTGCTGCTCAGGGCAATGGCCTCGCACCGGTCTTCGTCGGTGCTGTGCGGTTCGATCACGCCGGGCAGCACGCGCGTGCCTCGCCCAACCATTTGGACGAACAAGGAACGGCTCTTGGTCGGGCGGGCCAGTGCGACTACCTCGATGGATGGATCATCAAATCCCTCGGTCAACACGCCCACGTTGCAAAGGAACTGAAATCGGTTGGCTGCATAGTCCCGCAGAATTTGACGACGATCTTCCTTAGGTGTCTCGCCACAAATCCAACGTGCACAGTCGAGTTTGTGCCTGTTAAAAATCTCGCACATGCGTTCAGATTGTGTGACCGACGCACAAAAGAGAAGGGTCTTTCGACCGGCAGCCAGTTCAATGGTGGGAGCGGCAATCTCGTGTAGGTTTTGTTCATATTCCATCAGTGCCGCAAGGTCTTTACGATTGAGGTCGCCTGCGGTGGTGCGGACCTTGGAGAAATCCAAGCCTGAAACGTTGACAGATCGCTGGGTGATCGGGACGAGGTAGCCGCTCTTAATGCCGAACAGAATGCCAAAATCGAATGCCACACTTTCAAACACCTGGCCGAGGGCGGATTTGTCGCGGCGATCTGGTGTGGCCGTGACGCCAAAAACTTTGAGGTCAGGATTTTGACGGTAGTGGTCAATCACCCGTCGATAGGTTTTTGCGGTGGCATGATGGGCTTCATCGATGATGACAAGGTTGAATTGTGATGGATCGAATCGCGTCATGCGTCCGCCGTTTTTCCCTGCACACTGCGTTTGAATGGAGGAGACGACCACTTCGGAGTGGCCAAGGATCGAGTGGAGGTCAGCCCACTGGTTGGCCATCTCTATTTCAGGCTTCTGGCCAATGACCGCCTCGATTTTTTGGGCGGCTTGCGTGATCAATTCTTCACGGTGGGCAAGGACCATGGTTCGTCCGGGTGGCATCTGGTCGATGACGTGGGCAAAGATAATAGTCTTGCCAAGACCCGTCGCTGCAACGCCCAACGTCGTGCTGTGTTGCTTGAACGACTTGAGGACACCCGCGACCGCTTCCTCTTGGTAGGGACGTAAACGCATTTTGGGTGTGGCAGCTTTGTCGGTGAGGTCGAATAGGCTGTGTTGAGGGGGCGATTGGCTCATTTAATCTTCCCCTTTCTTACGCACCGGTGGGTTTCCAAATCAAAACAGTCGTAGCAGAATGATTTGTAGCAATGGTGGCATGTGCAAAAAACACCTCCGTTTACTTTTGGTTTTTTGCAGGTTCTACATCTATCTTCAAGAATTTCGTCTATTTCGTCCTTGAGATATTTGAAAAAATATCCGACCAGCAAGCCAATTATGAAAAGTAAAATGCTCATGCCACCACCGCCTCTCTCTGTGTCGAGACCTGTGGTGTCGACTCATACCAACACGGCACCACATTGGCGGATACCAAGGCCCGGCTCATCGGTGGGCAAACACTGTTTCCGATCAATCGAACTTGCACGCTCTTGGTGAATTTTTCCCCGTCAGGTCCTTCGTCGATGACGTAGTCGTCTTGAAAGCCCTGAGCTCTTGCGAGTTCACGTGGGGTGAGCATTCGCATGGCAATATCGACGATCGCCCACGGTTCTCCCTCGACCTGAACCGTGACCAAGCCAAATCGCTCCTTGGTCGGGATGGTGTGGAGAGGCTGATCCAGAGGCTGGCCATGTTGGTCGTTACCGTAATATTTGGTTAAAAAGGCGGAGACAACCCCAGCGTGCAGTCCACCGGCAGTAATTGTTTTAAGTGGATTTTGCGGGCGGCCATTGCTTGCGGCTTTGTTGCTGCCATACATGTGAATCATGTGAACTGCGACTAGCTGGTTTTGTGCACCACTTGCGGTAGTTGTCGGCAGTGGGGTGGTAATTGGAGCCCCGACCACCCCGGTGTAATGCTTGGCAATGAATGCCGTCACCAAAGCATGATGGCCGCCCTTTGGCCACGCGGTGACAGTGCTCAGTGGTTGCTTGGTGCTTCGCATCTGTGCTCTATCAGAGCCATAGTTCGCTATCGACAAAATAAATGGATCAGTGCTGTCTAGGACATAGCGTTTGACGCCGGTCGCAATTCGCTTGAGCGTGTTCTCTGCCAGAGGGCGGCGGGGCGAATGCTTGCCGTTTTGCAGTCCCCACGCCTTGGCTTCTTCCGGCGTGGCAAAAATGCTGAGCATTGGTTCAGCCCAATCGATGATGTCGGCTGCTGTGCGGTAGGGCTTGAGCTGCTTGGTAGCTACTTTGCCGTGGGTCTCCTTTGGCCAGGTGATCGGTCTGCCATCACGGCGGGCGACGACAAACAACCGACGGCGAATGGTTGGTGCTCCATAATTGCAGGCACGCAGCAATCGCCACTGAACTTCGTAGCCAAGATGCTTCAACGAATCCACCCACGCATCGAAGCAAGACCCGTCGCGGATCGGCATGCCGTCTTCATCGAGCATTCCCCATTGCTCGAACTCTTCCACGTTTTCCAACATGATGACATCGGGGCTGACCTCGAATGCCCAGCGAATCACAACCCATGCAAGGCTACGTCGTTTGACGCTGCGGTTGGGCTTGCCACCCTTGGCCTTGGAAAAATCAGTGCAGTCAGGTGACGCCCACAGCAGGCGGACTCGACGGCCATCAGCCACCTCCGAGGGAGAGACCTCGAATACATCTGACTGCAGGTGATCGGTCAGTGGGTGATTGCGTGTGTGGCAAGCGATGGCGTTCGGGTCGTGATTGATTGCCACGTCCACATGCTTGTCGATGCCAGCAGCTTTGAATGCCGATTCGATGCCGATGCTGGCCCCGCCGCCGCCTGCAAACAGGTCTACGATGATGCCATCGGTCCGATCAGTGAACAGGCAAGCGTGGCGAACGCGGGGAATGGGGTTGGCAGGCATGATCATGCGAGGCCCTCCGGCGGCTCAAGCAGGTCAAGGATAAAGAAGTTTGTCCCCTGCCAACGTCGTGTTGTGCCGTCAGAATACTTGGCATCGCTTTTGGAATGCTTTGCACAAAACGAACATCTGCGGCCATAAACCTCAATTTTGACGCCAAAGTTTTCGACAGGAGTAGACTCTCCTGTAATTTGTAGTAGCCCATTTTTTTTATGCCAATCACGAAGATCAGGATGAATGTATTGGGATCTTGTTTCACTTACTCGCTGAGCAATCATTCTCTCGGATGGGGCATCGGTGTGGTTGATGATGTAGAACTCCGGTTTCGTTTTGCTCATACGATCACCATCCCTGCTTGTACTGCACGATTTAGCCTTGCCCCAATGCCATCAGCTTGCTTGCATAGACTCTTGGTTTTGCCATAGGTCACGATTTCATAGGTTTCGCCATCAGGCTTGATCCCCAACACCACCACCATGTCGTAGTTATGTACCGTGGCGTAGGGTTCTAGGTCTCTGATTTTTGGGTTGTCTTTCCAACTCATTTCGTGTCCTCCCACATGTCGTTCAGGGCTTGGTATGCCTGCCGTTTGTATTTGATCGCTTTTTCCCGATTCTTATCGTGTGTGTCCCAATCACGTTCACTAACGGCGTTACAAGCGTTTTTGTCATATCTGTGGAATCTGAAAAATGCTGTTTTGATAAACTCTACCCACGCCTCTTTTTTGCTCTCGCGCATCCGAAGGGATGCGTACTCATTGCTTGTTTCAATCCTGCCGCCGAGCATCTTTTTGATGACGATGTTTCCCTGTTCGTCAAGGTCTTCGACAACCCACCACGATCCGTTTTTACCCAGTCTCCGCCGCCGGACGCAGTGGTATTTTCCATCTCGACAAACAATTTTGTAGATGATTTTTCCGATGCTTCTCATTTGGGCAACCTCTCGAATTGATCTTTTGTGAGCCATCCAATTTTGCGGTACTTTTCATCGGTCACGGATTCTGGCAGCACGGCGTGTGGGATGGCTGCGTTGATCGTTCTCACTGCCTGTGCCAGTGCTGCTTCGAGTTGTTGATAGTGCAGGTGGGCGACGATTGATTCCCCTGATTCCACGAGACCGCGGAAGTCTTTTCGGACTTGCCGGATCACTTGGACCTGCTCGCGGAGTTTGTGTGATTGTCCAAACGTCGCGGCAACCCAAGGATTTGCGATCGGGTTGCCTTGTTTATCGGTGGGCAGTTCTTGGTTACGGGGTTCTTTTACGCCCTCATCCACCCCCACGGACGTGGCATGTGACGGTTCTGGCGAAGCATCTTCGGGCGGGTCATAGGACTCTAATTCGCACCCTGCCACGCCGGCGTTTTGAGGCTCGGCGGGTGTGTTGTTGTTGCCTATCTTTGCCGTGTTCATCGTGGCGGTGGAGCCGTGTTTCGTCTTGTATGACCTCTCAGAGGGGTTCTCACTTGCAACGTTGCAAGTGAGACTCTTGCGGACATTGGCAACAAAGGTGTGCGAAACGTGGCATCGGCGGGCAATTTCGTTGTCCGACCACTGGTTCCATTCGTCGTCATTGAGTAGGACGGAGACAGCCTTGCGTTTGTCGAAAGGGGTCCGTCTTAAGCCGTGGGTTGCATTGGCTCCAACACTCATCAGGATGGCATCGCGTTGTGTGCCGACGTTGCAAATTGCCACGATGTCTTTTTCCCCTGCCAGCTTGGCTGCGGCTAGGCGATGGAAGCCATCAACGAGCCAAGGGTGCTGATCATTGAAAACGCAGAGGACTGGCGGCAGCGTGACTCCTGCTTTTATCAGGTCTGCATATTCATCGACAACGCTATCGTCGATTCTGGATCGCATTTGCGTGCCGTCGTCTGTACGAATGGCATCTATGCTGATTCTATTTGTTAGCGTCATCACTCCCCCTCGCTTGGTACGTCTGCCATTTGTTCTTCGTATTCAGAGACCACAAGCCTTGCCCGCAGCTTGACGCAGGACTCGGCTAGGTTTCGCAGGGCGATCTTGTCCCCTCGTGAGGCCGATTGACGCATCATGACCATGGCTCGTTCTTGAAAGTCGAAAAGTTCAGTTGATGTAAGTGGTTCTGGTGGCATGGTTTTTCCTAAAATATGAGTTAATTAAAACGAAGGAGATTACTTAATACGAAGATGCGTTCCCTTTTCGCCCAAACGGACGAATCCTAGATTGGCACCTGCTTCGAGCGCTTCACGGATAAGTTCGGTGTCGGGCACAGTCTTGACGATTTGTTTTTGGTAGTCTTCTGGCACAGCCGTTTTTTCGTTGTCGAAGATCAGCGGCACTTTGCCGCCGTTGGCTGTGACCGTGGCTTTGCGGAGGTTGCCTGCTGACTTGCGGCCCAGACGCATCAGGGTGAATTTGAGCCGGTCCTTGAGGAACTTGGCAGAGGCATCGTCTTGCTTGGCCATCAGTGCAAGGCGTTCGGATTCTTCCTTGCGTGCTGCGGCCATGAGCGTTTTTTGGCGGATCAGTCCGACGTAGGAATCCGTTTTGTCGTTGAGGCTGACCTCAGCTTCTTCGAGCCATGCATCAATAGCTTCGGCAGCGTCGCTGTCGCTGATGTCGCCTTCGACTTCGTAGAGTAGATCGTCTATTGAAATCAGGTCCTCGCTGATATCCAAGAGCGTACGTTTTTTGGGGGTTGTGGGGAGTGTTGCGGTGGTCATGGCGTGGGTTCCTTAATTAAGAGCGATGTTGATCTCGAACGGTTTTGGGGCTGGGTTAAAACGGCATGTCGTCTTCGTCAATGCCGGGAATGCCGGTTCCCCCGTTGCTTGTTTGTACAGGCTGTGCTGCGACGATCAGGCTGCCACGCTTGTCGCGTGTCCAAGTGATGCTCACAGGCGCGTTGTCCAACTTTGCTTGGATCAAAACCTTGACGGCGGATGCGTTAATGCAGCCGAAACGTTTTGCGTCTGCGGTCACAACTGAAAAGACTTTCCTCGGCACACCATCGATTTTTGCGTTGCGGTCTGACAGTTCGTGAATCGTGATTTGCTCAATGAAGGTTTCTGTTTCACTGGCGGCAGGGGAGGCGGAAGTGTTCCCGTTATCCGTGGTAGTAGCCGGGGGTGATTGCTGGGGTTGCTGATCGGCGGGAATCTCAACGGATTCAAGTTTGTTGCCATATTGGCCTTGGCTCCAAGCCACGACAACCAGGTAGTTACCTTCCATGGCCTTGCGAGCCTGACCCGTGAGCGTATCGTCAAACGTTTCGACCTTGACCCCGCCCGCCAGAGTGATGGCCCAGATCGTCCATGGTCCTTTGTCGCTCTCGCCTTGCTTTTTGATTTCAATATGTTCGATGCCAAACAAGTCGCCTGAGTTGCCCATGGGAGCACCTGCCGAGTTGTTGCCGCCACCGGGGCCCTGCTGGTTGCCCTGAGTATTCCCGGTGCGTGCTGGCGGCCTGTTCTGTGATTGCGGTTGCGGCCGATAGTTGCTGTCGTCCCGCTGGTCCATTTCGATATCCGTGCGAGGCACCATAAGCAGGTCGCGGAGCCAGTAGCTGTACGCACTGGTCAGAGCTGCTGCCACAGCCTTATCGATTGGCATGCCCTTGTGCTCGATGGCAGGCCAAGCAATGGTGTCTTCAACGCCTTGGCCTGACACCGCGTGGATGCATTGAAATTTCATAGACACGACCGGTGGGCGGGCTTCGGAAATCGACCATGAACCACGCCGAACTGTCAGGCCGTTGTCGTGCAATGCTTGGCGACAGTGAACGATCATGTTTTCCGCCGAAGCATAGTCGTAGCCGCCGTGCTTATTATGTCCGTCCTTGCTGACTGCCTGGATGGCTTTCTGTGCGGCAAAGAGTGCCTGGCTGAATTGCTTGTCAGGAGTTTGGAAAACCGGTGGAGCCGAGGGGCCCGGGAGGGCGGGGGGTGCCGGGGGTGTGTCTGAAACTTCTGGGCGAACTTCCG
Source organism: Planctomycetota bacterium (assembly GCA_024279865.1). Classification (GTDB taxonomy): domain Bacteria; phylum Planctomycetota; class Phycisphaerae; order Phycisphaerales; family Phycisphaeraceae; genus JAJRRC01. Next base: position 45,591 of record JAJRRC010000081.1, on the reverse strand, counting down.
TGGGTGGGGGTGGGGTTTGTGTCATGATGCTTCTCCGTGGTGTTTATTTGGACTGTGAATGGCGTCGAGTTAAAAAGCCCCGGTGCCGACATGCACACCGCCGCCGGAACAGCACCGGGGCTTGGGTAGATCGTTATTTAATGCTTCTCCGCCACCCCTTGATCTGCTCTGTAACTAGATCGTCGGGGACGTTAAATAACCCTTGCTTTCCTTTAAGCGGGACGGGGGTTAGGAATTCAAAAGCATCTGAAAGCTGCCAACCAAAACCACTTCCGGTCGACCACAGGTTTTTATTGAAAAAAGAACTAGGCTCGCAGCCAATAACGCAGCATACGCCAATGATGGCTCCGAATTTGCAGTTCTTTTCATGATCGGTTTCATAGCCTGGATATTTCACGCCCCATGCAAGCTGCCCTGCTGCGGTGAAGTTTTTACGGGACACTCCCGCATGGATCAGTAGTGGGCCACGGTATTTTGTTCGCCACGACCGGTTTTCCATATCCTTCCCCTGATTGAATATGGCGTGTGCCCACGGCTGCTGAATGGTTAAGCATTTCATGACGCACCGCCTGTCCATGCGATCCACACAGCAACAATGCTGCCGATGGCAAAACATGCCGCGATGATCAATGCTGCGTCTGCGACCTCTCCTGCAGATCGCCCTTGGCCACCTTTGACCAACGGCGTATCGTTCGCAACCCGGGACCGGGGGCGGCTTGCCTTGATCGCTTCACGGCTGAATGTGACGGTGTCGGGATGTGTGCTTTGTGTGTTCATTGATCAATCTCCCATCCGATGCTTTGGAGGAGTTTTCTTGCTTCTTGGTGCGTGCTTATTGGGTTTCGATCCTGGTCGTGGGTGATTAGCATCTCGATCATCTCTGCGAGTGCGGGTGCGGCTGCGAGGATCGGGGTGAGGCTTTGCGGTGCGAAACAAATTTGGCCACGGTCTTGCCAGCGTGCGTTGGAGTTTGTGCAGATCCGCGAGAAGCCATTAGGGGCGTCTGGATGCTTCTTCACAAACCAATCTTCTTTTACGATGTTGGGCAGCTTTTTCATTTGTGTGCTCGATTACTGTGCCGATGCCATACGAAGCTCGTTCCCGCGGGCACTTCCGGGGGTCGGGCGTGCTTGACGACGGACGTGCTTGACGACGGACGTGCTGACTGGCGATGTTCGTGATGATTTCAATCAAGACATCAGCCTGATTCTGGATGACGGTCCGCAATCGCTGCTGCATGGCTCGTTCGTCTTCGTCAACGTGGCCATCTTCGACGGACGCCACCGCGTGGCTCACGATGTCTGCCACGGATTGATTGACTTGGGTTGCTGCGGCACGTGCATCGGCTGCATCAATACAACCGTCGTGATTGAGGTCCATGTCTGGTGCTTGGGACGGGATGACCTTGACGGGCCATTCACTGAGCAGGGTGCTGATCAGTGCCATCTGCTGGAGCGGAGGCATGCGGTCAATCATGTGGTACAGCGTGCTTAAGTGCATGTCCGACGGGGCGGGCTGGTGTCGGTCCATGATTCGCCCGACGGTGGTGCTGGACACGCCCGGCCCGGCGTAGAGCATCTTGGGCAGCACGTCGCCGTTTTCGATGGCATCTCTGACTTGGCTGTAGATTGACGTGATAAGTTTTTGCATGGTTTCATCCGCGTGAAATGGTGTGTTTGAAATCTTGTCCATGGGAACGATCCTTCGTTTACAGTGGTTGCATCATGCGAGAGACAGAAAAGAGCCAGCAGCCCGACGGCTGGAAACGAGCCTTAAAGGCCCGCCGATCATGGGGGTTAATCTTGCCGAACTGCTGGCCATGTTGTTTTGAAAAAGACCAACAGTTCGACCCACGTCGGGTGCGGGCTGCCCAGACACGCTTGTCCCGGGTGTTTGGTTTGTCGAACTGTTGGCGATCTTTTGCATCGGTGATTGGGCCTGGTTGTTTGGTGAGAACCGGGGGAGCCGGGGTTTCCGGGGGGAGAAAAAACCAGCCTGCCGACCGAAGTCGACAGACCAGCTTGATGGGGGCTAGTTGGTGGTTTCAGTAGCGGTTGGAGCCAAGCAGCCTCCGGAGGCATGAAATGCTTGAACGATACGCATCAAGGTGCGGCCAGCCTGCTTGTCTTGGACTTGACGTTGGTAATGCTCAACAATCGCAATTGTTGGTTTGTCAGTTACGCGAAGGGCTTCAATATTGTTTGTCATCGAAAGGGTCTCCTTTGAATATGTATAGTTATAGCATGGTTTTTTGCTAATTCAAGGCTTTTTGCATAATTTTATACAATTATTATGCTTATTTTTTACTGCCAAGTGCATTAAATTGATCTAAAATCTGGCTATGGAACAACTTGGGAAAATTATCAAAAAAGCTAGAAGGCAAGCGGGCATGAGCCAGGAAAAGCTTGCACAGGAAGCGAGTGTGTCGAGGGTCAGCGTCCAAGGCATTGAGTCTGGCAAGACCGGGAATCCACATGCTTCGACATTGTTTGCGATTGCTCGTGCCCTTGGTTTTGAGCATTGGGAAGATTTGTCCGCATCGGTCAAAGATCCTCCCGTCAGCCTGCGTGATAATCCGCTGGTCAACGATGCGATTCGTCGCCAGATTGAATTTCTATCAGAGGAATTCAACGTTAGTAAGCAACAAGTCGTTAATTGTGCGGTGTCGTTCCTTGCCAACCAGCCCAACCATGTGCGAGACGCGGTGTTGCGGGAAATCTCTGAAATTGAAGATGTCATAGATTGATTTGTCATAGATTGATTTGCCGAACTAGCTAGTTGGTGGTTCCCCCGGTTCCGGCAGCGTGGGTAGGCGCTGCTGGGGTGCCGGGGGAACCTGGGTTTGCGTTGACTTGGCGGATCTGTTCGACCTGTTCCGCATTGAACAGTCGGTAGTTCCCTGCTCGGCTCACAGGTCCGATCTTGCGTGATCTGACGATGTACTCCACGCGGTCGCGGGTCACGCCAAGTTCGTCTGCAATTTCGCCGGTTGTCATGAATTGATTTGCCATGGGTGGCTCCTTGAATGGGGTTGCTGAGTACATGGTAAAACCTTTTTTAGTTTAGTCAACACCTTTTTTAGTGTTAAATATAGCGTAAAAGGTGTAAATTCTTTTGTGTTAAAGACTTGAAAAATAAAAAAAAAATATGAATGATGGTAAAAATGGCTAGCTCAGCACGACAAACCGTGGAAGTGACACCTCACGCCAAGGCGGGGGTGGATTCGATTATTGCGTGGTCTGGCTTGAGCCAGAAGCTCATCGTTGAACGAACGATGACTTGGATTGCAAGCCAAGACCGTAATGTTCAAGGTGCGATCTTGATGGCCACGCCTGACAGTATGCAGCCAGACTTCGCACGCCTGGTGCTAGAGAAGATGGCCGAGGGGGCTGAGCAGGGCGATGATGGGGCGATGAAGCTGCACCGTGCAGATCCGCCACCCAGCAAAGCCAAGCGGGTGGCGAAGAAGCTGCCGAGGCGACGAACGTAATCATTCATTCCGAAGGGTAATTCTGTGGGGCTTGCAGCGTTTCTATTTTTTCTGGCATTCATTGCGGCCGCATTGTTCGCAGGCTACCTCTATAAAAAAAACGAAGAGCTGTCTGAACGGAACGAGCAACTTCGCCAATACGAGCCACTCAAGAACCTTGATGCGGAAATCGCCAAAAAAGAAAAACAGATCATTCGAGCCAACCAGGTCGCTGCTGAAAAGCTGACACTTGAACTCAATGACATGCGTCGTCAGTTCACTGTTGAAGAAGCTGGCCATCAATCCAAGCTCAAAAACATCAATGCCGAGATTGAAACGCTTACCCAGGAATCTCGCCAAGCCTTGACCGAGGCTCGTGCTGAGAAAAAAGTGATCTTGGACGAAGCAACGCAAAACGCCTCAACAATCATTGACAATGCCAATGACCAGGCCAAGCATGTTGGCCAAGAGGCCTTGGATGCTCAAAAGAATTATCGCATGTATGCCAATGGGCTGGATGCCATGAAACGCAAGGTCCGTGGTTATGGTGATGAATGGCTCATCCCAAGTCACAGCGTACTTGATGAGTTGGCTGAGGAATACTCCTTCAAAGAAGCGGGGCGACAGCTCAAGGCGGCTCGTGAGCGTACACGCCAGCTTGCGACGCTCGGGCGTGTGGCTGACTGCGACTATGCTGACAACATCCGCAGGACCACTGCCATGGCGTTTGTTACCGATGCGTTTAATGGGTCCGTGGATAGTATCCTGTCTGACATTCGGCATGACAACTACGGCAAGATGAAGAAGAAAATCGAGGATGCCTACAATTTGGTCAACCTCAATGGGTCAGCTTTTCGAGCGGCTCGGATTTTGCCTGAGTACCTCACTGCTCGTTTAGATGAGCTTGATTGGGGAACCAGGGTCTTGGTGTTGCAAGCCGAGGAACGAGAAGAGCAACGCCAGATTCGTGCACAAATGCGGGAGGAAGAAAAAGCCCGCCGTGAATTTGAAAAGGTTCAAAAGGAAGCTCTTAAAGAAGAAAAGATGCTGGAACAGGCCATGGCCGCGGCCCGCAAAGAACTTGACGGAGCTCATGCAGGCGAGCGTGACAAGTACGTCCAGCAGCTTGCCGAACTGGAACAAAAGTGGAATGAAGCTGAGAAAAAGAATCAGCGGGCACTTTCAATGGCCCAGCAGACCAAGCGAGGCCATGTGTACGTGATTTCGAACATCGGCTCATTCGGCGAAAACGTCTATAAAATTGGCATGACTCGTCGGCTCGAGCCGGCAGAGCGGGTTAAGGAGCTTGGCGACGCTAGCGTGCCGTTTCACTTTGATGTGCATTCCTTTATTTACAGCGAAGACGCGCCCGCATTGGAAACCCGGTTGCACCAAGAGTTCCGCGACGACCAAGTCAATAAGGTCAACTCCCGCAAGGAGTTCTTTCGGCTGAATATTGCCCAGATTAAGCAAGCCGTAGCGGACCTCGGGGTGAAGGCTAAGTGGACGCTTGCCGCCGAGGCAATTCAGTACCGGGAAAGCATGGCGATGGACGGGGGGATGCCGGGGGTGGTGGTGGGGGCTTAATAATCAAACAGATTATCAGGTTGGTCTGGCAAGTCTTTGGCTGTTATTACGTTTTGAGCCAACTTCAAGCAGTTTTTGTCGCCCGTATAAAATATGGATGCTCCATGTGCTTTGGCTGTAGCGATTATCATGCAATCAGCCCGAAGGCATGCCCGTCCATGTTTTACGCCAGAAGGGTAATGCTGTTTACCTTGCCTGAACAATTTGGCCGCAAGCATGGCACATCTGGTATCAAAGGGCGCAATTACGCACAGGGAACTGATTTCTGCTGAGGCCAAAGATGATTCTTCTTCTGACAAAGGTGTTAAATACTCACTTAGCACGATGGATGGAATCATGATCTGCATTTTGTTTTTTTCGAGAGCAGTAAAAAGCCAGTTTGCACTCTTCTTTTTATCTTCGGGACCATCCTGCCTGATGCCCCATACAAGAACCATTGAATCGATAGCTACCATTGCGTGTTTGAAGTTTCCCATTTAACTCCGCATCTCCGCAATAACCGCGTCGGGGTCATCAATGGCATCCCACGCGTTACCACCCGCAGCATGGACACGCTGGAGCATTTCCTTGATTGACCCGCGTTTGGGGGGCTCAAATGATGAGATTTCCATTTTACAAAGCTCGCTTGTCCTGCGAAGCCATGTAGCGTTACCAGCGACAATTACATTTTGATAAATGTGTTGGCCTAGATTTCGAACTAGTTCGTCACTGTGGATTCGGCAACTAATCATTTTGTTAGGTTGGCTGGCGAGGCGAATCCCGCATCTTTTCTGTACAACACCACCCACACGTTCAATTCTCGCGTAAACAGATGTATAGCCAGAAATAAAGGCAGTGGCAGAAATTTTATTAAATGTATCTGGATGAATCGTCGCAATAGGAACCCATTGCCTCTTATTTTTCTTCGGATGGCAAAACTCAATAATGCATCCAAAAGATTTTGCTATCCCACTAAGCTCTTCAATTGAGGACAGTTCATTTGCTTGCCAGTCGGCTTGGCCTGGCATGGAAATTTCTTTTTCTAAAAAGGTTAGTCTGTTAACCGCCTCTAATGGTTTTGTGGAGGAAACTTGGTAGACCGCCGATCCGCTTGTAATACCTAAAAGCCGAAGCATTGTTTTTTCTCGCCCGTTGGCGTCTGCTTCCTCAGTATCACTGGACGTGTCATCTATATCTTCGTTTTCGTTAAAAAGACGCTGAGCGGCGATTAGTACACGTCCGAGAACGCGAACAGGGACTGCCCACGGACGAATGCCTTTGGCGACGAGCCTAACGGTAAAATCGGGGATTGGTTTTTTAGATATGACGGTCATTTTGTCCTTTCTGGACTATTCTCATTGTAGACTTCATCGTCCAAACATCCAATGAAACTTCATTGTCTGTGCATGTTCAGTCCTTAAGACTTCTTGTTTCCCGTTCCACCTTTCCCTCCATCAACTCATTAAGATCATACCCTTGGCTCATCAGATCCCGGATCAGGGAGCTGGCTGCGGTTGCAAAGAGATCGGCCTCGGCTTCGTCGTCGTCTTTTGTCCTTGGTGTGTGGATCTGCCATAGGTGGTAGTATTCGTGCAGCAGGGTGCCCCAGAAATCCCGCCCGGGCGCGTAGATGTAAATCTTCATGTCCTGCGTACACACCTCCCCGCGAAACTCCCTTCCATCAATGTCTATCTTGGGCTCGGCGATTATCTCCACACTGTAGATATGGCCGCCTACCCGGAATTCCATGGACCCACCCTTGAAAACGATCCAAAAACAGCCGTCCATGGCTTAAATTAGCATTTGTATATAAAATACTAACAAAAGCCAAACAGACATCAAGGTCTTTTGTTTCCCGGGCGAAAAAAAGGTGCCGGAATTTCCCGCGTATGTGTTACAACCATACGATACAATTTCCACATTGCCCAAGAGTTCCCCAAAAAAGTTGCGGTGCTGAAATTTAAACATGGAGGTTCATCTTGCCCACCCTTGCAGCTCTAAAATTTCGTGATGATGTCAATCAACGCCTCATTGAGCGGATCGACCATCTGGACGAACACATGTCGGCCCTCAAGGCGGAGTACACGCCATTGCTCCAGTCGGACGACTATCAATCGCTCATGCGAGGGACGGCCTTCAAGGCGGAATACGACGAGCTGGTCCCACTGTGGAAGCAACTGGTTACTGACTTGGACATCGGCCTGACGGCGGACCTTGAAGCTGCCTTGGAAGAGGCTGACGACGACGAAGATGACCTCTCAGACGACATGGCTGACTGGGCGTGAATCCACCTTGCGTATTTATAAATTTCCTGAAGATTCTTCTATAATTTATATTTAAAGCACTCCCTCGACTTCATCCTCACTTGCAACGTTGCAAGTGAGAAACCCAACGCAACACCGCCGAACATCATTTTGCGGATATTTTTTGCTTTGAAAATTCTCCACCGATAGGTATACTCGGGCATCAATTCCCCCGTATGGGTAGGCGGGAATTCGAGCCATGCCATGCAATCCGGTTTACGCGGCACCGCGTTCACACCTCAAGAACAAAATGATATCTGTCGTGACTGCCTGCCTTGGGCTGAAGCTATCTTGCGCCGTCGGTTTGGATCCGATGGCGTGGAGTATGCCGGCCTTGGCCTTGTCGCTGCTCTAAAGTCATTTGATCCAAGCCGCGGATACTCTTTCCGTGAGTTCGCTCCCACGGTGTTGATCCGCACCGCCAGCCGTCAAATTCAACGCATCATCGGCACTCCCGGAAGCGCCAAGCGACTGGCACATAGTGGTCGGGTTGCGGTGGAAGATTTTGATGTCCCCAGCAACTCGGTCGGCTCAGATTATATGCACCGTGACGCGGCCCCTGACTTATAAAACGTTCATCGAGACGAATTGGTCGCGGTGCTGGCGTTCGTGGACCAGTTAAGCAACCCACTTCGGCTCATCGGTCTTGGCGTTCTCATTGGCGGCATGTCCATCCCCCAAATCTCAAAGGTACTTCACATTGATCGCAACGAAACTACGCAACACCTCCATCGTCTTCGGAAACTATTACGAGCTGCTTGATGCGTGCATGCTTTTTGGTTCCCAGCTTGATCGCGGCAGGGGACAGTACCGGGGGCAGACACGGCTGGCTCGACTGACGGTATCTCGCTCGCGGGCGTGCTGGCCATCGTTGTATTGGCTCATCAGCCTGTTGTCGTCACATGGCATTGACCTGCGAACAAGGGGCTTGAACACGATCAGGCAGGGGCGGGTGGTGTTTTCCACGCGATATGATCCGTTCCTTGTGGCTGCATGTGACCGGTGGTATCCAGATGCAGGATTGAGTATTCCGTCTGATATGCAGCTTACGGAACAGATGGCAGCGGTATGGCTCGTTGATGCGTTTTCACGGGTTCGGGTGTGCAGCCCGCTGACACTTGCTGCACCGCCGGGCACCATGTCCACCCGCCTTGGCCTCCAATACCAACTAGAACAAATCACCGGCGTGAATGCAGTGGTGGTGGAGCAAACCCGCTCGACCCGGTTGGTCGTGAGCCGGGACAAAATCGACAGCCTGCGGGCGTGGCTTGAGCCGCGGGTACCAAAGGCTGTTTGGGCAAGGTAAGGAATTTAAGTATGACACCTATCGACAAAATCAGGAATGAACTGACGAACGACCCTCTAGCTGTGGGCTATTCGGCAATGGCGACCGACCAAGATGTCGTTGACAGTCTTAATGCGGCAACTATCTCACAACCACATGAGCGGCGTCACACGGCACGCAAGGTACTAAAGGTGCTAGGCGAAACCGACGGGACGACGGTCTTGGATTTAGTCGAAACCATGGTAGCCACAAGCCGGTCGTTCAAAGTCGCCAATGACGCTCTCAATTCGTATGGCGAGGGTGGTGGAATTGAATTTGGAAGCGACATGGTACGAGCAATGATTGGTGGACTTGTACAAGCGAATGCCATCACTGCAGCCATTGGAACAAAGCTTGAATCTATCGGCGAAGACAAGGTGAGCCGGGCTAGCCAGCTTGGCCTTGGCGTTGTGAAACCCGGGCACGTTCAGGAGGCACGCCGATGAGCGACTTCATTTTAAATACCAACGGCACGCGGTTTGTTTTTGCCGATCACCTTTCAAGCGGGTTTACGCCATCAACAACGCAAGACTGGGCCGTCGGCACGACCACCAACGTACAGCTGGCTATGGCAAGTGTGGCTGATGGGGCTGCTCGTGAAAGTGCAAAGTTTGACTTCGGTGTGGACCGGGCTGTCGCCTATCGCGTGGATGCTGTCTTTGAATTTGCAGCAACCCCCACTAGCGGCACTGCCGTTGAACTGGGGTTCGCAGGGTCGCCGATTATTACAGCCGCGAATGCCAATCCCATGGGAATGTTGGGCGTGGACGGTTCCGTTCCGTCAGGGGTAGGCACCATTGCGGAGGTCATGAAGGCGATTGATTTTATCGGCAACTTTAGGGTGGGTGCTATCGCCACACCTAGTTTACAGAGTGGCTTTGTCGGCATTTTGGTGCCTAGTGAGCAGTACGGAATGCTAGTTGTCAAAAATGAATCCGGCGCGGCCATGCACTCAGCCGACACCAAAATGCACGTCGTTTTAAGTCCTCTTCTTTATGCCACAAGCCCATGATAAAAGCAGCTGAACAATCTCATTTGTCAGTAAACTGGCAGGCACCTATCAACTGGCGGCACCCGTTGAATCGTGGGCTGGTCGGTTGGTGGTTGAATCAACCGAGCTTTCAGGGCGGGGGTGTTTTTCGTGATTTAACGGGCAGACATGACGGGACATTGACGGACATGTCACCAGCGACAGATTGGGTTCGCGGTGGCCATCCTGGTGGCTGGGGGGCATTGGATTTTGATGGGACTCTTGACAACATCTCTGTGCCACATCATGCCGATTTGAACCCGTCAAAAATCACATTGATGTTTTGGGCAACAACTCGGTCATTCGCGGGATATGGCAATTACATTGAAAAAAACTTTAATAATGGGTATCGAATTCGAATCGAACCTGCTGGCAATTTGCGTTTACTAAACCAAGGTGGAACAAATGGCTTAACCACCTCGGGAGCGATGACACTTAATAAATGGCAATTTGTCGCGTTTACCGGGGATGCTAGTGGTTTCAACGCATATATTGATAGTGTATTTGATAGCTCTGGTGGTTCTGCGTTCTTGCAAGTGGCGAACGCCAATCCGCTCCATATCGGGGCTGGGATTCTCGGAGGAAATGCTCCGGAATACTTAGATGGCCAATTAGACGATGTGCGTATTTACAATCGAGCATTATCTTCAAATGAGATCGCGGAATATTACCAACTCAGCCGTCAAGGCTATGGTGGTATTCTGAACCGCTGGCATTTATCTCAAAACATGGCTTCCCCGCAGGCCGCAGCAGGTGGCGGCTATTCCGTCTTAAGGTCTCCAATCTTTAACTCTAAAATTATCAGGGTCGCATCATGAATATCACTGCCGGCCAGCCCGTTACTCGTTCTTTTTTCACGCACCATCCCAGTACGGGAGCGATCACCGATGCGGATGCTTTACCTACGGGGACTCTTCGTGCCAATGGCACGGATACCGCCGTCACTGTGACCATCACCAAGACCAGTGCGAAAACAGGTGACTACACGGCCTCGTTCACCGTTCCATCGTCGTGGGCACAGGGCGATATCGGCGAATTGCTCATCAATGCCACGGTCAATGCCATCGCAAGTAAGGCGGCCATTTGGTCGGCGGTCGTCGGCGTGAATGTTACGCAAATTGCCGGACACGAGGGTGCAGCCAATACGCTCCGTGAGGCCCTGAAATCTGAAATCACCGGCACCGTGGCAACCGCCAACAGCACGCCTACGGTCACGTTTTTTGCGTTCACGGCCGATCAAAGCATTACCAAAAACGATGCTCTCATCGGCCGTCGCGTGTATTTCAATGACGAGGCGAATGTGCTTTATGGACAGGTTGGCATCATCACGGCCGCTCAATATGACGGGGTAAATGATGAATACAAACTGACGCTCGACAACACCACCCAACTAACCAACGTACCAGCCTCTGGTGACAAAATCGTCATCGCGTAATTTAAGGATTTAATCTCATGGCCAGCTTCATGTACAACCAGGCATTGACCGATATTCTGACAGGTGCTATCGACCTGGATACCGATGTGCTCAAAATCATGCTCGTTGGATCTGCGAATACAGTTTATGTGCCAAACCCGGATCACACGGTGGTTGACAATGCGGCCAACGATGCGACCGATCCTTCATTTTGCGAAGTCTCAGCGACCAATTACGTCGGGGCTTTTGCCGGGGCCGGACGCAAGGTTGCAACCGCAACCATTGAAAAACAGGACGCGAGTGATCGGGCAGTGGTGAAAATTACCGACCTCACGTGGACAGCCATTGGCGGTGTTTCCAACGACACGATCACGGGTGCCATCCTCATCAAAGAAAATACCGCCGACACCGACAGCCGCTTGATCGCCTTCTTCGATATTGCCAATACCACCAGCAACGGATCAGACTTCACTTTGGACTTTGATGAAGTTAATGGCAATATTCAATTCAACATCAACCAGACATAGCCCCACTTTGTTATGACCGAACGATCTTCGTTACAACCCGGCGGTATCCCCGGCATACCACCGGCGGCCTCCTTTACGCGCACGGCACACGCGGTTCCTGATCGTTCGGCAATGGGCATTGGTGGCTTGCCTGCCATTCCCGGCGTTCCATTTGATCGAGGCACCACACCCCGAATTACCATTGACGTGGTTGTCACCCCTCCGGGCGTCATTGCTCCGCGTGTCGTGACGGTTCCAGTCCCGACGCTTGGTATAGACGTCATTGCACCCACGCCAATTCTGGGTGATCGAATATCTGTCCCGGCTCCCACGCTGAGCGTCAATGTCATTCCGCCAACGGTAGGACTGACCACCCAAGCAACGGCGGGATCAACGACAGTCGATGTGGTTGTGACTGCTCCCACTCCCGGCTTGTCCGCGACAGTGATTGCCGCTCCCGTAAACACCATAGACGTGGACGTAATTGCCCCCGCAGCGACTCGCGGTCCGACGACTGCTCCCGTAAACACCGTGGACGTGGATGTGATCCCGCCTGTATTGGTGCTGGGAGAAGTGGCCCAAACGCCGTTGGCAACCACAGTCGACGTTGTGGCGATTGCCCCGATCCCATTGCTCGATGGAAAAACAGAACACTTTGCGATTTACAATGCCGCGACGGGCAACCTCCTTACAATCACGGCACACAATGCCCGTGACATTGATGCCAGCGTGCTGGGACGACTTTTGGGTGAAGGCCTGTGGTCGCTGACAATGACTCGGGTCGACCAATATGGTTCTGAATCACCGGTTGCTTCAATCAAGATCAAGATCGATGCACTCGGCAACATGACGACAGACCTGCGACGGGTTTCAGATGTCAGAGCGGTCCCCAAAGTTGGCGGACTGATCCATCTTTCATGGTTGGTCGAACCCTTTAAGCCATGGATGCGAGATCCGGTCAACTACGAGATCGAGGACCAGTCAACAGGCAGCATCATTGCCACCGTGTCCCACACGGGATCAAGCACCCATGAAACAGACGTGGGGCCGTTCACAGACGGGACCACGGTAAGGCTGTGGATTCGCACGGCAGACGCAACCGATGCCAGTCCATGGTTCTCAGTGCCGGCTGTGGTCGCGGATGCTTTGGGCCCTGCACCGCCGAGCATCATTGTTTAGCCCCCGGAACCCCGCACCGCACAGAGACGGAACTCTCTATCAGATCGTCAATAACCCCTCATGAGCACCGGCAATAAACCAACCCGAAAAGAATACGACACCCGCATTGATGCGGTTGCCAAGCTATTGGTACAGGGTGCAAAAAAGGGTGAGATTAAAAAACAAGCAAAGGATCAGTGGGGGGTGTCTGCAAGAACCGTTGAAAACTATCTTGCTCGCGCAAGGGAACGGTTGATTGCCGAGATGGACGAACCCAAGGAAGTTTTGGTCCTTCAGGCCCTGCATATTTATGAAGCTGTGATCAATGATGGGGAAAGTTACGGCATGGAAAAAATCAAGGCCCGCGAACGCATTGATAAACTGCTTGGTCTGGAATCGCCGTTCCGTCATGAACTGTCAGGCCCCGGCGGCAAGCCGATCCAGACATCCACACTCTCACCCGAGGCTGCTCGCAAGATTGCCGAGGACCCCGACATGGCCGAAGCTGCCAAGATGCTAGGGCTAGGTCTCGGGCTACCGACCGGTGATGTCGATGACTAAGATCGACTGGTCACAAGTTCCCCGTGAAGTTGCCTGCTCACGTCCTGACTGGTTCGCGGCTTGGCTTACCAGAGACGATTCTGATGCGTTGCAGTTCCAAGTCTTTGAGCACATCGCCTATATATCTCAAATCATTGCCAAAGCGATCAGGGAGGGTAAGGGCAGGCTGATCATCAATATGCCACCGCAGCATGGCAAAAGTTGGCTACTTTGCCGTTGGTTGATCGTTTGGATTCTCGAGCATTGGCCTGACCTGCGTGTGGCCTCGGCGAGTTACTCAAAGGACCTGATCCTCGAGCATGCAAGTTTTGTGCGGGATCAGTTTGCCGGGCGTGATGAGCTCAATACAAATCTAAAGGCTGACCGAAAAGCAGTGGGGCGGTGGCAGGTTGATAACGGAATCGGTGGCCTGTATTCCACGACCATCGGCGGGGCAATCAGTGGTTTCAGCGTGGACGTTGGGCTTGTTGATGATCCGTACAAGGACTGGACTGATGCGTGGTCTCCTACCACCCGTCGCAAGGTTCGCAAGTGGTTTGACTCAGCTTTCTACACGCGACGGCAAGAAAACACCACGTTTATCGTGCTGCACACCCGGTGGCACCCCGATGATTTGACCGGCTACTTGCTCAAGGAACACCCCGACGATTGGCAGCACATCCGGTTGCCGGCAATTGCCGAGGAAAACGATCCGATGGGACGAAAGGTTGGGGGCGTGCTCTGCCCTGAACTACATAGCCGCGAGTCGCTCATGGGATCTAAGGCATCAGACGGCATTTGGCCAGCGGTCTACCAGCAAGATCCTCAGGGACTGGGCGATTCGGCTTTATACAACCACTTTAGTGAACTGAGAAACGTTGACGGTGAGGTGTCGCTTGACTATAGCTTGCCGCTTCATATCGCTATTGACTTCAATAAGCGTCCGGGCAGTCACATGCTCATCGGCCAGTACGATGAACGTGCGGACATGATCACCACAGTGGACGAAATCTACGGCGACCGCTGGGACACCATCCAGGTCATGAAAGACTTCTGCGACCGTTGGTGGCCCCAGCACACGGACTCGGAAGCATTCCCAGAGGTCCATATTTTTGGTGATTCGGCGGGGCGTTCAGAGTCAATCTACACCTCGGACAGTGGCTACAAGATCATGCAGAAGGCCATGGGACTACTGATTGGGGTCTCCGTATCACGGCGTGTCCCCAAGAAAGCTCCCGGGATTCTGGACTCGGTCGCGTCGGTCAATGATGCTCTTCTTGACCTTGAGGGGTCTGTGCATTGGAAGATCCATCCTCGCTGTAAAAAGCTGATCCGGGACTTGACCGAAGTGATGCCTGACGAGAATGGGAAACCAGACAAGGATACGGATTTCACCCTGACCCATGCGTCTGATGCTGAGCGATATCGGGTACACCGTATTCGGCGGCTGCGACCCACCAAATCCGGAACCAATCAGGTTAACGTTTGACACCGCCAGACATCCATTCTTAGGCGTTTCGCTCCAAATACATCACACAAGGAGACCTTGCTCGTGATTGAACCACTGATCCTACGTTGCTTGTCTGCGGCAACGATGTCCGCGACGGTCGCAACTGCTTCGCAAATCGTTGACGAAAAAACACTGGTGCCTTTGGGGCTGCTTGTTGGCTTAGTCGTTGTGACCTGCACCCTCGCTTGGCGAATGGCATCTCTTGTCATCAACGCCAAGCGAGATATCGAGGATCTGCGTCGTCGCATGTCCAGGGTAGAAGCAAAGGATACCGATGCCTGAACCCATAAAATCCTCAACACCTGAAACTGGAGAGAAAACGGGGTATCAAGCCACGGTTTCCCCTGTAACCACTTCGGTTGAACTTCCGGGACTTGAACAAGCACCCGCTGGTACACTTGAAACCTACCGGCAAATGCTGGGTGATCCAACCATTGCCCTTGTGCGAGCGGTCACCATGTCCCCCATTGTGGCGGGGACTTGGTCGTTTGTTGCCCAAGAGGGCGCTCCTGACGAGTGGGTTGAATTTATCGAGGGCCAGCTTGAATCCATGCGGTCTCATATTGTGACGGCCGCTATTCGTTATTTAGATTTTGGATGGGCTGGCTTTGAAAAGGTGTTTGACTTTCGTGATGGAAAAATCATTCTCCGCAAACTCAAACCATTACTCCACGATATTACCAACATCCGGATCGAGAAAGACACCGGGCAGTTTGCAGGATTCAAACAGCATGATGCCAGTGGGCAAAAGATTGAGCTGCCTGTCGAAAAATCGCTTCTATTTACCAACGACCGCGAGGGAGATAATTATTACGGGCGTGCGAGACTTGAAAACCTTCGGGAAACATGGTCTTGGTGGCGTCAAGCCAACAACGGTGCTGCACGTTACGACCGAAAAATCGCAGGCGTCATGCCTGTGGTCCATTACCCGCCCGGCAAATCTACCGACAAAAGCGGTGTTCAACGTGACAATTACGAAATTGCCTCTTTGCTTCTTGGAAGCATTGCAGCAGGCAAAGGCATCGCGGCTCCCAATGATTATCAGAAAGCTCTTGACGAGAGTGACGGCCCCGAACGGCGGCAGTGGATCATTGAGTTGTTGGAAGACAAAGGCGGACGGCAACCGACCTTTTCGGATCGCCTTCGATACCTAGATTCCCAAAAATTCCGGGGCTACCTCCGACCTGAACGCTCTGCGTTGGAAGGGCAAAGCGGAACCAAGGCAGAAGCTGAAACGCATGGCGATCTTGGTTTAACCGATGGGGAACTCATTCATCATGACATTGTTCGCACCCTCAACTGGCATGTGATCGATCAGCTTTTGGTTCTGAACTTCGGCGAAGTTGCACGCGGTGCAGTACACATTGTGCCTGCTCCGTTACGAGACAGTACTACTGCTATGGCTGCGGAATTGATCAAAGAGTGGGCGAAATCGCCTGACGGTCGTGAAGATCTGCGATTGCATCTGGATTTCGACACCATCATGGATCTTGCCAAGGTTCCCATCATTAACAATCCATCCACCCCCCGTAATACCGACGAACTTACGGAGGGCGTTGATCCGTCAGATCCTCAAGCCCAACAAGTCCGTGACTTGATGAGCCGCATTCAAAGGGGGTAGCCATCCATGCCACCCACGGAACTCCAGCGAACTCAAGCGGCCCTTCTTGATCGTGATCGAGCCGGCCTCGAAAAGATCGGCATTGAAGCCGCTCGACGGATTGGCCAGCGGACACGATTAGCAGCCTTGCGAGCTTTCAAGCGTGGGGATGATCCCTTGCAGCCTGCCAGAGAACAACTGGCCACCATGCGTGATCTGCTGACTGATGCCATGGTCGCTGCGTACCTCAAGGGCCTGCGTCGTGTTGAATTGACGGTGCAACGCCAGCAAAAAATCAAACTTTCCACCGCCTATGACGGTGTGATTGAACACCTTCGCAAGCAGGCACTGTTACGCCCCGAAGACCTCGACGAACTACGGGTCCGGTTTGGCAACGATGTGGCCAAGGTGCTCGGCGAACTCACCAATGCCGTCGATGGCCGCCTGATGAACACCATGACAGATTTAACGATTCGTCAGGCTCATGTCGCCGAGGGTATTGCTGATCTCAAAGAGGCTTTTCATCGATCAGGCATTGATCCAGCCAACAGCTACACGCTGGAAAATATCTTCCGTACTCAGACACAAATTGCGTACTCTGCCGGCCGCTGGCAGGCGTTGGAAGATCCGGCCATTGACGAGATCCTCTGGGGGTTTACTTACGTCTCGGTGGGTGACAATCGTGTTAGGCCAAACCATGTGGCCATGGACGGCATCCGTCTCCCCAAGGACGATCCTTTCTGGTCACGGTTCTTCCCTCCCAATGGCTATAGTTGCCGCTGTGCTGCTATTGAAATCTTTGAGGGTGATTCGTTGGCAAGGCGGTCGCGGATCGTCACACCCAAGCCCAAGCGGGTTGACGGTGCGACGGTGTATCCAGATGCGGACCCGGGTTTTGATTTTAATCCCGGGCAATTGTTCTCTGGGGCTCAGAAACCCAAGCCCGTTCCAACAACACCGCCGTTGGTCTTGCCTGAACCCAACCCAGTTCCAAAGATCAAGCCTACTCCCACGATTAAGCCACCACGAAGGAAGCCAAGGCCTCAGCCCAAAGCTCCTCTTCCACCATCCCGCCCAGCTCCAGCAAAAGTGCCTACGCCTTCTCCGAAAAAGAAGGTTGCTACATCTCCGGCAAAACCTGTTAAGCCGAAGAAGCCCGTAGCTGTACCACCTCCTGCCGCTCCTTCAAAAGCCGTGGTAAAACTCCAAAGTCCCAAGAATCTAACGAAGTACGATAGGAAAAATCGATTTAACAAGGCGACCAATGCTTCGATGGAAGCGGCGGTGAATGATGCGATGGAGTCAATCAACGCGATCCATGGCGTGCCTGTTGACATGAAGTCGCTCTCTGTAAAAGCGAACGGAAAAAGTGTGCTTGGTGAGTACGTCTACGGAGAGACAACCAAAGCGCCTTTCGAGTTCAGGCTCACCACAAAGGGGCCGCATCCGCGAATGACAATGATGCACGAAATGGGCCACTACCTAGACCATCACGGCATTGGTACGAAGGGACAGTTCGAATCGTCCTCTGGGAAACAGGCCAAAACGGTGATGGCTAAATTGAAAAAGTCCAATGCGTATGAAAAACTAACCAAAGACCGCCAGCAGTATTTGCGCAAAGGCAATAAGGAAATGGTCCGCCATTTGGATTATCTAATGGAAGACGAGGAGTTATTTGCACGAAGTTACTCACAATACATTGCATCAAAGTCTTCAGATCGTACAATTAAGAATGAGCTTCAACAGATGCAAAAGGACACGTTCCTTTCAACGCAGTGGAGCGATGAAGACTATAAGCCGATTATGGATGAGATGGACAAGATGTTTTCCGATCTGGGATGGGCACGATAATGAAACGGACCAAACTTGAATTATTAGACATGAGCTTTGACGACGCGGTCAAGGCTGTGATGGAAGATAACGACATTCCTCGGAACACCGCCGAAGACGTCGTTCGGTCCACGGTCTACGGTGGTGATGTAGTAGCCGTGGACGACGAGGACGCTTACAACGCGGATCCTGACAGCTACATTAAAGAGCAGCAGCGAAAAAAACTCCAGTCCGAAGCGGCTGAATAACACCCTCTACCCCATTTCTCACTTGCAACGTTGCAAGTGAGAAACTCCAACGCAACACCGCCGGGCATCACTTTTTAGATTAACAGGTCATTTGCCTGTTGATGCCAAACGATCCTATTTATATTGAAATCAGGCCAACCGAAGAGGGCTGGAAGGCTGTCTCCACCCCCGCCCCCGGAAGCTTCGGCAACTCCGGGGGGCCGTCTGTGTGTGGCATTGGTGAAACTGAGCCCGAAGCACTGGCGGACCTTCTCCACGACTGGCACCGTGCCCGTGTGCAAGACCCCGCGTTTCGTCCAACCACAGCCCCCGGAAGTGAGGTGCTGCGTGTCTGACCCAGTGATCCCGTTTTATCTGTCAGTTTCAGGCGATTCCCCGGTTGAACTCAGTAACACCGTTTGGCGCAAGGATGCAATCCGGGTGGGTCGCTTTGTCGCACGAAATCCCATCGACGGAACTGATCTTCGGTTGGACGTGACGCCGAACCGTCTAGCTAAATGGGTTGAATCATTTAGCCAAATGAAAACCAATGGTGTTTCTGTGGACCTGACCATCGACCACAAGCGCGGAGCCGAAGCCAAGCGAGGCACGGTAACCGGCATGCACATTGTGGGTGATCGGCTTATGTTCGATGCCACACCTGCTGACGAAGCGTCCCAAACGCTCATGGCTAGATGCCCCGAAGTGTCCGTCGAGATCGAGCCTGCTTTCCGTGACGGCGAGGGCCGAGAATACGGCGAAGCCATTACCGCTATTTCTATCTGCCGAAAACCCGTCGTGCCGGGGCAGCAGCCATTTGAACGGATTGCTGCCAGTCGAACTTCCGGCGACAGCAACACCACGCAGCCACCACTCCTAATGTTTTCCTGTAATACCCCCGCACACAACAAGACCCCAAACGAGGAATCAACTGACATGCTGACCAAAGAACAAATTGTAAAAGCAAAAAAGACACTGGGTCTCGATGACAAAGCAACTGATGCTCAGGTCGCCCAGAAGATCATGCTCAGCCTCGACAGTGCTGTCCAGCTTGCGGAAACCAAGACCAAGCTCGATGAGAGCGAGGGTGTCCGCAAGAAACTCTCCGGCGACCTTGAAGCTCTCAAGCTCAAAAGTGAGCCGATCAAACTCAGCCGCGAAGTTGAAGTCTTGAGCAAACGAGCTTTGTCGTCCGACCTGAATGCTCTCGTGGAATCTGCCTGCATTACGCCTGCTGTGCGTGACAAGCTCCTTCCTGAACTATCCAAGCCCATCATGCTCAGCATTCCTGATGGCAGTGATCAGCCGAATTTCTCGGTGATCGTGGACGCTCTCAAGGGAAACAAAGCGGCTGAATTGGCCACGTTGCTGGGCGAAAAGACTGGCAGCCAAACCGTAAACCTTAGCCGGCAGACTCCCGGCGACGACGCTGCTGGCAATGTGCTGGTGGCTGACGCTCAGTCGCGTGCCAAGGCTGCCTCCTGATTTTATGTAAGCAATGCAAGCAATCTTGACCGCATAACCAAAACCAAAACCACGACGGAGTATCGAACAAATGGCAAATCTCACACAAGACAAACGACTCGGCGACGTTCTGCGACGCGAAGCACTGGCAGGCGACGCCTATTGCCGCGAAGTCAAACCAATTAAGACTTCCGTTGCAGTTGATATCGGTACGGTCCTGCATTTGGATACGACCGCCGTTGCCGCGACGGATCAGGTGACTGTGGTTGACTTCGGTGGCACGCCCGACGGCGGCACGTTTTCGGTGGGCCTCAACGGAGAATTCGTTGCAGCCCAAGCCTACAACGTTTCCACCTCGGCTTTGCAAACCGCTCTCGAAGGACTTGCCGGCGTGACCGCTGGCGACGTGGTCGTGACCGGTACTGCTGGTGACACCTATACGCTGACCTTTGCGTCTGGACTGGCTGCTCAGGCGGTCACCGTCGAAGTGGATAACGAAGTGACCGCCACCTCGGCACAAGTTGCTTTGACTATCAACAACACGACCGAAGGCGTGGCGGCTGGTACTGCTGCTACTGCCAATATGGATCTGCTTAACGTGGCAGGTGACGGTGCCTTGGCCTCGGCAATTGCTCTCCAGAAAGTTGCGGCTACCGATACTGATCGCAACTGCCTGTGCCTTGTCCGTGGCCCAGCCGTTGTGAAGAAGGGCGAGCTTGCTTACGACAGCGGAACTGCTGCTGATGCGGATGTCGCCCTTGTCGCGTTGGGTATTTTGCCCCGCGACTAATTTTTGTTTTTCAACCTGACAAACCTCCTATTTCAAGGAATTCCAACATGGAAATCATCGACGTTTTTAACCAAAGTGCATTCAACGCTGTCTCTATGACGACCGCCATCAATATCATCCCGCATCAGCCTCGCCGAATTGGTCAGATGAAGTTGTTCGTTCCCGCGGGAATTCCAACGACAACCGCAAGCATCGATTTTAAGAATGGGGTATTGACGCTCCTGTCCACCAAGGCCCGTGGCGAGGCTGCCAATCAAATGCCTCGTGGCGGTCGCAACGCTCGGTCATTCCCCGTGCCTCATATTCCTGTGGATGATGTGGTGCAACCGGATGATATTCAAAATATTCGGGCGTTTGGAAGCGGTAGTGTGCTGGAAGCCGTTGCCAGCGTGGTCAACGAGCGATTGACATCAATGCGGGACTCCCTCGAGGCCACGATTGAACATCTTCGAGTTGGTGCTCTCAAGGGGGCTATTCTTGATTATGACGGTACCACCGTTTTGTTTGATGTGTTTACGGAATTCGGCGTTACGCAAAAGGTCGTTGATTTTATCCTTGGCACCGGCACCACAAAGGTGAAAACCAAGTGCCTTGAAGTGAAACGTCACGTCGAAAGCGTGCTCGGTTCGGCTACTTATGATCATGTCCATTGTTTCTGCTCTGAATCTTTTTTCGACAAGCTCATTAGCCATGACGAGGTCAAAGCTGCTTACGACCGCCATCAATCCGGGTCTTTCCTTCGGGATGACAACCGTAATGGGTTTAAATATGCGGGCATTGTTTTTGAGGAGTATCGAGGCAAGGTCGGCAACGTTGATTTTATTGCTGACGGTGACGCTCGCTTCTTCCCTGTCGGTGTTCAAAGTTTGTACAAGCAGTGGAACGCTCCGGGCAACTTCATGCAGGCTGCAAACACCATTGGCAAACCCCTCTACGCTCGACAGATCGTGCGTCCTGACGGAAGTGGCGTGGACCTCAAGACCGAAGCAAACCCACTGCCAATGTGTACTCGTCCCGGCGTGCTTGTGCGTGGTCATACCAGCAACTAAGCCACAAACAAACTGCCAGGACTTTAACCCCGGAAGCTACAAATGATTGTTGACTACAAATACTTGGTGGCCGTGATTCAAGGCGGCAATAAAGCCTATTGGAATGGGAAAATCTACAGCAAGGTAGAAGACCTGCCAAAGAATGTACCCGGTCATCCCCGGAAGCCTGACGCTTCCAAGAACAAACCCAAAAGCTGATCCTACCGTGACGCTTCTCTGGATGGACCGGCTCGTGTGGGGTGACACGGGCCGGTTTTTTATTGAAAGGTTTTAGTATCGTGTACTGCGAACGATCTGATATTGAAGCGGTTTTTGGCTCTGAAAACGTTGAGATATGGGGCAACCTCAATGCGGGGGATGTTGCGGATCAGGCGGTCAAAGACGCGATTACCACCCGCATCACTTTGGCCATTGCTCACGCAGGCGAGGTGGTCGACGCTGCGTTTAGGCCTTCGAAATATATCGTTCCACTGGCAAAGGCTGATTCCTCAACGCCTGGCTTGATCGTCGACACCGTGGCGCGTCTTGCCGGTGCATGGTTGTATGAGAGCCGTGGGACGGACGAAGTGGATGCTGACGGCAGGCCCGTCAATCGATACGCTGCAGTGCGGCGTGACGCGATGAGCACCATTGATCGAATCCTTGGCGGGCAATATGTCATCGAGGCCGTGCAAGCTCCCTCAGTTACCACGGCTCCTTTTGTGGTGAATTGACCATGGAACATGCTGGCAACAACAAGGTAAAACTCGACCTGAGGCGACTCAAAAAGTTTGTTCGTGAAATCGAGTCACACCGCGGGGCCAAGATTAACAACATGTACAAGCAGTGGGCGGCCCGTTATCTGGGTTTTGCCCGGCGGCGATTTGTAAAGAACAGCCGCGGCGGCGGAAACTGGCCTGGCCTCAAACCTGCCACTGTTCGGGGGCGTCGTAGCGGTCGAACAAAAACGACAAGTGTTAAAAAACGAAAGACCGGCGGGGCAGTCGCCATCCTGCGAAATACGGGCACGCTGCTGGGTGCTTTGGAAGTTGGATCTGGCGGGAATTTCAAACGCCTTCGCAATGGCGTTCGGGTTGGTTTCCTCAGCCACAGCAAGGCTAAAACACGAACATCAACTGGCATTAAGCCGTCCAGTCTGTCCATTGCCAAGCTTGCTGCCATCCACAACTTCGGCAAAGGGCATATGCCCAAACGGCAAATCATTGTTGACCCTGATCGGCAAACCGTCAACGGCATGATCCGGGACAAGAAGGTAGCAATCAACGGACTCTTGAGAAAGCATGGCAAATGAGCACTGATCCATTCAGCCAAATTTATTCAGCCCTGTGGGAGGCGCTCGAAGCACGCCAAACGTTCAAAGACTTGGTGAAGCCTGGCAACCGAATCAAGTTCGACGATCGGCGAAAGCTCCGAGGCCAACTGCAGGCAGCAGACTTGCCTCTGGTTGCTCTGGTTGCTGACGCGATTGATCCACATTTATTCCGCACCAGCAACGGTTCATCGTTTAAGCGGCGGTTTCGATTTGAGATTTATACCGACGACGTCGTGATCACTGACCAGGCGTTTCCCGTTGAGTGGGAACTCATCAGAGCGGTTGCTGCAATGGGTGATGTGTTGACGGGCTTGGCGTTCGTAAAATCGGTGCGTGCTGTTCAAGGTTCTGCACCGGGCCCCGACCCCGACGGACGATCCAACGGCTGGCATACCGCCATTGCTGTGGATGTCGAAATATGGCTTGACACCGCCGGGCTACAGAATTGACTCCGGCGGTGAAATAACTCAACAGATGTTTGATGTAACGACGGATGGCTTTCGAAAGGCAAAATCATGGGCGTAATGAGTGGAAGCGGCGGGGCGGTCAATGGTGCACATACCGTGCGATCATGGAATGTCCGCACATCATCTGACAATAAACAATATCGCGCGTCCAACACCAAAAAAGGCACCGGCCGCAAGGCTGGGACCAAGGATTGGTCCGGCTCCTATCTCGGTTATGGCGTTGTTCCGCCTGTGATGCCCAATGAAGCTTTTACGTTTACGGGCTTTGACGGCGCCAAGGTGGCGAGTGGATCTGCGGTGGTAGAAAGTGTGGAAATTCGCTGGTCTCAAGAAGATGGCGGACTGATGGAATACACCGTCAATTTCTCGGGTGCCGGGCCATTGAGTAAGACGACTGGCACTGCATCGGATGTCGTTATTCCGAACCCTCCTTCGTCAGTCAGTCTCAAGCTCGAACTCGACAGCGTGGAACTGGCCGACGTGCGGTCCATGACGTTGACCCTGACCGGCAATACCAAGGCTTATTCAAGCTCAACCTCTGGCGGATGGAAGGGGCGTCTCGGTGGTTCTCTTGATGCGTCTGGTGGCGTGGAGTTTTATCACGCTGATATTGAAAGCGTGCCCGATGCAGGCACTGACACCGTTCTCAAAATGTACGTCGACGATACCACCTTCTGGGAAATCAAATGGGGGCAGATCGACGAAGACGGCGTTGACGTGTCCATCGAAGATGACGAGCTCGTTAGCGGGACAATTTTATGGTCCAAGAATGGTTTTCAAGACGGCGTCGAAGGTTACATCAAGAAGCCTGACCTAACCACGCTGTGGCCTGCTGCTTAATTGACTCGACCAAACCAAAACAAAACATTGAACGGAGAATTTTATCATGCCTCAACATACTCTCACGCGTGGCTGGCAACGTGGATCGGAAAACATTGACCACAAGCAAGTGCTCACCGCCGACGGCTAGTTGACCATCGAAGTGGCCGTTCCCGATGCGACCGTGGACTTGCAGGTGAACACTGATATCGATGTGTCCGCACTGAAATCTCTGCACATGCTGTCAGACCAAGACGTGATAGTGGAGACCAACAACGCAGGCACGCCGATTGACACGATCAGCCTCAAGGCTGGCATCCCGCTGATTTGGGATTCTGTGACCGGCTACTTCGCCAACCCACTGACCGCCGACGTGGTTGATTTGTTTATCACCAACGCCAGCGGTGCAGCCGCAACCGTCACTGTTCGTGCGCTTCAAGACGTGACGCCATAACCACCCCCGGAAGTTACTTCCGGAATTCCTAAATTGGAGAACCACCCCCATGAGTGACCTATCGACTCTTACCGCATCACCTGAAGAATTCCAGCTTGACGGCCAGACGTACAAAATGCGTCCATTGACCCTTACCGACCTTGGCGATTTTGAGAGCTGGGCCCGCCGAAGCATTGTCACGATGGCCATGGGTGCCGGGAGGGAGTTGCAAGGGCGTGATCGGCGTGACTTGGTCAATGCCGCAGTCCGCGCGGCAAGCGTGATTACCTACGACTCTCCAGAAGCCCAAGGCATGATGCAGGGGATCCACGGTGCAGGTCAGCTGCTCTATCTGTCGTTGCGTCACAATCATCCTGATATCACGCATGAACAGGTGATCTCCAAGTTGACCTGCGTTCGGCAGTTTCAGGAGCTCGCAACACAATTGATGCGAGTGTCTGCCCCGAGTTTGTCGGGGGATCCGGTGGCGGAAAAGCCTCAGGAGGTGGTTCCGGGGGGCGGGGCGACATCGCCAAGCTCTTCGTGACTTTGAGTCAGGAATATGGCTGGACCCCTCAGCAGATCGGCGACCTCACCCTTGCACAAGCCGTGATCTATGCCTCCGGAGGCGAGCGACAAGTAACACGGACAGGTGGTCGGCAAAGGCATAAAAGTATTGCCGCAGCCAAAGCCGCTATGCAAGGAACGTAACCAGTGCCAATTCTCGGCGAAGCCGCCATCAACCTAACAGCTAATACTCGGCCACTATCCCAAGCGTTGGGACGGGTGGGCGGTATGGTGCGTTCGGCCATTGCCCCGCTAGCCGCGATTAGCCTCGCGATTGGTGCGTCCTTAGGGGGCATTGGTATTGGCACAGGCATCAAGCTTGCCGCCGACATGGAACAAGCCCAAGTGGCTTTTGAGGTCATGCTCGGATCCGCTGACGAGGCCAAAAAGCTATTAGCTGAGTTAGATGACTTTGCTGCCTCCACACCTTTTCAGTTGCCTGGCATTATTGATGCCGGTCGCAAATTGCTGGCCTTTGGATCCACGGCACAGGACATTCCTCGCGAACTTAAGGCCATTGGTGACTTGTCTGCAGGCATTGGTGCGCCAATCGGGGAGATTGCAGAGCTCTACGGCAAAGCCCGCGTGAATGGCCGGCTGTTCATGGAGGATATCAATCAGCTCACTGGCCGCGGCATCCCAATCATTGGCGAGCTGGCCAAGCAGTTCGGTGTGGCAGACTCAGAGGTTCGGGGATTGGTCAGTTCGGGCAAGGTCAACTTCAAGAACCTTGAAAAAGCATTCCAAAGCTTGACCAGCGAGGGTGGCAAGTTTGCCGGCCTGATGGAGAAGCAGTCGAATACCACGTCTGGCATCTTCTCAACACTCAAAGACAACGTGTCAGCGAATCTGCGTGAATTGGGCCAGGTGCTGGTAGAGGAGCTAAACCTCAAGGGCCTCATGAAGGATTGGATTTCCAGTATCCAGTCCATGCGGTCAGAAATTAAGCCATTTGCCACGGTGACTATTTCTGTAATGAAGCGGGTGGCGTCAGCCATCAGCGGAGTCGTTGGCACGATTGCTGAGCTCATTAAAAAGAACAAGGACATGATCACTGGTTTGGCGGCAACGGCGGCCGTTATCGGTGGCTTGCTTATCGGTATCCCCAAAATAGCAGGAGCATTGTCAGGGCTCATTGTCGTGGTGAAGTCCGTAGGCTTGGCTCTGATTGGCTTGGCGACGTCTCCGATTGGCATTGTCATCGGTGCTATTGGTGCGGCAGTGGCCGCCTTCGCGTTCCTGATGGGCAAAGGCGAGACCGTTACAGAACGGCTGGCTGATGGCTTTGGTCAGCTCGGCAAATTTATTGGCAGTGTGTTTCAAAACACCACCACCGTTGCCGCGACCTGGTCAAGGTTTATGGATGCCATTGGCGAAGATATGCTTGGGGGTTGGATCAGAATGGCCGGGGGGCTCGAGCGAACCTTTGCTAAGGCATTCGGCTTTATTCAAACAGGCTGGCAGCGGATGTTCCTTGGCATGATCGAGGTTTGGGAAGATTTTAAAAACTTCATGAAGCCAGCAACCCGTGGGCTTGCTTCCTTCTTTGCGGGGGTGTTCGGGAAAATTCAAGGCCTCTCGGACGAAGAAATTCAACAGCACATTGATGCGACGTTGGATGATAACTTGGACGCAGAGCTTGCCGATCGCAATAAAAAACTCAACGCTTTCAAAAAGAAGCTGAAAGCGGATGTGAGCCAATCAGATGCTGAGATTGAAGTACGGATCAAAACCAGTCTCGAAGAAGAAACTGACAAGCTAGGTCAACTCCAAAAAATCCGCGAGCAACGGGACAAGGAATACATCGACAAGCTGGCGAACCAGAACACTACGTTCCTTGATGAGATGGATGTGTTGCTCGGCAAACTCAAAGACAAACTTGGCCTTGGCGATGTGATGCAAGAGTTTCAGGATGCCGTTGCTAAGGCTCGTGATGAATCGAAAATCGAAGACGAAGATAAAAGCAAAAGTGACGTGGCGGTAAAAGCATCTAAAGACAAGCCGCAGTTTGTGGGACTCCAGGACATGTTTAAGAGGATTCAAGGAGCGGTTGCAAGCAAAGCGGATGAAGCTGCTGTAAAAACGGCAGAGCACACAAAGCGTACTGTCGAGGAAACCAAGCGGAATACTGATGCGGTTGAATCAGGCACGGCCATTCTCAAAGATGCCTTGGACAAACTACAACCTAACGGGTTTGTTGCATAGTGTCGGTGGAGCCGTGTTTCGCCCTGCATGACTTCTCAGGGGTGTTCTCACTTGCAACGTTGCAAGTGAGGAATCTCAACGCAACACCGCCGGGCATCACTTTCGTCTGTGCAGGGCAATACCTCTATACACGAATATCACATGCTTCTGACCGATCTTCAAAACAGAACAATCGAATGCTGTGATAGGCGTGTGCGAGGGGGGTACCGAGGTGGTGCTCTTCTCGCCTTTTTTTCTATTTTCCCCCACAAACGGGAAAGGATCCTGTCATGGCTGTCACTGTTGCCTTTGAAGAACTTGCAGGCTCACCGAACGAGGAATATTTTATCGGCGGGTTTTCCGCGACCCGACAGCTCAAGTGCAAGTGGGCGGATCTTCACAAGCTCGCACAGCAATTTGCGGGCGTCGGGGCCAATATCCGTATTGGTTACGACTCTTATTCATCCGCTCGCGTCACTGGAGTCAGTATTGCTCCATTCCACGATGGGGAGATTACGGGCTATGACCGTGAGGCCAGCTACGAAAACGCATTGATTACCGTGACGTACCGAACGCCCGACGGTTACGATATCCCAGATCCCGAACAGCTTGTGACCGAATCGCTGGAGCCATGGTCAGAATTTATTACGATACCCGGGCGAAAACTGTATTGGCATGCAGAGGGAGTGGTCAAGGATGGAAAAAACCAAGGTGTTCCGCTTGGTGATGCTGCGTCCCCAGGCAAGCTCATTCATGGTGCTACATGGGTGTACCGAATCCACCAAGTGCCCAATCTCCCTCCCGCGTATTTTAGTCTAATTGGCAAAGTCAACCTTGGCAAAGCGACGTCCAAATCATTGGGTGCCACGTTTGAGCCAGAAACGTTGCTGTTTAATCCGCCTACCGTTCAGCGAATCATTACCTCGGATGGCGCTCAAGCGTGGGACGTGACGCTGCGAATGTCATGGCGTGAAACAGGCTGGAATAACTTTTATGACCCAACGCGAGACGATTTTTTTAAGACATACGTCAAAGGAGGCAAGGAGCAGTTCAAGACCTACGAGCCCGCTGCGTTTACGGGTGTGATTTAATCGCCCGGTAGTTACTTGGTGAAGCGGACTTTTTCTGGGTAATTGTTCCAGTCAAAGGTAAGTACATTCATCATTTTATACCCGCGTTTTTTTACATGTACATCCATTTTTATGACCTTCATCTTTGGTCGAAGGATGGGAAACGACTGAAGATCGTGCTCTAAGAAGTAGGCAAAGAGTTCCTGGGCGGTGGCTGGTTGAAGAGCCGGTTCACCCTCAGGGACAGCCTTCTTTTCGATGGTTTCCTTGGCCTTGGGTTTTCGTCCCGGATCAACATAAAAGCCCCCATGAATTTTAGGCGAAGTATTGCGAGATCGGCTTGTTTTTTTTGGGGCAACGGGAGCCTGCTTAAAGGCTTTGCCCGTGATTGGATCGTAGTAAAAAGGAGCGTTGTCCGCTTCGTAAGGTGCCCGTGCTTTGGCGCTACCCTTGAGCTTCCTCTTGGAGAAATTTTTAACCTCGATGGACCAAAGAACTTCCCCAATGCGAACCCAATTCTTGGCGTGCTTCTTGAAAGCCCGTTGGGTGCGGGGGTGTTGGCCGGAGAGTTGCGGCACAGCAGCTTGAGTAGCCGGAGGCTCCTCGGCATGCAGCAGGCAGCTGCAAAGCAGTACAGCCAAGATCAGTGCCGTCGTCGTCCGTGATAGTTGTTTCGTGTTCATGAATCCCCTTGATCGTTTCACTTTATCATACCGCCCGTCTCCACCCGTGGGAAGAATCGGACAATAACATCACATGGCAAACGTCAATCAACTACGCAATGTCAAAGCAGGTGACCCGCCCAGTGCAAAACAGCACAACATCATGGTGGAGGCGATCAAGGTCGCGTTCGGCGGCGGTGATGGCCCGGAGGCAAACACGTTCAAAAAGCCAAGTGGTAAACCCACACGTCCTGACAACCAAAAGTTTTCCAGAATCGCACAATTCAAAGTAGACGAAGACCCGCCAACGCCCGCAGCAGACCGGACGTTCCTGATGTGCGTTGAAATGGATGGGGGCGAAGCCATCGGCGATCCGGTGCCGGTTGCTCTCAAAAACGAAAGCCTCCCCCTGAGCCAGTTGTATACCAAAGGAGAGACCATCTTTGCCGCTCATGTGATTGGCGATTTCGGACCCCGCGACGCTGATGAATATCCCATCGAGTGGCTTGAGGTGGTTCCGCCAGGTGCCTCTGATACCGTCGACGTGGACCTTTCCTATCCCGGGGAGCACACCGACACAGCAGCAACCGACACAGGATGGACCATTGGTGACGGCGGGTTCAAAGTCGCAGTCCAGACAGGTTCAGCCTACAACGCAGCAGGGAGCAAGACGCTCTACGCCTTCGTGCGTGATTTTACCTATGACAGTTATGCCCGGCTGGTTGGCGTCAGTGCTGAACGACGGGTGTCTGTGGACGTGACGGAGGCCTGCCCATGAGCCTAAAGCATGGACCAAACGGGCATTTGCTGCATGGGCCAAACGGACATCTCGTGCATGAGTGTGGCAGTGGCGGCAGTGGCGGCAGCGGTGGGGTGTTTGGGAGATTTGTATTTTTTCAAATGTCTCAAAACGACTATGGTGTTCACCATTACTATTTGCTGGCCGTAGATATTGCTGACGGGACTCTCCTGTGGGAGCAAGAGGTGCCAAGGGATTATTTGGACCACACAGTCACAAGCAATGCTCACTACAGCCTAAGGTGGGAACTGACTCTTGGGCAGGTAAATTCAACCGTAATTCTTGAAAAAAGGTCAAAGGAAGACGGTTCGCTTTTAGCATCCCTTGACCTAGACTCCATTGTTGAGGCTGATTACCCATCGGCAGCTCTTGCCAAACGATATGATCCTAGAGCAGGGATTATTGGTGACGCTGAATTTATATACTGTTTTGTGAGAGTGACGGAAGACCTTGGATTAGACGAAGATGGTTACCCGACAGGTAGTGTGTATATGGTGGTTGTAAAATTAGATGCAGTGTCTTTGGCTAAGGTCGCCACGCTTCACTCAGCAAATTCATCTGAGCCGGGTTGGTTTAACAACTTTGTAGACAGAAATGATACCCAGCCATTTGGATATATCAGGAAAACCGATGGTCTTCTTTTTGCGCATATCAACGGAGGCGGCGTTAATCGTGTTCAAGCTATTGACCCAATTACGCTAGATACACAGCGAGACAAAGAATTTAGTTTCGGCCATCTTGTCAACACATATGGCAGCAATGGTGGCATCATTGGTCAGCACATTGAATATGTAGACCCAATAACAGGGACCGTGATTGCAGCAGATGGTTTCGGAGCGCTGGGGCTGTCTGGCATAAACGCCGTTCGGGACAGTAGTCCCGGTGCTGCACATGCGGCCCTTTATGCCTTGCCTATTTATGGCGGCTTAGAGGGCGGCGGCATGTTACTCTCGCAAAATGCGAGAATTTTAGCATATGACAGGCGGTATTACGCTGGTGGAGGATTAATATACCAAGCCATTATCATTTTGAACCCGGGTACGCTGCAGAAGGAGTACCACGTTCCGTTGGGGGCTATATTCACTGATCCCGTAACGCATTTTGGCAAAAGTGCTGCAGTGTCAAGTACGGATATCGTGATGGATTTGAAAAAAGACATATATCAAAGCGAAGTTGAGATTGCTAGGGTGGTTATTGATGAAAATTTTCCAGATGTAGTATGGCGAAAAAATCTGACGGACATTGCACCGCATGGATTTCCAGGAAAACCATTCATCAGTTCAAGGCTTGTACTGGATGCCCCGGGGCACGGCCATATGCCTGGGGAAAATGTTTCGGACTATTAACATGGCAAAATCTCTCAATATCAAAACGACCAAACCCTCGGCAATGTTGCAGAGCGACCGGCTCCGCCTTGAAGTAGATAGTGTCCTGCAATCAGATCGTCCGCGCGTCTGGGGTTCAGATCGCAAAACCATCGGATATGGCCATGGGGCTTATGGAAGTGGCCCCTATGGCGGTGGTTCCGGCCCCGGCTATGGCAATGGTCCTTACGGGCGTGGGCCATACGGCGTCGGCATTGGCTCCGTCCAGTTCGGCACACGTCAGGAATTCGTGGCGGGTGATTACCAAGTTCGCATTCAGGCCGAGGACGCTTTGGGCAACCTTGGAGCGTGGTCTGCTGCGGCCACGTTGCAACACCGCCCAGCACCACCTCCGCCTATCAATCTTGCAATTGCTACCCAGACCAGTCAGGTGACTTGGTCATGGAGCGATCCGCAAATTGGCTGAAGAATTACATCTTGATGACACCACCGCTGACGCGCTTGCTGGCACAACCGATGCTAGCACAGGGCTTCCCTATCCCGGTGATAGCGACGATCCATGGCTTGCTGCTCGAAACCGTGCGGACAGCCACCTGCGTGCCATGGCGGTGCGGGGGAACGATTTTCGGGTGTATCCAATCAAAGACAATGCCGATGCCCTTGGCGTTCGAGCGGGCCGCTTTGCTTTTGGTAGCACTGTGCTGGTCTACGCCGGCGAAGATCCCGATGCCAACGTGGGGTTGGATGGCCTCACAGACAACGACACAACCTACGTCTGGCTCTACAGCGTGGCAGGGGTGGCAACCATCGGCACCGGCATTGCTTCCGGGGGATGGCCATCAGTGCCCCATGTAAAACTTGCCGAGGTCACCATGGTTGCTGGGGTGATTACTTTGATCCTCGATCGCCGGGGCGAGGGTTTGTCTGACACCCTATTACCTGTCTATATCGACGCAACGCGACCGGTGGCCACCACGGCTGGCCGGATGATTTTTAACTCTGACGACGGCAATCTCAATATCGATACTGGCAGCGGATGGATTCTGCCAGATGGTACCGCAACTTAACAAAGGAATTTTCAATGAAACGAATCACTCTAACCCTGTTCGCGGTTCTCGCGTTGTTTATCTCTGGCTGCGGGTGGCTTCCCCAAAATGTGGATCAGGCCAAGACTCAGCTACAGCAAATACGCCAGACAAGCCAGCAAGTTGAACGTGGGGTTGCTGATGCTCTGGACCGCAAGGCTGAACTGGATCGGTTGATCCAAACGTTGCCGGAGGGGGGGCTCAAAGAAAAGGCGGTTAATGCATCAGAGAAGCTCGCCAAGTTTGCAGCCGACGGCCAAGTGTATTTAAGCAAGGCCAACCAGGTGATGGTGGAGATTGAGAGCCGAACTCAAACCGCGACCAACTGGGGAGAGGCTGCAGGTGGCACGATTAGTGCGGTGGGTGGATTCTTACCTCCGCCGTATGGCATGATTGCGACGATGGCGGGAGCTTTAATCGCGGGATTCTTTGGCCATAAAAAGGGCAAGGTTGCGGGGATGGAGAAATTCGCCACTGCAACCGAGGCGGCCAAGGGGGTTGATGGTAAAATTGATATTGGCAATGAAGCAACTCGAAAGACACTCAAGCTACTGCTTGGGCCTGATGGACGGGCAGCCGTGAACCGGATTAAAGCACTCGGCTAGCTTGCCACAATGCATTCTTCATAAGCACTCTGTTGATTCACGTCAGCAGGGTGTTTTTTTATGAGCCAAGTATTAGCTATTAGAAATTTTAATCCAAGTTTTTTATCGAGATTATATATAGGCAGAGCTTCCCTTAGCCTCACTGACTTATACGGTAAACCATAAGCCATACTTTTAATCTAGAATCAAACGGATGACCTAAGACTACTGTTAACTGGTATTCACTGGCTAATACTCGGAACAGACCGACCCCTTGCGGGGAAGGTAGACCGGCCATGCTGTTTGGTTCCGGCGTGCATGGCCATCCGATTACTCAGACCCCTGCCGGGCCGCTCTTATGGACTGGACGCCTCAGGCAGTGCGTCGGTAGACCGACCTGAGAAAGAGCAGCTATCAGTCATCAAGCCTCTGCGTCCCATTGCTGGGTTGAGCAGATTCAGCGTTGATGGCTGCCCTCTCATACAGTGCCTGAAAGGGGGTGGCATCTCGGATCGGCCTCAGCCGTTTCCCTCTCCGAGAAGGGGTTGCCAGTGATGGCTATTTTTATGCAAGAACACCTGATTCTTGTTGCCAAGCGCACCCTAGGCGCACCCAAGCGTTTTTCTATTTCTCTGCAAGTGCATGTACTGAAAGCATTTAGTATGTATGCGGCTGCCTGTTTTGGGAACAGGAAGTCGCATGTTCAAATCATGTCGCCCCGATTTTAAAACCCCCTTCAAGTTAAGAGTTTGGAGGGGGTTTTATGTTTTTTTAATTTCAATCCGTATCGCATTGTTACGCAGCATGACGAAGTGGAATTGAATTTGCTTCTGATTGCCGCGATGCAATCACCGCAGACCAGTGTGTGGGTTGAGTTAAATTGTCAAAACCATGCTGGCTTAAGACATGGGTGATGCCTTCAATGGTGGCGGGTTGATGGACTTCGACATTCATGTTTTTGATTTGATGAAGCCAGTTTAAATCACGCGTCGGATCAAGCACGCTGTGTTCAGCACCTTCGATATCCATTTTGACGTAATCAACTTCAGCAAGGTCAAATTGCTCTAAAAGTGATTGCATGGTCATGGTCTGGACATGGTAAGTTTGTTCTTGGGTATTTTCTTCATCAATGCGCAGAGCGTGTTCAGTGTTGCCGCCATAGGATATAAGGGTTTCTTCATGCCAAATGCCTGCATTGAGAATGGTGCAACGCTTGCCGAGGAACTCTGTATTGATACGAGCGAGTTCCGCATTTTGACAGTCCAATTCGACACCAATGATTTTAGCCTGAGGGTATCGAACGCCCAGTGAGGCTGCGGTGTAGCCGACATTGGCACCAAGGTCCAAAATCGTGGCATTGTCACGAATATGCATCGGCGGCAACTGGTATTGCTTGTAGTAACAGTCCCAGAGAACTCGGATATCAGACGTGCCAGGCCGAACCCAAACCGCTTGTCCACCAAGCTGTTTGATGTGCAACTGGACGGCTTCATCTTGGATGTCAGGTTCCTGACGAATTTTCCAAAGATGGATAAAATGAGCGATATCCTCAGGACAGTTGATGACCTGAGCAAATCGTTGATTTGCCCGCCTGTTTTTAAAGAAAGTAAATGGATTCAATGGGGGGCCTCCAAGAAAAAGGACTATCTGACCTTTAAGAATCGTCATTTTTGGAAGATTGAAAAAAGATTTTTTTTTAATTTGTTTTTATCGGACAAGTTGCAGAAGTCTGATCGGGCGTTTGAACTGGTTTTTGTGTCTCACGGGTGCTGAATTGACAAGCTCTTATGGCATTTAGGGAAATTCAGACATGTCATTGTAAGGGTAGAAACGAAGGCTACAAACGTTTGCCTTGCATCGGTATGGCATCACAAGGCAGGCTCCCGCTATTTGCAATTGTCTTTCAGTGTGGGTAAGTTTTCGCGCAGCATCGGATTGCCTTTTGAAAGGGTTTGATCATGACTGCCACCTGTATTGAAAGCGTGCGTTTACTGCAGCCGGGCGATGGAATTTTTGAGGGGGCGATCTGTTTTTCAGAGGGTAAAATTGTTGCCCAGGCCTCGGACCAGACGAGGGTTGATGGCAAGAATTTTTTGCTCACGCCAGGCTGCATGGATATTCATACCCATGGCATTGAACAATACCTTTACGAGGTCAGTCCCGAACAGTTTTTAGCAGGGACCGCCTGTCTAGCGCGTCATGGAACCACCAGTGTTTGTCCCACTTTTTACACGGTGATGGATCGCTCAATGCTGGGGAAGCTTCAAACGCTGGCCAATACGATTGATCAAGTGACGGATGTTTGTATTCCGGGTCTGCATTTGGAGGGGCCGTTCTTGGGATTGCCTGGTGCGGGGGCGATGACGCTAGATGGTGATGTCGGTTTGCTCAACGAATTGCTGGATGCCACGGGCAACCGGGTTGCGGTCATGTCGATTGGTCCTGAGCAGAAAAACATTTTATCTGTGATTGAACGGCTCGTTGAAGCGGGGGTTGTGCCGTTGATCACGCACACGCGTGCGGATATTGATCAAACGCAAAAAGCAGTGGACGCAGGAGCCCGTCATGCCACGCATTTTTACGATGTGTTTCATGTGCCAGGCAAGGCCGATTCGGGCGTTCGTCCGGTGGGCGCGGTGGAAGTGATTTTGGCAGACCCACGTTGCACGGTTGATTTTATTGCTGATGGCGTGCATGTTCATCCCGTGGCGATTCGCATGGCAGTGGCAGCGAAGGGTGCTGCGGGGGTGATTTTAATTACTGATTCTAATGTCGGGGCCGGGCTACCTGAAGGTGTTTATGACACGCCTTGGGGTTTTCCTGTTCACGTGGCACCGGGCAAAGGTGCGACCAATGCTCAGGCGGGCCATCCTAATTTTGGTCAACTTGCCGGTAGCGCGTTGACGATGCCTCGGGGCCTTGGCAATTTGATGCAGTGGCTCGATTTGCCGAAGGCAGATATCTGGGCCATGGGCACGCTCAATGTGGCAACGCTTCTCAATCAATCCAACAAGGGAACTTTGGCTGTCGGGGCTGATGCGGACCTTGTTTTATGGGATGACTCAGAGCCAACCCCGCGTCCGGTCGCAACTTGGGTAGGCGGTCGCCTTGTGTGGCAGGACCCTGCTCAATCTTTTTTCATTTAATTGATATGCAAATCTCACAGGGGTCATCACATGACAACTTTTGATTTTGAACCAGCACCTTTCGTTCCATTTCGTGATAAAAAAATACTTGAACAGGCGCGTTCGATCACCCGCGATCAGCTTGCGGAACATTCGAACCCGGAATTGAATATTCGTATTGTGCGTGATAGCTCGGTGGAGTTTATTCAGTTTACCGATATCATTGCGACCCAAGGCACAAAAATTGCCATTGATTTCA
The DNA here is from genome assembly GCA_024279865.1 of Planctomycetota bacterium. Classification (GTDB taxonomy): domain Bacteria; phylum Planctomycetota; class Phycisphaerae; order Phycisphaerales; family Phycisphaeraceae; genus JAJRRC01. Next base: position 9,120 of record JAJRRC010000081.1, on the reverse strand, counting down.
GAATCAATAACCACCTCATCGGTTCAGATATCCAAACGGAAAATCCAACCCAGATGATCGCTCGTGTCCAAGCTCCCGAACCCATCGAGTTTGTTGAAATCATTCGAGATGGCAACGAAGTCGTCCATCGATAAGACGTAGGCCAAGACCAGTGTGAATTGGAATTGACGGACAAAGATGTTTCACTAGGAAGACATTTTTACTTCCTTCGGGTGAAGTTCCAAGGGCAAACCTCTTTCAATGACGATCCTGCCAAAAATAACCACTGGCCGTTCACCAAAGACTGTCGTTATCCGCACAACCTCACCCCCCCGGAAGTGTTCCCCGTGTTGCGTTGAGCTATACCCTTCGGGTATGAGAATTCCCGCGATGGAAGTTTTGAAAGCGATCAGCTATCAGTTGTCAGTAAGAAACAGAGCAGATAAAGAATGGGAACTTCCGATTCAACAGGCAAACCGTATCTGATTATCTTCTCTTACTGACAACTTAAAACTGTCCCGTACGCAAGCAAACCGGGGGCGGAAAAACTTAATCGTGATCGGTATATCTGGTTATTTTGCGGGATGTAGCACTTGACGAACCTGACACCAGGCAGTGGCAGCATCGTGGCAATCTGGATGCCAACCCGCAGCCACCGAGGCAAACATCGCACTGCCCAGACAGGCGGTATCGATCTGTTCGGGGATCACGATGGACATCCCCAAGCGGTCGGCAAACATCTGCATCCATAGATCACTTCGCGCGCCGCCGCCGACAGCCACCATGCGGTCTGGGCGATCCGATCCGAACAGTTGATCCACCAGCAAATCCATACTCTCAGTCACAGATTCTAAAATAGCTCTCCCCAAATGGGCAGGGCCATGACTTGGCTTACGCCCGACAAACCCCTCAAGGCCGGGATAATGATTGGCATTGGGCTTGGCGGTCAACCCTTCACAGGAAACTTCCCTTGCCAAGCTATCCAGCTCAGACACGCTGAATTGGGAGGCATACTGTTGTTGATACCACTCATACACACTCGCGCCATTGGTGCTAAAAGCCAACTGATAAAACCCCGATTGGGCTGGGCCCATGCAACAATTTTTCAATGGGCTAAACGTATCGCTATACCGCAAGCACGCTAGAACCGTTCCGATGGAGACACTCGCTGGAGCAATCGCTCCTACGCCCGCGCCCAAGGCTGCGACATGGTGATCAAGGCTGCCTACCGCCAATGGAATTCCAGGATTTAGACCTAGCTTGGCCGCCCCTTGATGCGTTAAAGAACCTGCAACGCTTCCCGGAGGCAAAGGCGTTGAAAGTTGTGATCGCGATAAGCCTGAAGCCTTGATGGCCTTGTTCCACCATTGACCTTGAGGCAAGTTCCACAACCCCAAAAGTGAAGCGGTCCCCTGATCGCCCACGGTCTTGCCTGTCAGTGTATCGGTGAGGTAATCGCTGATCGTCATGACATGTGCTGTTTTTGACCATACCTCTGGTTCGTGGCATTCAAACCAGCGGCACTTGGCAATCGCCAAGGTCGAGGGAGACATCCCAAGCCCCGTGGTTCCCATGAAGTCTGAATGTTCCCAAAACGCTGCCAAACGGGGGTCTACGTCTTCTCCAACCCGGTTGTCCAACCAGAGAATCAGAGGCGTTAAAGGTTGCTTGTTTTGATCGAGTAAGACAAAACTATTGGCCTGTGACGAATACGCCAATGCTTCAATGTCGCAAACTGATGCGTGGGCTTGGGCCAATGCTTCGTGAAGGGCATCATTCAGGCTCGTCCAGAACGAATCAATCGCTAATTCACAACGAGAATCAGTCGTCTGTTTGTGAACTTTGGCACGGCCAAGGCCGCAACAGTTCCCTTGCCGATCAAACAATCCCAGCTTGAAATAGCTGGTTCCCAAATCAATTCCAAGAACAAATTTCAATAGATCAGCCTACCTCTCATCATCACAGGACGAGAGTATATCAACCCCGCAAGCGAGCCGTGTGGTTTTTGTGCTTTATTTTTAAATACAAAGCTATTTTTTACTGAGTATCTTAGAGACGGCCATGCCTTGTGTGTTTCTGGGAACATTTCCAAGGGAACTTCCGGGGCCTGGGGTGGGGCCGGGGGTGGCTGTTTGAGCAAGGATAGATCGTTGTTGGGTTTGGTTATCCACACGAAACCGAAATTCCACATGGCGTAAATCACAATGAGAGCAAACCGAGAGTTGGGGCAAAGGTCTATCTGGATACCTTTGTTCAAACTCTTTGGGATAAGCCATCAAAAAAGAAAGTTCTTCAAAACGCACCAAGGTCATGTCAAAGGTGGCTTGGCAATTTGAGCAGTGAGCGGGATAGCTTGAGGCAGCCCGTTGGATCGCTGGCGGCTGATCCGTTCGGGCCATCAGGTTAAAGCTCAGCATTAAAACCATCACGCCAGCGGGGGCCGCCAAGTGCCAGCGTCTGATGGGGAATTGGGGTTGTTTGAGTTTCAGGTTGAATTGGCGGCCCCATTGGCGGGCGCGATCAAGCCATTGAGCAGCAAGAGAGCGGTCATCTCTCATGAGTTGGATAAGGATTTGTTGTCCTTTTAGGAGTCGTTTTTCCTGCTCCTGTTCTTGGAGCAGTGCCAGTGCGTCGGCCGTTTTTTGAGGTGTTTGAGCAATGGCGGGAGACGTGGTTTGCGGGCGAACTTTTTGTGGATGTCTGGGTTTGACACTTGGAATAACGATGGTTTTTTCGCAGCTTTTACAGCAGATTTTTCGTCCAATGTCTCGGCTGCGTGCTTTGAGTGTTTGATTGCAATATTTGCAATCAAACCGCATGCGTGGGGTTCGGTCTTTGCGTTCGATGAGTCGCTTGATATTTCGGGGGAGTTGGTCTTGGTCGTAGAATTTGATTCGTATGCCGCCGAAGAACAATTGGTCTCCGGAATAGAGTTGGGTGGCTGCTTGAATCTTTAGGCCGTTGACGCAGATCCCGTTGGAACTGCCAAGGTCCCGGATGTACCAGCCTGATCCGATTTTGTCGATGCACGCATGCACGCGGGACATGCGTGAGACTGGCAGGGGGATATCATTGCCATTATCGCGGCCGATCATCATCTTGGGGCGGAGGATGAATCCCGCTTTTTTCTTTTTATATTGTGCGATCAAAATCGGCATGGTTCATCTCAGGGTCTAATGCGAAACGGTTTGTAAAACATCTGTCTCTCCGGGCAATTGACGGTAAGCGTTGCGAACACGAATCCAATCATCATTTCCGGGGTCGTACAAAAAGAAAATTCCATTTTCTGAAGCAAACAAGGTGTCTGGGTCTTGCCAATACCAGAAGTCCACGTGGCCGTCGGCAAAAGAAATATTAGTTCCACGTTTGTGAAAGGTTGCCATGTAATCGATCCAGTCATACTTATGGCTATCGCGGACATACATGATCCATGACCCCATGTTCCAGCCACGATTATCAAGTTCTTCCAAGGCAAGCATTTGTTGTGATGGATTGATAATGGGGTCCACCTTGTCTGTGCCGAATTGAGCCCATGTATGACTTGGTGAGGTTAAATGCTTGTCCCAATGTTCGCCACGCAAAGGCGCTGCAATGCTGTAACTGCGTTCATTGCCAGTGCCATCGGACGGGCAATGCCAAATATCCAGTGTGCGGATGTAGGGGTAAAGCTTGCCTTGCTCAATGGGCTCCCAGCCAGGTCCACGTTGAACCCAGCCGTTTTGGTCGTCAGGCAAACTCAAGACAAGTTTATTGCTGTGATCACTGGGATAAACCGCCCATGCAATGGCGAGTTGGCGCACGCTACTTTGGCAGAATTGTTTGCGTGCCTGCTCCCGAGCGCCTTGCAACGCGGGCATGGTCATTGCAATCATCATCGTAATGATAGAGAGACTGACCAATAGTTCGATCAGGCTAAAACCCCGATCCGGATGAGAAAACTTCGGTTGAATCACGATTTTTTTTGGGTCTTTGCAGACCTTTGCCTCGTATTGATGCGTGGCAATACATTACCACCTGTTCTATTTAACAAAACAGGTCCGTTTATTTCACGGATTAAAGGTAAAGCACTGACAAACATAGCAAACCCCAAAGGCTTGCGAGCTGTTCCATACATAGGCCGGTCACCACCCCCTCAGGCGGCATCGACAGTCAGGCCACATCGCGTAGCCTAATTTGCCTATGGAACTTTTCTGATCATAACCTGCTTCGGTTCAAAACACCAGCTTTTTATAAGCAATAGAGTAAACATGTTGGTATTGGAGGGAATAAATTTAACAATTGACGGGTTGGCTTGGTGGTACGCCACAATCGATAGACCTCGCACTGGAGCCTTGCTCATGACACCCGTTTCCAAACCATATGTCTGGACTCCCACAAGAATCGTTCTTGCTCTGCTGATTGTTAGTGTCGGAGCAATCATCCCACTTTGGGTGTTATACAAAGACTCCTATACGCCCAATCGCGGCCGCGCAGGGATCACCGCTAGCACGAGTTCCTTTGAGAAGCATGATCCACTCAATGATTTTGATCTGTCGGGCTTGACGTTAGACCGAAAAAAATCCTCAGTGGGGGGCCTGCCAGAGATGGGATACCATCCCTTCGCACCGAGGCTGCTCATGCGCCAACCGGGGCCACTGCTTCAGCCAACGAAGGGGCTTATGACGCTAAAATCGTCCCCGCAGATAAAACAGATTTTCTGCCTGACGAGGCTCGTGTGGTGGGACTGGTCGTTGATGGCCAAGCCCGTGCCTATCCAATCAATATTCTCAATTGGCATGAAGCCATCAATGATGAGCTTGGCCAGGTTCCTGTGTGTGTGATTTATTGTCCTTTGTGCGATTCGGTCAGCGTGGTCGATCGACGTCTCGGCGACAAAACATTGGAGTTCGGCATCAGCGGCTTGCTCTCCAATTCCAATGTCCTTCTCTACGACCGGGTGGACCAAGCACTCTGGTCCCAAGTTAAACTTGCTGCGATTAGCGGCCCCCATGTAGGCCAATCCCTCAAACATCTGGATCAATGGACGATTACGTCTAAGGCTGCCTGGCTTGAAGAACATCCCGAATCAACGTTTGTTTCATACGAAACCGGTTATCGACGCCAGTACAGTCAGTCTCCTTATCAATCCTACTTTCGTACAGATGATTTGATGTTTCCGGTGGATGAGTCGGACGATCGTTTGGCTAATAAAATTTCGGTTATTGGCGTTCAGTTTGGCGATATCACAAAAGCGTATACCTTTGGAGCGATTCTCAAAGCTCCTGATGGTATTCTCGAAGATCGTCTCGGTGACCAAACGGTGCGTTTGGCAGCCACGGAAAATCCCTTGGCTGTTCGTGTGATTGAGGTGCCTGATGAGGCTCAGGTGGTCCATGCTTTTTGGTTTGCATGGCAAGCGTACCATCCCAAAACTGAATTGGTACAAGTCACCGGATCAACCGAACCCAAACACATCATAGCTGGTGATGCAGGGGGGTAAACTTGCGGACCTAAGGGCAAGTGAAAATCCCCAGATTGTTCAAAAAAGTTGTCGAAAAATTGAGGGGGAAAAAGAAACGCCTCATGGCTAGAGCACCTCACACTCAGCGGTCGCGGCTTGGTGATCCGTGATCGCCTTGGCAACCTCGTTCATGCAGTTTTCCCAGTTGCAAGGCCGCTACAAATGACCGTTAAACGCTCTAAAAGTTTCTCGCCAGACAAAGAAGCATGACCACCCTTCAAATTACAGAGCAATCGAAATGCCTTCTGCAATCTCGAGCAATGCTTCGCGGTCCTGTAATTGCACACACAAATGATTGATCGGCTTAATCAGATTTGCCTCAGTCAAACGACGCAAGGTGCGAGACAATGTTTCACTGGTTAAATTCAAATGATTGGCAACGTAACGCTTTAAGCTAGGCATATCCACGCGCCCCTGATCGTCTGCTTTGTCAATGAGATAAGCTGCAAGACGACCGGTGGCATCGCGTAAAACAATGTCTTCAAGCAATCCAACGAACTGCCTCACCCGCATCGAAAGACCCAGCAACAGCTCCCGACAAAGACGGTGATCCTCATCCAATGCCCCGTTGAACAAATCCACAGGCAAAAGCACGCAAGTCGTCGGTTCCAACGCAGCAGCTCCCGCAGGACACACAAACTGACCAATGGTCGCTACCTCCGCAAAAGTGTCCCCAGGCCCAGGCATATGAAGAATATGCTCCTTGCCCGACGGGGCTAGCTTGTACACCCGAACCATGCCACTGGCCACAATAAACAGGCCCGGACAAAATTGATCTTGCTGAAAAATGGTCTCTCCCTTACGATAGGAAACCATCTGGCCGATACCCGACATCTTTTTTAACGATTGTTCATTGATGCCTTTAAACATACGGCACTGGTTTAAAACGGTTTCTATTTGCTCAGACACTGAAAATTACCTATGAAAAAAGTTAAATTAAAAAGACAAATTGATCTTAATCAAGGAATCTTTTCTTAATGTTGTCATAATCTAGCTTGAAACGCGATGCTGTAAGTTCAAGCATCGTCCCTGACGAACTGAAATTTTAACAGAATCTCTTTACTTTTTCCCCAAAAGGAAACCCGCTCATGTCTGATTGTTTTACCCTGTCGTGCAACCAATGTGAACAAACCTCCCACGCCGTCGCTTGCACAATCAACGGAACCCCAGGCGTTTGTGGCAAAGACAAAGATGTCGAATCTCTCCAACAGATGCTTCTGTATGGGCTTAAAGGCATGGCAGCCTACGCTCATCATGCCAGACGTCTTGGCAAAAGTGATGAAAATGTCAGTGCCTTTATTGAAGAAGCACTCTTTGCGACCATGACCAATGTGAATTTTGATGTGCCGACGCTCTTGGAACTGGTCCTTGAATGTGGCAAACAAAATCTCCGTGTGATGGAAATTCTCGAAGAAGGTCATATCGACCTGTTTGGCCAACCCCAGGCAGGCACCGTCATTGAAGGAACCCAGCAAGGCCCCGGCATCCTCATCACCGGCCACGATCTGCTGGACCTCATGGACCTGCTCAAACAGTGCGAAGGGACCGACATCAAAGTCTACACCCATGGCGAAATGTTACCCGCACATATGTACCCCAACCTGAAGAACCATCCCAACCTCGCAGGGAACTACGGCACAGCATGGCAGAACCAACGTCGTGAATTCCTTGCCTTCCCAGGACCTATCGTTGCAACGACCAACTGCATTCTCATCCCCAAGGATGACTACGCATCACGCTTGTTCACCACCCGTGCCACGGCCGTCCCAGGCGGAACACGCATCACCGACAATGACTTTTCTGCCGTGGTCGCCTTGGCGAAAACCACGCCTCCTTGTGAGGAAAACATTACCGGCGAATCCACCGTGGGCTTCCATCATTCAGTGATCCTCTCCAAAGCCCAGACCATCGTCGAGGCTGTCAAAGCTGGCAACATCAGCCACTTCTTCCTCATTGGTGGTTGTGATGGTGCTGAACCCGGCCGCAACTACTACTCCGATTATGCACAGGCCACGCCTGACGATTCGTTCATCTTGACCCTTGGCTGCGGCAAATTCCGTATTCGTGACCATGAATATGGCGAACATCTAGGCCTACCTCGTTTGATGGACATGGGCCAGTGCAACGATGCATTTGGCGCGATCAAAGTGGCTGTCGCGTTGGCGGAAGCTTTTGAATGTTCTGTTAATGATTTGCCGTTGACGCTGGTGATTAGCTGGTTTGAACAGAAAGCAGTGGCGGTCTTGCTGACGCTATTGGCTCTGGGAGTCAAAGGCATTACCGTGGGACCCAACCCACCAGCGTTCATCTCTCCAAACGTCTTCCAGATTCTTCAAGACGAATATGATCTGCGTGTGATTAGTGATGACCCCAAATCAGACGTTAAAGCTGCACTGGGTGTTAGCGTTTAAAATTTAAATTTTAAGTCCATTGGCTCGCAAGCTCGCGGCTGGTTCAATTCAAACTTAGCGTTTGAGATTGAATTGGCCGCGAGCTTTTTATTGCGCATCGGGCTATTTTTGAATCTGACAGGTCTGGTTTTTAAGTGAAGTAAATCGTTTGGCATCATTGGACAAGACACGGCTTCGCTTTTCCCATTGACCCACAAATGAGCTCATGGATGCCAGACGCGGGCCCTATTCCCGCCATCGCTTGGCATGCCAAGCCAGCTTCCCCTTTATCGGGCTTCTCAATGATCTGTGGGGCACGGTGGTGTGCGTTTTATCTGAAAAACCCTTTTTAGCTTGCAGGTTTAATTAAAACAACGCAGGCGTAAAATGGGAAAAAACAAAAAAAATACAGAGATATGATAAAGTAAAGGAATATTCCTAATTGTTTTCTTAAGATATCTTTTTGTTTTAATTTAAAATCATAAATACTTAAAAATAAGCTAGTTTGATCTGTTTTGATAGGGTTGTAAAATTTTTTTATGTGTAAAAATATACTTTGGATATCATGTTTTTTGGTGATGTTGTGTTTTTTTATACAATATCCTTGACATGTACTAATTGTGTATCTACAATCCGATAAGATGGCTTTGACTGGGGGCTTGGACTCAATGAATCAATGACTCAACGCACTGTTCCAAGCGAGCGAATTTATTGATACGATTTTATTTTTCCCTTTCTATGAGGAGCTTTTCTATGAAAAAGCACGCGTTTACACTGATTGAATTGCTGGTTGTAATTTCTATCATTGCTTTGCTTATTGGTATTCTGTTACCTGCGCTGGGGGCTGCCCGTCGCACCGCTCGTCAGATGCAAAACTCCACGCAGGTCCGTGGTATCCACACCGGCATGGTTCTTTTTTCACAGGGTAATAACACCTACTTCCCCGGTCGTAGCACCACGGGGCAGCTGGTCACCGTCGCGGGATATGCCGACCCTGGTGTTGGTATCGGCAGTGGTAGCCTCGTTGAAGCTCGTTTCCAGGAACTGCTTGATGACAACTACTTTACCGGTGCTTACGTGGTTAGCCCCGCAGAAACAAAAGACCCTTGGACCACGGGTATTATCTCCTCGGCCAATTTCTCCTATGCTTTGAGCAGAATACGGTCAGCTGGAACCGGTGAAACAGGACGAAGAACCGAGTGGCGCGATACTTCCAATAGTGAAGCTGTCGTCATCGCCGATCGCGCCAAG
>JAJRRC010000080.1 GCA_024279865.1 Planctomycetota bacterium | reverse complement strand
TCCAGAAAGTGGGCCAACGCAGGTTCAAACGAAGACAATTGTTCGTTGTTCATGGCAAAATCCTCCAAGATGACAGGCTCTTGAAGAGTTTATCGGACAATCAAGACAGAATGCTTGAGCAAATATAGCGCTGTCGTGCTAGAGTATTTTGCGTCAATAATCTTCATGGGTCATTTTGTTGATCGTGTAAAAATAGCCGCAAGCATACGTGCTTGCGCGTCCGATCCCCGAATATAAGTGGAATTTATTTACGCAAAGTGCTCTAAGAGCTTGGACACCTGCCCAAGCACAACAGGTCAAGTTTGAATCGCTTTAATCAAAGGCATCAAGGCCGCGCATGCGTTGTGAGACGGAGGTGGTTTGTTCGGCAGCACGGTCAGGTGCTGTGGGAGAAGGTGCGGGGGAACCGGGGGAGCCGGGGGAGCCGGGGGAATTTTCGGGGGCATTTCTGGGGGGGCTTCCGGGGGCACTTCCGGGGGGGGGCGTGGAATCTTCTTGGGTCAGGTTATCGGTGATTCGGTGGTCCATGCTGTGGCCACTGAGGTTGGTCGCTTGATTTTGCAACAGGATATTTTGGCTAATGATGGAGAGCCTAGAGTGGTTGCGGACGTGCATGCCGCTGCGGCCGTTGAGCATGGCCGTGTTGTGTTTCCACCGGGTGTACATCGACCCATCGCCCAACAGCAGTCCATGTCCTTGGCAATGACGGGCCGAGCAGTTTAAGACATTGGATCGCTGGCAATGAAACAGAGCGATGCCATCGTGAAGCCAATCGGTGATATGGCAGTTTTGAATGCTCGATTCTAGGCAATGGGTCATGGCAATGGCTGCACAGCCGCTATCGGTGCCAAAGGGTATTTCGCCGAGGTTTTTGAGGGTTCCTTCGATGTCCAGGTCCCTGATGGTCACATGATGTTGGCCTAGAGATTGGATCATGTTGAAGGTATGACAAACCCATGTGGGGGCGTTGGCATCATAGTTTTGAAGCAATGCTTGTGAGAGCCAAAGGGCACGGCCATCGATTCGTTCGATGATGGCAGTGGTGGCGGCAGGTCCTTGTTGTTGGATACTTCGAATGAGGATGGCATCGCCGACATCAAACAAGCTGACATCTTCAACTTCGATACAATCGCTACCCGCTCGAACATTGAGCATGATCGGGCATCCGGCGGGTTGGGGTGCTGCAAGGATGGTATGGTGAGCGGTTCCGCAGAGTGTGGTGTGGCTGGGAACGACGAGTCCTTGTCTGAGGATCAGTCGCGTTGGCGGCAGTTGTACGATGCCGCCGGTGGGTCCCAAGGCATTGATGGCGTTTTGTATGCCACAGGTTGGATCGTGGTGGTTGATCAAAGGCGTTGCGTCAATGACCCCAGGCGGTGGAACCTGGATTTGTGGGTCGGTCGGCTCAAGAGCGCCGTGCATCAGGTCATTGATTTGCGGACGCACCAACGCGGTATTAAAAATCGCCAATTCATCAATCCCCCCCCCCCCCCCGGAAGTTTTTGAGACGTCTGTTCGAATCCCTGGTGTGGTGTTTTCGTATCCCTCAGCAGTTTCCCCTGAAACATTTTTCATACTTGGCGAGGCGTTTTGAGGGGAACCGAGGGCACTTCCGGGGGCGGGGGCGGGGAGGGGGCCGATGGAAATGAAGGCTTGTTGCGCCAGGCCGCGGGGCAATCCGTGATGGGCTTGTTCGTCGCTTGCAATACAGTTGCCATCCAGATAAAGCCAAATGCCATCGGGATTGAACGTGATGGCCAGGTGTTGCCAACGGTTGTCGTCCATGGAGGTTTTGCCGACGAGAACTTGGTCGTCTAGGGTCGCTACGATTTGGCGGTTGTTGTTGAAGTCGATGAGGATTTGCAGTTCGCCTTGAACGTTGATTAATTCAACTTCGCCTTGTCCGCCTTGGGTACGAGCCCAGAAGCAGACGCTGCCGCTGATGAGTCGTCCGGGTGCTGGGCCACAAGCTCGGTCACCGGGCAATCGTAAGACCAGGGCCGATCCGAATCGGCGTGGTTCATGGATGGCCCCGAAAATTTGAAACGGCTCACCCCCGTCCACCGCGTTGAGTGCCACGTGACGATGGGATTGATCAAAGTGCCACAAGCCAAGAAGGTGTTGTTGCATAAGAACCAACCATTGTATCTGCAAGCAAGCTAAAAGTCCCCCCGGAAGCCCCCCGGAAGCCCCCCGGAAGCCCCCCGGAAGCCCCCCGGAAGCCCCCCGGAAGTCCCCCGGAAGTCCCCCGGAAGTCCCCCGGAAGTTGGTCTTTGGGTATACCTTGCACTTGGGGTCGTTTCTGAGAAGTTTTTAGCAGACGCGCACGCGGTTTAACAAAGCCGAATTCTGAGGTCCCCCGGGGCCGAAGAGTCGGGTTCTTTATAAATGCGACCGATGAATTCATCACGCTCGAGAAGGATAATCTTGTAAACCAAGGGGAGTCCGACTCTGCGGCCCCGGGGGACCTTAGAGTTCGACGTTGGAAGAAGGGAAAATTTACGTTGTCTGTGATTTTGTAGACAGCTCAAATCCAACCTCGCGCAGCACGGCCGGTGGACAGGTGGGCCATGCGTGTTGCAAGCCACGGATAAATCGCAATTGATCCGTGCGTGTGAGGCTCGTGGGTGAGGGGTCTTCACAACTTTGAAATGCTTTGATGGCGGTCTCGTGGGCCTGGCGAATCATCCGCACCGCACCGCGGTTAAGTCCTCGCCCCCAAGTGCGTCGGACGGTTCCTGCATCGATGAGCCAAAGCTGATGCTCGTCATCGACAATCATGTTGCTGACTTTGTGATCCCGAAAAAAATAACGCTTGTTTAACAGTTGGCCTGTTAACGCGCCAAACTCAAAGGCCAAGTCCCGGCGGACGGGTTGATGGGCGTGGGCTGCTTGGGTTTTGAGCCAGTTGTGTAAAGAGAGGCCGCGATAGGGGGTGATGAGCCAATGTTCGCCGTGGGCTTGTCCGGTTTCATTGATTTGAATGGCTGCAATGCCTTGCTTGTAAAGTTGAGCGTGGCGAATTTTTTCGTTGTGGCCGGGGTGATGCCCAAGCCAACTGAGCAGTCGCTGACGCCAGCGGGAAAACACAAAAAGCTTCACCACACACGCTGATCCGTCTGAGCGATGCGCAAGCCACACCCGGCTTCGGTCGTCTGCTTTGAATAAGCAGGCGGGCGTTTGGTTTAATGGATGTTCAGATGGTAGCGTGGCATGCTTCAATTGCCGTTTGCCCCTTGAGGTCAGACCAGTACAATTCATTCTTACCGTACCTGATTCCTGGCGGCAACGCCATTGTGTAAACCATGGATGCTCTGTCATGCGTATTTGTCTTTTTACCCCGACTTTTTTACCCAACGTCGGCGGCGCTGAACGCATGGCAGATATCATTATCCGAGGCCTCATCGACCGTGGACATGATGTTCACGTACTCGCTACCGAGGTTCACAAACCCGAACCGGATGTCCCTTATCCAATCACCCGTTACAACCGACCCTGGGCTCAACATCTTCGCCCCACCGCGTTGTGCAAGACCGTGCGGAAGATGCACCGCAAGTGGCCCTTTGATCTGATGATGGCGTTTTATGGTTATCCCACCGGATTTGCCGCTGCCCGTGTGAAAAATGAACTTGGGTTCAAACAAATCACCGTCGGCCAAGGCGCAGACCTCTATCCCAACTATCACGGCCTCAAAAAAGCACGCGTTGCAAGCACCATCCGTGACGGCTACTGCCATGCGGACCACGTTATCGTGGTGAGCCAATACCTTGCCGACCGCGTAAAGCAGATGGCCACCGACCGATTGCCTCCCATTCATGTTGTTTATAACGGGTTGGATATCGAACAGCACAACCAATCACTTGCTTGGGCCAAAGAACAGGCTTCAGAATTGACCAGTCCCCCAGAGCTAGGTAGCTCGCCGTTTATGCTGCATCTCGGTCGCGTCTGCCCGGTGAAGTGCATTCATCTGGCGGTGGAGGCAGTGACGCGGCTCGCTGATTTGTTTCGGGAAAAAGGTTGGCGTTACGCGATCATCGGCGAGGGAAGTGATTGGAAAAATATTCAAAAACAGGTCGCTCAAGCAGGTATTGAAGACATTGTCTATCTTCCGGGGATTCGGACAGGTCTTGAAAAATATTGGTTGCTTGGCCACGCCCAGCTGATCGTCTCCACCAGCCGTGAGGAAGGGTTCCCCGTCGTCATGACCGAAGCGATGGCCAGTGGGTTGCCCGTGCTTGGGAGCAACATTGATCCGCACCATGAAGTCCTTGCTGATAGTGGAGCCGGGGTGTTGTTTAACTATCCAGACGTGGATGATCTTACTGTCAAAATGAAAGCGATGCTTCAAGAAGATCTAACTGCCAAACGGGAAGCATCGTTAAAACGAAGTCAAGATTTTACCTTGGCCACGATTTTAGATCGCTATGAAGCGGTTTGTCTTGAAGCGGTCAATGGGTAAACCCCCGGGCATTAATTGTTGTGGCCTTTGATTTTATTTGTGATTGAAAAAATAGCCGCAAGCATACTTGCTTGCGCGTTTCGGTTGAATATGAAATGTGCCTGTGTTACCCGTAAAAACAGGTGTTTTACAGACGCGCACGCAGTATGCGTGCGGCTATTTTTAAGCGAACCTTGTTCCCCTCCGAAGCGCGTCCGACAGTCTTATAGCTTTTCACAACACGCAATTAATTGCGTGGCAAAATCTTCTTTGCTCTGGGACGCAAAGGATTGGCATCCTCCATCGGCGGTGAGCCACAGAGCTTCAATTATATCGGCATTCATGGTTTGAAGTGGGTTGGCGACGATGGCATCAACGTCTTTGCGTTTAAGTTTTTTCAACGCGCGGCCTTGGAGATTTTTAGCTTCTTCTAACGCAAACGCCACGATCCGCTGATCGGCACGTTTGATTTTCACCATCGCTGCGACAAGGTCTTCGGTCGGTTCAAGCGTTAAAGTCAACCCTTTACCACGAGGCAATTTCTTTAAAGACGCATCAACACTTCCCAATGGCATTTGATAATCCGCCACGGCCGCGGCCATGACCAGACAATCATGGTTAGGCCAATATTTTTCCAATAGCGCATGCAATTGACGCGTCGTCTCAAAGCCTGCACATTGGACCCCCGCCCCCGGAAGTTCCCCCGGAAGCTCCCCCGGAAATTTCGCAAACGTCTGTTCGAATTCCCCCGGTAACACCCCCGGCCCATGCAATAGCGTCACCTCATGGCCCCCTGCAAGACCTGCCTGGGCGATGGCCAAGCCCATTTTCCCGCTGGATCGGTTGGAAATAAACCGAACCGCATCAATGGGTTCACGTGTCGGGCCAGCCGTGACAAGAAAACGCATGGTGGGGCTACACTTTCAAGGGGCCTGGGCCGATGGTCACCGTGGTCATCGGACCCGCAGCGTTGAGCTTCACATAGTCATTTAAGGATTCAAACGTAATCGCGTCCACTTGAGCAATCCATTGGTCTAGCGTGCGAGGTTCATCAAACGTGTGTTGGTCCATGGCAATGGCTGACGCGCGGGCATGGGTGGATTGACCTTGCATGACCAAGCGGGTTTTCATCCCCACCATCGCGCGGCAGAATTCCGCAGGCTCAATGCCTTCACTGAGACGACGATGTTCTGCTGCCAAAACGTCAAGGGTTTCTTGTGCGCGGGCGGTGGTGGTCCCGGCGTAGCTGAGCATCACACCCATGTGCCGATTGGCGGCATAGGCTGCATAAACAGCATAGCATAGCCCCCGTTTTTCACGTACTTCAGTAAAGAGACGACCGCTCATCCCGCCAGATAGCACGGCCGCGGCGGCACGTTGGAGCATCGCATTTTCATGTGTTTCATTCACCGCGTCATACGCTAGGCCGATGTGCACCTGATTGGAATCTGAGGTGATGTGTTCATAGCCACGCAACGGTTCGCCGACGAGTTGAAGATCGGAACTTTGGCCATCCCAATCGCCAAGTAGTTGGCCGACCTGCTCTTTGAGAGCTTCCCAGTCAAACTGTCCTGCAAAGGAAAGGATCGCGCCTTGGGGTACAAAAACCTGCTGTTGGTATTGACGGACCTGCTCGGCGGTCAAGGCTTCAAGGTCTGCTTTTTGGCCCATGGTGGGACGATTCAGCGGCGATTGGTAATGTCTTTGACGCAGGGCAATGAAAGTCTTTTGCTGAGGTTCATCTTCCAATGCGTCCAGGGTTTGTAACGCCAGGTCACGGCTGGGCTTGAAAGCTTCGTCGGTTAAAAGCGGGCGACGGATCATGTCCATCAGCAAGGGGAGTGCCTTTTCGCGGTGTGAGCCGATCATCGTCGCGCTCAAGCGGAAAAACAGGCCATCCACACTGCTATCTCGTTGCAAGCCCAGATCGTCCATGGCATCGCTATGGGCTCGGGCATCCAAATCTCCCGCACCGCGAAAGAGCATTTCAGATAGGACCGTTGCCACGCCGAGTTGGCCTGTGGGTTCATGAACCACGCCGCCGGGCAAGAGGAAGGACATGGCCAGTGATTGGGCAGAGGGCATGAATTCGCCGAGGAGAACCAGGCCGTTGGAAAATTGATGATGCGTTATTTTGTTCATTTTTAAGTTATCAGCTGTCAGCTATCAGTTATCAGTCAGAAAAGATACTATATTAAGTCATCAGCCATCAGCAAGAAAAGAGGCTGGCGTCAAACAAAAAACGCAGCTTTGAATGGAGTGTTTTTTTCTTAATCTGACTGATAACTGATGGCTGACTACGAATAACTTTCAAAACCGGATCGCTTAAAATCCATGTCTAAGATACTTCCCCCACGCGTGTCGATTCTGATCCCCAATTATAACAATGGGGCCCAAAGCTCACGCACCGGAACCGAAGACCTTATTGGTCATTTGCTTGAGAGCCTAGAGCAAACCCTTACAGGCGAAAAGACACCTTTTGAAATCATTGTTTATGACGATGGGTCTTCGGATGATAGTTTGGAGACGCTTCGCAAGTGGTCTGGGAAAACATGGGCTGACGGCTCGCCGTTTTTAGAATTGATTGAAGATGAACATTGTGGGGTGCTGGCGCGTACCGCCAATATCATGAGTCGCCGCGCTCAAGGCGATATTCTGGCAAGGCTTGATGGGGATGTGGTTTGCCTGACGAAACATTGGGTGAGCAAGCTGGTTCGCTTTTTTGATCAGGGAGATGACAAGCTAGGTGTCGTCGGTCCCAAACAGCTCAAACCTTCAGGTCGTATTCATGCCTATGGAGACTTTGTGCTGCATCCCCACGGCTACATCCATGTCGCCAGTAACCTTCCACGCAACAGTGTGACCAAGCCTTTGGAAGTCGACCATGTCATGGGCTGTTTCTATTGCTGCAAAAAAACAGTCTTCGATGACATCGACGGCTACGATGAAAACTTCCTGCGAGGACAGACCATCGATTTCGGTTTGCGCGCTCGAAAAGCGGGCTGGCGTTGCTTTGCCATCCCACAAATCGAATATGTCCACAATCACACCAAACGCGAAAACCGAGCCACCACGGCCGACTCGGATGCGGGTGTGACCCAAACACTCGACGTTTTTAAGGAAAAATGGGGGTTCCACCGCCTCGCAGCAGACATGGCCGTCGTTGCAGAGCAATACATAGATTCTCCCCTGCTCTGGAACAAGCTCTACTTCGGGGATGACGCTTGGCAACCACCGCCCACCGATCCCATTGATCTGGCTGCCAGCGAATGGTCCCGCTACGCAGCGGACGAAATATATCAAAAGAAAATTCATTTACGCGTCGTGGCGACCTTTGATGTGATGAAGCAAACCCCCCACGTCTCAGGTGAACCGCGAACCCTAGCGATTCTAGGCGGCAGCCACGGCATCGTGACCCATCTCTTGGCCAACCAAGGTTGCCCCTGCATCGCTTTTGATGAACGTGAAGCTTGCGTTTCGTTTTCTCAAAAATGCGTGTTGAACCAAGCCTATCCCAATCAAAAACCACAATTTAACCACATGGCAGATGTGCAGAAAATTGATTTGCCAGACAATTCGGTCGACCAGGTGCTCATTGACCGAATGCTCGAACGCCATCCCAATCCCGTGGCACTGTTGCATGAAGCGCAACGAATCCTCAAGCCCAACCATTTTGTGGTCATTGTCTCGGATCGCACGTCTCAAGAGGGGCTTGATCCCTCAGACCCCGCTACGTTCAAACGCCTCATGACCTCCCAGCGGCAGTACCAGTGGATGGAACTGGTCAATCAGGTAACCGCCTCAGGCTTGGGCATTGCCATGGATATCTTCAAAGATGACAAAAGTCGGGACATGGTCTTAATCGCTCAGAAGATGCTGGTCACGCCCCCGGAACTTTCCACAAAATAACAGTTCTAACCGTCAGTTTTTTACAAAAGATACCAAAAACCAACCAACGGGGTTGACCTGACAGCCATAAAGATGTAAAAGGATAATTAAATCTTTTTATGGAGTTTTACCATGTCTGCTTCTGTTCCTGCCGTGTCTGGTCTTTCTGTCAATCCCATGGATCGCTACAAGGTTTTGCTTGGGGCGATTATTGTCCAGCTCGTGTTGGGGACGATCTATGGCTACAGCATTTTCTGGGTTCCTCTCCAGTCTGAACTCTTCCCGCAAGTTATCACGGCCGTTCAAGCTCAAGAGATGCCTTCAACGGAAGGTTTTGAAGTGGTTGCCGATGAAGCCGCTCTCAAGGCGGTTTTACAGACCCAGCGGGGTTATCTCAAATATGCGTTTTCAATTTGCGTGTTGTCCTTTGCGATCACGATGGTCCTGGCGGGCCGCTTGCAAGATATTAAGGGGCCGCGTTTTACAGCCTTGCTTGGCGCGGTGCTCATGGGCGGGGGGTTCATGGTTGCCGGCTTATTGAATCATTCGGTGGTGTTTTACTTAGCGCATGCTGCTTTTTGCAGTGTGATTGCTTTGATTCTCTTGATGATTTTTCATGCTCTGACGGAAAAGATGGACAAAGAGGCGGTCCCGATGTTGCAATACATTCCTTTTGCCATCATGGCGGGGGTCATCGTCGGCGGACT
Organism: Planctomycetota bacterium; assembly: GCA_024279865.1. Classification (GTDB taxonomy): domain Bacteria; phylum Planctomycetota; class Phycisphaerae; order Phycisphaerales; family Phycisphaeraceae; genus JAJRRC01. Next base: position 32,507 of record JAJRRC010000080.1, on the reverse strand, counting down.
GGCTCTTAGCCAGCAATACGTCGGCAAGCTAGGCACGCTCGACCGACTGTTCATGCTTTGGGGGACGGTTGGATTTTTAGCCGGGGCTGGGGTGGGTTTTGCGTATGTGTGTCCCATTGCTGCGTTGATCAAATGGTTCCCCGATCAAAAGGGATTGGTTTCGGGGATTGCGGTGGCGGGCTTTGGTTTTGGCGCTTTTTTGATCAAAGGTCGAGACTTCGGCGGCCTCGGGTTTATCGAGCGATACGATATTACACCCTTCTTTATGATCCATGGCCTGATTTGTTTTGTCGGCGTGGCCACGGGCGCGTTGCTCTTGAAAAACCCACCCAACACCCCCGCAGCCGTCATCAATCAATCCAATGATTCATGGCGTAAAACCCTGCGTACACCAGCGTTTTATGTGATCTGGCTGATGTTTTTCAGTGGTGCGATGGCTGGCCTGATGGTTATTGGCATTGCCAAGGATTTTGCCAGTGAACAACTTATTGCAGCCGCAGGTGAGCAAGGATTCGTTTCAGATCAATTGCGAGCTGAACTGCTCGTCAAGGGGGCGGCAGCCATTGGTTGGTTGGCGATTTTCAATGCCTTGGGTCGCGTGGCTTGGGGCTTTATCTCGGACAAAATCGGCCGCACGCCAGCTTTGGTTGCGATGTTCTTGCTTCAGGCAGCGGTCATGATTGCCTTGGCGGGAATGAAAACGGAATTCTCTTTGGCAGTGGGAGCCTCTTTGGTGGGCTTTAACTTTGGTGGCAACTTTGCCCTGTTCCCCTCGATCACCGCAGACCTGTTTGGCGCACGCAACTTTGGCGCCAACTACGGATGGGTCTTTACGTCTTATGGCATTGCCGGCGTGGTGGGCATTGCAGCGGGCAATACCGCCAAGGTCATGACAGGCAGCTACAGCGTGGCCTTCACGGTGGCAGCGGTCTTGTGCATTATCTCTGCCATGTTGGCGTTGAGCTTGCGATGGTTGGGTAAGCCTGCTGAGCCTGTGACTGCGTAAGTGTGATTCCTCTGCTCTGGGGAATTGCTTTGGTGACGGATTTGAATTCACCACAAAGAGCGCAAAGAACGCAAAGAGAGATTGTTATTTTGCGTGGGCTTTACCCTACGTTGCAGTTTACTTAAACCAGCCCTTTTTCCGGGGGGCTGTAAAGGCGGCAGCGAACATGTCCGCATCGATGCCCTCGGGTAGTGCTTTGCCTGAGGCGTAGTTGTATAGCAAGGCTTTGAACACCATGTCAGCGGCACTGCTCGCGGCGGAAATGACCACCAGGCTGAAAATCGTCAGCGTAACCATTACCGCAAACAACATCATGCTTCCCAGCGAGAGGGCGACGTAAAACCCCACCCCCAAAACCAAATACACCGGCAACGTCACAATAAACGTCATCAAGCCCATCGAAAAATTGCCCATGATCGATTCGCCCCAAGTTGCCTTGAGCGTGGCGACCGATTGCTTGATCGACTTCATGGGACCGGTTCCCTCGACTGCAATCACAGGCACGACAAAATACGTCAGCACCGTCCAGCCAGATCCCAGAATGGCGGCAATGATCGAACCCAGTTTTTCACTCGAATTTTCAATGGCTTTCAGAATCACACCCACCACCGCAGACAACAAAGCCCACATCAAAATCTGGGGCAAACGCTTCATCGCAATCTTGAGGCCATAGCCCATGGTCGGCACTTCGCCCACCACCACTTTCATCGCACAAGCAATCAAGGCAGTGTTGAAAAAGACAATGACGAAGTAGTTACAAAAGTAAAACGCAAAAAAATACGGTAGAACCTCTTGGCCGGAATCGGTTGAGACTTCTTGAGGCTCAGGTTCGACTACGGCTGCCTGAACGTCTTCTTTTTCTTTGGCAACGGCTTCTTGGGCGGCCACATTTTTTGCCATGGCGATCTTCATCTGTTCCATGGCATCAAGAATTTCTTCTTCGGATTTGGCATTGGCGATTGCAGCGGCGGCGGCGTCAATTTCGGGCGTTGTCTGGACACTGGTTTGGGGTTGGGTGTTTTCTTCAACCACCACCGCAATGGCGGGTTCACTGCTGGAAGACAAATCAATATCCAACAAGCCCATGCCCCACATGGGTAACAAAAAGCTTAAGAATACCAGTGTCGCAGCAATGGCAGAGAAAATGGGAAACAGGAGCAATTGCTTAAAGTCCCACAGCATGCCATAGCTGATCTTGGCGAATTGCCAACTGCGAGCAAAGCGGCCGAAAAACCCATCCACCGGGCCATCATAAACCGACCCGCTGCTGCCTAGAACGCTTGCTCCAGCGAGGCTAGAGACGCCACTGGCTTCATCTTCGGTATCGAGCTGGGTTTGTGCCTGGGTTCCTTCATGAAAGTGATAACCACATGCCACGCACAAAACAGCCCCCGGCCTCGCCTGGGCGCCGCAATTGGGACACGCCCCATCCCCGCCCCCGGAAGTTTTCCCGCCCCCGCCCCCTGCTCCAGCTCCCCCGGCTCCCCCGGTTCCCCCGGTTCCCCCGGCTCCCCCGGTTGAACCTTCGTCTAGGTTCAAATCCAAGGACAGGTCCATCACGCCTGCATTGGGTGCAGGATCCTTTGTGGGTGGTGGGTCATTGAGATTCAAATCAATCCCCGAATCCAAATTTAATTCCAGTTCCAGAGACTCAACTTCGGCCACGGGTGGTTCAGTGGGAAAACGAATGGCCTCGCCACATTTACACCGAACTTTTTTGCCCGCGTATTTTTCAACCCAAGTATATTTGCGGTCACAGCTTTTACAGCGAACTTTATCTGAACCATCCGATGCCATTGAGGTTGTCCCTTCTAACTGAGCGGAGAGGATATGATCCACTTTAGTGTCTCGACGCAGGGTTCAACTGTCAAGAAAAAGACGTTTTTTCAAGCACGGAAATGACTCTCGGTTATGCCTTCATCGCCACAAACGATAAAATCTTTTGCTTCACCTGATCAAAGGGCCACGAACTCATGACTGCTGCTTATCCAAATCTTAAAACGCGACTGATGGTCGGCATGGAAATCCATGTCGAACTTTCCACCCGAACCAAAATGTTCACCTCGGCCCCCAATGTGGCACACCCTGATTACCATGATGCCTCGCCCAATACACTACTCAATCCCGTGGTCATCGGTATGCCAGGCACGTTGCCCGTGATTAACGAAGAAGCCGTTCGCATGTCCATCCAAATTGGCTTGGCCTTGGGCTGCAAAATCGCAAGCTTCACCAAATGGGACCGCAAGAGTTATTACTATCCTGATTTGCCTAAGAATTATCAGATCAGCCAGTACGATCTTCCCCTGTGTGGACCGGGTGAAATCGAAATCCCTGTCAGTGATGAACCTGACGCACCCATGAAAAAAATTCGCATCCTTCGAGCCCATCTCGAAGAAGATGCAGGCAAACTCATGCACGAAGCACCAGGTGGCGGAAAAATCGACCACTCCATTGTCGATCTCAACCGAGCGGGAACGCCATTGCTGGAAATTGTGACTGAGCCGGACTTTGATACCCCCCAGCAAGCTGTCATGTTCGGCCAGGTGCTTCGAGATATTTGCCGTCATGTCGGTGTCTCCGAAGGCATCATGCAAAAAGGACACATCCGCTTTGAACCCAACATCAACGTCATCATCGAAAAAGAGGGCGTGGAATACCGCACCCCCATCGCGGAAATTAAAAACCTCAACTCCTTTCGGGCTGTGCATGGGTCCATTGCCTATGAATATGAACGTCAAATCGAAGCGTGGCTCAAAACCGGCCAAGTCATGGACGCTCGCACCAAGTCCACCCGTGGTTGGGATGACAATAAAAACGTCACCACCCTTCAGCGCGTCAAAGAAGATGAAGACGAATACCGCTATTTTCCCGATCCGGATCTCGTGCCACTGAACGTTGACCCCGCACTCGTTGAAGCATTGCGTCACCAACAGCCCGAGTTACCCCTGGCCCGGCGAGTTCGCTATCGTGATGAACTCGGACTCAACACACGACAAATTGATGCCTTGATCGCTGAACCAGGCATCACTCAAATGTTTGAAGCAGTTCTCGCAGAGGGAACCGCCCCGCAACGAGCGGTCTCTATTTTGCTCAACTACGGCTCCAAACGGGCCAACGAAACCGGCTGCCCCCTGCAACAATTAGGAATCACTGCCAAGCATATCCATGAAATCGCAGCGTTGTCCGATGCTGACAAGATTGGTTCCTCAGCAGCAGCAGATCTATTTAACCTCTGTTGTGATCATCCCGACCAGACGGCCGCCGACCTTGCCAACAAGCACAAATTGCTTCAAGTCTCTGATGACGGCGCTCTAGAAGGATTTGTCGATCAAGTTTTAGCCAATCCCAAAAGCGCCAAGGCCATCGAAGACATCCGCAACGGCAAAGACAAAGCCATCGGCGCTCTGATGGGACAAATCATGCAGTTATCCAAAGGACAAGCCAATCCCAAACGCGTCACCGAACTAATCAAACAAAAGCTCCAAAACTAACCCCCCCGGAAGTTGGCCCTTGGGTATGCTTGGAGTTTTTTGGTAACCCCCCCCTAGAAGTTGGCTTTTGGGTGCCTTTGAAGTCCTTGGCCTTCTCTCCGCTTATAATACCCTCTATGCCTGACACATCATCTGACAAAGGTAAACCTCGCCCGGCGTTATTTCGAGCCTTGGGACACAACGAACCGCCTTCGATCATTGAGGTCGATGGCCAAACTTATCATGTGACCCAGGTCTACAAACATGACTCATGGGCTGCGACGGCACTATTTGCCAATCCCGATGATCCGACTGACAAAATCATCTGTAAATTCAACCGCCAGCAATCCATCTTCGGCTTCCCCATGAAATGGTTAGGCAGACGGCTTGCCAACGGCGAAAAATTAATCATGCAACACATGGCTGACGAACCCACCATGGCCAAGGCTTTTGATTGTGTGACCGCTGATGGGCAAATCCTGACTCATGCAGCAGCTCATGTTTATATCGAAGGGCATCCACTGACCCCTGATGACCGGGTCAATGATGCGTTTTTTCCCACGCTCAAGGGTGTTCTTGAGAAATTGCACGCCAAGGGGATTGCGTATGTGGATATGAACAAGGCAGAGAACGTCATTGTGGGGGAAGATGGTGTGCCTCACCTCATTGATTTTCAGATCAGCTTTGTGTTGCCAAGCTGGTGGCCGGGGCGATCTTGGCCTGTGCGGGTGGTACTAAAGATTCTTCAGCGTTCGGATATTTACCACTTGATGAAGCATTGGATTCGCTATCGGGCAGACCAGTTACCAGAAGATCAACGTGACATCAACCAGCTTCGACCTTGGTGGATTCGAGGTTGGCGGTGCATTGCCACGCCGTTCCGTGAAACACGGCGACGGCTGCTGGTGTTGGTGGGTATTCGCAAAGGGACCGGTAAGTCGCTCACCGAGCATGCGCCCGAAGATGCCATTCAACGCATCATGAATAAAGACAAGTGAACATCGTTCAGTGAACAAGGGTCAATGGGTATAGGTCACCGAAGATGAGCTAGTGAACACGGGTCAATGAACGTTGTTCAGCGGGTTGGGACCGGGAACGGCAGGCAAGGCTGACAATCATCAACAGGGACCGGGGGGGCTGGGGGAACAGGGGGTTCTTCTGGAATCACGGGAATGGGTTCAGGTGGCGGTGCAGCCTCGACGACATCACAGTCCGTACAGGGAATGCAAGGCAAACATCTTAGATTCTTCTGAGATTGGCAGCCCATAAACAGACCACATGTCAGAATTCCCAAGCCAATAAGGTATCGTTGGTGTTTCATAGCTATTAACCACTATCTGCCAAATCGTGATCAAGCTTGAGGTTAAACGTTTTTGAGACTCACAAGAGGTCTAATTGTAACGGTTATTTCATTTGTAGGATCAAATCAGGCAGTTGTGGCGTGGCCCCAGGCTGTGAAGCGACAAACGCGCCCACCTCATTGGCTAGGGTTACCACCTGATCCCACGGCCGTCGCAACAGTACCCCCACCAAACACGCTGCGGTACAAGCATCACCCGCGCCTACCGAATCAGCCCCCTCCACCGGTGAATACGCAACGGGCGCACCTTGATGAACACTGTTCATTGTATAAATGGCCGTCCCGCGAGCGCCTTGGGTGTAAATCACAAAATCCAATTCATAGCGTTTGATCAGGCGAGCAATACGCTTGGCAACATCATCCTCAGCGGACCCAACCCCCAGTAAATCACATACTACAGGCAATTCATCTTCATTGAGCTTCAGGGCAGAAGCATGAATCAAACTTTGATCAATAATCTGACGGCTATAAAAATCCAGCCTCAAATTCACATCAAACAACTTACACGCAGAAGGACGGCAAGCATCCAAAAAACGATAAATCGTATTACGTGTCTGAGCGTCACGCTGAGCCAAAGACCCAAAACAAACTGCATCACACTGGCGTGCCAACGACTCTAAATCCGGGTCAAACTGAAGCCAATCCCACGCAGAATTTGCCATGATGTCATATGATGGACTGCCATCGGCATCGACTTGGACAAAGACCTGTCCGGTCGCATGATCGGGGTCCGATTGAAGCCATTGATCGCTCATGCCTCGGCTGGCTAGTTCCTCACGAACGAGCTGTCCGAGGGGGTCTTGACCCACGCGGCTAAGGATCACTCCCCGTCCAGTTTCACCAAGCAGTTGATGGGCATGAACAGCCACGTTTAGCGGCGCGCCGCCGAGCTTTTGTGACTCGGCAAAAATATCAAAGAGGGCTTCACCCAGCCCTACGATAGTCCATCTGGGATTACTCATATTCCCCCGATTATAGCAATCATCAAGCTGTTTCGGAGTCGACTGCTTCAGAAGGGACCGTTTTAATTTCTTGCAGCACCTGTTCAATTTCCGCCACCGGAGGAGGTAGCTGTTTGTCGAGCTTGACGCCTAGGCCCTCAAATCGGCGAACACTGACCATGACCCGTGAATCAAAACTCTTGACGAGCTTGTTGTAGGACTTGAGGCTGTTTTCAAGCCCCTTGCCCATGCCCGCGATGTGATTGGTCATGATGACCAGTCGTTCGCATAGCTCGCGGCCGAGGGTACAAATCTCTTGCGCGTTTTGTGCCATCTGCTGTTCACGCCAACCCATCGCCACCACCTTAAGCAGTGCAATCAACGTCGAAGGCGTGGCAATGACGACATTGTTTTCCAATGCTTTTTCTAACAAGCCAGGGTTGTACTGCATCGCTGGCTGTAAAAAGCTATCCGCTGGCACGAACATCACCACAAAGTCAGGCGTATTTTTAAATTGCTGGGTGTACTGTTTTTTTGAAAGCTCTTTGACCTGCGTCACCAGATCATTGGCATGTTTTTTGAACAAGGCTTCACGTTGATCAGGGTCTTGGGCTTCGACGGCTTCAAAATAATTTTTACCCACTGCCTTTGAATCAATCACAATGGTTCGGTCCGAAGGCATGTGGACCACCATGTCCGGCCGCTGCTGGGCTTGATCATTGCCCATCACGCTGACCTGTTGATCGTAATCGCAATATTCATTCATGCCCGCCAAATCAACAATTCGCTTGAGTGTTAATTCTCCCCATTGGCCTCGGGTGGATGCAGATCCTTTGAGGGCGCTGGTCAGGGCGGTGGTGTGTTGGCTGAGGCATTGTTGAGCTTCTACAAGTGAGGTGACTTGTTGGTGAAGGCCGCGGTAAGCACCTTCACGGTTTTTCTCCATCAGGTCAGCTTGTGTTTTATGCTTCTCAAGCTGCTCACGAATGGGCTTAATCAGCGTTTCAATGGCAACCTTGCGTTCTTCCAGTGCGGCAGTGGCATCTTTCTTGTCACCTTCAAAAGTCTTCTTGGCCAATTGAAGAAATTGCTCATTGGCATTTTTGAGCGTTTGGCTCGCCAACGCTTCAAACTTGTCCTGGGACTGTTTTTGAGCCTGGGTGAAGGCTTCTTCTTTTTGCAGGACTTCTTGCTGGCTCAATTCCAGCTTGGTTTGTAGTTCATGAGCCTGCGTCTGAGCGAGTTGTCCCTGGCGAGCTGCTTCATCGCGTTCAGCCTCAAGACGTTGGTTGTCAGATTGCTTTTGTTGAACTTCCTGTTGGCTTAGTTCCAGCTTGGTTTGCAGTTCATGGAGCTGGGTCTGGGCAGCCTGTTCTTGGTTGACTGCTTCCTCGCGTTCACGTTTGAGACGTTGGCAGTCTGTCCGCCAATGCCATAGCAGCCCAATCGCCAAAGCGCACCCCAGAAGTAAAACCAACAACGCAATGATAGTGATAGATGTCATAGTGCGTCATGATACCCCCGGAGCCCCCGGAAGTCTTTGAATGCTTTTCGGGTTTCTTGGCTCTTTGCGATTGATCAACAGTGAGCCCAGTCATGATCGCAAATGATTGAATGTGAAAAATTAGCCTTGCACGTCCAAATGTTTGGTCGCCGGTTCATCTGGGATGATTGCTTCGACAGCAGGTTCGTTTGACGGGGCATGTACCGGTTCGGGTAGCTCGGCCTGATGCTTTGGAAGCTGTTCGCCCACCCGCAACTGATTGGAAGTTTCAGAATGATCGCCTTCATCTAATGCGAGCATGTGCTGTTCAAATTCATCACTAATGCGTTGGGATTTACGGTCTTGGTCGGCCGTTTTTTTCTTTTTTCGGGTCGCCACTTCGCCAGCCTGATAGGCGGTCTGGGCGACACCTGCTGCGATGGAAGTACCTATACTGCTCATGAGAGATCTCCCGGGGAAGCGGGGTGGGTTGATCCAACTGCTTACGATACTTGTATCTATATCGTCCAGTTGGGGTCTGGGCCTGCAAATCTCTTGATTTTTCTGTCATTTGGTGTTTTTTACCCGTAAAATTCGTATTATCCGTTAATTAGATCCATGTGTGAGGCTCATTGAGGGAATCAAGAAGGGGCCTTTTTTCGTTATTTTTTTCTTCTTGGGGTATTTTTGAGCTTGCTTGAGGGATTACTTTCGAGCTTCACGACAAAGTTTTTTTCGATAAGCCAGATAAGCCTCCAAGTTTTCGATGCTCATGTTGTGGGTCATGCCGCCTCCGACGTTCATGACAAAACGACGGCAAGGTTTGCCCGCTTCGATACAGGCAAGGGTTTGAGCCTTGATGAGTTCAATGGGGCCGTTGGTGAGCGTGGCGCTGTTGAGGTTGCCGATGAGCAGCTTGTCGGGATAGTCCTTCGCTAGGCGAGCGAGGTCGACGGAGTATTCAAAGTTCAGGCCGTCGGCACCTGCTTCAAAAATATCATCTGCAAACACCGAGCAGTCGCCATCGCTGGTGAAAAGGATTGGAATATTTTTGTTTAGGAATGGTTTGAAAATGGCGGGGTAGTGACAAAAAATATGTCGGCGATACCAGTCGGGGTGAAAGATCGGGCCGCTGGTCATGGTCAGGTCGTCATGCAGGATGAATATTTTGAGGCCTTGGACCTGGGACCAGGCGGTGGTGATTCGCAGTGAAATTTCGGCAAATTTCGTCATGAGTTCGCCGAAGCGATCTTCCTGCATTCCGATTTCACAGAGCAGCTCAAATCCAAAGATCGCCAGCGCCCAATGAAAACAGGTCGTGTAATGGTGTGGGATCGTATAAGCGTGATCGCCCATGAGTTGCATGCTTTGGTCGTATTCGGTTTGGAATTCCACGCGATATTCTTCGACCGTTTTAGGGAAATAGGCCAAGGGCTCGATGCTCAAAGCTTCTTCAGCGGATTTCATTTGAGGGATGTGTAAAAAGTGACGGCCATCCTCTTGAACACCCGCATGACCCACGCCCCATTGAACCAGGCGATGGCCTTGTTCATCGAATTTGGGAGCAGGATCATCCCAGTCATAGATAGGTGGATGGCTGCCCGGTTGATTGTGGGGAAGTGAAAGCCCCCATTTTAAATCGACATCAAAGATATCGCTAAGCATCAGGTACGCTTGATCGTATTGGTCAGGTGTGGCCAACAGATCAATGCCTGTAAAATGAATGATGGCTTTTCGAGAGAGGCCGCCAAGGTGCTCCATGACAGGAATACGCGATTCATTGTAGTCCTTTTGAAGAACTGCCAAACCCAATTTTGTAGACATCGTGATACTTTCAAAAAAAATCGGCAAATCGCCAAGTATGACAGTAATAAGATGGCTAAGTTCGACAATGGCTGTTTACGACCAATTTGTATCTATTCCCGTTTTGAAGGAATTCTCTTCAATCTATTTTTTGAGCCTGCCATCTCTTTAAAATACAGATGAGAGGCGATAATTTTTATGTTTATGTGGCATTTCAATCGAATAAGTGCGGAAAGAGATACAATTTGAACGGAATTGTGATGGCATTGTGTTTGGAAGATGCCATCCTAGCACTTTACGTTATTTTCGATAGAAATTTCAAAAAAGGTTTTTAGCCATGCATCATCCGACTTTGCGTTTTCGTCAGATTCATTTGGATTTTCATACATCGCCGGCTATTGAAGGGATTGGGTCGAAGTTTGATAAAAAGCTGTGGCAAGAGGCTCTTCAAATTGGGCATGTGGATTCGATCACCTGTTTTTCGAAGTGTCATCACGGCTGGAGCTATCACCCCACCAAGGCTGGTCGGATTCATCCGCACATGAAAAATAATTTGTTGCGTGAGCAGTTTGATGCCGCCAAGGAAATTGATGTCAACGTGCCGATTTATCTCTCGGCCGGGTTGGACAATGCGATCTCCCAAGAAAACCCCCAATGGCGACGGATTGATTACACTGGAAAATATGCCGGTTGGAATGCTTCTAATTTGAACGCGGGTTTTCATTTAATGTGTTTCAATGGGCCATACCTTGATTATCTGTGCGAGCAGATTCGTGAAGCTGCCCAGATGTTTCCCGATGCCGACGGCATTTTTCTGGACATTATTACTCCTGTGCCCTGTTGTTGTAATTGGTGTATGGATGTGATGAAAAAGAATGACCTGGATCCCACCCAAGATGCGGGTCAAGCTGCCTGTGCTCAATTGGCATTGGACCGCTACTATCGTCTGGCCACCGAAGCTGCTCAGGCGGACCGCAGCGACATGCCGATTTTTCACAATGGTGGGCATATCAAACGTGGCAATCGCAAGGTACTTGACTATCAAAGCCATCTTGAACTTGAATCACTTCCCACGGGTGGTTGGGGCTATGACCATTTCCCCTTTAGTGCGGGTTATTGCCGTCTGTTGCCTGACCATGATGTCATGGGAATGACCGGCAAGTTCCACACCACTTGGGGCGAGTTCGGCGGCTACAAGCATCCCAACGCGTTGCGTTATGAATGCGCCACGATGCTTGCATTGGGAACCAAGTGCAGCGTGGGCGATCAACTTCATCCCCAAGGCCAAATGGACATGACGACCTACAAAAACATTGGTGCAGCTTATGCCGAGGTCGAGCAAAAAGAGCCTTGGTGTGTGGGGGCAAAAAACTTTGCTGACATCGGCGTGCTGTCTGCCGAGGCAATGGTCCAAAGTCATGGCCATGGTAATTCGCCCAAAAGTGATGTCGGCGTGGGCCGTCTTCTACTTGAAGGCCATTTTCTTTTTGATGTGCTTGATGCGGAGATGGATTTTTCGCCTTACAAAATGCTGATTTTACCTGACGATATTCAGGTGGACGATACGCTACAAGCTAAAATCCAAGCCTACCTTGACCAAGGCGGCAAACTATTCCTCACCGGTGAAAGTGGTCTGCATCAAGATGGCAGCGGTTTTGCGTTTGATATTGGCGCCACCTGGGAAGGTGAAAGTGAATACAAGCCCGACTATGTTCTCGCCACCGATGCGTTACAGTCGGATTTTCTGGAATCGCCCATGGTGATGTATGAACAAGGCCAACGCATCAAAGCAACGACCGGTCAATCCCTAGGCCAAGTTTACGATCCCTATTTCAATCGTGACTACAAACATTTTTGCAGCCATCAGCACACCCCTTATCGAACCGAAGCCAGTGGGTATGACGGCGGTGTGCAAAATGGGTCAATCCTCTATTTGGCTCACCCGGTGTTCACGTTGTATGCAGCATACGGCGCGGTGATTTACAAAGACTATGTCATCAACGCCCTGAAACAACTACTCGGTGAAGCGACCGTCACGGGTAACCTGCCTTCGACGGGAAGGTTGACACTGACGCATCAGGCCAGTGAAAATCGAACGATTTTACATTTGTTGTACGCGAACACGGTCAGCCGTGGCGGGGCGATATCTTTAAGCGGCGGCAACGCGTTTGTCACCAAGGCCATCGAAATCATTGAAGAACTGATGCCTTTGCATGACGTCAAAGCACAAGTTAAAACCGAGAAGCCTGTGACAAAAGTCACCCTTGAACCTCAAGGTCAAGCCGTTGATTTTGAAGTCGTTGAAGGTCGCGTCTGTGTGGAGCTTGACCAGTTTACTTGTCACCAGATGGTCGTCTTGCATCACGGGTAGAGCAATTTGCATCAATAAACAACGATCATGCTTAAGCGGATCGATTGAAAAATAGCCGAACGCATACTGCGCGTCTGAAAAATGGATCGTTTTTTTACATTAACTCAGGCGCGCTCCGCCCCCCCCCGGGGGCGCACGTTTGCTTGTAGCGATTGGTTCGCATTCAAAAAAAACGCAACGACGGCAAAAAATCGGATGAAACGTTTTAATTCGCTTGGAGTCCGAGTTCTTCTTCGAGGACTTCAAACAAGTCCAGGGCTGAGCCTGGTCGGCCGGCAATGAGCGTGTTTTTGCCGATGAGCTTGGGGATGACCCCGCCGCCGGAGAATTGATAGAGCTTGATATTGCGGGTGAGTTCATCACGAACCCATGCTGAAGCAATCGCCGCGTCCAATGCCTCTTTGCCAACGAGTTCAATGGCTTTGGCGCGAGCGGTGTCAGGCGTAATTGTTGCAAAATCGGTATAAATCATCCAACGATCAAAGATCGCGTGCTGTGATGGGTTGATGTGCCAAACCGCCAAGCTGAGAATCGCAAAACTGCACGCGTCACGATGGCGAGGCTCGGTTTGATTGACCGTGGGATTGCAATCACTGTTCAGCGGCATGGGCAAAATGACCACCGCCAATTGGCCTTTGTATCGCACAAGAGCTTCTTCAAGATGGCTGTGCAATGCCCGACAGTGTGGGCAGGTATAGTCAAAAAGATAAAGTAAAATATGGGGCGCATCAGGCGAACCCATAATCGGATGCTTGTGCGGACTCATCACCACACGCCCCCCCATCAACCTCACACTCCCCCCGGAAGCCCCCCCGGAAGTTCCCCCGGAAGTTGGCTGTTGGCTTGGCCTTAAATCTTTGGTTGTCCCGCCTGCCGAAAGACTCCCGGTTGGTTTGTCTGGTGTGCTTGGGAGATTGTTTTCTTCGCCATTGAGCAGGGGTGTTGTCACGGTGGTGAGTTGTTCAACACGGTGGGTCGGTGGAATGATGATCAGTTGCAGGCAGATAAAAATGCTCACGCCGAGGAGGCCCAAAACCACGCCCCAGTTTCGGGCACATCGGGAACTGGCCAGCAGAATTAAAATTGCCGCGATGCTGCCTGCTGCGTGGGCTCCCATGCACCATGGACAGATTGCTTTGATGATCCAAAGTTGGACCACGACAAACCAGAGGCCCACACTTAGGACGCTCACTGCGCCGGTGGCCAAGATAAACCACGCTTGTGTTTTGGCAGGGCGATTGACGAGGTTCAGCGAGCCGAGCAAAATGATGTAAAGACCCATGGCCATGCCACTGGTCGGAATTCCTGCGACGGTGGACCAACGGCTATTGAGCACGCTGTCACAATCAAAACCGGTATCTGCCCCACAGCCAGGTAAGCTGCCCTGTCCGGCCAAGGTATGTTGCAGTAAAAAACCGCTGATACCCAAAGCCACCAACAAAAACAGACGCACACTCCATCGCCATAACGCGGTGGGATTGGGATCGGGATCGGAGGGCTTGGGGTCATGGGTCATGGGTTATTTCTCTTCCGGTTGCAAATTGGCAGTTGAGGGCGGATGACTTAAATACAGTTTTTGATAAGAGCCGACTTCGCAAAAACCAACCCGTTGATAGAGGGGAATGGAAGAGCAACCTTCCGTTCGATCCAGAATCACCTGAGGCAATTGGGCTCGTAGACAGTGTTCAAGGGCATGGACGAGCATCGTGACGCCCAATGACTGTTTGCGTGCTTCGGGGATGACATACGCAGGGACCAAGACACCAACTTGCCCTTGGCAGAAAAATCCCGCCAGTGCGACGGGTTTGTGATTCAATCGGCCGATAAACAATTCCAATCGAGGTTCATCTAGGCGGTCCACCATCACCGAGGCAAGGTCTGCACTGACCATCTGTTGGTAGAGTTCTCGAACTTCCCGATAAGCTGCCCGCGCAGGGATAATCTGAAGCGACCGATGAATCTTGTCAGGCTCAATGTACTGACGCATGGAAAAGACTTTTTTGGTAACGGTTTCGTAGCCTTCGTACTTCAAAGAAGGATCAAGCGTTGCCTCGATTGGGTCAATGACCAGGCAATTCTTGCGCTGGCGTAGCATGTCCAAGGCAGCTTCTGTGCCATCGAACTCTGCTGCAAAGTTGGCCACGCGGATGTCAGGGCAATCCGGACGGGTAAAGACCGTAGCGCCTTGAAGATTTTGTTCTTCACTGGCCACACGCCCCATGGCCACGGCCGTCTGTTTGATCGCACGGATCAAGGCTTGGGAGTCCACCGTTTGATGCTGAGGTAGGATCGGGAGTTTCATTGGGCGTTATTGTAGAGAGGTGCGGGAAAACATGCTTGGGCGGGGTGCTTTTTTTGTTTTTTTGAGGGCTGAATACTGGTAAAGTAGCAGTTGACGTGCCTATGATTCAATGTGGGATTGTATTCCACGCGAGGAGGTTTGCGATGGTAATCAATGCCAAATCAGCCTCAGAGCCCGTTTCGGGTCGGTTGCTTGGTGCACCGATGACACCTGCTGCGGAGGTTCATTATGAAGACAGGGCCAATCGTTGGTCCTTGCTTGAATCAACCAATCCCAGCAGGTTCTCATCCATGGAGCTTGAACCGCACAGTGAGCTGGGCCACTTGGCTCGGATCTTGGCGGTTTTAGCGCATCATCAGCCCAAGCCCTGATCGAGGCTCGACGAAGCCAACCGGTTTCGTTTTTGGGATCGTTCCATTGAGTTCTTAGGAGCGACCCAAGAGGCTGTCTTTTTTCTAGTGTTGCCAGTGCAGGCATCGCTCAGAGCCCCGACAAACATCACAATCAGGTGAGTACCCATTCACGCACGACAAGCACTCATCAATCCTTGCGTCGATTACCTTGGGCATCAATGAACTAAGTCCCAAAGGCGCGGTGACTAAAAATTGAACCCCCGGATGCTTCGCTGCCGCGTCACGCGAGAGCTGCGGAATGTCTTGATGCCAATGCTTGCCCGGTAACAAGAAGTAAGGCATCACCACCACCCGGTTCGCCCCACGCTCGACACAACGATCAAACGCCATCGCAATCGTCGGTTCCGCCAATTCCATATGGGCCGGCTCCACAATCGAGTACTCGCATGTCTGGGTATACAACCCGACCACTTGCAACAACATATTATTAGACTCTGCTCGCCGCGAACCGTGGTCCACAATGAGAATCCCTGTTTTGGTTTGGCCATCTGTCATAACGGTACATGATAGCCGATTTAAACAATCTGTTATGAGCCTGCCACCCTCCACATGCAGCTTGCCAAGACTGCTTAAAATTCAAACTTTTTTGCTTCTTCGTGTTCTTCACGCCCTTCGTGGTAAAATGTTTTTGACCCATTGGTGTGGGTTCGATTGAGATTGTGATATCTTCGAAATATTCTTCTATCCTTAAAGATTGATGCCTCTATGCTATTGACCCTTCTCCTGCTAACCCTTGCCGCCCCCGGAATCCCCCCCGCCCCCGGAAGTGCCCCCGGCAGCGCTTCCAGTCGTTCCCCCCAAAGTACCACCGCCCCCGCTCCAGAGACGCAGCCCCCAGTGACAACTGCAACGAAGAAGCCAATGGCTTTGACAATCACCGCTCGCGTGGCGAATGTGACAGATCGACGGTCCCAGCGATCTTCGATTCTAAGTGGTTGTACCGTGGACCTGATCTTTGGGGGGCCAGCCACTCAAAATGCCATGGCAGTCGAAGAAATCGTTCTGACTCAGGTTATTGATGACACAGGTGTGAATCTGATTGATAAGCCCTTGGTGCGAAATCCCAATCTCGGTGATGATGATCCGGGCAGTCCGATGCGGATGCCCCTGAGGCTAAAAAACCCAGCCCGTCATGCTAAAAAAATCGCGCACCTTGAGGGTCTCGTCCGATTGGCCATGCCCAGTGAAGCAGGGGTGGGTTTGGTTTCATTGGAAAATTTCACTGCCACGCCCGGCAAGTTGCTCGCTGATGACGAATTGGTCAACCGCCAGGTCAAGCTCTGCTACCTGACCCCTCAAATGCTTCGAGATGCCACGGTCGAGACTTTGGCGATTCCGATTTTGCCTGAAGAATTGGCTGCCATTCGTCCGTTGATTGATAGGAGTAACAAGGACATTACTTTGATTCCGATTTTGATTCACGACCCCGACAAGCAGATCGTTAAGATGCAGATGTTGACGAATTTAGGTCAGCCGTCCCCTGCGATGGGCAAATTGCGAAAAATTAGTTTTGCTTCGATTACCTTGTTTTTATCCCTGCGAGGTGAGCCTTCTGAGCCGACGTTGGAAATTCATCTTAAATCAGACAAGACTGCGGTGACGGTTCCATTTAAGGTGTCGAATATTCCCTTGCCTTGATTACGGATGATGCCAAACGGTTGGTATCATCATGGGCATGGCCCAACGACGGTTTCATTACGAACAGGCATTTGAATATTATTTGCGTGCCAATCAAATTCCCGCCATTGCAGTTGATGAAGCCAAGCGAGCTTTGCAGCCGTTGGGGGTGCAGAAGGACCTTAAAAACTTTGATTTTGTGGTTCATTCCCAATCGGGCATGAATTTGCTTGTGGATGTGAAGGGTCGTAAAATCTCGCCGCGACGTTCGTCTAAAAAATCAACCCCCCATTTAAAGTCCCCCGCCCCCGGAAGTACCCCCGCCCCCGGAATTACTCCCGGAATTACCGGGGACGTATCCGAGAAAACTTTCAGAGGCTTGGGGTCTTCCCAGGGGAAAGCTTCCGGGGGAACTTCCGGGGGCGGGGTGGGTGGGGGGTTTCAGAATTGGGTGACGGCTGATGACGTTGATAGTTTGAGGCGTTGGGAAACACTTGTTGGTTCGAATTTCCAGGCAGTGTTTGTTTTTTTATTCTGGTGTGAAGCTCAGCCGCCGGACGCGTTGTTCCAAGAGATTTTTGAATACCATGAGCGGTGGTATGTGATGCGGGCCATTCGGTTGGTGGACTATCAGAAGCACATGCGGGTACGCAGCACCAAGTGGCAGACGGTTCATTTGCCGACGAAGGTTTTTAGGGAGTTGGCGGGGCCGTTGGGGGATTTTTTGTAGCCTTGGCCAGAGCTTGTTCTAGTTCTTGAATGATGGGCAGGCGGCTATCGAGCAGTTTGAGGTGCATGAGGTGTTGTTGGGCTTTGGCGAGGTCGCCGGCCGCGATTCGCCAATGAGCTGCTTTGGCTGCGAGGGTTGAAACTTTGGGTGTGATTTTCAAATAGTTTTCGTAGAGCATTGCTGCTTGGCGGGGTTGGCCCAGTGAAGCCCAGTATTGCGCCATTTGCGTCATGACATTTGTTTGGGCTTGCTCGGTATCGGTCAATTTTTGCAGGACCATGAGCGCTTGTTTGGTTTGCCCCGATTTCTGGAGCAAAGAAGCCTGTTTTTGTAGATAGACCACATGTTGTGGACGTTTGCCCAGTGGTACTTGTTCAATGGCTTTGCCGATCCATTGCAGAGCGGTGGCCCAATCTTTTTTCTTGGCGTGAATGTCTGCGAGGCTGTTGTAGCCCACGTGCAGGGCCGAGTCCAGATGGACGGCTTGTTCAAATGCTTTGGCCGAAGCGTCCCATTTTTGTTGAGCGAACAAGGACTGTCCCAGATGTAAATAATATGGAGCGTGGGTGGGTTTTAGATCAATGGCTTGTTGGAAATACGTTTGAGCTTTGGCGGGATTATCAAGCATCAATGCAAAAGTTCCTGCCATGAGCAGCACTTCGGGCTGATCGGGCTTGAGTCGCAAGCCTTCTGCGAGGTAGGCAAGGGCTTTTGCTTTTTGACCCTGTTCAAAGAGAACCTGCCCCATGAGGACATAACCGGGGGGATAGGTGGCATGTTGTTTTAGAAACGTGGCGATGCCTTCGATGAGTTGCGTTAAGTCTTCTTCTTTGTGTTCTTGGACATACCGTTGGCTTAGTGGCTCTAATTGGGCTGCAATTTGTTCAAGGGTGATCGGGGTTGCTGAATCACTTGGTGACAGGAAGTTGGGGTTGTCTCGATGCCAATAGAGAACCGCGCAAGATGCAGCCACAATCCCCATGGCCAGTAGAACCAAGACAGCCCATTGGCCGTTACGCAAAGATGTCGGGCGAGGTGATGTCATAAATGCAATATACCAAACCCCTCACGCGAAGTATTTTTAACCATTGTTTTGGACGAGAGTATTTTGCATCAATACTTGCCGCCTTTGCTTGAATGATTCGTTTGAAAAACAGCCGCACGCATACTGCGTGCGCGTCCGGGTGCGCGCCCGGGGGCGCGTCCGGGGGCGGGGGCGGCAAACAATGACGCAAAATGCTTTAAGAATGTGGCAGTTGTAACGCCAAGCGGACCAGTCGGTCGGTCAGGGTTGGCAAATCCATTCCCCGCGCGGCAGCGGCCATGGGCAACAATGAATGGGACGTGAACCCGGGCAAGGTGTTGACTTCTAAAATGTAGGGTTGTTGCTGGGCATCGACCATGAAATCCACCCGCGATAGATGCCGACACCCCAACGCTTGGTGGGCTTGGCGTGCAAGGGATTGAATGTGTTGCAATAGAGCTGGGGGCAGATCAATTTGTTCAGGGCCAACGAGATACTGGGTGTCGTCGCGTTGATACTTGGCTTCGTAGTCATAAAAATCCGTGGCAGGCGCAATCTGGATCACAGGCAACGCAACCTCATCAAGAATACTGACCGTTAGCTCCGGCCCCGCGATGTATTGTTCAGCGAGGAGGTGTTCATGACGTGAATGCAGATCCGTAAGCGCGCTCTCTAGCATGTCTTGGTCGGTACAAATATGAAGGTCAAAACTACTTCCTTCGTCGATTGCTTTGAGGACCAAGGGGGTGGGGAGGGTTGGCTGTTGATGGCGACTGATTCGTTCAAAAACAGGCGTGGGTAAGCCATGTTGTTGAAGCATTCGCTTCGTGCGGTATTTGTCCATGCACAAACTTGCTGCGTCATGCGTGCATCCCACATAGGTTAGTTCGCGTTCATCGAGAATTTGTTGAAGCGGTCCACCTTCTCCCCATGACCCATGAAGAATGGGAAAAATCAGATGTCCCCCCCATGTTTCAAATTCATCGAGCGCAGTTAAATCGTTGGGCAAGCAATCACGCAGCCATACTTCATGCCCGGCTTGTTTGAGGGCTTGAGCAATTTGTTGGCCACTGAGCAGACTCACCGGCCGTTCACGATCCGGCCCACCGCCAAGGACTAAGATTTTGAAGTGATCAGTGATCAGTTATCAGCTCTCAGTAAGAGATCAAAAAAATATTCGCATGAGACAAAATGCGATCTCGCAATTTTAGAATATTTTAAGGGGATGTGTTTTTTCTTGGCTTGGTGCGCAAAGATTTCCGCGCATGCTGTTAGAGCGTTTGCATTATTTCTTACCCCCGGACGCGCACGCAGTATGCGTGCGACTATTTTTTAAACGAATCACCCAATTAGAAATAGCAAGGATGAACGCAAAATAAACAATTGCCCCCAGACCCCTTAAGCCACCATTTTTATCTTCATCTGACTGAAGACTGATAACTGACAGCTTCTTCAATCACGGCACCAAGAAAGAGTCGCCTGGCAAGGTGGGGACTTCGTTGCCGGTGTATTGACCGATGCCGCTGACGAGCCAAATATTGTCGCCACGCACGATGGGCCTGCGGGACCATTGGACGGACCCTGAAGCGAGGAGAATATTTTGACCTTGACCCTGATGAGCATGGCTGGGCTGATCGGGGTTTTGCTGAGCCAAATGGTAAAGCTGTTTGCCCTGACGCACATAGAAAAGCGGGTTCTTGTCAGCGAGGACCGCGAGCATCGGATGTTGGCTCAATCGGGTTGGCTCAGCGGTGTACTGGTTCTGGTAGCTATAAGAAACAGCATCATACTCAGGCCAATCCTGCATTTGAGAGGTGAGTCCACTGGGAGCATGGCTATTTTCCGGGCAAGCCAAAGTATTGGGATCGATATAGCCCGCACGAGCGAGGCGATAAAGGTGCGCTGAGTTGGATTGTTCTGGTTCGTCGCCCACTTTCCACCAAGCGTCGCCTGGGACAATCGAGCCCCGAGGCATCGATCCGTTGAAATCTGAAGCATAGTGACCAAAGGCTGCACCAGCGGTGGCCAAATGGGTTTCACAAGCAAGCCGCCGCGCATCACTACGCGTTTGGGTCAGCATGGGCAAGGCCAGGGAAAAGCCCATGACAATCATGGCTGCGACGACAGCAATTTCGGCAAAACTCAGGCCAATGGCGGGCAAACGACGGCGACTTTCAATCTGCATCGCAGAGCGTTGGTCCTGTTCATATTGATCAATCCGAGCAAGCGTATTGGTCACGAGATCCGCTGGCGCATCAGGAACCTCATAGGCATCCATGGCCGCGAGCATCGACTGCACCTTTTGGGCGTCGCCTTGAGAAGCTGGGTCCGAAACCCACTGGTCAACTGCTTCAGCAAATCGTTCATCAGGTTGATTGTCTTGGTTCTCAATCATCGGGAAATCCTTTTCAACAAGTCAGATGTCTGTTTTCAGAAATAAGGTCAACACTTAAAATTGGTGTGTTTCCCTCTCTCCGTCAAAAGATAAACCTAACTGGTTGCTTGAAATCGTCCTTTCCATTGTTTCGCAAAATTAGCCACGGCCGCATGCAGCCGACTCTTAATCGTGCCCAACGGCACACCCAATACCTCAGCGATGTCCTTGTAGGCCATCTGCTCAAAATAAGACAGCAACAAAACCTCCCGTTGGTGGTCGGGCAAGCTGTCAATGACAGTCATGACCCATTGCCGCTGATCTGCCTTGGCCAGAACGTCATGTGGTGAATCAAAGTCCGATTCCAACAAATCCACAAAACAACCGCCCCCGGAATTTTCTCCCGAGCCTCCCCCGCCAGTTTCCCCGCCAATCGGGGCATCAAGGGAAAGGCCAGGCATTCTTTTATTCTTACGTAAGTAGTCCCGTGCTTTGTTCGCGGCAATCGTAAAAATCCACGGTTTTAATCGACGTTCCACATCAAAACGGTTCGCCCAGAGATGGATTTGCAAAAAAGCGTCCTGAAAAATATCTTCAGCCGTTGCCGCATTTCCTGTAAATCGATACAGGAACCGGAATAACACCTGGCGATACCGCTCCATCAGCTCAACGAACGCATCACGATGGCCTTGACGATACAAGGCTACCAACTGTTCGTCGGTCTGCTGGCTATAGGGCTTGGACTCGTCGATTTTTTCCATATAAACTTTGTTATTATATCGAGATACCGATTTTTAAGATAGCGGGTTGACCACCAAGCCAGTGGCGAGCTTTGGATAGAAAAAGGTGCTTTTTTGTGGCATCAATTCACCGCTGGAGCAAACTTGGCCAATCGCTTCTAGTGGCGTGGGCTGCATGATGAACCCGACTTGATAACCGTCATCGTTGAGAATCTCTTCCACTTCATCGAGATTGTGGGGAAATTTCCAAGTGACCTTCGCATCGGCATCGCAGAAGGTAGGCTCGCAAATCTGTTCGACGATCAGATGTTGCAAAATAGCGACGTCCAACTCACGCCACGCGGGGCTCATTTGGCCATGTGAGTCCGCCAACGGGTCTGCTTTGGCGGGGGTGGCGAGGAATCGATTGCCTGCTGAATCGACGATGCCCATGGCATGGGCGCTTGCGGCAGGGAGTGCAGCTTCGAGTGCAGCAAGGTCACCTTCAAACGCAGCTACGGCAATTTTTCCAGCCGCAGCCTGCTTAAACTTTTCAATACTGAAATCTTTCATGCTGCCAAGAACCCGATGCGTCGGCAGGACGACGAGGCCTGGGTCTTCCATTGCCACGAGGACGAACAGGCATTGATTGGCGCTGTGACCTTCGGGGAACGGGCCGAGTTCTTCTTGATAGTTCAAGGCTGTGCCGTAGCGGTGATGGCCGTCAGCGATGAAGGCATCGCAGGGGCCGATGGCCTCGGCAAAGTCTGCAATTTGCTGCGGATCGTCTAGGGTCCATACTTCGTGATAAACGCCGTCGTTGGTGGTCTTGGCGGTCATGGAGGGTTTGAGGGCGGTGTTTTCGACGACTGAATTGATCAGTGGGCCGACTTTGCCTTGTTTGTCAGCATAGAGGCCGAAGATGGGGGAGAGTTGGGTTTTGGTGGCTTTCATGAGTTTGAGGCGGTCAGCCTTGGGGGCGCTGAAGGTTTGTTCGTGTGGGAAGATGCCGCCCAGTCCATCGGAGCCGGCACCGAAGGCTTGGAGTTGGACATTGGCGATCACGCCCCGACGGCCGAAGGTTTGGCCGTTCACATCGTAGGTCTGTTGATAGATATAGATGGCTGGGGTTTGGCGTTGTTGAAGGACACCTTCACGGAGCCATTGTGTAAACGTGGCCGCAGCACCTTCATAGGCTTCATCAGGGCCTACTGTTTTGGGAGGCAGGTGAGGCAAGTCCACTTTGACCACGTTGTGCGGATTGGTCTCTAGCAACGCCCCTTTGGAACGTTCATCAAGCACGTCATAAGGCGGGGCAATCAAGCTCGAAAGATCACTGCCTGCATCAAGAGAGTATTCAATGGCTCGAATGGGATGAATCTGTGGCATGGTGTTTCCTGGGGATTTTAAGGTTCAAGGGTTCAATTTTGAAAATATTATCGTCACAGCGTACCCCCCTGACCTCTATATGACAAAAAGAGGCCGTTTTTCCGTCATTCCCAGAAGGTCCAAGGCTCTCCGCCCCTCAAAGATGCAATAAAACAGGTCAGAAGGCTGTTGTACAAGGAGGATGCTTTAAATCGGACCTTCAATGTCTCCAAGTGAGAGCGTGTGGTGTTCGCCAAGAGCATTAAACAGGAAGCCTGTTGACTTTTGTGGTCGTGATTGGGTCCGATTTTGGAAGATTTTGTACTGTCGGGTTAAAAATGTATAAAAAAACACAAAAAAATGACTTGGATTTTTATAAATAGTCGATAGAATTCCGCCTGTGAATAAGGCTTCACAACAGGTCCAATTTTTGAGGAGATATGCCGTGGAAAGCCTCTTGTTCGATGTGACAGTGTTGTCAGTCGAAAAAACACAAAAAGTGCTCGCCAATCTCAGGCATCGTCAGTTAGAACTGGCTTTGGCTGGGAAGATTGAGCAATCTGCAGAGTATGCAAAAAAAGCGGGTCAGGTCCGTCAAGCGATTCAAGCTCGCCTACACTTTACTGTGAGATAATCCCTTGCTTTGCATCTGAAATTTTTCCCAGAAAATTTCTAAAATTCAGTTTTTGTTCAACCCCAAAGATGCCCTGCTGCTTTGGTTTGGTTACGCTATACCCATGACGATTGATTTCACTGGGCTGTGTTGTATGCGGCCGAGGATTTCAGCGGTTTGCGTTTTCATTTGCGAGGGGTATGACGTTTACCATGACAAAACTTGCTGCTGCTATTTTGGTTCATTCGATTGATCAGGCACTGGAGGCTGCAGGTCGAGCTGCAAGTCTAGGGGCTGATCTGGTGGAATATCGGATTGATTTGTTTGCTGATGACCCTGGTGCGGTGGAGGATTTGATTGGCTGCTCGCCGTTGCCTTGCATTATTACATGCAGGCCCACTTGGGAGGGTGGCCAATATGATGGCGATGACCGGGACCGTATTAGCATGCTTGAAGCCTCGGTGCTGGGTGAGCATCAACCGACGTATCTGGATATTGAGTTGGCGGCCTTTCAGCGGTCTTTCAACCTGCGTCAGAAGGTTGGGTTGATGGTGGATCATCCTGCTCAGGTGAGGCCTGTGGAAACGGGTTTGATTTTATCGTCGCATGATTTTGAGCAACGGCCGATGGATTTGCTTCAACGGGTTGAGGCGATGGCTGCCTCGACGACTTGCCGTGTGATTAAAATTGTTTGGATGGCCAAATCCCTTCGGGACAATTTGGAAGCTTTTGAGATTCTTCAAGGCCAGTACAAGCCGACGATTGCGTTGTGCATGGGTGAAGCGGGTTTGCCCAGTCGTGTGCTGGCGAAGAAATTCGGGGCCATGCTCAGCTTTGCCGCCATTGACGGCGACGAGGCCACCGCGCCCGGACAACCCACCCTTACGCAGATGAAAAAACTGTATCGCTGGGATGCCATTAACGCCCAGACCAAAGTTTACGGCGTCATCGGCCACCCAGTGGCCCATTCTGCCAGCCCAGCGATCCACAACGGTGGATTTGATGCCACGGATTTTGATGGCGTTTATCTGCCCATGCCCATCGCGCCGAGCTATGAAGCCTTCAAAGCAACCGTCGGCGCTTGGCTGGACATGACAGACCTGCACTTTCGCGGTGCTTCGGTGACCATTCCCCATAAACAAAACTTAATTCAATTTGTGCGTGAGCAAGGCGGCGAAGTTGAAGAGTTGGCTCAAAAAATCGGTGCCGCCAATACGCTCACCGTCCGAGATGATGGGTCGTTGTTCGCTTCGAACACGGATTATGCGGGGGCTTTGGATGCGGTGGTGGAAAGCTTGGGAATCGAGCGCCATGAATTGGCCGATTTTCGCGTGGCAGTGATTGGCGCGGGCGGGGCGGCTCGATCGATTGTGGCGGGCTTTGCTCATTATGGTGCGACCGTGACCGTTTACAACCGGACCCGTGAAAAGGCGCAATTGCTTGCCGATGAACTTGGTTGTGGTGATGGCAAGATTATTGCTGCTTCACTGGAGACGCTTTGCGAGTCGGTTAGCCAGGTGTTCATTAACTGCACCCCGCTGGGCATGCACCCACATGTGGACCAGTCGCCGATTGAACCCACCCATTTTGGAAAAAACTGGGGGCCTGGGACGGTTGTGTTTGACACCGTGTACAACCCGCGGTTTACCAAGCTCATAAAAGATGCTCGGGAAGCTGGCTGTGTCACGATTGATGGTACACAGATGTTCATTCGCCAAGCTGCGGCTCAATTTGAGCTGTGGACAGGGACCGATGCCCCGTTGGCGGAATTTGAAAAGATTCTGTTAAGCGAACTCGGTTGAGCGTTTCACATCGTTTTTTACCGTCTCTGACGAGGTGGGTCGTTTGAAAAGCAGCCGCACGCATTAGAGCGTGCGCGGGGCGGTTGCTTGCACGGCAACGAGATGTTGAATGTTTTATTTTAAAGTGAACTCTGTTCATTGACCTTTGTTCAGTAGAACAGCATGCCGTTGTCATTGGCCAAGAGCCATGCCAAGAGTCCAATGACCATGAGAATGCTTGCCGTGGCAAGACCGCGACTTTTAAGAACAGCCCAGAAAACATTGCTTGGCGGTCGCCAGAGGTAGCGTCGAATCATGATAAAATCCTTTTGTATCATTGAGGTCACGAAGTTGAATACGATGCTTATATAACGTCTGAAGCTACGAGTTATTGCCCCCAGTGGCACATTAATTTGCTTGCCTAGTTTACCTGTTGTTCACAAACGGCCAATAGAAAGGTTGGGATTTTTGACAGGGATGTATTTTTACGCAACAGTGGAGTATACTAATGGGTCCTTCATGCTTTAAAAGCGAAGGATTTACAGCGTAGATAATATTAGGACGTGGGGGAAATGTCACCTTCTCGTCGATTCGCTTAAGTCTAATTAATAATGGAGCCTTTCTTATGAACCGTTTGCGATCAGTCGGCATGGCAAAACAATTGTCGCTTTTGGTTGCTGTTTTCCTGTTGGTACTGCAAGGTTGTAGCACCCCTGGTGAACGAGCCAACCAAGGTGTTCCCTGTGTCGCTTGTGCCCAAAACAAGGTCACCAACAAGCCTGCCCCCAAGGCCCCCGCCCCGGCCCCCAGGGTTTACAAGCCAACCTCCACAGACAAACAAGTCTGCGGTCGTCTGATTTGGCCAACCGGTAAAATCTCCAGCAGCTCCATTTTGGTCGAAAAATGTGCCCCAGCCACCGTGCAAGTCGGCATGCCTTTCACCTTTACCCTTAAAGTACAGAACCTCACAGGCTTGGCATTGAAAAATGTGATCGTCAAAGATCAACTGCCTGCGAACTTCAAGGCCAGCAAAATCACCCCCGCAGCCAAAAACATTGGCAGCCAACTGGTCTGGCAACTCGGCGATCTCGCTCCACGAGCCAGTCGTGATATCACCATCACCGGTGTCTCCTCTGCTCCAGGACGGCTGGAAAATTGCCTGACCGTTTCACATGAACTTGAAGCCTGCATGGCACTCAATGTCATCGCCCCTCAGCTCAAGCTCACCAAAGAAGCTCCTGCTGATGTCCTGAAGTGTGATCCCATTCCTGTCAAAATCACCGTCACCAACACCGGTGTCGGCGATGCCCGCAATGTCACCATCGTGGACAACCTTCCCGATGGCCTCGTGACTCTCGATGGCAAAAAGAAAGTCAACATCAATGTCGGCATTCTCCCTGCTGGCAAAAGCCAGGTTTACACCATCAACACCAAGGCCACCAAGACCGGCCGCTTTACCAACACCGCCACCGCATCGGCCTTCGGTAACCTAGGAGCCAAAGCTTCCACCACCACCGTGGTCCGTTCGCCGAACCTGAAAATCACCAAGACCGGCCCAGCGATGCGATTCCTCGGTCGACCCATCAACTACAAAATCACCGTCACCAATACCGGCAACGGCGAAGCTCGCAACACCATCGTCGAGGATGTCATCCCCGCCGGTGCCAAGTGGGTCAGTGCTTCTAACGGCGGCAAGATCGTCGGCGGCAAGATTGCCTGGAACCTCGGAACCCTCAAAGCCAAGCAAAGTAAAACCGTGTCCGTCAAAGTCACCGGCACACAGCTTGGAACCATCGTCAACACGGCCAGTGCCAATGCTTATTGTGCCAACGCTGTAACCGCAACCGCTCGAACACAGGTCAAGGGTATCCCCGCGATCCTGCTCGAATGTGTGGACCTCCAAGACCCCGTTGAAATCAACGGCGAAACCACTTACGTCATTAGCGTCACCAATCAGGGTTCACTGGCTGGAACTAATATCAGCTTTGTCTTGACCCTTGAAGATACGATGGCATACGTCGGTACCACTGGCCCCACCAAAGCCACTATCGCTGGACGTACCATCCGTATCGCGCCACTGCCAAGCCTTGCTCCTCAACAGAAGGTTTCCTGGCGTGTCCGCATCAAAGCAGTCAAGAGCGGCGACGTTCGCTTCCAGGTGCGTATGAACTCCGACCAGATCAGTCGTCCGGTCGAAGAAACCGAATCTACGAACTTCTATGAATAAGTTCGTCAGACTTCCATAGATTCCCACAACGGCCCTGAGCATCATGCTCGGGGCCGTTTTTTTTTATAGAAATAGCTCTTGTGGGTTCGGAGAAAAATAGAGTATTTAATAGTTATCTGTAGCGTTCAGAAAGAATCCGAATCTTCAGAGTTTGGCGTTGTTTTAGCTGCAAGCATACTTGCGCCCAGGGGCGCGTCTGACTGGATGTGAAAAAGCGATCCGCATTGATCAAAAAGAGATATTTCCAGACCCCCCCGGGCGCTGTAAGTGTGCGGCTGCTATGAAAACCCGGCTGTTTTCAAACGATTCACCAAGTGAACCAGCGCAAGAAATGATGCACGAGGTTCTACGCCAAGGCAACGTGCGAAGCCAAGGACTCGATTGCCACCGTTTGCTGTTCGCTGGTTTGGAGGTCTTTGACTTGGACTTGTCCGTTGGGCGTGTCATCGTCCAAAATCACCACGAAACGGGAACGGGCGTTGGCGGCATCCTTGAGTAGTTTGCCTAGGTTGCGTGTGGTTTTGTAGCTGAATCGTGCATGGAGGCCTTGCTCACGCAAGCTGGCGGTGAGCATGGGAACCTGCGTTGCACTGGCATCCGAGGTTGCAACGATAAACACATCAGGTCTGGGGGAGACATCTTGAGGCATCAATCCTTTGTCAGCCAAAACTTCGCTCAGCACCACATCACCCATGCCGAAGCCGACGGCTCCCATTGATGGGCCGCCGAACAATTCGATGAGTTTGTCATAACGTCCGCCACCTGCCATGGCGCGCATCGCGCCGCTGGTTTCGTGCAGTTCAAACACCGTGCCTGTGTAATAGGCCAAGCCTCGCACAATACCCAAGTCATATTCGCACCAATCCGCAATGCCAAAGGCTTGCAGTTGGGCATCAAGTTCTTCGAGTTCATGTAGACTATCTAGGCCCGTCTGCTCGCACATTTGAGCGAGGCTGCCACAGGGATATCGGAAGCGGCAAATTTGTTCGAATCGTTCGACTTGTTCAGGGGCCATGCCTAGTTCGCTGGCTGCTTTGGTAAAAGCGTCAGCGTCCATTTTGTCTCGTCGATCCAGCAGATCAAATGCTGTAAGCAGTTTGTCTTCTGCGACGCCTAGTTTGGTCAGAATGGTCCGCACAGTTTGGCGATGGCTGATTTTGACGCGAACATGTTGTGGTTCAAGTCCTAGTTCTCGAAGCAGATCCACAAGCGTAAAAATGCACTCTGCATCAGCCATGGCCCCATCGACCCCGATGAGGTCGCAGTTCCACTGTAAGAATTCACGGAGCCGTCCGCGTTGAGGGCGTTCAGCACGACAGAGATTGGGGACACAGAACCATTTGATGGGTTTTTGCAGGCTATTGGCTTTGGAAGCGACCATGCGGGCAAGGGTGGGCGTAAATTCGGGTCGAATCGCTAATTCTCGACCGCCGCGATCTTCAAAGTGGAACAGTTCGTTGACGATTCCTTCGCCACTTTTAATTTTGTAGAGGTCCAGTGACTCGAAAAACGGGCCGTCGACTTCTTCAAAGCCGTTGCGGACAGAAACTTTTCGCCAGGCTTCGAGTAGAAAGTTCTGCCAAGCACATTCCTTGGGGTAAAAATCACGTGTTCCACGGGGGCCTTGGAGTTTCATCAGTGCGTTCCTTACATACAACCATAAAAAAAACAAATTACCACATTGGCGAACAGGTTATGTTCGTGCATCACTTTTTCAAAGTGGCCGTTTCCCCGGCACGGACACCTACTATATACGCAATCCAGCAAGGATCTGCCGGGGCATGTTCACGTTGACGGTAGATGCCGGTCCCTTCGCCCTCAGAATCCGTATTTTCCCAATAGACATGCACGTCATCGAACCCCGCCTCTAGAAGCATTTCCTTCACCTCGGGGATTGACCAGAACCGCCACTCATAGGTAAAGGCTTTCTCCAGACGGCTACCATCTTTAAACGCAAAGTGAATATGGAATCGTGCGTCATGGGTAATGGGATCGAGCATGGCTTGCTCCCATTCATAGGTAAACCGTTTGTATTTACGGACATCGACGTGTCCTTCGTCCCAACATTCGCTGCCGCCCATCATGTCCAGCACCATCATGCCTTGGTCTGCGAGATTTTGGTAGGCCACTTTGAAATAATCGACGAGTTGGGGACGGGTTTTGAAAATCCAAAACGAAAAATTTTGGGCTGCCAGCACATCCACTCGTACCTTGCCTACGGAGCGGACATCGTCTTCGAGTAGGGTGACGCGTTCTTGGGCTTTGGGTTTGAGCTTGGACAAGTTGTGTTCACGTCCCCAGGCCAAGGGTTCAGGGTCGAGGTCGACGCCGATGGCGATGCGATCTTTTTGGCTGGCAACCCAATCACAGCAGATAGCAAAGGTGCCACAAAAATCTTCTCGGAGCGTTGTAGGCTTGGTGTTGAAGAGTTTTTTGAAGACGCGGTTGAAAAATTTGACCTCGACCTCAGATTCTTGCACAGCCCGTTGGTACAACGCATATTTATCAGCTTTGGAGGCTTGGGTCGGTTTTTTAGGATTTTTACTCACGGGAGATTACTTTCTACAAAATATTTCAAAGATGCCATAATACCGATATGCGCATCATTGGTGGAATTCATCGACATCGTACCTTGCTCGGTCCCAAAGGCACACAGACGACCCGTCCGATTACGGACCGGGTGAAGCAGAGTCTTTTTGACCGCTTGATGAGTTTGGCTGTTTTTGGTGGGCCTTGCCTGGATTTATTCAGTGGCACGGGAAGTATGGGCCTTGAAGCTCTGTCTCGCGGGGCGCCTCATTGCACTTTTGTCGAACGGCATCGGGGCTCTCGAAGCATTCTCGAGCAAAACATCGAAGCCTTAAGGCTCACCGACGAGGCAACCGTCTTGAGCAGTGACCTTTCGCGTGGCACATGGACGTCTTTGCTGACGCATACACCGGTGGAACTGATTTTTTGTGACCCGCCTTACGAAATGGCCGCGGCGGACATGGAAACGGTGACCCAGATTATTGAGCTATGCACAGATTTGATGGTCCCCGAAGGCATTTTGGTTCTGCGGACCGATGATCGGGCGGTGCCGTCTGTGGTCGAAGGTTGGCTTAAACCGGTGGCCTTTGCCTATGGCAGCATGCGTTTGTTTCTATATGAACGACAAGGGCCCGAAACGGATGCAGAGGATTGATGCACGCGAGTTCTTTGTGGGATTGGTGTCACTGCCTCACAAGAATCCGACGCTTCGGAAGACCTCAGCATTCGGCTTAAAAAATTCCCAAAAGAAAATTCCCAAGGATTTTGTGTTTACCAAGGGCCAACTTCCGGGGGTTTCCCCAAGGGTGTCATGTT
Organism: Planctomycetota bacterium; assembly: GCA_024279865.1. GTDB lineage: Bacteria > Planctomycetota > Phycisphaerae > Phycisphaerales > Phycisphaeraceae > JAJRRC01. Next base: position 1,560 of record JAJRRC010000080.1, on the reverse strand, counting down.
TACCAAGGGCCAACTTCCGGGGGGGGGGGTCGCGGGTTTGCGATTGGGGTGTTAGAATCTTCCCAAGCAATTACAGACACAACGTCCATGTTTAAGGAAGCTTAGAATATGTCTTCACTTGTCCCAATGGTGATCGAAAAAACCGGCCGCGGCGAACGCGCTTTTGATATCTACTCGCGTCTGCTCAAAGATCGTATTATTTTCCTTGGCGGAGGTGTTGATGACACCTCTGCGAACTTGGTGGTCGCTCAGTTGTTGTTCCTTTCTCAGGACGACCCCAAGGCAGACATCCATTTTTATATCAACTCCCCAGGCGGCTCGGTCAGTGCGGGCCTGGGTATTTATGACACCATGCAGTTTATCCGCCCGAAGGTGGCGACCTACTGCGTGGGGATGGCTGCATCCATGGGTGCGGTTTTGCTCATGGCCGGCGAAGCAGGCAAGCGATTTGTCCTGCCCAATAGCCGTGTTTCACTGCATCAACCTCTGATGGGTGGCGTGATCGAAGGGCCTGCCACTGACTTGGGTATTCAGGCCAAGGAAATGATCCGAACCCGTGATCGTCTTTATGCGATTATGAGTGACCACACCGGTCAAGACCTCAAAATCATCGCCAATGACTGCGAACGTGACAAGTGGCTTGATGCAGAAGAATCCGTCACCTATGGCGTGGTGGACAAGATCCTGGTGCATATTCCAGATGCTGATGAAGACGAAGCCTCGGCTGACGATAAAAAAGAATGATGTTTTTTCTGACTGATTCCCGATCCTTGGCGGTCCGTCTAACGACGGCCGTCATTATGATCAGCCTGTTAAACGCTTGTGGCGGTTCTTCAAACCGTATCAGCAAAGAAAACGACAAGCTACGCAGAAACAATCTTCAGCTTGACCGTGAAGTTCAAAAACTTCGTCAAATTGTTAAAGAACAAGCCGACCAGCTTGCCTCATCAGACGGCCCATTGGTGGGCGCGATTGCACATCGCATTGCACTGGACCGTTACAGCGGTGGCATTGATACCAACAACGATGGTCACGACGACTTGATTCGTCTGTATGTTCGTACCTTTGATGCTCAGGATCGCTTTGTACCCACCACAGGGCTCGCTACCGTGCAAGTTGCAAGCCTGACAGCCGAGTCGTCGGTCAAGTTGGTCGCTCAAAAGCAGTACAACAGTTCTCAGTGGAACAAGGCTTACCGTAGCGGCCTCACGGGAACGCATTACACGCTAGAGATTGCATTGCCTGCTGAGGTGGTTGGCGCCCTTGAGCAAGTTACAGTAAAGGTTCAATGGACCGATCTCGCAGGCAAGAACGCGCTGAGCACCCAACAAGCGGTGCGTTTACAGTAAGCGATCAAACAAGTTTGCCAGCGTATGGCGTGCTTGATGTGTCGCTTTACATTATTTACGATTGCCTCAAGACGCGCACGCAGTATGCGTGCGGCTTCTATGAAAAACCGTTGCTTGTCAAGGTTCTTTTATTTTGAGTCGTCTGTTTTGGCTGGTTCCCATGCTTCTATCCGAGCATCCCGCGTTGCCACGGTAGCCCATGTGGGTGGTT